>NZ_JBVJPY010000001.1:0-665353 GCF_055609145.1 Streptomyces sp. NPDC036822
ATCAACTAATCTGGCGTTGATTTTTGGCACGCTGTTGAGTTCTCAAGGAACGGACGCTTCCTTCGTACTCACCCTCTCGGGCTTTCCTCCGGGCTTTTTCCCTTCGGTCTTTCGTGTTTCCAACCTTACCAGATCCGATTTCCGTTCCGTTTCCGGTTCGGATTTTGTTTCCGGTGGCCGATTGGGGCCTTGCCTTTCGGCGTGTTCACTACTTTAGCCGAATTCCGTGGTGACTCATAATCGAGTCATTCGGATCGGATTGCGGTACGCCGAAATCCGCCCCTGCTGGGGTTCGCTGTAGGTAGTTGGATGGCCGCTCCGAGGTGCTCGAACAAGCACTGCCCGGTTCCTGCGGCTCGGACTACATTAGGCGTGTCCAGCACCCGGGTCAAGTCGCGTCAAGAGGACCTCTTGCGGGGCACATGGGCACGGTAGGGGCTCACCGTCGGGTCCTCGTCGATCCAGAAGCGCCAGGGGTGCGGGGCTCCCTCGCCGCCCACTCCGGTGCGGGGGCCGCTCCTGACCAGGTCAGCGGCTGGAGGGGTCCCGGTGAGGACGGTCAGCGGGGAGTCCGGGCCGGCGCAGGCGTCCGTGCCGTTCAGGGAGAGGGCCACGTCGAGTGCGGTCGCCAGGCGGGCCGGGCCCTTGGCCAGTTCCTTGTCGTATCGGGCCGAGAGTCGACGCTTCCGGGCCTGCTCCGCGCCGACCAGGACCTCGCCCGCCCGCAGCAGGACCCCGCTCGCGCGGCCCTCCGGACCGCACACCAGGTTGAGGCAGTGCCACATGCCGTAGGTGAAGTAGACGTACGCGTGTCCGGGCGGGCCGAACATGACCGCGTTGCGGGCCGTGCGGCCGCGGAAGGCGTGCGAGCCGGGGTCGATCTCGCCGGCGTACGCCTCCACCTCCGTCAGACGGAGTTCGATGGGGCCGGCCTCCGTCGTTCTCACCAGGGTGCGGCCCAGAAGGTCGGGGGCGACCTCCAGAACGGGGCGGTCGTAGAAGTCCCGCGGGAGCGGCGTACGGTCGGGGCTCTCGCTCATGGCGTCCGAGCGTACTGGTGATCACCGGGAAGCGGTGGGGAACCGGCTACGGTCGTCGCGCGTATGTAGGGGTCAGGACCAAGAAGGAGTGGACATGGGTTTCAAGAAGCTGCTCGCGAGCCTGGGCGCCGGTGGTGCGTCCGTGGAGACCGTGCTCACCGAGGAGAACGTCGTACCGGGCGGGGTCGTCCAGGGTGAGGTGCGGATCCAGGGCGGCTCGGTCGACCAGCAGATCGAGGGGCTGTCCGTGGGGCTCCAGGCGCGGGTCGAGGTCGAGGGCGGCGACCAGGAGACGAAGCAGGACATCGAGTTCGTCAAGGTGCGGCTCGGCGGTGCCTTCGAGGTGAAGGCCGGCGCGGTCCACGTCGTCCCGTTCGGCTTCGAGATCCCGTGGGAGACCCCGGTCACGGCGATCGCCGGACAGCAGCTGCGGGGGATGAACATCGGTGTGACCACCGAGCTGGAGATCGCCCGCGCGGTGGACTCCGGTGACCTGGACCCGATCAACGTCCACCCGCTGCCGGCGCAGCAGGCGATCCTGGACGCCTTCCTCCAGCTCGGCTTCCGCTTCAAGAGCGCCGACATGGAGCGCGGTCACATCCGCGGGACCCGGCAGAAGCTGCCGTTCTACCAGGAGATCGAGTTCTTCCCGCCGCAGCAGTACCGCGGTCTCAACCAGGTCGAGGTCAGCTTCGTGGCGGACGACCGCGAGATGGACGTCGTCCTGGAGATGGACAAGAAGCCCGGCCTGTTCAGCGAGAGCAGCGACTCGTTCCGTTCCTTCAAGGTGGGCCTGGACGGTTTCCACACCACCGACTGGGCGGCTTACCTCAACCAGTGGCTCGCCGACGTCGGCGGTAAGCGGAACTGGCTCTAGGCTCGGCCGCGTACTGCATCAGGCGATACGGAGGTTCAGACGTGTCCGAGGGCAAGAGGGCGCCGCTCCCTCACGACTTCCATCCGCCGGTGCCGGCGTTCACCGTGGTGAGCGACGACATCGTGGCGGGCGGTGTGCTGAAGGCGGCTCAGGTGTACGCGGAGGGGAACACCTCGCCGCACCTGAGCTGGGAGGGGTTCCCGGCGGGGACGAAGTCCTTCGCCGTCACCTGCTTCGACCCGGACGCGCCGACGGGCAGCGGTTTCTGGCACTGGGTGGTGTTCGACATCCCGGCCACGGTCACCGAGCTGCCGGCGGGCGCGGGCTCGAGGTCGTTCGAGGGGCTGCCGGCGGGTGCCGTGCAGGTGCGCAACGACTACGGCTCGCGGGACTTCGGCGGCGCCGCTCCCCCGGCCGGTGAGAACCACCGCTACGTCTTCACCGTGTACGCGGTGGACTCGGAGAAGCTCGGTCCCGACGCGGACGCCTCTCCGGCCGCGGTGGGCTTCAACCTGCGGTTCCACACCCTGGGACGTGCGCAGTTGATCTCCGAGTACACGGCTCCCGCGGAGAGCTGAGCGTTCGTTTGTTGTTTGCCCGCTTCTGGTCTTGGAGAGATCAGAAGCGGGCACTTTTCGTTGTGCACGGATATTGCGTTGTCCAACCCGGCGCGCCCGGCCAGAGTTGATCCAAGCCCAGGCCCACGAGGGGGCCGGGCCGGCACACGGGAGGTGGGCACAGTGCGGGACACCCTGGTACTGAACGCGAGCTTCGAGCCGCTGTCGACGGTCACACTCAACCGTGCGGTGGTGCTCGTCCTTCAGGACAAGGCCGTCGTCGAGCAGGAGCATCCCGGTCTCCGCATGCGTGCCGCCGCCGTCGACATACCGGTTCCCCGGGTGATCAGACTCTGCCGCTACGTCCGGGTGCCGTTCCGAAGACAGGCTCCGTGGTCGAGGCGGGGTGTGCTGGTACGGGACCAGCACCGGTGCGCGTACTGCGGGAGGCGCGCGACGACCGTGGACCATGTGGTGCCGCGGGCGCAGGGGGGTGCGGACAGCTGGCTGAACACGGTGGCGTCCTGCGCCGAGGACAATCACCGCAAAGCGGACCGGACTCCGGAGCAGGCGGGGATGCCGCTGCTGCACGAGCCGTTCGTGCCGACGCCGGCCGACGCGATGCTGCTGGCGATGCGGGCCGGTGAGCGGTCGGAGCTTCCGGCGTGGCTCGGGACCACGGCCGCCTGATTCCTGACGGACGTACGCGTGTGGGCCCGCCCCTCTCCTCGGGGGCGGGCCCCGCGTCGTTCAGCGCAGGAGGAGCTGGACGATCGCGGCGGTGCCGACGACCACGATGAATCCGCGCAGGACGGGTGCCGGGAGGCGGCGGCCGACCTTGGCTCCGATCTGCCCGCCGATGGCCGAGCCGACGGCGATGAGGAGGACGGCGGTCCAGTCGAAGGTGGCGACGAAGAGGAAGAAGAGCGCGGCGATGCTGTTGACGATCGCGGCGAGGACGTTCTTGACGGCGTTGAGGCGCTGGAGGGTGTCCGCCAGGAGCATCCCCATGAGGGAGAGGTAGATGATTCCCTGGGCCGCGGTGAAGTAGCCGCCGTAGACGCTGGCGAGGAGCAGGCCGGTCAGCAGGAGGGGGCCGCCGTCGGGATCTCCGTGGGTGCCGGTGCGTGCGCGGCGGGCCTGGACGGCCTTGGAGAGGCGCGGCTGGAGGACGACGAGGACCAGGGCCAGGCCGACGAGGACGGGGACGATCGTCTCGAACGCCCGGGGCGGGAGCATCAGCAGCAGGACGGCGCCGGCGAGACCGCCGGTGGCGGCGACCGTGCCGAGGCGGAGGATCCGGCGGCGCTGGCCCTTGAGTTCCGCGCGGTAGCCGATGGCGCCGCTGATGGAGCCCGGGATGAGGCCGAGGGCGTTGGAGACGGTGGCCGTGACCGGGGGGAGGCCGGTGAGGAGGAGGACCGGGAACGTGATCAGCGTTCCCGATCCGACGATGGTGTTGATGGTGCCGGCGCCGACGCCGGCGGCGAAGACCGCCAGGATCTCCCAGATGGACAACGCCATCTCCTCACATGGTCGGTGTGTCGCCTCCCCGCCCGGACGTCGTCGGGGTCGAGGGGCTCACACCGATCATGCACGATTGCGTGTAGGTGTCAGTCAACCGGGGGTTCTTCGCGGCGCTCGACGCCCGAGCCGGTGCGGCTGCCGGGGACGGTGCCCGTGTTGAAGCCGGGGACCCCGCCGCCGAGGTTGCCGAAGGCTCCGGAGAGCCCCTTGAGGGCGTCGCCGATCTCGCTGGGGACGATCCAGAGCTTGTTGGCGTCGCCCTCGGCGATCTTCGGGAGCATCTGGAGGTACTGGTACGAGAGAAGCTTCTGGTCCGGGTCTCCGGCGTGGATGGCCTCGAAGACCGTGCGCACGGCCTGGGCCTCGCCCTCGGCGCGCAGGGCGGCGGCCTTGGCCTCACCCTCGGCGCGGAGGATCGCGGACTGCTTCTCGCCTTCGGCGGTGAGGATCTGGGACTGGCGGATGCCCTCGGCGGTGAGGATCGCGGCGCGCTTGTCGCGGTCGGCGCGCATCTGCTTCTCCATCGAGTCCTGGATGGAGGTCGGCGGCTCGATGGCCTTGAGCTCGACGCGGTTGACGCGGATGCCCCACTTGCCGGTGGCCTCGTCGAGGACGCCGCGCAGGGCGGCGTTGATCTCCTCGCGGGAGGTGAGGGTCCGCTCCAGGTCCATGCCGCCGATGATGTTGCGCAGGGTGGTGACGGTGAGCTGCTCGATCGCCTGGATGTAGCTGGCGACTTCGTAGGTGGCGGCCCGGGCGTCGGTGACCTGGTAGTAGATGACGGTGTCGATGTTGACGACCAGGTTGTCCTGGGTGATCACCGGCTGGGGCGGGAAGGGCACGACCTGCTCGCGCAGGTCGATGCGGTTGCGGATGGAGTCGATGAACGGGACGACGATGTTCAGGCCGGCGTTGAGCGTACGGGTGTAGCGGCCGAAGCGTTCCACGATCGCGGCGCTCGCCTGCGGGATGACCTGGATCGTCTTGATCAGGGCGATGAAGACAAGCACCACCAGAATGATCAGGACGATGATGACTGCTGACATCGTGTTCCCCGTGCCCTTCGCTGCCGGTTCACTGCCGGGTTGAGTTCGATGATCGAGTTTCCCAGACGGGGGGCCGTCGCGTGGGACGTTCGGTCACATGACCACGGCGGTCGCCCCGTCGATGTCGACGACGTCGACCTGCGCGCCCGGTTCGAAGCTCTGCCCGGAGTCGAGTGCGCGGGCGGACCAGATCTCGCCGGCGAGCTTGATGCGGCCGCCGCTGCCGTCCACCCGTTCGGTGACGACGGCCTGACGGCCTTTCAGGGCGTCGATGCCGCTGGCGTGCCGGGGCGGTCCGTTGCGGTGCCGGGCCGCGATGGGGCGGACCACGGCGAGGAGCGCCACCGAGACGACGACGAAGACGACCACTTGGGCGACGATGCCGAAGCCGAGACCGGCGGTCACGGCTCCGGCGATCGCGCCGACGGAGAACATGCCGAATTCGGGCATCGCGGTCAGGACCAGCGGAATGCCGAGTCCGACCGCGCCGATCAGCCACCAGACCCACGCGTCGATGTCCACGTGGTCATGGTAGGGCGGCGGGAACTCCGGGGACAGGGCGCGGCCCTGTGCGGGGGCGCGACGCCCGTGTTCCGGAGGACCAGCCGACTACCGCTGGGCGGTGGTCACTTGAGCGGGAGGCCCTGGGCGGTGTAGCGGTCGCCGACGTGTTCGACGACGAGCGGCAGGCCGAAGCAGAGCGAGAGGTTGCGGGAGGTGAGCTCGGTCTCCATGGGGCCCGCGGCGAGGACCTTGCCCTGGCGGATCATCAGCACGTGGGTGAAGCCCGGGGCGATCTCCTCGACATGGTGGGTGACCATGATCATGGAGGGGGCGTACGGGTCGCGGGCGAGGCGGCCGAGGCGGCGGACCAGGTCCTCGCGGCCGCCGAGGTCGAGTCCGGCGGCGGGCTCGTCGAGGAGGAGGAGCTCCGGGTCGGTCATCATCGCACGGGCGATGAGGGTGCGCTTGCGCTCGCCCTCGGAGAGGGTGCCGAACTTGCGGTCCAGGTACTCGGTCATGCCGAGCCGGTCGAGGAAGGCGCGGGCGCGGTCCTCGTCGACGGCGTCGTAGTCCTCGTGCCAGGTGGCGGTCATGCCGTACGCGGCGGTGAGGACGGTCTGCAGGACCGTCTGGCGCTTGGGGAGCTTCTCCGCCATGGCGATGCCGGCCATGCCGATGCGGGGGCGGAGGTCGAAGACGTCGGTGCCCACGCCGCCGAGCTGCTCGCCGAGGACCCGTGCGGTGCCGGTGCTCGGGAAGAGGTAGCTGGAGGCGAGGTTGAGGAGGGTGGTCTTGCCGGCGCCGTTGGGGCCGAGGATGACCCAGCGCTCGCCCTCCTTGACCGACCACGAGACATCGTCCACCAGAGCCCGTCCGTCGCGGACCACGGATACGTCCACCAGCTCCAGTACATCGCTCATGAGCGCGTTGTCTCCCCTTGCGGTCGAGTCGGGTCGTCGCCTTGCGCCGGTGGGCGCGGCGTCCAGGGAAAACCTACGCCACTCGCCGGGCGTGCCGGTCCTCAGGTGGGCCCTGGGGCCGCTCCGGCCCCGCCGGGGGCGGCGGGAGGGGGCGGGAGGGGCCGGGTGCGGGGGGGCGTGGACCGGTCGGGGCTTCGCCGGTTGCGGCCTAGGGAGACGACCTAGGCTGTGGGCATGCTTTCGGAACCACGCTCAGGACGCCTGGCCGCTTGGGGGAACGCCCTGTTGGCCGGATCGGTATCGCCGGACGAGGCGGTGCAGGCGATCGTCGGGGACGACGCGGTGCACCGCGTGGAGGGGCTGCCGGGCGAGGCGGGGCGGGTCGGGCTGACCCTGGCGCTCGGCCGGCTGCGGCGGCTGGGGGTGACCGGGTGGCGGGTGGCGCTGCCGGCGCCGGGGCATCCGCTGGGGCTGAGCGGGCCGCCGGACTTCAACGCGCGGGCGCTGGAGTCGGAGGAGGCGGTGGTGGGTTTCGGCGCGCCGTACGGTCTGGTGCCGGAGGTCACGGAGGCGGGTCCCGAGGGGGACGTGCACGTGGAGGTGGTCTGGCACTGTCTGCCGGTGCGGGAGGCTCCGCCCGCGGACGTGCCGTCGCTGGGCGAGGCCGAGCGGGAGCTGGCGGAGGCGCTGCGGGAGGCGACGGTGGTCCTGACGCGACTGGACGTGGCGGGCTCGGGTCCGGTGGCGGACGCGGCGCGGGACGCCTACCGGGCGCGGGCGGAGGCGGGTCGCGAGGTCCTGGCGCCGGGGTATCCGCCGCGTGCGGTACGGGTCCTGGAGCTGGCCCAGCGGGTGGGCCTGCTGATCGACCTGGCGTACGACCACGGGCACGGGGGCGCGGTCAGCGCGTCCGAGATGGCGGCGCGGGGCGAGGCGCTGAGGCCGGTGGAGCGGGTGGCCCGGCGGGCGCAGGTGGCGGCCTACAACGCGTACGTGGAGGAGCGGGAGCGGGAGCGCTGACCTCCGGTCGCTCGGCGGCCCTTCCGGTACAGGGGGAAGCCCGGCCTCCGGGGTTCCTCCGGGGGCCGGGCCTGTCAGGGGTGGCGTCAGCCGTTGAGGGCGCCGTTGCCGAAGGCCGGGTTCAGCAGGCCGATGACGTTGACCGTGTTGCCCGAGACGTTCACGGGGACGTGCACGGGGGCCTGCACCAGGTTGCCGGAGGCGACGCCCGGGGAGTTGAGGGCCTGCCCGTGGGCGTGCGCACCGCCGTGGGCGGAGGCGACGCCCGCACCCGCGGCGACGATGCCACCGGCGACCATGGTGAGGGCAGCGGCCTTCTTGAGGTTGTTCACTTCAGGATCCTCCTGGTATTCGCCGCGGCCGGCCGCCGCAGCACGCCATGGAGAACGCCGGCACCCCCCTGAGGTTGCGCCGAATGGGGGACATACACCCGACAGTATGAAGAGGGGAACGGAGGTGCCTCCTCCGTCTCACTCGTCACTTCCGTCATTTACGTGGTCATGCCGTGTCGCACCGCCCACAGCGCCGCCTGGGTGCGGTCCGCCAGGTCGAGCTTCATGAGGATGTTCGAGACGTGCGTCTTGACGGTCTTCTCCGACAGGACGAGCGCCCGGGCGATCTCCCGGTTCGACCGCCCGTCCGCGATCAGGCCGAGCACCTCGCGCTCCCGCTCGGTGAGGGTGGAGCCCCGGCCCGTGCCGCCGTGGCCGTCCTCCTGGGCGAGGAGCGCCCCGGCGACCTCCGGCTGGAGCAGCACGTGCCCGGCGTGCACGGAGCGGATGGCGCCGGCCAGGGCGTCGGGGTCCACGTCCTTGTAGACGTATCCCGAGGCGCCCGCCCGGAGGGCCGGGACGACCGTGCGCTGCTCGGTGAAGCTGGTGACGATCAGCACCTTCGCGGGATTGGCCAGCTCGCGCAGCTTCCGCAGCGCCTCGATGCCGTCCATGCCGGGCATCTTGACGTCCATGAGGACGACGTCGGGGCGCAGCTCCTCGGCGCGGGCGACGCCTTCCGCGCCGTCCGAGGCCTCCCCCACGACCTCTATGTCGTCCTGGACCTCCAGGAACGTCCGCAGGCCACGGCGGACCACCTGGTGGTCGTCGACCAGCAGGACGCGGATGAGGGTGTCAGCCACCAGGGACCTCCATCTCGATCGTGGTGCCCCGGCCGGGCTCCGATGTCACGGTGAGCCGTCCGCCGACGCCGCCGGCGCGGTGGCGCATGGAGACCAGGCCGAGGTGGCGGCCGGCCCTGCGGACCGTACGGGGGTCGAAGCCGGTGCCGTCGTCGGTGACGGTGAGAAGCGCTCCCTGGCCGTGGCGGGTCAGGGAGACGGTGACCAGCTCGGCCTTCGCGTGCCGCAGGGCGTTGTGCAGGGCCTCCTGGGCGACCCGGAGCATCGCCTCCTCCTGGGCGGCCGGCAGGGCGCGCACGCCGGCGCTGTCGAAGGTGACGGTGGCGCTGTGGGCGCGGTCCAGGACCTGGATGTGGGTGCGCAGGGTGTGGACGAGGCCGTCCTCGTCGAGTGCGGCGGGGCGGAGTTCGACGACGGCGGCGCGCAGCTCGTCGGCGGCCTCGGCGGCCAGCGAGGCGACCTGCTGGAGTTCGCCCTTGGCGCGGGCCGGGTCGCGGTCGACGAGGGCGGCGGCGGCCTGGGCGGTGAGGCGGAGCGAGAAGAGCTTCTGGCTGACGGCGTCGTGCAGCTCGTGGGCGAGGCGCGAGCGCTCCTCGGCGATGGTGAGCTCGCGGCTGCGCTCGTACAGCCGGGCGTTGGTCAGGGCGATGGCCGCGTGCTGGGCGAGGATCGACAGCAGCTCCTCGTCCTCGGCGGTGAAGCCGCAGCCGCCGTTCGGCCGGGGGCAGCGCTTGTTGGCGAGGAAGAGCGCACCGATGGTCTCGTCGCCGTCCTGGATGGGCAGGCCGAGGAAGTCGGACATCTCGGGGTGCGCGGCCGGCCAGCCCTCGAAGCGGGGGTCCTCGCGGACGTCGGCGAGCCGCTCGGGCTCGGCCTTGTGCAGCATGGCCGCGAGGATGCCGTGCTGGCGGGGCAGCGGGCCGATGGCGCGCCACTGCTCCTCGCTCACACCGTCGACGACGAACTGGGCGAAGCCACCGTGGTCGTCGGGGACGCCCAGGGCCGCGTACTCGGCGTCGAGCAGCTCGCGCGCGGAGGCGACGATCGTCTTGAGGACGTCGCGGACCTCCAGGTGGCGGCTCATCGCCAGCAGAGCGGTGCTCACGGCGGCCAGGCCGGAGCCGGGTCGGTGACTCATGGACTCACCGTACCGGTGGGGTGTGACGGTGCGTATCGGCCCGGGGACGGCCGTCACCTAGGTCCCGGGGACTAGGTCGTCGTGCCCACCGGCCGCCGGTGCGTCGGGCCGGGGGCACCGGGCCGGGCGCGGGGCCGGGCGCGGGGCCGGGCGCGGGGCCGGTGGGCCGCGACACAGGGGTGGGAGCGGTGGGGCCCGGGGAAGGGGTGGGGGCGGTGCGTCCCGGGGAAGGAGTGGGGCCGGTGGGTCCCGGCGAGGGGCATGAGGCCGCGGGCCCCGGCGAGGGGGCATGGGACCGGGCGGCCCCGCGGAGGGGCATGGGACCGGGCGGCCCGGCGCGGGCATGGGGCCGCGGGAGCCGGGCAGGAGGCGCGGGCGGGGGCTGACGAGCGTGGTGCGCGGCGCCGGGCGCCACAGGGGCGGGGCCCACTTACTGTGCGCATTGCTGACGCAACCTGCGGTGAGTTCGCCGCGCGGCCGATGTGAGCCCCCGCATAGGACGCACGTCACTTACGAATCACTTTAGTGGTGGCGTAAACACCAGATGAGGGCGGTATGCCCCCGGCCGGGGGAGGTGTCCGTGCGCGGTGCACGGGCCCCTGATCCACTACCCGGGATCGTACGTCACACCTTTGCCACAGCATTTTGCGGCCGCTAAGAATTGCAGCCGTCGCCGCCGAACAGGGCGCAGCGCCGCCCGGCCTGAGCGACACCCCCTGCGATTCGAAGAGGTACTACTGCATGTCTGCGAACAGCCACAGTCGCCTGAAGAAGACCCACAAGGTTTCCATCGCCGGCGTCGCCGCTCTCAGCGCCGCGGCCATCGGCTTCTCCCTGGTCCCCGGCAACGCCTCCGCCGAGACGGAGCCGCAGGCCCTGACCAACACGCAGCAGGTCGCCTGGTCGTACGACGCGAACAGCCCGCAGGCCAAGGCGCTCCACGCCAGCCTGACCGAGCAGCAGAGCGCGATCGGCCTGAAGGCCAAGCAGGAAGCCGAAGCCAAGATCAAGGCCGCCGCACAGGCCAAGGCGGACGCTCAGGCGAAGGCCGCCGCCAAGGCGAAGGCCGAGGCCAAGGCCAAGGCGGACGCGAAGAAGCGCGCCGAGGCGAAGGCGGCCGCGAGCCGTGCCGCCGCCCGCACCCCCGTCTTCGCGAACAACCTCGACGGCTGGATCCGCGAGGCGCTGTTCATCATGGACAAGCACAACATCCCCGGCAGCTACGAGGGCATCCACCGCAACATCATGCGGGAGTCCAGCGGTAACCCGCGGGCGATCAACAACTGGGACATCAACGCCATCAACGGTGTCCCGTCGAAGGGCCTGCTCCAGGTCATCTACCCGACCTTCAAGACGTACCACGTGCCCGGCACCAAGTTCGACCAGTACGACCCGGTCGCGAACATCGTCGCCGCGTGCAACTACGCCGCCGACCGCTACGGCTCGATGGACAACGTGAACAGCGCCTACTGACCGTAGGCAGCGCAGACGCCGAAAGGGCGGCACCCGTGCTGGGGTGCCGCCCTTCGGCGCGTCCGGCCGCTGTTACTTGCGCATGACCTCGGGCTCGTGGCGGCGGAGCAGACGCGCCACCGCGAAGCCGCAGGCGATGCCGATGAGCAGCAGGACCGTGAGGTTGAAGCCCCACTGGCCGACCGTGTGGTCCCACAGCGGGTCCAGGTTGGTCGGGTCCTTGTGGTCCCACGGCGGCATCAGGTGGGCGAGGTCGAGGGTCGAGCCCGCCGCGGCGATGGCCCAGCGCGAGGGCATCAGCCAGGCGAACTGCTCCAGGCCCGGCGATCCGTACACCTGGAAGAGGATGCCGGTGAACACGACCTGGACGATCGCGAACATGACGAGCAGCGGCATCGTCTTCTCGGCGGTCTTCACCAGCGAGGAGATGACCAGGCCGAACATCATCGAGGTGAAGCCGAGGGCGATGATCGTGACGCACAGCTCGACGGCCGGCGGCAGGACCAGGCCCTCCGCGGGCAGGTCGCGGGTGGCGAAGCCGATACCGCAGATGATCACGCCCTGGATGGCGGTGATCACGCCCAGGACGATGACCTTGGACATCAGGTACGCCGAGCGGGACAGACCGGTGGCCCGCTCCCGCTCGTAGATGACCCGTTCCTTGATCAGTTCACGTACGGAGTTGGCGGCGCCCGAGAAGCACATGCCGACCGCGAGGATGAGCATGATCGTGCCGGCGTCGCCGTTGAAGCGGGACGGCGGCGTGGGCGGCGCGAGGCCGAAGTCGGCAGGGATGACGACCGAGACCAGGCCGAGGACGGCCGGCAGGATCACCATCAGGCCCATGAAGCCCTTGTCGGACGCGATCACCGAGGAGTAGCGGCGGATCAGGGTCCACAGCTGGGAGCCCCAGCCCTGCGGCTTGGGCGGCCTGGCCATCGCCTGCTGCGGCATCTGGACGGGCTGCGCGGCGACGGCGTCGATGTCCGCGGCGTACATCTGGTAGTGCTGCGAGCCCTTCCAGCGGCCCGCCCAGTCGTAGTCGCGGTAGTTCTCGAAGGCGGAGAAGACGTCGGCCCAGGTGCTGTAGCCGAAGAAGTTCAGCGCCTCCTCCGGCGGACCGAAGTAGGCCACCGAGCCGCCCGGCGCCATGACCAGGAGCTTGTCGCACAGGCCCAGCTCGGCCACCGAGTGGGTGACGACGAGGACCGTGCGGCCGTCGTCGGCGAGGCCGCGCAGCAGCTGCATGACGTCGCGGTCCATGCCCGGGTCGAGGCCGGAGGTCGGCTCGTCGAGGAAGATCAGCGAGGGCTTGGTCAGGAGCTCCAGGGCGACGGAGACGCGCTTGCGCTGGCCACCGGAGAGGGAGGTGACCTTCTTCTCCTTGTGGATGTCGAGCTTGAGCTCGCGCAGCACCTCGTCGATGCGGGCCTCGCGCTCGGCCTCGGCGGTGTCGCCGGGGAAGCGGAGCTTGGCGGCGTAGCGGAGCGCCTTCTGGACGGTCAGCTCCTTGTGCAGGATGTCGTCCTGCGGGACCAGACCGATGCGCTGGCGCAGCTCGGCGAACTGCTTGTAGAGGCTCCGGTTGTCGTAGAGGACGTCGCCCTCGTTGGCCGGGCGGTAGCCGGTCAGCGCCTTGAGGAGGGTCGACTTGCCGGAGCCGGAGGGGCCGATGACACCGATCAGCGACTTCTCGGGAACGCCGAAGGAGACGTCCTTGAGGATCTGCTTGCCGCCGTCGACCGTCACGGTGAGGTGGCGGGCCGAGAAGGAGACCTCGCCGGTGTCGACGAACTCCTCGAGCTGTCCGCCGACCATCCGGAAGGTCGAGTGACCGACACCGACGATGTCGTTGGGGCCGATGAGGACGGAGCCGCCCTTGGCGATCGGCTGACCGTTGACGTAGGTGCCGTTGTGGGAGCCGAGGTCACGGATCTCGAAACGGCCGTCGGGGGTGGCGTGGAACTCGGCGTGGTGGCGCGAGACCTGGAGGTCGGAGACGACCAGTTCGTTCTCGAGGGCACGACCGATGCGCATGACGTGGCCGAGGGCCAGCTGGTGGAACGTGGTGGGGCTGCGGTCGCCGTAGACCGGCGGCGCCCCCGCGTGGCCGCCTCCCTGGCCGGGCACCTTCTGCGCCAACTGCTCGGCGGGGCCCGCCTGCTGCGGGAACTGCTGCTGCGGCGCCTGCTGGTGCGGCTGGGCCGGCGGCTGCTGCCAGCCCTGCTGCTGCGGCGGCGGCGCCTGATGAGTCGCCCAGTCGGCCTGCGCCGCGCCCTGGTGGGCGGGGGCGGCCTGCGCCGGTGCCTGCTGGACCGCGGCTCCCGCGGCGAGATTCAGCCGGGGGCCGTCGGTCGCGTTGCCGAGGTGCACCGCGGAACCGGGCCCGATCTCCACCTGGTGGACCCGCTGGCCCTGCACGAAGGTGCCGTTGGTCGAGCCGTGGTCCTCGAGGACCCAACTCCGCCCGCTCCAGCTGATGGTGGCGTGCCGCCACGAGACCCTGGCGTCGTCGATCACCAGGTCGCCCTGCGGATCACGTCCGAGGGTGTACGACCTGGACGGATCGAGAGTCCAGGTCCTTCCGTTCAATTCCAGTACGAGTTCTGGCACTCCATGCCCCACTACTTGTCCCCCGATGTACCCCCGTCGCTGGGAGTCCAGGGATGGCGAACATCCGGGGGGAACTATTTCAGGCCGGGTCCCGTATCCGAAAGTCGGGCGGTGTGAAGACCCCGCAGAGGCACGGACGGCGTCTTCGCGAATAGGGCAAGACGGCACGAACCGGAGGCGCGGTGATGGGGACCGGCGGACTCCGGTGCGGAGGCGGCGGCGGGGGCGTCCGCGGGGCGGGGTGGACCGGGCGGCGTTACCGTGACAGGGGTGGGGACCAGTCGGGTGTCCGGTACGCGGGACGGGGAGGCTGGTGGCACCCCGTGCCCGATACGGTGGAAGCACCATGAGCGCATCGCAGACCTCAGACGTTCCCACCCTTCTCGTCAAGATCTTCGGGAAGGACCGTCCCGGGATCACCGCCGGGCTCTTCGACACCCTCGCCGCCTACTCCGTCGACGTCGTGGACATCGAGCAGGTCGTGTCCCGCGGCCGCCTCGTGCTGTGCGCGCTCGTGACCGAGCCGACCGTCGCCTCCCAGGGCGAGCTCCGGGCCACCGTCCACAGCTGGGCCGAGTCGCTGAAGCTCCAGGCCGAGATCATCTCCGGCACCGGCGACAACCGTCCGCGCGGCAGCGGCCGGTCCCACGTCACCGTGCTCGGCCACCCGCTGACCGCCGAGGCGACCGCCGCCATAGCGGCCAGGATCACCGGGACCGGCGGCAACATCGACCGCATCTTCCGCCTCGCGAAGTATCCGGTGACGGCGGTGGAGTTCGCCGTCTCCGGCTGTGAGACCGAGCCCCTGCGGACCGCCCTCGCGCCCGCGTCGCACCACATCGGCGTGGACGTCGCCGTCGTCTCGGCGGGACTGCACCGGCGTGCCCAGCGTCTGGTGGTGATGGACGTCGACTCCACGCTCATCCAGGACGAGGTCATCGAGCTGTTCGCGGCGCACGCGGGCTGCGAGGACAAGGTCGCCGAGGTCACCGAGGCGGCGATGCGCGGCGAGCTGGACTTCGAGCAGTCCCTCCACGCGCGCGTGGCGCTGCTGGAGGGGCTGGACGCGTCCGTGGTGGACAAGGTCCGTGCCGAGGTGCGGCTCACCCCCGGCGCCCGCACCCTCATCCGTACCCTCAAGCGGCTCGGCTACCAGGTCGGTGTCGTCTCCGGCGGGTTCACCCAGGTCACGGACGACCTCAAGGAGCGGCTGGGGCTGGACTTCGCCTCGGCCAACACGCTGGAGATCGTGGACGGCCGGCTGACCGGCCGGGTCACGGGCGAGATCGTGGACCGGGCGGGCAAGGCCCGGCTTCTGCGGCGGTTCGCCACCGAGGCGGGCGTGCCGCTGGCCCAGACCGTGGCGATCGGCGACGGGGCCAACGACCTGGACATGCTGAACGCGGCCGGGCTCGGCGTGGCCTTCAACGCCAAGCCGGTCGTGCGCGAGGCCGCGCACACGGCGGTGAACGTGCCCTTCCTGGACACCGTGCTCTACCTCCTCGGCATCAGCCGCGAGGAGGTCGAGGCGGCGGACGGCGGCAAGGAGCCGCTCCACTGACGGCGCCGCCCCCGCCCACCGCGCACGCCGAGGGCCCGGTCACCGAGCGGTGACCGGGCCCTTTCGCTGCCGTGGAGGCGGTGGGGATACGGGGAGGCGGCGGGCGTACGGTCTCCGCCGTGCGGAGGCCGGCCGTACCGGCGTCGGGGGTTCGGCCGTACGGGGTCGGCCTGACGCGTCACCCGTACGGGGTCGGCCTTGCGGATCTCCCCTACGTGTCCCCCGTACGGGATCAGTCGTGCGGGGCCCAGTAGTCGAGGAGGGTGGCCACACCGTGTTCGACGGACTTCCAGGAGCCGGTGAAGCCCAGGACGGAGAAGGCGGCGGTGGGGAAGCCGCCGCGGTTCATCCGGGTCAGCGTGTCCCCCTCGGCCGAGCCCGCGAGGGCGTCGGAGAGCGCGTGCATCCCGGGGTTGTGGCCGATGACGAGGAGGTCGTCCACGTCCTCCGGCGTCTCGTTGATCAGAGCGATGAGCTCGCCGAGCGAGGCTTCGTACAACCGCTCCTCATAGACGGTCCTGGGGCGGTGCGGCAGCTCGTGCACGGCCAGTTTCCAGGTCTCGCGCGTTCTCACGGCGGTCGAGCAGAGGGCCAGATCGAAGGAGATCTCGGTCTCGGCCAGTCTGCGGCCTGCCACGGGGGCGTCCGTGCGGCCGCGCTCGGCGAGCGGTCGCTCGTGATCGGACACCGGCGGCCAGTCGGCCTTCGCGTGCCGGAGCAGCACGATCCTGCGGGGTGTGTCGACGCTCATGCGCTCCAGCTTCCCACGAAACGGCTCACGCCGACTCAGAGAGAGAGCGTTTGCCGGATCTCCCGGAGGACGTGACCGACCGCGGGGTCGGGGCCTGCGGCGTGGGCCTTTCCCGATCCGGTGATGAGCAGGAAGAGGGCGGCGAACGCGGCCACCGGCAGGGCGAGGGCCCACCAGGGCAGCCGGGTGTCCACGCCGGCCGACGTGCTCCGGGTGCTGGGGTGCGTACGGGCCGGCATGGCCGCCTCCGGGGGGTGATCCGTTGCGATGGCTCCAACGTACGGATCGGCGGCGGTCGGGCCCATCCGGTGATCCACCCACTTCACCCTGAGACCCGCCCCCTAGGGGACGGTGGGGAAAGCCCCACCCTCCCCTCGGCTCAGGGGGAGGCGATCGAGGCGATGACGGCGATGACGACCGTGATGCCCAGCATCGCGCCGAGCACGATGAGGAGCTTCTTCTGGCCGTTCTGGGGATTCGGGTCGAGCACTGGCATGGAGCCAGTCTCGCATCTCAGCATTCGTCCTCGACCGTCCGGTCCCTGCCCGCGAGGGTGCCGACGACCATCTGGGGCACCATGAGCCCGGCCATCAGGGCGATGGGCAGGCCCCAGCCTCCGCTGTGCTGGTAGAGGACGCCGACCAGGAGCGGTCCGGGAATGGAGAGGAGGTAGCCGACGCTCTGCGCGAAGGCGGAGAGCCGGACCACACCGGCGCCGGTGCGCGAGCGCATGCCGATCATGGTGAGGGCGAGAGGGAAGGCGCAGTTGGAGATGCCGAGGAGCACGGCCCAGACCCAGGCGCCGCCGGCCGGCGCGACGTACAGCCCGGCGTAGCCGCCGAGGCCGCACAGGCCCAGGGCGACGGCGATGGGGCCCTGGTTCCTGAGCCGACCGGCGAGACGCGGGATGACGAAGGCGAGCGGCACGCCCATCACCATGGTGACGGCGAGGAGCACACCGGCCGTTCCGGCCGGGACGCCGGCGTCCCGGAAGATCTGCGGCATCCAGCCCATGGTGATGTACGCGCCGGTGGCCTGGAGGCCGAAGAAGACACCGAGTGCCCAGGCGGTGCGGCTGCGGGTGATGCGGAGGGGAGCCGCGGTGCGGGCCGGCTCCCGGGCCGGGAGCGGGACGGCGGGGGCGTTCGCCGCTCCCCTGGCCCGGTCGCGCACCAAGGGGAGCCAGGGCAGGACGGCGAGGGCGGCGAGGCCCGCCCAGACGCCGATGCCGGTGCGCCAGCCGCCGCCCAGGGCCGCGGTCATGGGGACGGTCGCCGCGGCGGCCAGGGAGGTGCCGAGGGCGAGCGCCATGGAGTAGAGGCCGGTCATGGTGCCGACGCGGTCGGGGAAGTACCGCTTGACGATCACGGGCATCAGGACGTTGCTGACGGCGATGCCCATCAGCGCGAGGGCGCTGGCGGCGAGGAAGCCCACGGTGCCGCCGGCGAAGGGGCGGACGGCCAGACCGGCGAAGATCGCCGCCATGCCGGCGCAGACGACGGCGCCGGGGCCGAAGCGGCGGGCGAGGCGTGGGGCGGTGATGCCGAAGACCGCGAAGCAGAGCGGGGGCACGGAGGTGAGGACGCCGGCCACGCTGCCGCTCATGTGGAGGCCGTCGCGGACCTCTTCGAGAAGGGCGCCGAGGCTGGTGATGGCGGGCCGGAGGTTGAGGGCCGCCAGGACGAGCCCGGCGACGACGAGCCGGGTGATCCAGCGGGCCTGCGTCGCGGATGCGGGAGAATTCCCGGCCGTGGCCGTCGTGACGGGTGAGGAGGCGCGGGCCGGGGGCGTGGCGGTCTTCAGGGTCTGCGGCTCGTCAGGCATGGGGCCATCATAGAATCATGGGATGATTACTTGTCCAATCCTGAACCAATCGAAAGGTGCACCATGGCGCTCGGCTCTCCCCGGCGGTCCGGGCTCTCCGATCAGGTGATCACCGAGCTGCGGAACCAGATCACGTCCGGCGAGTGGCCGGTGGGATCACGGATCCCGACCGAACCGGAACTGGTCGAGCAGCTGGGCGTGGCCCGCAACACCGTGCGGGAGGCGGTCCGGGCGCTCGCGCACAACGGACTGCTGGACATCCGGCAGGGTTCCGGCACCTACGTCGTGGCGACCAGCGAGCTGGCGGGGGTCATGCACCGGCGGTTCGCCGGGTCGGACCCGCGGCACATCGCGGAGCTGCGTTCCACGCTGGAGTCCGCGGCGGCGCGGTTCGCGGCCCAGCGGCGGACGGAGCGGGACATGAAGCAGCTGGACGTGCTGCTGGCCGGGCGGGAGGAGGCGTGGGCGTCGGGCGACGCCGAGCGCTTCGTCACGGCGGACGCGGCGTTCCACCACGCGGTGGTGGTCGCCTCGCACAACGACGTCCTGACCGCGCTCTACGCGGACCTGGGGCACGTGATGCGGCAGTGGCTGCGGGACGACGTGGGCCAGGAGCTGCGGCCGGAGCACCACATGGACCACGCGCGGCTGGTCGAGGCCGTCCGGGCGGGCGACGCGGAGACGGCGGAGGCGGAGGCGGCCGGCTACCCGTTCATGTGTCTCAGGAGCGCCGCGCCCGGGGCGGGTCCTCGGCCGGCTGGTGCGTGATCCAGGCGGACCGGACCTCCTTCCAGCAGCGCCCGGTCACCTGGACGTACGCGGTCGGGGCCACGTCCACGGGGGCGCTGTCGGTGTCCACGTCCCACCACTTCGCGCACTCCACGTGCAGCCGGACGCGGTCGGTACCCGGGTAGGGGTTGTGGCAGTACGCGGTCACACGGGAGCCCTGGACGACCGTACGGCAGGAGGCGCCGAAGTCGTCGGGCTGTTCGGCGGCCGGCAGCGGGTCGTCGACGGGAGCGGGAGCGGCGCTGACCTCGGCGGCCACGGCGATCCCGGTGAGAAGCGCGGCGGCCGAGGCGAACACGGCTGCCCTGCGGTGCGGCGTGCGCATACCCGTACCTCCTCCCCACGAGTAGCCGGAACGTCACGCTCTGACCCAGTCTGAGGTGATTCGGCGTACTTTTCGACTCGGGAAGAGAAGCCGCGGACGACGAAGGCCGGGTGCCCGTCCCCCCGAGGGACGGGCACCCGGCCGTGTCGCGGCAGCTCAGGCGTCCCGGCGGCGGAGCCGCAGGGAGCCGGGAGCCGGCATCCGAGGCGCCTAGGCGCCGATCGCGTGCAGGCCGCCGTCGACGTGCACGATCTCGCCGGTGGTCTTCGGGAACCAGTCGGACAGCAGTGCCACGACACCCTTGCCGGCCGGCTCCGGGTCCGCGAGGTTCCACTCCAGCGGGGAGCGGCTGTCCCAGACGGCGGCCAGCTCGGAGAAGCCGGGGATCGACTTCGCGGCCATCGAGCCGATCGGGCCCGCCGAGATCAGGTTGCAGCGGATGTTCTGCTTGCCCAGGTCACGGGCCATGTAGCGGCTGGTGGCCTCCAGGGCCGCCTTCGCGGGGCCCATCCAGTCGTACTGAGGCCAGGCGTACTGCGCGTCGAAGGTCAGACCGACGACCGAGCCGCCCTCGGTCATCAGCGGCAGCAGCGCCGTCGTCAGCGACTTCAGCGAGAAGGCGGAGACGTGCATGGCCGTGGCGACGGACTCGAACGGCGTGTTGAGGAAGTTGCCGCCGAGCGCGTCCTGCGGGGCGAAGCCGATCGAGTGGACGACGCCGTCGAGGCGGTCGCCCAGGTGCTCGCGGACCTGGCCCTCCAGGCGCGCGAGGTGCTCGTCGTTGGAGACGTCGAGCTCCAGGACCTTCACGTTCTCGGGCTTGGGGAGCTTCTTGGCGATGCGCTCGGTCAGCGACGGCCGCGGCCAGGCGGTGAGGATGATCTCCGCGCCCTGCTCCTGGGCCAGCTTCGCGGTGTGGAAGGCGATGGAGGACTCCATCAGCACACCGGTGATCAGGATGCGCTTGCCCTCGAGAATTCCGCTCATGGTGATCAGTGACCCATGCCCAATCCGCCGTCAACCGGGATGACGGCTCCAGTGATGTACGAGGCGTCGTCGGAGGCGAGGAAGCGCACCGTGGCGGCGATCTCCTCGGGCTGCGCGTAGCGGCCCAGCGGCACCTGGGACACGATGCCCTTGCGCTGCTCCTCGGTGAGCACCTTGGTCATGTCGGTGTCGACGAAACCGGGCGCGACGACGTTGAAGGTGATGTTGCGGGAGCCGAGTTCCCGGGCGAGGGAGCGGGCGAAGCCGACCAGGCCGGCCTTGGAGGCGGCGTAGTTGGCCTGCCCGGCGGAGCCGAGGAGTCCGACGACCGAGGAGATCAGGACGACGCGGCCCTTCTTGGCCCGCAGCATGCCGCGGTTGGCGCGCTTGACGACCCGGAACGTGCCGGTGAGGTTGGTGTCGAGGACGGAGGTGAAGTCCTCCTCGGACATCCGCATGAGCAGCTGGTCCTTGGTGACGCCGGCGTTGGCCACCAGCACCTCCACCGGGCCGTGCTTCTCCTCGATCTCCTTGTACGCCTGCTCCACCTGCTCGGCGTCGGTGATGTCGCACTTGACGGCCAGGAAGCCGGCCGGCGGCTCTCCGGACCGGTACGTGACCGCGACCTTGTCGCCGGCCTCGGCGAACGCGCGGGCGATGGCGAGGCCGATGCCCCGGTTTCCTCCGGTGACGAGAACCGAGCGGCTCAACGGATCACCCTTTCGAATAGCGGTCTGGTACGCCGAAAACCTATCGGTCCCGCCCCTTGCGCGAAGAATCGGGCCCTGACAGTGGCGTCCGCACGCCGCTGTCGGGTCCCTACAGAAAGCCCTGGGCATCGCGGCCGAAAGCGCGACATGATCGGGGGCGACCGGTCTCAACGACAGGAGACATTCGTGCCTCATTCCATCGACGCGGCCTTCACGGCGCTGCCGCTGCGCGCGCTCGCCGACGCGGCGCTCGCCCGGGCGCGCGCACTCGGCTCCGACCATGCCGACTTCCGTCTGGAGCGGGTGCGCAGCGCCTCGTGGCGGCTGCGGGACGCCAAGCCGTCCGGCTCCTCGGACATCACGGACCTCGGCTACGCGGTGCGGGTGGTGCACGGCGGGGCCTGGGGCTTCGCCTCCGGGGTCGACCTGACCATGGACGGGGCCGCGCGGGTCGCCTCGCAGGCGGTCGCCATGGCGAAGCTGTCCGCCCAGGTGATCGCCGCGGCCGGCTCCGACGAGCGCGTGGAGCTGGCCCCGGAGCCGGTGCACGCGGAGAAGACGTGGATCTCGTCGTACGAGATCGACCCCTTCACCATCCCGGACGCCGAGAAGAGCGCGGTGCTCGCCGACTGGAGCGCGCGGCTGCTGCGGGCGGACGGGGTGGCGCACGTGGACGCGTCGCTGCTCACCGTCCACGAGAACAAGTTCTACGCGGACACGGCGGGCACCGTCACCACGCAGCAGCGGGTGCGGTTGCACCCGCAGCTCACCGCCGTCGCCGTGGACGAGACGACCGGCGAGTTCGACTCGATGCGGACGATCGCGCCGCCGGCCGGGCGGGGCTGGGAGTACCTCACCGGCACCGGCTGGGACTGGGACGCGGAGCTGGAGCGGATCCCGGAGCTGCTGGCCGAGAAGATGCGGGCGCCGAGCGTGGAGGCGGGGACGTACGACCTGGTGGTCGACCCCTCGAACCTCTGGCTGACCATCCACGAGTCGATCGGCCACGCCACCGAGCTGGACCGGGCGCTCGGCTACGAGGCGGCGTACGCCGGGACCTCGTTCGCCACCTTCGACCAGCTGGGGAAGCTGGCGTACGGCTCGTCGATCATGAACGTGACCGGTGACCGCACCGCCGAGCACGGGCTCGCGACGATCGGGTACGACGACGAGGGCGTCGAGGCGCAGAGCTGGGACCTGGTGAAGGACGGCACGCTCGTCGGCTACCAGCTGGACCGGCGGATCGCCAGGCTGACGGGGCTCGGCCGGTCGAACGGCTGCGCCTTCGCCGACTCCCCCGGGCACGTCCCGGTGCAGCGGATGGCGAACGTCTCGCTCCAGCCGGACCCGGGCGGCCTCTCGACGGAGGACCTGATCGGCGGGGTCGAGCGCGGGATCTACGTGGTCGGCGACCGGTCGTGGTCGATCGACATGCAGCGGTACAACTTCCAGTTCACCGGCCAGCGCTTCTTCCGCATCGAGAACGGCAGGCTGGCGGGGCAGCTGCGGGACGTCGCGTACCAGGCGACGACGACGGACTTCTGGGGCTCGATGGAGCAGGTCGGCGGCCCGCAGACGTACGTCCTGGGTGGCGCCTTCAACTGCGGCAAGGCGCAGCCGGGCCAGGTGGCCGCGGTCTCCCACGGCTGCCCGTCCGCCCTCTTCCGCGGTGTCAACATCCTCAACACGACGCAGGAGGCCGGTCGATGAGCCGCGTCAGCAAGCCGTACGAGATCGTCGAGCGGGCCCTCGGGCTTTCCCGCGCCGACGGGTGTGTCGTCATCGCCGACGAGGAGTCGTCGGCCAACCTGCGCTGGGCGGGCAACGCGCTGACCACCAACGGCGTCACCCGCGGGCGGACGCTCACCGTCATCGCGACGGTCGACGGGGCGCAGGGCACGGCGTCGGGTGTCGTCTCGCGTTCCGCCGTGACCGCCGACGAGCTGGAGCCGCTGGTGCGGGCCGCCGAGGCGGCGGCCCGGGCCGCCGGGCCCGCCGAGGACGCGCAGCCGCTGATCGAGGGCATCGACGAGTCCCCCGACTTCACGGCCGCCCCGGCCGAGACGGGATCGGGGGTCTTCACGGACTTCGCGCCCGCGCTGGGCGAGGCCTTCGCCCGGGCCCGGGCCGGCGGCCGTGAGCTGTACGGCTTCGCGAATCACGAGATGACGTCGACCTACCTGGGTACGTCGACGGGGCTGCGGCTCCGCCATGACCAGCCCAACGGCACCCTGGAGCTGAACGCCAAGTCTCCGGACCGCTCGCGTTCGGCGTGGACCGGGCGCTCCACGCGCGACTTCAAGGACGTCGATCCCGCGGCGCTCGACGCCGACCTGGCGCGGCGGCTCGGCTGGGCGGAGCGCCGGATCGAGCTGCCGGCCGGGCGGTACGAGACGCTGCTGCCGCCGACGGCCGTGGCCGACCTGCTGATCTACCAGCTGTGGTCCTCGACGGCCCGGGACGCGGTGGAGGGCCGGACGGTCTTCTCCAAGCCGGGCGGCGGGACCCGCCTGGGCGAGACGCTCTCCCCGCTGCCGCTGACGCTGCGCAGCGACGCGAACGAGCCCGGTCTGGAGTCGGCGCCCTTCGTCATCGCCCACTCCTCCAGCGACGACTCGTCCGTCTTCGACAACGGCCTGCCGCTGGCGCCGACGGACTGGGTCCGGGAGGGCCGGCTGGAGAGCCTGATCACCACCCGGCACACCGCGGCGCTCACCCGCCTGCCGCTGGCACCGGGTGCCGGGAACCTGATCCTGGACGGCGGCGGCGAGCGTTCCCTGGAGGAGATGGTCGCCTCGACCGGGCGGGGGCTGCTCCTGACCTGCCTCTGGTACATCCGCGAGGTCGACCCGGCCACGCTGCTGCTGACCGGTCTGACCCGGGACGGCGTCTACCTGGTCGAGAACGGCGAGGTGGTCGGTGAGGTGAACAACTTCCGGTTCAACGAGTCGCCGGTGGACCTGCTGTCGCGGGCCTCGGAGGCGGGGCGGACCGAGAAGACGCTGCCGCGCGAGTGGAGCGACTGGTTCACCAGGGCCGCGATGCCGGCGCTGCGGGTGCCGGACTTCAACATGAGCTCGGTCAGCAAGGGCGTCTGACCCCCATAGACTGAGTGACGGCATGACCCCCATCGACCGAGGAGACGGACGACCGTGACGGACATCGTCGACGAGCTGAAGTGGCGCGGGCTCTTCGCCCAGTCCACTGACGAGGACGCACTGCGCAAGGCTCTCGCGGACGGTCCCGTCACGTTCTATTGCGGTTTCGACCCGACCGCGGCCAGTCTCCACGTCGGTCATCTGGTCCAGGTGCTCACGGTCCGCCGGCTCCAGCAGGCCGGTCACCGGCCGCTGGCGCTGGTGGGCGGGGCCACCGGGCAGATCGGCGACCCGCGGCCGACGGCCGAGCGCACCCTGAACGACCCGGAGACGGTCGCGAACTGGGTGAACCGGCTGCGTACGCAGATCGAGCCGTTCCTCTCCTTCGAGGGGGAGAACGCGGCGGTCATGGTGAACAACCTGGACTGGACCGCCGGGATGTCGGCGATCGAGTTCCTCCGGGACATCGGCAAGCACTTCCGGGTCAACAAGATGCTGACCAAGGACTCGGTCGCCCGGCGGCTGGAGTCCGAGCAGGGCATCAGCTACACCGAGTTCAGCTACCAGCTGCTGCAGGGCATGGACTTCCTGGAGCTGTACCGCCGCTACGGCTGTGTGCTGCAGCAGGGCGGCAGCGACCAGTGGGGCAACCTCACGGCCGGCCTGGACCTGATCCACCGCCTGGAGCCGGACGCGGTCGTGCACGCGCTGGCGACGCCGCTGATGACGAAGGCGGACGGGACCAAGTTCGGCAAGACCGAGGGCGGGGCCGTCTGGCTTGACCCGGAGATGACGACGCCGTACGCGTTCTACCAGTTCTGGCTGAACGTGGACGACCGGGACATCTCGAAGTACCTGCGGATCCTGTCGTTCAAGACCGTCGCGGAGCTGGAGGAGCTGGAGAAGGTCACGGCCGAGCGGCCGCAGGCCCGTACCGCCCAGCGGGCCCTCGCGGAGGAGCTGACGGCCCTGGTGCACGGGGCCGAGCAGTGCGCGGCCGTCATCAACGCCTCCAAGGCGCTGTTCGGGCAGGGCGACCTGGCCGAGCTGGACGAGGCGACGCTGTCCGCCGCGCTCTCCGAGCTGCCGCACGCGCGGGTGGCGGAGCTCGGGCAGGTCGTGGACCTGTTCACCGAGGTCGGTCTCGCGCCGAGCAGGTCGGCCGCGCGCCGGACGGTGAAGGAGGGCGGGGCGTACGTGAACAACGTGAAGGTCACCGCCGAGGACGCCGAGGTGTCGGCGGACGAGCTGCTGCACGGCCGCTGGCTGGTGCTGCGCCGGGGCAAGAAGAACCTGGCGGCGATCGAGGTCGGCGCCGGCGGCTGAGGCCCCGGGCGCCGTGGCACGACGGCGGCCCGGCACACGCCGTACGCGTGTGGCGGGCCGCCGTCGTGTCACTCGGTGCCGTCGCGCGGGGTCACGCCCGCCGTCTGTTGCCCCTGATCGACGCCCACAGCATGTCGCCGACGCCCACCACCGCGATGGCGCCGATGAGCTGGAGCAGGTGGCGTGTCCAGTCGATGCCCTTGGTGTCGTTGACCCCGATCCAGGTCGCGACGGCATTGCCGAGGACACTGCCGAGGATTCCGAAAACGGTCGTCAGCCACAACGGGATCTGCTGCTTTCCCGGAATGATCGCCTTGGCGATCAGACCGAGCACCAGACCCACGATGATCGCCCACAGCCAGCTCATGTCGCCTCCTCGTGCGGCGCGCTCTGCGCATGTGGGCCCAGTCTCGGCCGGGCGGAGACACCGCGCACGTCGGACGGGTCCATCCGTGCCCCGGTCTCCTGCGGTCCGGGCGGCGGGCGTACCGTGGAGACGAGGTCCGGACCGGTCGGCGTCCGGCGTGCATGCCGGGTGGTGAGTGCGATGCGCAAGCGTGGCGGAACCGAGGTCTTCCGCATCACCGGGGCCCGTCAAGGGCTGGCCGACGATGTGCGGGGCAGGCAACGGCGCTATGTGATCTCGATGTCCATACGGACGCTGGCCGTCATCGCGGCCGCCGTGCTGTGGAACGTCGAACGGCACGTGGCCGTCGTGGCGCTGGTGCTCGGCGCGGTGCTGCCGTACATCTCCGTGGTGATCGCCAACGCGGGCCGGGAGAGCGCGCCGTCGCTTCCCTCCACCTTCGTGCCGGCACCGACCCGGCCCGAGCTTCCGCACGCGGAGGGCCCGACGGAGCCCCGCACGGAACGTTCGTACGGGCAGAGTTGATCAGTAACGCCATCGAAAAGCTCAAGAAAAGCTCAGATCAATCATGAAGTTCCGGTGCACCACACCCCGTGTCCCGTGACATACTTCCTACGCGCTCCGCATCCCCCGTCGGAGCGACGGACCGATGCCGGGCAGCTCCCCCCGTGGCTGCCCGGCATCGCCCTTGTTGGACAATGTCCCGGTGATCAATCCGGTGAGTGAAGAGACCCCGATCTGCTCCGCCAAGGGCTGCCGCGTGGCCGCGGTGTGGGTGCTGGCCTGGAACAATCCGAAGCTGCACACGCCGGAGCGCCGCAAGACCTGGCTGGCGTGCGAGGAGCACCGCGAGCACCTCTCCCAGTTCCTGGGCGTACGGGGCTTCCTCAAGGACGTCGTGCCGCTGGCCGAGTGGGAGGCCGGCGCCGAGAACTCCCGCGGCGGGGACGCCGGTTCCGAGGATACGGGCTCCGGGGACTCAGCCGCCGATCGCTGACATCGGGCGCTCGGGCTGCAGGAAGCTCGGGTCGTCGAGGCCCGAACCGGCCTTCTTGCCCCACATCGCCTGCTTCCAGATCCGGGCGATCTCCTCGTCCGGCGCCTCGGAGCGCAGCGCGGCGCGCAGGTCGGTCTCCTCGGTGGCGAACAGGCAGGTGCGCACCTGGCCGTCGGCGGTGAGCCGGGTCCGGTCGCAGGCCCTGCAGAAGGGGCGGGTGACGGAGGCGATCACGCCGACCGTGTGCGGTCCGCCGTCGACGACCCAGCGCTCGGCGGGCGCCGATCCGCGCTCCTCGTCGCCCTCGGGGGTGAGGGTGAAGCGGGTGCGCAGCGACTCCAGGATGTCTCCGGCGGTGATCATGCCGTCGCGCTTCCAGCCGTGCTGGGCGTCGAGCGGCATCTGCTCGATGAAGCGCAGTTCGTAGGCGTTCTCCACCGCCCAGGCCAGCAGGTCGGGGGCCTCGTCGGCGTTGAGCCCGGGCATCAGGACGGCGTTGACCTTGACGGGGGTGAGCCCCGCGTCGCGGGCGGCGGCCATGCCGTCGAGCACGTCCTGGTGGCGGTCGCGCCGGGTCAGGGTCTTGAAGACGTCGGGCCGCAGGGTGTCGAGGGAGACGTTGACCCGGTCGAGACCGGCCGCCTTCAGGGCGGCGGCCGTGCGCTTGAGACCTATGCCGTTGGTGGTGAGGGACATCCTGGGGCGGGGCTCCAGGGCCGCGCACCGCTCGACGATGCCGACCAGGCCGGGGCGGAGCAGCGGCTCGCCGCCGGTGAACCGGACCTCGGTGACGCCGAGGTCGGTGACCGCGACGCGCACCAGCCGGACGATCTCGTCGTCGGTGAGGAGGTCGGGCTTGGCCAGCCACTGCAGTCCCTCCTCGGGCATGCAGTAGGTGCAGCGCAGGTTGCACCGGTCCGTCAGCGAGACCCGCAGGTCGGTGGCGACCCGGCCGTAGGTGTCGATGAGCACTGTGGCCCCCTCCCCTTCGTCTCGCGGATGGTGTCGTCGGTACGTTCCGAGCCTACGCGAGCGCACCGACAACACGCATGGACGATTGTCACCAGGACCGGCGCGGCCGCGTCGTAGAACTCTACGACGCGGCCGTCCGCCGGTTGCGTACCGTATACGATTCAGTGCGCTCCGACACCGGTGAGGGACTTGACCTCGAGTTCCGCGTACTTGCCCTTGTCCGGGCCCTCCTTGGAGAGGAGGGAGCCGAGCCAGCCGAGCAGGAATCCGAGCGGGATGGAGACCAGGCCGGGGTTCTCCAGCGGGAACCAGTAGAAGTCCACGGTCTTGAACATCGAGGTGGGCTTGCCGGAGACGACCGGCGAGAAGAGCACCAGGACGACCGAGGAGACCAGTCCGCCGTAGATCGACCAGAGCGCGCCCTGGGTCGTGAACCGCTTCCAGAAGAGGCTGTAGAGGATCGTCGGCAGGTTGGCGGAGGCGGCGACGGCGAAGGCGAGGGCCACCAGGCCGGCGACGTTCAGGTCGCGGGCGAGCGCGCCGAGCGCGATCGAGACGATGCCGATGAGGACCGTCGCCCAGCGGGCGGCGCGGACCTCCTCCTTCTCCGTGGCCTTGCCGCGCCGGATGACGTTGGCGTAGATGTCGTGCGCGAAGGACGAGGACGAGGCCAGGGTCAGTCCGGCGACCACCGCGAGGATGGTGGCGAAGGCGACGGCCGAGATCACCGCGAGCAGGATCGCGCCGCCGGTGGATCCGGCGCCGCCGCCGACCTCCAGGGCGGCCAGCGGGGCCGCGGTGTTGCCCGCCTTGTTGGAGGCGATGATGTCGCTGTTCTTGAGCAGGGCCGCCGCGCCGAAGCCGAGGACGATGGTCATCAGGTAGAAGGCGCCGATGATGCCGATGGCCCAGTTGACCGACTTACGGGCGGCCTTGGCGGTCGGCACCGTGTAGAAGCGGATCAGGATGTGCGGCAGGCCGGCCGTGCCGAGGACGAGCGCGATGCCGAGCGAGAGGAAGTCCAGCTTCGAGACGCCGCTGACCCCGTACTTCAGGCCGGGCTCCAGGAAGGCCTGGCCCTTGCCGCTGTTGCTGGCGGCCGCGCCCAGCAGGTCGGAGAGGTTGAAGTCGAACTTCAGCAGGATGAGGAAGGTGATCAGGAGCGTGCCCGCGATCAGCAGGACGGCCTTGACCATCTGCACCCAGGTGGTGCCCTTCATCCCGCCGATGGTGACGTACACGATCATCAGGACGCCGACCAGGGCGACGATGGCGACCTTGCCGCCGTCGCTGGTGATGCCGAGCAGCAGCGAGACGAGCACGCCGGCGCCGGCCATCTGCGCGAGCAGGTAGAAGATCGAGACGACGATGGTGGAGGTGCCGGCGGCGGTACGGACCGGGCGCTGGCGCATCCGGTAGGCCAGCACGTCGCCCATGGTGAATCGGCCCGAGTTGCGCAGGGGCTCGGCCACCAGGAGCAGCGCCACCAGCCAGGCGACCAGGAATCCGATGGAGTAGAGGAAGCCGTCGTAGCCGAAGAGCGCGATGGCGCCGGCGATACCGAGGAAGGACGCGGCGGACATGTAGTCGCCGGAGATCGCGAGGCCGTTCTGGAAGCCGGTGAACTGGCGGCCGCCGGCGTAGAAGTCGGCGGCGCTCTTGGTCTGGCGGCCGGCCCAGACGGTGATGATCAGGGTGGCGACGACGAAGGCGCCGAAGAGGGTGATGATCAGCGGCCGGTGCTCGCTGGTGGCGTTCTCGGCCGCCAGCGAGACGGTCTGGTACAGGCTGTTCACGCGTCGGCCTCCATGCGGGACTTGATGGCCTCGGCCTTCGGGTCGAGGCGTTCGGCCGCGTGCCGCGAGTAGAGCCAGGCGATGAGGAAGGTGGTCAGGAACTGGCCGAGGCCCAGGACCAGGGCCACGTTGATGTTGCCGAAGAGCCGGGTCCCCATGAAGCCGCCCGCGTAGTTGGAGAGCAGCACGTACAGCAGGTACCAGGCGATGAAGGCGACGGTCAGGGGGAAGGCGAAGGAGCGGTACGTGCGGCGCAGTTCGCCGAACTCCGCACTCTCCTGCACCTCGACGAACGCCTCCGTGGTCGGCTGGGCGGGGGCGCCGAGGGCGGCGTCCCCGCCTCCTCGGGGCGGCGGCGGTGCTTCGGTGGCCACGGATACTCCTCGGGACGCGGGTGCGTTGGGCATGGACAAAGGGGCCTCACTCGGGTGAAAACGGAGCTTCGGACGGAGCTCCTCCCCTGCACAACGGCACGGCGGACGGGGCGACTCGGTTCACCGTCGGCGATTTTCTTCTCCGGGATCTTCATCAAGTCCTCTCAACTCATTGAACGGCCGGGTTGATCGGCGATAGCTTCACTCGTCATGCACCTGCCCGCCCGCAATCGGCGTTCGGGCAGTACATACGGATGATGTGGAGAACCCATGGCTCATCTGGGATCGAGACGCGGTCGAGTACTCGCTCTTCCGGTCGGTCTCGCGCTCACGGCCTCGCTCGGCTTCCTTCCGACCGGCGCATCCGCCGCGGAACTGAGCGACGCCCCGGCGACGGCCGCCGTGGCGACGGACGGCCCCAAGCTGTCCTACGTCGTCAACATCGAGGGAGGCCGCTGGACGGCCGCCTCGGTGAAGAAGGCGATCGCCGCGGCCGGCGGCACGGTGGTCATCTCCTATGACCAGATAGGCGTGATAGTCGTCCACTCGCAGAACCCCGAGTTCGCGAAGACGATCCGCGAGGCCAGGGGTGTGGTGTCGGCCGGCTCGACCCGCACCGCGCCGCTCTCCGTCCAGACCGACACCTCGGTCGACGAGGGCGGTCAGGCGCTCACCGCCGCCGAGGCCACGGCCGCGGCCGCCGGCGCCACCGACGCGCAGGACCCGCTGGAGCCCCTGCAGTGGGACCTGCCCGCCATCAAGGCGGACAAGGCCCACCAGCGGACGCTGGGCAGCAAGAAGGTCACGGTCGGTGTCATCGACACCGGTGTCGACGACACCCACCCGGACCTGGCGCCGAACTTCGACACCGCCGCATCGGCCAACTGCGTCACCGGCGCCCCGGACACCACCCCGGGCTCCTGGCGCCCCAACCCGGGCGAGAGCGACCACGGCACCCACGTCGCCGGCACCATCGCCGCCGCCAAGAACGGCATCGGCATCACCGGTGTCGCCCCGGGCGTGAAGGTCTCCGGCATCAAGGTCTCCACGCCGGACGGGTTCTTCTACACGGAGGCCGTCGTCTGCGGCTTCGTGTGGGCGGCCGAGCACGGCGTCGACATCACGAACAACAGCTACTACACCGACCCGTGGCTGTTCGCCTGCAAGAACGACGCCGACCAGAAGGCGCTGATCGAGGCGGTCACGCGCGCCACCCGCTACGCGGAGCGCAAGGGCACCGTCAACGTCGCCGCGGCCGGCAACTCCAAGATGGACCTGGCGGCGGACGAGATCACCGACGTCACCAGCCCGAACGACACCACGCCGGTGACCCGGGTCATCGACCCGCAGGAGTGCCTCGACTACCCGGCCATGCTGCCGGGCGTGGTCACGGTCTCCGCGACGGGCGCCAAGGACCTGAAGGCCTCGTACTCCAACTACGGCCAGGGGATCATCGACATCGCGGCGCCCGGCGGCGACCGCACCGAGTACCAGACGCCGGACGCCCCCGCGGTCAACGGGCGCATCCTGTCGACCACGGTCCAGGGCGGCTACAACTACAAGGCCGGCACGTCGATGGCCTCGCCGCACGCGGCCGGTGTCCTCGCGCTGCTGAAGTCGACGCACCCGTACGCGAGCCCGGCGGCGCTCAAGGCCCTGCTGTACGCGCAGGCCGACGACCGCGCCTGCACCAACCCCTACGACATCGAGGGCGACGGCAAGATCGACGCGGTGTGCGAGGGCGGCAAGAACAAGAACGGCTTCTACGGCGCGGGGCTGATCGACGCCCTTGACGCCGTGCGCCGCTAAGAAGCGCCCGGAAGATATCGGCGCCCGCCCGAAGGGCGGGGGTCGCGACCCGGACGGGACTTCACGGACACGACTCGGTCGAGAGGGCCCCGGTGTGGCAGTCCGCCACACCGGGGCCCTCTGTCATGGCACCGAGTGCCATGATGCGGTCATGGACATCACGGTGGGCGGTGCCACGGAGCGGTTGTGGACGATGCTGGGCGGCGACCCCGCCCTCCTCGACCGGGTGGCGTACGGCGGTCCCTCGGGGCTGTTGCCGGCCCGGCTGCCGGTCATGGACCTGGCCCGGGCCACCGTCGCGGTCGCCGGGCTGGCCGCCGTGGAGCGACAGCGCGGCCGGGGGACCGCCCCGGCCGGCACCGGGGCGCTGGTCCGGGTGGACGACGGAGCCGTCGCCACCGCGTTCGTGAGCGAGCGTCACCTCCGGATCGACGGACGGGTGCCGGTCGCCTTCGCACCGCTCTCCCGCTTCTGGCGGGCCCGGGACGGCTGGGTCCGTACGCACGCGAACTATCCGCACCACCGGGCCGCGCTGCGGGCGGCGCTGGACGTTCCCGATGAGTCGGTGGAAGCCGTCGAGGCGGCGATCGCCGAACGCGCGGCCGTGGAGGTCGAGACGGCGGTGTACGCGGCCGGCGGCCTGGCCGTCGCCCTGCGCACGCCCGAGGAGTGGGCCGCCCACGAGCAGGGCCGGGAGGTGGCGGCGCGCCCGCTGCTGACCGGCGAACGGCTCGACGACGCGGCCCCGCGGCGGTACGCGGGCGGCGACCGGCGGGCTCCGGCCGGTGGCGCGCTCACCGGGCCCGGCGGGCGTCCCCTGCGGGTCCTGGACCTGACCCGCGTCATCGCCGGCCCGGTCGCCACCCGCACGCTCGCCCTGCTCGGCGCCGACGTGCTGCGCGTCGACCCGCCGGGCCGTCCCGAACTCCCCGACCAGCACGCGGACACCGACGTCGGGAAGCGGACGACCGCCCTGGACCTGGAGAGCCCGTCCGGCCGCCGCGCCTTCGACGGCCTCCTCGACGCGGCCGACGTCCTGGTCACCGGCTACCGGCCCGGCGCCCTGGACCGCTTCGGTCTCCACCGCCCGGGACTGGTGACGGCCCGCCTGTCCGCGTGGGGCGACTACGGCCCGTGGGGCGAGCGGCGCGGTTTCGACAGCCTGGTGCAGGCGGCGACGGGGATCGCGACGACCGAGGGCTCGCCGGAGCGGCCGGGTGCGCTGCCGGCCCAGGCCCTGGACCACGGCACGGGCTATCTGCTGGCGGCCGCGGTGCTCCGGGCCCTGACCGACCAGGACCGGGAGGGCGGGACCCGTCTCGTACGCCTGGCGCTCGCGCAGACGGGGCACTGGCTGGCGACCGCGCTCCCCCGCTACGAACCGGAGCGGTACCTGACCGAGACGGACGGGCCGCTCGGGCTGCTGCGGTACGCGCGCTCTCCGGTGACGTACGACGGGGGCCCGGCGGACTGGTCGCGCCCGCCGGGCGTCGCGGGCGCCGACGCCCCGGTCTGGGACCGGGAGGGGTAAGCCCCGGGGGGGTGTCGTGTCGATCAGGCCGGACCAGGGCCGCGGCGCCGGCAAGATCGGCAAGCCCCCTACGGCTTGACGAGGACCTTCAGGGCGGTGCGCTCGTCCATGGCCCGGTAGCCGTCGGGGACGCCCTCCAGGCCGACGGTCAGGTCGAAGACCGGGGACGGGTCGACGCGGCCGGCGAGGACGTCCGGGAGCAGTTCGGGAATGTACGCGCGGACCGGCGCCACACCGCCTCGGAGCGCGATGTTGCGGTCGAACATGACGGAGAGGTCGAGTCCGGTGCCGCTGCCGTGCGGGACGCCGACGTAGCCGATGGAGCCGCCGTCACGGGTGATCGCGACGGCGGTGCGCATGGACTGCTCGGTGCCGACGGCCTCGATGACGGCGTGGGCGCCCTGGCCGCCGGTGAGTTCGCGTACGGCGGCCTCGGCGGCCTCGCCGCGCTCGGCGACGACGTCGGTGGCGCCGAAGGCGCGGGCGATGTCGGTGCGGGCGGTGTGGCGACCGAGCGCGATGATCCGCTCGGCGCCCAGGCGCCTGGCGGCGAGGACCCCGCACAGGCCGACGGCGCCGTCGCCGACGACCGCGACGGTGGAGCCGGGCCGCACGCCCGCGCCCAGGGCGGCGTGGTGGCCGGTGCCGAGGACGTCGGAGAGCGCCAGGAGCGCGGTGAGCAGCCGGTCGTCGGAGGCGGCGTCGGCGGGAAGCCCGACGAGCGTGCCGTCGGCGAAGGGAACGCGGACGGCCTCGCCCTGACCGCCGTCGGAGCCGACCGAGCCCCAGAACCCGCCCCGGGGACAGGAGGTCTGCAGCCCTTCGGCGCAGTACGCGCAGGTGCCGTCGGACCAGACGAAGGGGGCCACGACCAGGTCACCGGGGCGGAAGCCGGTGACGTCGGCGCCGGCTTCCTCGACGATGCCGAGGAACTCGTGACCGATCCGCTGCCCCGGCTGCCGGGCGGCCTCGCCGCGGTAGGCCCACAGGTCGCTGCCGCAGACGCAGGCGCGCAGCACCCGCAGGACGACGTCGGTGGGCTGCTGGATCACCGGGTCGGGGACGTCCTCCACGCGCAGGTCGAAGGGGGCGTGGATGGTGGTGGCGCGCATGGCGGACGGTCCTTGCTCTCGATCGGCGACAGGCCTTCCACCGTACGCCCGGTCCCTTGGCCGGGCCGACCGGGCGACCGGGCCGGGCGGGCCGGGCGTACGGACGCGGGCCCGCCGAGCGTACGGACGCGGGGTCGCGGGCCGCCGGGTGACGGCGCTCGTCCGCGGTCGGATGCCCGCCGCCAACCGTGAGGCCGGGCCCGGCGCGGGCAGCTCGACCCGGGAGACGGTGGCCCGGACCAGGGGCCGGCCCGCGGGCTTGAGCGGGGGCGGCAGTACGGCCGCGACCACGTCCGGATCGGTCTCCCAGAGGGCCACCACCCCGGTGGACCAGATGTCGGGGAGTGCGGAGGCCTTCGCGCGGGCTTCGGCGATCTCGGCCTCGGTGCGCGCCCCGTACCGTACTCGTGCCATGACGTACCACCCTTACAGGGATCGTCGGCCTGTAACACAGTTACACCGGCGGCCGATAAGGGTAAAGAGCCGTGCACCGACCGAACGGGGGGAGCCATGACCCGCAGCGCACTCACCCGCGAGGAGGTGGTGGAGGCCGCCGCGGTCCTGGTGAAGCGGCACGGGCCGGACGCCCTCACCATGCGCAGGCTGGCCGCCGAGCTGGGCACCGCCGTGACGTCGATCTACTGGCATGTGGGCAACCGCGAGTCCCTCCTCGACGCGCTCGTCGAGCGGACCGTCGACGACCTCGCCACGCTCACCCCGCGCGGGCGCACCCCCGCCGCCCGGATCGTCTCGGTGGCGCGCGCGCTCCGCCGGGAGCTGCGCGACCGTCCGCACCTGGTGGCGATGGTCCACGAACGGGGCCTGACGGAGCGGATGTTCCTGCCCGCGCAGCGCGCCCTGGCGCGGGAGGTGCACGCCGCCGGGCTGCGCGGGGCGCGCGCGGCGGAGGTGGTCCGGGCGGTGCAGTTCCAGGTGGTCGGCCACGTCCTGGTGGAGCGCAACCGCGAGCGGGCCCCGGTCCAGTCCCCGGGCGAGGGGGCGCTCTGGGACGCGGAGCAGCCGGACCCGGATCCCGCCCTGGCCCGCGCCCTCGGCCGCCCGGTCGACACGGACCGGCTCTTCGCCCTCTCCGTACGGGCGCTGGTGGACGGCCTGCTCGCCGCCGCCGGGCCGGCGAGGGCGGCGGACCACCCGGCGGGCCGTTCCGCGCGCCGGCCGGCGGACGCGGCGGACCGCCCGGCGCGGTGAGCGCGTCGAACTGCCGTACCGGCGGCCCCCCGTGGGCGCCGGCCGTCATCCCCGCGGGGGGATTCCGGCCACGGGAAGGGACACCGGGGACCCCGTTGTCAGCGGCGGCCCGTATTCTCAGTGACCATGCTCGACGACCGCACGACAGCGACGACGTGGCCGGCCGCGTACCCGCAGGGGTACGCGGTCGTCGACGTGGAGACCACCGGACTCGCCCGCGACGACCGGATAGTGTCCGCTGCCGTCTACCGCCTGGACGCCCAGGGCGAGGTCGAGGACCACTGGTACACGCTGGTCAACCCCGAGCGGGACCCCGGACCGGTCTGGATCCACGGCCTGACCACCGACGTCCTCGAAGGGGCGCCGCTCTTCCCGGAGATCGCCGCCGAGTTCTCGGCGCGGCTCGACGGCCGGGTCCTCGTCGCCCACAACGCCATGTTCGACTGGTCGATGATCGCCCGGGAGTACGCCCGCGCCGAGCGCACCGCCCCCGTGCGTCAGCGGCTGTGCACCATCGCCCTGTCCAAGGAGCTGGCGCTCCCGCTGCCCAACCACAAGCTGGAGTCGCTCGCCGCGCACTTCGGTGTCGTCCAGCAGCGGGCGCACAACGCGCTGGACGACGCGCGCGTGCTGGCCGAGGCGTTCCGGCCGAGCCTGCACACGGCGGCGGAGCGGAACGTACGGCTGCCGCTGCTGGAGTGCCGGCCCCTGACGGAGTGGGCGGCCACGCCGGCCACGCCCCGGATCGGCCACCAGTCCTCGTACCGCGCGAACGGCTGGCGCCCCTCGCGGAAGCGTCCGCCGTGCCCGTACCCGAACCCCGGGCGGTACACATCGGGCGAACTGCTCAAACAGGGCATGCGGGTGGCGTTCTCCGGCGACACCTCCGTCGACCGGGAGCTCCTCGAGGACCGTGCGGTGGAGGCGGGTCTCCACGTGGCGTCGAGCGTCTCGCGGCTGACCAGCCTGCTGGTGACGAACGACCCTGACGCGGCCACGTCCAAGACGGTCAAGGCGAAGTCCTTCGGCACCCCGATCGTCGACGAGGCCGCCTTCACCCAGCTGCTGCGGGACGTCGCCCCGGCAGACGGGTGAACGGCCGGGCGTGCCGCCCGGACTTCGCACGCGGCGGACCGCACCCTGTGGCGCATGGCACGTTGTGAGGTCTGCGGAAACGATTACGGCATGTCCTTCGAAGTGCACGCGCAGGGCGCCGTGCACGTCTTCGACTGCTTCTCCTGCGCCATTCACCGCATGGCGCCCATCTGTGAGCACTGCCGGGTCCAGATCATCGGCCAGGGGGTCGAGGTCCAGGGCACGTGGTACTGCGGCGGTCACTGCGCCCGCGCGGAGGGAAAGGCGGGCATCGTCGACCACGTCTAGGGAATGCCGGCCCGGGACGCCGCCCGGGCGGTGTCCGGTCCGATCCGAGGGGGCGGGCCCGAGCGCCCGTCCCCCGGTCCCGGGCGGATCCCGCCCGTCGCGCGGGCCCGGCCACCTCCGGCACCCGCCGCGAGGGGGCCCGCCGCGACGTTGTACCGTCGACGGCGTGTACCGCTTCCTGTTGTCCCGGCAGTGGGTGATCCTCACCCTCATCGCCCTCGTCCTCATCCCCGTGATGATCGAGCTGGGTTTCTGGCAGTTCCACCGGCACGAGCGCCGGGTGGCCCAGAACACCCTGATCGCGGACAACCTCAAGGCCCGGCCCGTACCCGTGGAGTCGCTGACCTCCCCCGGTCACACCGTCCCGCGGGCCGACTACTGGCGTGCGGTCACAGCCACCGGCACCTTCGACACGGCCCACGAGGTCGTCGTCCGCCGCCGCACCTCCGCCGACGAGCGGATCGGCGTCCTCGTCCTGACCCCGCTGGTCCTCCAGGACGGCCGTACCGTCCTGGTCAACCGCGGCTGGGTCCCCGCCGCCCCCGACCAGAAGGCCTACCCCGAGGTCCCGCCCGCTCCTCGCGGCGAGGTCACCGTCACCGGCCGCCTCAAGGCCGACGAGACGACCGGCGCCAGTGGCATCAAGGACCTGCGGGGCCTGCCGGACCGTCAGGTCATGCTGATCAACAGCGCGCAGCAGGCCGAGCTGCTGGGCCGTGAGGTCCTCGGCGGCTACCTGGAGCAGACGGCGCCGGAACCGGCGGGGAACTCCCCCGAGCTGATCCCGGAGCCCGACCACGACTCGATCGGCGCGCACATGGCGTACGCCGTGCAGTGGTGGCTCTTCGCGTCGGGCGTGCCGGTGGGCTGGGTGGTCCTCGTCCGCCGGGAGAAGCGCGACCGTGACGCCGCGGGCGGCACGGACGGGGGCGCCGCCGCTCCGGAGCCGGCTCCCGCTGCGGTGTAGCCCACTGCCGCCATCTGATTGACCGTCGCCTCTCGCGGGAACACGCCAGAGCGTGACGCAACGTATCGACGACTACGCCCTCATCGGCGATCTCCAGACCGCCGCGCTCGTCGGACGCGACGGATCCATCGACTGGCTGTGCCTGCCGCGCTTCGACTCGGCCGCCTGCTTCGCCGCGATCCTCGGCGACGAGGACAACGGCCGCTGGCGGATCGCCCCCACGGGGGCGACGAACTGCACCCGCCGCGCGTACGCGGGCGACTCGCTCGTCCTGGAGACCTACTGGGAGACCCGCACCGGCACCGTCAAGGTCGTCGACTTCATGCCGCAGCGCGACACGTCGCCCGACGTCATGCGGATCGTGGAGGGCGTCAGCGGTTCGGTGGAGATGAGCGCGGTGCTGAAACTGCGCTTCGACTACGGCTCGGTCGTCCCGTGGATACGGCGCACCGACGGCCACCGGGTCGCCATCGCGGGACCGGACTCGGTCTGGCTGCGCAGCGAACCGCCGGTCAAGACCTGGGGCCAGCAGTTCTCCACCTGCTCGGCGTTCACCGTGAAGGCGGGCGAGAAGGTGGCGTTCGTCCTCACCTGGCACCCCTCGCACGAGGCGCGCCCCCCGCTGATCGACCCGTTCGAGGCGCTGGAGGGGTCCTTGGCGGAGTGGCGGGAATGGTCGTCGCGGTGCACGTACGAGGGCCCCTACCGTGACGCGGTGATGCGCTCCCTGATCACCCTGAAGGCGCTGACCTACGCCCCGACGGGCGGCATCGTGGCCGCGCCCACCACCTCGCTGCCGGAGGAGATCGGCGGCGTACGGAACTGGGACTACCGCTCCTGCTGGCTGCGTGACTCCACCCTCACCCTCGGCGTGCTGCTCTCCGCCGGCTATGTGGACGAGGCGGCGGCGTGGCGCGACTGGCTGCTGCGCGCGGTGGCGGGCGATCCGGCCGACCTGCAGATCATGTACGGGCCCGCCGGGGAGCGGCGGCTGCCCGAGATGACGCTGCCCTGGCTGCGCGGCCACGCGGACTCGGCGCCGGTACGGATCGGGAACGCGGCGGTGGAGCAGTTCCAGCTCGACGTGTACGGCGAGGTCATGGACTCGCTCCACCGGGCGAGGGAGGCCGGCATCCCGCCGCAGCGGCACGCCTGGAACCTCCAGCTGAGTCTGCTGGGCTTCCTGGAGTCGACCTGGCGGGAGCCGGACGAGGGCCTGTGGGAGGTGCGCGGGCCCCGCCGTCACTTCGTCCACTCGAAGGTGATGGCGTGGGTCGGGGCCGACCGCGCGGTCCGCGCCCTGGAGGCCGACCCCACGCTGTCGGGGGACGCCGCGCGGTGGCGGACCATGCGGGACGCGATCCACGCGGAGGTGTGCGAGAAGGGGTACGACCCCGCCCGCAACACCTTCACGCAGTCGTACGGCTCGCGGGAACTCGACGCGGCGACCCTGCTCATCCCGCAGGTCGGGTTCCTGCCCCCGGACGACCCCCGGGTGGTGGGGACGGTGGACGCGGTGCGCAAGGAGCTGACCCAGGGGGGTCTGCTGCTCCGGTACAACACCGAGGGCGTCTCGGTCGACGGTCTGCCGGGACAGGAGGGGACGTTCCTCGCCTGCTCGTTCTGGCTGGCGGACGCGCTCTGGCTGATCGGCAGGAAGGACGAGGCGAGGGAGCTGTTCGAGAGGCTCCTGGAGCTGTGCAACGACGTGGGGCTCCTCGCGGAGGAGTACGACCCGGTGGCCCGGCGGCAGCTGGGGAACTTCCCGCAGGCGTTCAGCCATGTCGGCCTGGTGGGCACCGCGTTGGCGCTGACCGGGGCGGAGTCCGCGCCGCCCGGCGAGGAGGTCGCGCCGCCCGGGGCGCAGACGGCAGGATAGGTCCATGGATCTTGGACTGAAGGACCGTGTGTACGTGGTGACCGGGGCGACGCGGGGGCTCGGCCGGGCCTCGGCCGAGGCGCTGCTCGCGGAGGGCGCGAAGGTGGTGATCACCGGGCGCGAGGAGGCGTCGGTCGCCGAGGCGGTGGACGAGCTGGGGCCGGGCGCGGCGGGTGTCGCCGCCGACAACGCCGACCCGGCGGCGGCCGGACGGGTGATCGCGGAGGCGCGGTCCCGCTTCGGGCGGTTCGACGGGATCCTGGTCAGCGTCGGCGGCCCGGCGCCGGGCTTCGGCGCGGACAACAGCGACGAGCAGTGGGCGTCGGCGTTCGACACGGTCTTCCTCGGCGCGGTGCGGATGGCCCGGACGGCGGCTCAGACGCTGACCGAGGGCGGGGTCATCGGCTTCGTCCTGTCGGGCTCGGTCCACGAACCGATCCCGGGGCTGACGATCTCCAACGGCCTGCGCCCGGGGCTCGCCGGTTTCGCCAAGTCCCTGGCGAACGACCTGGGGCCACGCGGCATCCGCGTCGTCGGCGTCCTGCCCGGGCGCATCGACACCGACCGGATCCGCTCGCTGGACGCCCTCTCGGGCGACGCGGAGGCGGCCCGCACGGCGAGCGAGTCGACCATTCCGCTGCGCCGCTACGGCACGCCCGAGGAGTACGGCCGCACGGCGGCGTTCCTGCTGTCGCCGGCGGCGTCGTACGTGACGGGCGTGATGGTGCCGGTGGACGGCGGCGCCCGCCACGGCTTCTGAGCCGGAAGGGGGCCGGGGGCGGCGACCGCGGCCCCCGGGAAGAGCCGGTGGGGTCATGGGGCCGGCCGGTCCGGTGCCGACCAGGGCGGCCCGCTCGAGCGCCCGGGCGACGCCCAGGACCGGCGGGCCCGGGGGCGGCAGCCGCCGGCCGGGGCGCTCAGCTGACCCGGCGGGCCCGGTGCTTGACGGCGCGCAGCCGGGCCTCGGCCGGCAGTGACTCCAGGCCCGCCGAGGTACGGGCGTGGGCCAGGGCCTCGTCGGTGAGGGAGGTCAGGGTCTCGCCCGGGGAGGCGTGCGGTTCCAGGAGCAGGGCGACGCGGGCGCGCGGGGCCGTGCGGCGGCCCGTCAGGGTGATCCGGGCGCGGGAGACGCCGTCCTGCGCGGCGGCGTCCGCTTCCAGGACGTCCACCAGGGCCCGGCCGCGTACCATCGCGCCCTCTCCGTCGCCGGTCTCGACCAGGACCTCCGCGAGGCGGGCCCGGCGGAACTGGGCGATCAGCCACCACAGGGCCAGGAGCACCACGACGCCGAGGACGGCGATGACGACCGGCCACCACCAGCCCTCGTCCGCCCACCGCCTGCGGTCCGCCTCGGTCAGGAGGACGTCGGACGGGCCGGACCACGGCCACCAGGACGGCACGGACAGGTCGAGCGAGGCGGCGAGGACCGCCCCGCCGATCACGACAAGGAGCAGGCCCAGCAGGCCGAGCACGATCCGGTTGACCCGGCGGAGAACGACCGTCATCCCCTCATCCCTTCTTCGGCGGACGAGCCACCCGTACCGTCGGCACCGGTGGGTGGGCGAGCCCGAGTTCCTCGATGCCCGTCGTGACCACGCGTTCCAGATCGCCGCGCACCTCGTCCAGTTGGCGGAAGTGCGCGACCGCCCGCACCGCGGCCTTCCGGCGCTTCACGCGGACCCGGACGGACTGCACGCCGGAGACCTCCATCGCCCGGTCCCGCAGGATGAGCGCGGCGGCGTCACGGTCGAGTCCGGCCCGTACGTCCGCGTGCTCGCGCCGCATCGGCAGGACGGCCCGCAGGCCGGGGGTGGCCGCGAGCAGGAGCAGCCACAGGCCGACGACCACGGCCGCGACGGCCCCGACCCGGACCCAGACGTCGTCCAGGGGGCGGGTCGCCAGTTCGTCGGCGAGGACGCTCCGCCATCGCATGGCCGTGCGCTCCGCCCGTACCGCGGCGACGTCGTAGAGGAGGAGTCCCGCGCCGCCGAGGACGACGGCGGCGAGGAGGGCGGCGGGGATCCGCCGTACGGACCAGAACCGGGGGGCGGGCGCGGCCGGCGGTCGCTCCTTCAGGACGGGCACTCCGTCGGTCCCGGCCTCGGCCGAGTCGGCCGCCTTGTCGCCGGTCGTGGCGCCGGCCTTGTCGTCGGCGTGGGCATCGTTCATCGCAGGCTCCTCCTCCCGGACGCCTTGGCGGTACGCGGGGAGTGCAGCCGCTCCACGTGAACGGCCACCTCGGGCACGTCGAGGCCGGCCAGGTCCCGTACCCGCTCGGTCACCCGGCGGCGCACGTCGCCGCACTGCCGGCCGATATCGGTGGGATACCCGAGTTCGAGACTGATGGACACGCGTGCCGTGTCGCGGTGCACGACGACGGAGGCGTGCGGTGTCGTGCCGCCCCGCGGCAGCGTGCCGAGCGCCTCACGGGCCGCCTGCGCGGCGATCTTGGCGACGACCCGGTCGGCGATCGTCGTCGCGCCGCGCCCGGCGGCCCCCACCTGATCCACGGCCACCCCCCGTCACCTCCGCCTGTCGCCGCGCTCACGGCCCCGGAAGAACTCTCCGGGTTCGAAGTCCCCGTCGAGGAACCTCCCGGCGATGAATCCGATCGCTCCCAACGCCGCGACCAGCACGAAAGCCCCGAAACCGCCGAAGTACCCGGCGAAACCGAGGGCCATTCCGGCCACCAAGCCGATCAACGTCATGCTCATACCGACCACCGACCCTTTCCGCCGAGCGCCGCGGCTACTGAAGCCGCTGCTCCGGCTCCTCTTCCTCGTCCTCGGGCAACTTCACGTCGCTCACCGCGATGTTCACTTCGACGACCTGCAGGCCGGTCATGCGCTCCACGGCGGCGATGACGTTCTCGCGCACCTCGCCGGCGACGTCGGAGATCGAGACGCCGTAGACGACGACGATCTCCAGGTCGAGCGCGGTCTGGACCTCGCCGACCTCGGCCTTCACCCCGCGGGTGGCGTTCGACTTGGTGCCGCCGCCGGGGACCTTGTCACGTACGGCGCCGAAGGTGCGGGACAGTCCGCTCCCCATGGCGTGGACCCCGTCGACGTCTCGGGCGGCGAGGCCGGCGATCTTCTCGACGACCCCGTCGGCGATCGTGGTCCGGCCGCGGGTGGCCGGGGCGCCGCCGCCGCGCTTGGTCATGGACGGTTCCTCGGGGCGTGCGGTCTCGCTCATGGCCGTTCATCCCTTCCGGGCAGTTATGGGCTTCCTCGCCCACATTAAGTGCGCTTGCCCCATTTCGCGCCAGGAATGCGGCAGGCTGGTCCCATGACGACGGCTGAGAGTTGGGCGACGGCGGTACGGAAACGGTTGGGCCCGGGCAGGCTGCTGCCGCTCGGAGAGGCGGCGGACGGCGCATGGCTGACGGAGCGCGCGGCACGAGGGGTGCTGCTCCCGGCCGCGGCGGCGGTACGGGGCGCGACGCCGGGGTCGCTGCGGGTGGGCCTGGTGGCGCCCAGCGGCGAGGAGCCGCTTCCCGTTCCGCCGGGCGGGTTGCCGCCGGGGCCGCTGCGCATCACGGCGGAGTTCGCGGCGACGGCCGGCATCCCGCTGCCGGGACTGGCGGAGGCGGTGAGGGAGGCCCTGCTCTCCACCGCGGAGACGGTGCTGGGCCTGGCGGTGACGGAGGTGGACCTTCGGGTGACGGGGCTCGTGGAGACGGAGGCCGGCGGTCGGGATGAGCCGCCGACCCCTCCCCCACCCGGGCGAACCTCTCCGGCCGCAGAGGACCCGGCGGCCCTGGAGGCGCTCGCGGTCGACGGCGTGGCGGCTCTGACGGACGTCCTGGGCGCTCCGGTCCATCGGAGTGAGGGCGGTCTGCGCGTGGAGCTGGCGGTGACGGCCGGCCACCGCGCCCTCGACGTGGCGCGAGCGGTCCGCACGCGCCTGGCCGCGAGCGCCCCGGAGGCGACCGCGGTCACGGTCCTGGTCTCGGAGATCCGGTGATGTCACCGCGGCTGCCGGGGGCCGGGCCCCGCGGCAGCGCGCGGACGGTCTCCCCCACGGCGCGAGGGCGGGCCGGGCGAGAAGGTGCGGACAGGGCTCAGTCGCCGAGGCCCGCGAGGTCGCGCAGACGGCGGGCCTGGGCGGCGCGTTCGGCGGTGCGCTGCTCTTCGTAGGATCGGCCGGAGACGCCCTGGAGCAGCGCCTTGGTCTCGACGACGGCGTCGCGGGGCGCGGCGAGCAGGGCGGCGCTCAGGTCCCGTACCGCGTCGTCCAGTTCGGACGCGGGCACGGCGATGTTGGCGAGCCCGATCCGCTCGGCCTCATCGGCCTGGACGAAGCGGCCGGTGGCGCAGATCTCGAGCGCGCGGGCGTAGCCGACGAGGGAGACGAGCGGGTGCGTGCCGGTGAGGTCCGGCACGAGGCCCAGGCTGGTCTCGCGCATGGCGAACTGCACGTCCTCGGCGACGACCCGGAGGTCGCAGGCGAGGGCGAGCTGGAACCCGGCTCCGATGGCGTGCCCCTGGACGGCCGCGATCGACACGAGGTCGCTGCGACGCCACCAGGTGAACGCCTCCTGGTACTCGGCGATGACCGCGTCCAGGTCATCGTCCGACCCGCGTGCCAGGTCCAGGAAGGACGGCTCCCCGTCGAAGCCCTCGGGCGTGAACGCCTGCCGGTCGAGCCCGGCGGAGAAGGACGCGCCCTCACCGCGCAGGATCACGATCCGCACGCTGCCCGGCAACGACCGGCCGGCCTCCGCCAACGCCCGCCACAGAGCGGGAGACTGGGCGTTGCGCTTCGCCGGATTGGTCAGGGTCACCGAGGCAACGGCGTCCTCGACGGTGAGCCGTACACCGTCCTTGTCGAACACGAGCACAGAGTCGAGCGAAGTCATGGGGCGCCTCCGGTTCCGGTGCAGCACTGCTAAGTGACTGCACAGTAACCACCCGGCCGACCGTGCGGTCGACCGGGTGGCCACCGCGAGAGACGGTGGACCGGACGAGCCGCGCCCCGATGTCAGGCCGAGGCTGCCTTCTTGCCCCGTGTCGCTCCGCCGCGTCCACGCAGCGTGACTCCGGACTCGCTGAGCATCCGGTGGACGAATCCGTAGGAGCGACCGGTTTCCTCGGCCAGCGCCCGGATGCTCGCACCGGAGTCGTACTTCTTCTTCAGGTCTGCCGCGAGCTTGTCGCGCGCGGCGCCGGTCACCCGGCTGCCCTTCTTCAGAGTCTCGGCCACCCGTGCCTCCTCATGGGAAGTGCGCTCTGGACTTCTCATGATCACCCCTTCCGGACGTCCTGGCCACCCATTCGACAAGGTCTGTGGCACGAGGTTCGTGGACGGGGACGGATTCGCGGTGACCGGAATGCCATATTCCGCGGGGCGTGATCACCGCCTCACGGCGCGCCGGGGCGCGAAGTGCCAGGTCAGCGGCGCGCCGGGGGAACGAGCGCGGCGCGGCCCTGACGGAAGGATTCCGCACAAGGCCGCGCCCGAGGGATGAGACGCCCTCACTCAGATGAAGGATCGGCGATGAGCCGAATGATCCATACCGAGATGATCAGGCGAGCGCCACGAGGTCCTTGTAGTCCGGGCCCCACAGATCCTCGACGCCGTCCGGGAGCAGGATGATCCGCTCCGGCTCCAGCGCGTCGACCGCGCCTTCGTCGTGCGTGACGAGGACGACCGCGCCCTTGTAGGTGCGCAGGGCGCCGAGGATCTCCTCGCGGCTGGCGGGGTCGAGGTTGTTGGTCGGCTCGTCGAGGAGCAGCACGTTCGCCGAGGAGACCACCAGGGTGGCGAGCGCGAGACGGGTCTTCTCACCGCCGGAGAGGACTCCGGCCGGCTTGTCCACGTCGTCTCCGGAGAAGAGGAAGGAGCCGAGCGTCTTGCGCACCTCGACGAGGTCGAGGTCGGGCGCGGACGACCGCATGTTCTCCAGGACGGTGCGGTCCGGGTCGAGCGTCTCGTGCTCCTGGGCGTAGTAGCCGAGCTTGAGGCCGTGACCGGGGGTCACCTCGCCGGTGTCGGGCGTCTCGGCCCCGGCGAGCAGGCGCAGCAGTGTCGTCTTGCCCGCGCCGTTGAGGCCGAGGATGACGACGCGCGACCCCTTGTCGATCGCGAGGTCCACATCGGTGAAGATTTCCAGCGAGCCGTACGACTTCGACAGGCCCTCGGCGGTCAGCGGGGTCTTGCCGCAGGGCGCGGGCTCCGGGAAGCGCAGCTTGGCGACCTTGTCGGAGATCCGGACCGCGTCCAGACCGGACAGGAGCCGCTCGGCGCGCTTGGCCATGTTCTGCGCGGCGACCGTCTTGGTCGCCTTGGCGCGCATCTTGTCGGCCTGGGAGTTGAGGGCCGCGGCCTTCTTCTCGGCGTTCTGGCGCTCGCGCTTGCGGCGCTTCTCGTCGGCCTCGCGCTGCTGCTGGTAGAGCTTCCAGCCCATGTTGTAGACGTCGATCGCCGAGCGGTTGGCGTCGAGGTAGAAGACCTTGTTCACGACCGTCTCGACCAGGTCGACGTCGTGGGAGATGACGATGAAGCCGCCGCGGTAGGTCTTGAGGTAGTCGCGCAGCCAGACGATGGAGTCGGCGTCGAGGTGGTTCGTGGGCTCGTCGAGGAGCAGGGTGTCGGCGTCCGAGAAGAGGATGCGGGCCAGCTCGATCCGGCGGCGCTGACCGCCGGAGAGCGTGTGCAGCGGCTGGCCGAGGACGCGGTCGGGCAGGCCGAGGGCGGCGGCGATGGTGGACGCCTCGGCCTCGGCGGCGTACCCGCCCTTGGTGAGGAACTCGGTCTCCTGGCGCTCGTACTGCTTCATCGCCTTGTCGCGGGTGGCCCCGGAGCCGGTCGCGATGCGCTCCTCGTTCTGCCGCATCTTGCGCAGCAGCACGTCGAGGCCGCGCGCGGAGAGGATGCGGTCGCGGGCCAGCACGTCGAGGTCGCCGGTGCGCGGGTCCTGCGGGAGGTAGCCGACCTCGCCGGAGCGGGTGATGGTGCCCCCCGCGGGCATGCCCTCGCCGGCGAGGCACTTGGTGAGGGTGGTCTTGCCCGCGCCGTTGCGGCCCACGAGGCCGATGCGGTCGCCCTTGGCGATGCGGAAGGAAGCGGACTCGATGAGAATGCGGGCGCCGGCGCGCAGCTCGATGCCGGAAGCGGTGATCACGGACAGACTCCAGGGCGGGTTTGGACGGCGGAAGGGCTCTCGAAGGCGGTTCGACGCCGCTAATGCACGAGGAGAATGGCCATACGGCCAGTCTAACGGGCCCATGCAACTGCTTTTCGGCCATGCTCCGCCGACGGGCATACCCACCGTTCCCGCGCATGCCGGACAAAAGGAGCGATCCCCTACGGGGTACTCGATACTCGGGCGCAGGGCGGCGGCCCCCGCCGCGGCAGAGACGCGGAGGGCGGTGGCCCATGCAGTTCGACGACGACGCCAACCTGGACACCTCGGAGGTACGGGACGTCCGCGGCAGCCGTATCCCCGGCGGCCGGGCCACCGTCGGCGGCGGTGTCGTCGCGTTCGTCGCGCTCATCCTCGGCATGCTCTTCGGGGTGGGGCCGGAGCAGCTGGGCCTGACCTCCGGCGACCCGGCGCCCGTGGCGACCTCGTCGTCCGCGGCCGAGGTGGAGCGCAGCTGCCGGACCGGCGCCGACGCCAACGCCCGCGACGACTGCCGGATCGTCGGGGTCGTCAACAGCGTGCAGGACTTCTGGCGGGCGGAGTACGCCCGCCGGGGCGGCCGGTACGGGGACGCGCGCACGGTGGTGTTCAGTGACCGCGTCGGCACGGCCTGCGGCACGGCCACGTCGGCGGTCGGGCCCTTCTACTGCCCCGGCGACCGGCAGGTCTATCTGGACCTGGGCTTCTTCGACGAGCTGCGGACCACCTTCGGAGCGAGCGGCGGGCCCTTCGCCCAGGCGTACGTGGTGGCGCACGAGTACGGCCACCACGTGCAGAACATGATGGGCACGCTGGCCGGCGCCCAGGACGGCCGGCAGGGCGCGGACTCCCAGGCCGTGCGGGTCGAGCTCCAGGCGGACTGCTACGCCGGCGTGTGGGCGCGGCACGCGACGACCACCCCGGATGAGAAGACCGGGCGGCCGCTGCTGACCGGGGTGACGGAGGCGGACATCCGGGACGGGCTCGACGCGGCGGCCGCGGTGGGCGACGACCGGATCCAGGAGAGGTTCCAGGGCCGGGTGACCCCGGAGAGCTGGACCCACGGCTCGGCGGCGCAGCGGCAGCAGTGGTTCTCCACCGGCTTCAGCACCGGCGACATGGCGCGGTGCGACACCTTCCGCTGATTGTCGACGGCGGCTGCGAGACTGAGATCCAGGTCACATTCCGACGTGGACCGACGAGAAGGAGTGATCGGGATGGCTGAGGCACCCCATATCTGTCCGACGCTGGCGTACCAGGACGCGAAGGCCGCGATCAAGCTGCTCACCGAGGCGTTCGGCTTCATCGACACCGCGGTGTACGAAGGCGAGGACGGCAAGGTCATGCACGCCGAGCTGTCGTACGGCAACGGCATGGTGATGCTCGGCAGCAAGGGCACCGGGAGCGAGTTCGACAAGCTGATGGCCGACGCCGGCCCGGTGGGGGTGTTCGTCCACGTGGACGACGTGGACGAACACCACGCGCGCGCGGCGCGGCACGGGGTCGAGATCCTGATGCCGCCCACGGACCAGGAATACGGCTCGCGGGACTACATGGCCCGGGACGCCGAGGGCAACATCTGGAGCTTCGGGACGTACACCCCGGGTGTCGCGGCGGGCTGAGCGCCGGCCCGCCGGGCCCGCGCCCGCGCGGCGTCGTCTCCGGGCACGGCCGGGGTCACGATCCCCCGGTGTGGACCTGGAAGGCCGCCCGGCGGACCGCCTTGGCCAGGGCCGGGTCGGGGTGCGCGGCGGCGAGGGCGACGAGGACCTGGACCGTACGCGGGTGGCCGACCGCCCGGACCTCGTCGAGGAGGGCCGGGACGGTGCCCTGCACGGCGGAGTCGAGATGGCGCACCAGCAGCGCGCTCTCGCCGTGGTCGGCGACGGCCGCGGCGGTGTCCACCCAGAGCCAGGTGGCCTCCTCGCGGGTGAGCACGTCCGGGGCGTCGTCGGGGTCGGCGCCGTCGTACTCGGCGAGCCAGAGCAGCGCGTACGGACGGAGCGAGGCCTCCTGGACGGCGGCCCGGACCTCGGCCTCGGCGGGGGCTCCCACGACCCGGAGCGCCTCGAAGGCGAGGCCGCGCAGCAGGGCGTCCTCACCGCGGGCCACGGCCAGGAGTTCGGTCACGGCGCTGGAGAGGGTGCGCGCGGCGAGCCAGGCTCGGTACTCGTCGCGGGCGGGGCCGGGAGTGAGGCGGGCGCAGCCGCGGAGCATGTCCTCGGCGGACTGCTCGATGTTGCCGGCCGGGCTCTGGGCGGCGACGCAGATCTGTTCCAGCTTGACCCAGACCGCCCAGTTGCCGAGGGGGGTCAGGGTGGCCTGGCCGTCGCCCAGGGTGAGGGCGCCGACGGCGGCGAGACCGTCCAGGGCCCAGTCGAGCAGGGCGGGGAGGCCGTCGGTGCCGCCCTCCGCGGAGTCGGCCGCTCCGCCGTCGGCGGAGGCGTCGGTGCCGGGCGGAGGAACGGCGGCTCCCTGGGCGGGAACCTCGCAGCGCTCCTCGCGCAGCTCCTGGACGCGCTGCCGGAGCAGGTCGAGCAGGGCCGGGACGAGTACAGGGCCGGCCGAGAGCTGGAGCAGGGAGAGCACCTGGGGAACGGCCTCGACGACCTCGGCTACGGCGCTGGGCGGCACGTCCCCGGGGGCGGGGTGGACCAGGGACCAGGCGTCGAAGAGGGCGACCCAGCCGCGCAGGACGGCGGAGTCGTCGCGGTCCCAGGCGTGCAGCCGCCAGCCGGGGCGGGCGGTGGCGCCGTGGAGCTCCACGAGGCCGGCGAGCCGGGCGCGGTCCCAGCCGGCGCGCACCTGGCCGGGCGTCAGGTCGAGTGCCGCCGCGGCGCGTTCCTGTGCGGAGCGGGCTTCGAGGCCGGCCGGAGGGGTGGGGTCGGCCTCGCGGTCGCCGGCGGTCCAGCGGGCGATCCGTACGGCGTCGGCCAGGACGGTACGCGCCTGGCGGGCCAGTTCCGCACGGGGCGGAGTGCCTTCGGGCGGCCTCGGGGCCGGCCGGGTGCGCCGCGTCGTCACGGCCCGTCGGGCGGCGGCCAGTGCCCGCGGACGGACGAGTCGGAGTCTGGAGTTGCGCGCCATTTGCTCATCAGGCTTTCGAGACGTCACGGGGGCAGTCTTCCCGCTGACGGCCCGAAAGCCCAATCGGAATGCGGATCATCGTCAGACGCGGCGGCGCGGCGGCGCGGGGTGCGGCCGGGCACGCCCCGGAGAGTGTCCGGAATGTGCGGGCATCCACCGGAAGGCCGAGTCCGGGGGGCGGGCCCCGGGCGGGCTCGGGTGGGCCTCTCGAAAGCTCCCCGACGGGGCTTTCGCGCCATCCCCTAGAGCAGCGGGGTGAGGAAGCGCCGCAGGGTCTCCTCGTAGCGGACCGGGTCGGCGTTCCACATGGCGGCGTGGGGGGCCTGGTGGACCGCCTGAAGGGTGACCAGTTCGGGGCGGCTCGCGGCCAGTTCGAGGGAGGCTTCCCAGGGGGCGAGGGTGTCGTCCGGGCCGTGGAAGACCAGGGTCGGCACGCGGAGGCCGGCCGGGTCCGGGGGGTCGGGGAGGCGGTCGCCGCGCCGCCCCGACCTGCTCTGGGCGGCGTGGACCGCGAACGGCAGCAGCGGCCGGGGGACCCGGCGGGCGGCGGCGAGGTGGCGCAGCGTGGCCTGCGGGTCGAGGACCGGGGAGTCGAGGACGAGGCCGCGGACGCTGTCCCGTACGCCCGAGTCGGCGGCGGCCCGCAGGGCCATGGTGGCGCCGGTCCCCCAGCCGTGCAGCACGACGTCCACGGCGCCCCGGCGGACGGCGTAGCGGATGGCCGCGTCGACGTCCCGCCACGCGGAGTCGCCGAGGTGGGCGAGTCCGTCCGGGGAGGCCGGCGCGCCCTCGTCGCCGCGGTGGGCGACGCACAGGACGGGGATCTGCCGTCGGGTGAGGAAAGGGACGAGGTTGAGGGGGTGACGGCGGCTGGTTCCGAGGCCGTGCACGGCGATGACCCAGGTGGGGCGGGGGCCGGGGATCAGCCAGCCGGGCAGACTGCCCAGTTCGCCGGGGATCTCGACGTCCTCGTAGACGACGCCGACGGCGGTGCGGGGCGTGCCGGCGTGCAGCTCGGGGGTGAGCCGGACGCGGGCGCCGGGTTCGAGGGTGCCGAGCTCGACGCGCTCCAGACGCCGCACGACGGTGTCGGCGGTGTGCGGGACGCGGTCGAGGACGGGGCCGACGAAGCCGTGGAAGTCGGGGCCCTCGATGCCGTACGTACCGGGACGCAGGGAGGCGAGGCTGCGGGTCAGGGTGACCCTGCCGGGGCCGGTGGCGTGCACGGTGAGGCGTGGGTCTCCGGGCAGGGGCCGCCCGGACGCCGCCTTGAGGGCGGCGTCGCCCGCGTAGCGGCCGACCGCCACCGCGGCCGCGCCGACACCGATCAGAGTGGTGACGGCCGCTGCCGTCGCTGTAGCCGGGCGCACTGTCCCAGTGTCGGTACGCGGGCGGCGTACTGCCACCCGGGAAGCGCGGCGGGCCGGGCGCGGTGCCGGGCGGGAGGCGCCGCGGCGGCGGATCGCCGCTCGGGGACCGCGTGCGACCGGCGCGTTGTCCCAGGGGACGTGCGGACGGCCACCGGAGAGTGACATGGGTCACTCTGGCGGGTCCCTCGTGCGGCTGAATCGGTGCACGCGCGGTCCACGGGCTGACACGGGGCGTGTGGGGCGGAAAGGAACGAAGTCGCATGTGCCCCGGAACAGCCCGGATTACCCGGGGTTGCGCGATGACCGCATCGTGGACGGAAACCGCCCCCGAGACCGTAAGCGGAATGCGCCGACACCGGATCGGGTCACCACACCGCCCGGCCCAGTTCATCTTCCGTTCACCCAGGTTGCTTACGTTCGACGAGCCACTGACGTCAAACGATTGCCTGGGTAAATGGAACACATCACGCTGCTGCTCGCGATTGTGGTCGTGACAGCTCTCGTGTTCGATTTCACGAACGGTTTCCACGACACCGCCAACGCGATGGCGACGACCATCTCGACCGGTGCCCTCAAGCCCAAGACGGCGGTGGCCATGTCCGCCGTGCTCAACCTGGTCGGCGCGTTCCTGTCCGTGGAGGTCGCCAAGACGATCTCCGGCGGGATCATCAACGAGCAGGGCATTCGTACCGAAGTGATCTTCGCGGCGCTCGTCGGCGCCATCCTCTGGAATCTGCTGACCTGGCTGCTCGGCCTGCCGTCCAGCTCCTCCCACGCCCTCTTCGGCGGACTCATCGGCGCGGCCGTGATGTCGGCCGGCTGGTCGGCCGTGAACGGCTCGACCATCGTCACCAAGGTCCTCATCCCCGCGATCGCCGCGCCGCTCGTCGCCGGCCTCGCCGCGATGGTGGCCACCCGCCTGACGTACCGCATCGGCGCCCGGACCGACGAGAAGCACACGGCCAAGGGCTACCGCGCCGGCCAGATCGCCTCCGCCGGTCTCGTCTCCCTCGCCCACGGCACCAACGACGCGCAGAAGACGATGGGTGTCATCACCCTGGCGCTGGTCACCGGCGGCGTCCTCGCCCCCGGCTCCAACCCCCCCATGTGGGTCGTCGTCTCCGCCGGCGTCGCCATCGCGCTCGGCACCTACCTCGGCGGCTGGCGCATCATCCGCACCATGGGCAAGGGCCTCACCGACCTGCGGCCGCAGCAGGGCTTCGCCGCCCAGACCAGCGCCGCCACGGTCATCCTGGCCTCCTCGAACCTGGGCTTCTCGCTCTCCACCACCCAGTCCTGCTCGGGTGCCGTGATGGGCGCGGGCCTCGGCCGCAAGGGCGGTGTCGTCCGCTGGTCGACCGCCACCCGGATGTTCATCGCCTGGGGCCTGACCCTTCCCGCGGCGGGCCTGGTCGCCGCCGGCGCCGAGTTCCTCACCAAGCAGGGCACGTGGGGCATCGTTGCCGTCGCCGTCCTGCTGATCGCCGGCTCCGGAGTCATCTGGGCGCTCTCGCGCCGCAAGCCGGTCGACCACCACAACGTCACCGACGACGACCTCGACGAGCCCGCGGGCGTCGTGACCACCGCCATCGCGGCCGTCACCCCGCCGCCGGCCGGTTCCGTCGCCGCCGTCGCGGACGAGGACCTCAAGACCACCATCCCCTCGCCGGCCCCCACGGACCCGGCAGCCCCCGCGGCCCCCGCCGCCGCGGTGTAAGGACGAACCACATGAAGATCGACTGGGCAGCTCTCGGCTCCGTCTTCGGAGTCAGCCTCGTGGCGACCGTCGCCCTCGTGGGCCTGTTCACCCTCGGCATCATCGGCCTCTCCAAGCAGGAGCAGGCCGCCGCCCAGGGAGGCTCCGCCACCCTGGCCCGCACCGGCGCGTACGCCTGCTTCGCGCTCTGCGCGGCGGCCGTCGCGTACGGCATCTATCTGATCGTCGTCTGACGCGTCACGACACCACCCCCGGGCGGGTCGCACCGAAAGGTGCGGCCCGCCCGGTCGTCGTTGTGGGGCTTCGCACACTCTCCCGCCGCAGGTCAAGGGTGAGTTGACGGCTGTTCGCGCCGCGTGGTGGACTTCCGGGGCCATTTACGGCGGCAGAAGAGGAAGTCCGGTGCGAATCCGGCGCGGTCCCGCCACTGTGACCGGGGAGCTGATCCCCGGGAGCCAGGAACTCTCACCGCCGGTCACGTCGAGCCAGGGCGCGGACCCTGAGTGAGGACACAGCGCCATGCCTGGCCGCAGAGCAGCCACCGGTGTATTCGCGTCCACGGACGTCTTCGCGTACGGCGCCGCCGTCGGCCTGGCCGTGGACCTGCTCCTCGGCGATCCGCGCCGCGGCCATCCCGTCGCCGCGTTCGGCAGGACCGCCGGAGCCGTCGAGAGCCTCCTGCGGCGCGACCACCGCGGGTGGGGCGCGCTGCACACCGCCGTCTGCGTCGGCGGCACGGCCGCCCTGGGCGCCCTCGCCGCCCGCACGGTACGGAACCGGCCCGCCGCGTCCGCCGCCCTGACCGCCGCCGCCGTGTGGGCCGTCGTCGGGGGCACGACCCTGGGCCGGGAGGCCCGGGCCATCGGCGGGGCGCTGGCCGCCGGGGACCTGGACGTGGCGCGCGAGCGGCTGCCGCATCTGTGCGGCCGCGACCCGCAGGCCCTGGACGGCCCCGCGATGGCCCGCGCGGTCGTGGAGTCCGTCGCCGAGAACACCTCCGACGCGGTCGTCGGCGCCCTGGTGTGGGGCGCGGTGGCCGGTGTCCCGGGGCTCGTCGGCTTCCGGGCCGTGAACACCCTGGACGCGATGGTCGGCCACAAGAACCCCACGTACCGCCGCTTCGGCTGGGCCTCGGCCCGGCTCGACGACCTCGCCGGCTGGCCGGGAGCGCGGCTGACGGCCGTGCTCGCCGCGGTCGCGGGCGGCGACCCCCGCGGGGCGCTGCGGGCCTGGCGCGCCGACGCGGCCGCACATCCGAGCCCCAACGCCGGCCCCGTCGAGGCTGCCTTCGCGGGAGCGCTCGGCGTGCGGCTGGGAGGGACGCTGTCGTACGGCGGCCGGGTGGAACACCGGCCGGTGCTCAACACGGAGGGCCGGGACGTGGACGTGGCGGACATCGAGCGTGCCGTACGGCTGTCGCGCCGGGTGACCGGGCTGACGCTGGCGGTCTGTGTGACCGGACGGGCCCTGGCGGGCGCGACGAAGCGGAGGAACGCATGACAGGCGGGGGGCTGCTGGTCGCCGGGACCACGTCCGACGCGGGCAAGAGCGTCGTCACGGCGGGGATCTGCCGCTGGCTGGTGCGCCAAGGAGTGAAGGTCGCGCCGTTCAAGGGGCAGAACATGTCCCTGAACTCCTTCGTGACCAGGGAGGGCGCGGAGATCGGCCGGGCGCAGGCCATGCAGGCGCAGGCCGCGCGGGTGGAGCCGACCGCCCTGATGAACCCGGTGCTGCTGAAGCCGGGCAGCGACCGCTCCAGCCAGGTCGTACTGATGGGCAAGCCGGTGGGCGAGCTGAGTGCCCGGGGGTTCTTCGGAGGGCCCGGCGGGTCGTCCCCCGGGAAGCTGCTGCACGGAGGACGGCGGCAGGAACTCTTCGAGCCGGTCCTCGCGTGCCTGGAGGAGCTGCGGGGCACGTATGACGCCGTGATCTGCGAGGGGGCGGGCAGTCCGGCCGAGATCAACCTGCGGCGCACGGACATCGTGAACATGGGCATCGCGCGGGCCGCGCGGCTGCCGGTGCTCGTGGTCGGCGACATCGACCGGGGCGGGGTGTTCGCCCAGTTCTTCGGGACGACGGCGCTCCTGGCGCCCGAGGACCAGGAGCTGATCGCGGGTTACCTCGTGAACAAGTTCCGGGGCGACGTCTCGTTGCTCGAACCCGGGCTCGACATGCTGCTCGGCCTCACGGGGCGCCGGACGTACGGCGTCCTGCCCTACGCCCACGGCCTCGGCATCGACGAGGAGGACGGGCTGCGGGTCTCCCTGCGGGGCGCGGTGCGCGAGTCGGTCGTGGCGCCCCCGCTCGGCGAGGAAGTGCTGCGGGTCGCGGTCTGCGCCGTGCCGCTGATGTCCAACTTCACCGACGTGGACGCGCTGGCGGCCGAGCCGGGCGTGGTCGTGCGGTTCGTGGACCGGGCCGAGGAGCTCGTCGACGCGGACCTGGTGGTCGTGCCGGGCACGCGCGGGACCGTCAAGGCGCTGGCCTGGCTGCGGGAACGCGGCCTCGCCGACGCGCTGGCCCGGCGCGCGGCGGAGGGCCGGCCGGTGCTCGGCATCTGCGGCGGCTTCCAGGTCCTCGGCGTCCGCATCGAGGACGACGTCGAGTCGAAGGCGGGCGCCGTGGACGGGCTCGGGCTGCTGCCCGTCCACGTCCGGTTCGCGCCCGGGAAGACCCTGGCCCGGCCGGTCGGGGAGGCGCTCGGCGAACGGGTGGAGGGATACGAGATCCACCACGGCATCGCCCGGGTGGACGGCGGCGAACCGTTTCTGGACGGCTGCCGGGTCGGCTCCGTCTGGGGCACCCACTGGCACGGCTCGCTGGAGAGCGACGGCTTCCGCCGGGCGTTCCTGCGGGAGGTCGCGGCGGCGGCCGGGCGCCGTTTCGTACCGGCGCCGGACACGAGCTTCGGGACCCTGCGCGAGGAGCAGCTGGACCGCCTCGGAGACCTGATCGAGGAGCACGCGGACACGGACGCGCTGCTGCGGCTCATCGAGAACGGCCCGCCGCCCGGGCTGCCGTTCATCCCTCCGGGCGCGCCGTGACGCCCCGTCCCGCCGGACCCCCACGAGTTGAAGGAGTGACCGCCCGATGAGCACCCGGTATCCGTTCACCGCCGTCGTCGGCATGGACGACCTGCGGCTGGCGTTGCTGCTGAACGCCGTCAGCCCGGCGGTGGGCGGTGTCCTCGTACGCGGCGAGAAGGGCACCGCCAAGAGCACGGCCGTCCGTGCGCTGGCGGACCTGCTGCCCGAGGTGCCGGTCGTCGCGGGCTGCCGCTTCAGCTGCGACCCGGCCTCCCCCGACCCCGGCTGCCCCGACGGGCCCCACGAGGCCGCCCCGGCCGCCGCGCGGCCCGCGCGGATGGTCGAGCTGCCCGTCGGCGCATCCGAGGACCGGCTGGTGGGCGCGCTGGACATCGAACGGGCCCTCGCCGAGGGCGTGAAGGCCTTCGAGCCGGGGCTCCTCGCGGACGCGCACCGCGGGATCCTCTACGTCGACGAGGTCAACCTCCTCCACGACCACCTGATCGACCTGCTCCTCGACGCCGCCGCCATGGGCTCCTCGTACGTCGAGCGCGAAGGCGTCTCCGTACGGCACGCGGCCCGCTTCCTGCTCGTCGGCACGATGAACCCCGAAGAGGGCGAGCTGCGGCCGCAGCTGCTGGACCGCTTCGGTCTGACCGTGGAGGTCGCGGCCTCCCGCGAGCCCGAGCAGCGGGTCGAGGTGGTGCGCCGCAGGCTGGCGTTCGACGACGACCCGGCCGCCTTCGCCGCCCGCTGGGAGGGCGAGGAGAGCGCGCTGCGGGACCGGATCACGGCCGCGCGGGCCCTGCTGCCCCGGGTGGGGCTCGGCGACGCGGCGCTCCTGCAGATCGCCGCCACCTGCGCGGCGTTCGAGGTGGACGGCATGCGCGCCGACATCGTCATGGCCCGCACGGCGACGGCGCTCGCCGCGTGGGCGGGCCGGACGGACGTCACCTCCGAGGACGTACGGCAGGCCGCGCTGCTCGCGCTCCCCCACCGCAGGCGGCGCAACCCCTTCGACGCGCCCGGCCTGGACGAGGACAAGCTGGACGAGACGCTGGAGCGGTTCAAGGGCGAGGACGAGGACCCGGATCCGGATCCCGAGGGTCCGGGGCCCGACGGTCAGGGTCCCGACGACGGGCCGGGTGGAGGCGGAGGCGGGGTGCCGCCGCAGGGCGAGGGGCCCGACGGGTCCCCGGAGAGCGCCGGTCCGGCCGAGCCGCCCCGCGAGGCGGAGCCCGAGCCGACGACCGAGCCCGAGCCGGCGGCACAGAACGGACCGGCCCCCGCGCCCGGCGGTGGCGCCGGGCAGCGCGCCGCCGTCCGAGCCGCCGAACCGTTCCGTACGAAGATGCTCAGCGTGCCAGGACTGGGCGAGGGGGCGGCCGGGCGCCGCTCCCGGGCCCGTACCGAGCACGGCAGGACGACCGGGGCCGTACGCCCCCGGGGCGCCCTCACCAAGCTGCACCTGGCCGCGACCGTGCACGCCGCCGCCCCGCACCAGAAGGCGCGCGGCCGCTCCGGCCCCGGCCTGGTGGTGCGACGGGACGACCTGCGGCAGGCCACCCGCGAGGGCCGCGAGGGCAATCTGGTGCTCTTCGCCGTGGACGCCTCCGGGTCGATGGCGGCCCGGCAGCGGATGAGCGCCGTCAAGGGCGCCGTGCTCTCCCTCCTCCTCGACGCCTACCAGCGCCGCGACAAGGTCGGCCTGGTCACCTTCCGCGGCCGGGACGCCGAGGTGGCGCTGCCGCCGACCTCGTCCGTGGACGCGGCCGCGGCCCGGCTCGAACAGCTTCCGACGGGTGGCCGCACGCCCCTGTCGGCCGGGCTCCTGAAGGCCCACGACGTCCTGCGGATCGAGCGGCTGCGCGATCCCTCGCGCCGCCCCCTGCTCGTCGTGGTGACCGACGGCCGGGCGACCGGCGGCGGCCGCGACCCGGTGGCGCTCGCCGCCCGCGCCGCGCGCCTGCACGCCGCCGACGGCACCGCCGCCGTCGTCGTGGACTGCGAGAGCGGGCCGGTGCGGCTCGGCCTCGCCGGGGACCTCGCCCGCGAGCTGGGCGGGACCGCCGTGACGCTGGACGAGCTGCGGGCGGACTCGATCGCCGGGCTGGTCAGAGACGTACAAGTGAACCGCTCCACGAGAAGGGCCGCCTAATGCCGCAGGGACAGCCGACCGTCGTACCCGACGACGGTCTCACCACCCGTCAGCGCCGCAACCGCGCGCTGGTGATGGTGCACACCGGCGTCGGCAAGGGGAAGTCGACCGCCGCGTTCGGCATGGCGCTGCGCGCCTGGAACCAGGGCTGGCCGGTCGGGGTGTTCCAGTTCGTCAAGTCCGCCAAGTGGCGGGTCGGCGAGGAGAACGCCCTCAAGGCGCTCGGCGAGACCGGCAAGGGCGGCACCGTCACCTGGAACAAGATGGGTGAGGGGTGGTCCTGGATCCAGCGCGAGGTCGCCGAGGGCGAGCAGTCGCACGAGGACAAGGCGCGCGAGGGCTGGGAGCAGGTCAAGCGCGATCTCGCCGCCGAGGCGTACAAGTTCTACGTCCTCGACGAGTTCGCCTATCTGCTGCACTGGGGCTGGATCGACACCGCCGAGGTGGTGGAGGTGCTGCGGAACCGTCCCGGGCAGCAGCACGTGGTCATCACCGGCCGCAACGCCCCGCAGGAGCTGGTGGACTTCGCGGATCTCGTCACCGACATGTCGAAGGTGAAGCATCCGATGGACGCCGGCCAGAAGGGCCAGCGGGGCATCGAGTGGTAGCACGTCTCGTCATCGCCGCGCCGTCCTCCGGCGCGGGCAAGACCACGGTCGCCACCGGTCTGATGGCCGCGTTCGCGGGCCGTGGTCTCGCGGTCTCGCCGCACAAGGTCGGCCCCGACTACATCGACCCCGGCTACCACGCGCTCGCGACCGGCCGCCCGGGCCGCAACCTCGACGCGTACATGTGCGGTACGGGCCTGGTCGCGCCGCTCTTCGCGCACGGGTCGCGCGGCTGCGACCTGGCGGTCGTCGAGGGCGTCATGGGCCTGTACGACGGGGCCGCCGACCAGGGGGAGCTGGCGTCGACCGCGCAGGTCGCGAAGTTGCTCAAGGCGCCGGTGGTGCTGGTGGTGGACGCCTCGTCGCAGTCCCGGTCGGTGGCGGCGCTGGTGCACGGCTTCGCCTCCTGGGACCCGGAGGTGCGGATCGGCGGCGTGATCCTGAACAAGGTCGCGACCGACCGGCACGAGCACCTCCTGCGCGAGGCGCTCGGCGAATCCGGGGTTCCGGTCCTCGGGGTGCTGCGCCGGGCGCCCGCGGTGGCGACTCCTTCGCGGCACCTGGGCCTGGTGCCGGTGGCCGAGCGGCAGGCCGCCGCGGTGGCCGCGGTGGCGGCGCAGGCGGAGCAGGTACGTGCCGGGTGCGACCTGGAGGGGTTGCTGGCTCTTGCGCGCAGCGCCCCTGAACTGCACGCCGAAGGTTGGGATCCTTCCGTCGCGGGGCGGCGGTCCGCCGGTGGGTGGGCTGTGCCCACCCGTTCCGCCTCCGCGGAACAGTCGCCCACGACCAGGCCGGTCGTCGCGGTGGCCGGGGGCGCCGCGTTCACGTTCTCGTACGCCGAGCACGCCGAACTCCTGCGGGCGGCCGGGGCGGAGGTCGTCACCTTCGACCCGCTGCGGGACGAGGCGCTGCCCGAGGGCACCTCGGGGCTCGTGATCGGGGGCGGGTTCCCCGAGATGTACGGCTCCGAGCTGTCCGCCAACGAGCCGCTGCGCAAGGCCGTCGCCGAGCTGGCGCGCTCCGGTGCGCCCGTCGCCGCGGAGTGCGCCGGGCTGCTGTACCTCGCGCGGTCGCTCGACGGGGCGCCGATGTGCGGGGTGCTCGACGCGGACGCCCGGATGTCGGAGCGGCTGACGCTGGGCTACCGCGACGCCGTGGCCGTGAGCGACAGTCCGCTCGCCGAGACCGGGGCGCGGATGCGCGGGCACGAGTTCCACCGGACCGTGATCGAGCCGGGGGCGGGCGCCCGGGCGGCCTGGGGGCTGCGGCAGCCGGAGCGGAGGGTGGAGGGGTTCGTGCAGCGGGGGGTGCACGCGAGCTATGTGCACACCCACTGGGCCGGTGCGCCCGGAGCGGCCGCACGCTTCGTCGAGCACTGCGCGAACGGTCCCGTGGCGTGAGGTCAGCCGGAGACGCCCACCACGAGCCAGATGAAGGCCACGCCCCCCACCGTGCAGAGCAGGGTGGAGAGGGCGGGGTGGTCGTGGTGGGCCTCGGGAAGGATCTCGGCCGCGGCGAGGTAGAGCAGGGCTCCGCCGAAGAAGCCGAGGTAGCTGCCGAGAAGTTCCTCCGGAAGGGTGAACAGCAGGGTGGACGCGGCTCCCACGATCGGTGCGCACGCGTCCGCGACGAGCATCAGGACGGCTTTGCGGCGGGCGTTCCCGTACAGGCTGGTGATCGTGTACGTGTTGAACCCGTCGGCGAAGTCGTGGGTGATGACGGCGAGCGCGACGGTGGCTCCCATGCCCCCGCCGACCTGGAAGGCGGCGCCGAGCGCGACGCCGTCCATGAGGCTGTGGGCGACCATGGCGGCGGCCGCGGTCAGTCCCACCTGCGGGACGCGTTCACCGGGGGCGACCCCGTGTGCCGCCTGGCGGACGGCGAGGAGGCGTTCCACCACATGGGCGAAGAGGAAGCCTCCGACGAAGAGGAGCAGGGCCTGCGACACGCCGAAGACCTCGGTGCCGACGGCCTCCAGGGCCTCCGGCAGGAGGTCGAGTCCGACCACGCCGAGCATCAGTCCGCCGGCGAGGCCGAGGACCAGGTGGCGCCGGTCGGTGACGCGCCCGGCCGTCCATCCGCCGAACAGCGTCATGAGGAACGCGCCGAGCGCGACGAGAACGGCCATGCGCCCTTGCTATCGGATCGCGCGGCCTCCGCGCACGTCCGCGCTCGTGCGGGTGCCGTCGTGGCGGGCGTGGGTGCCCGCTCCGGGACGTCGGCGGACGAGGTGCTCGCCCTGCTGGAGCAGGTGGTGCGGGAGGCGGGCCTGACGGCCGCCGACGTGGCGGCGCTGGCCACGCTGGACGCGCGGGCCGGGGATCCGGGCATAGCGGGCGCGGCGAAGCGCTGGGGGCTGCCGGTGCGGGCGTTCGGGTCCGAGGTGCTGGCGTCCGTACCCGTACCGCATCCGTCGTCGGTGGCGGAGGCGGCGACGGGGACGGCGTCGGTGGCGGAGGCGGCGGCTCTGGCGGGAGCGGCGGAGCTGTCCGGCGCGGGAGCGGACGCCGGTACGGCCGCCCCGGGGGGCGCGGGGGCCGAACTCCTCGTGCCGAAGCGGAAATCGCGTGGAGTTACGTGCGCGATCGCCCGTTCCCTCCCGTTTGTGGCGAACGAAGAGTCCATCGCCGCACGGTTGTTGTCCCAGGGACACGGGTACACCGCTGGGAAGGCGGCGTTCGACCCGGTCCCCGAGCTCCGCACTCCCCCCACTCACCACCCCACGGCGGCCATGTATACGCATACGCATTCCGACGCCCATGATCTGCGTCATCACGGTGACGCGGAGGTACGGGACGAGAAGTTGATCGACCTCGCGGTCAATGTCCGGACGCACACGCCTCCGGAGTGGCTGCGGGAGCGGATCGCGGCCTCCCTGGCGGGTCTGGCGGCCTATCCCGACGGGCGGGCCGCGCGGGCGGCGGTCGCCGAGCGGCACGATCTGCCGACCCGGCGGGTGCTGCTCACGTCGGGTGCGGCGGAGGCGTTCGTGCTGCTCGCGCGGGCGCTGCCGGTGCGGCGGCCGGTGGTGGTGCATCCCCAGTTCACCGAGCCCGAGGCGGCGCTGCGCGACGCCGGGCACGAGGTGGGCAGGGTCCTGCTGCGGGAGAAGGACGGCTTCCGGCTGGATCCCGCCGCCGTCCCGGAGGACGCCGACCTGGTGGTGATCGGGAACCCGACGAATCCGACGTCGGTGCTGCATCCGGCGGAGACGATCGCGTCGTTGGCGCGTCCGGGGCGGACGCTGGTGGTGGACGAGGCGTTCATGGACGCGGTGCCGGGCGAGCGGGAGGCGCTGGCGGGGCGGACGGACGTGCCGGGTCTGGTGGTGCTGCGGAGCCTGACGAAGACGTGGGGGCTCGCGGGGCTGCGGATCGGTTACGTCCTCGCCGAGCCGGAGACGGTCGACGCCCTGGAGCGGGCGCAGCCGTTGTGGCCGGTGTCGACGCCGGCCCTGGTGGCGGCGGAGGCGTGCATGTCGCGGCTGGCGCTGGCCGAGGCGGAGCACGCGGCGCACCGGATCGGGGTCGAGCGGGCGCATCTGCTGGCCGGGCTCGCGGAGTTCGACGAGGTGCGGGCGGTCGCGGCGGCGGAGGGCCCGTTCGTGCTGCTCCGGATCGAGCGCGCGGACGCGGTGCGGGAACGGCTGCGGGCGCTGGGCTTCGCGGTGCGCCGCGGCGACACCTTCCCGGGCCTGGACCGGAACTGGCTGCGGCTGGCGGTGCGGGACCGGACGACGACGAACCGTTTCCTGCAGGCGCTTGACCAGGCGCTGCTCGCGGCCGGCTAGCCGACCGAAGCGGCCCGCCGGAGCGGCCGGTGGAGACGGCGGGAGGGGTGGGTGGTGCCGGACGGCACCACCCACCCCTCCCCCGTTCTCCCCGCTGCCCCGTCCGCACCCCCCGGTGCGTTCCCCCCTCAGCCCCCCCTCGGGCAGGTGGGCGGCGGGTCGATCGGCCGCGAACCGGTCGGTCAGCCGCGGGCGCGGATCCGGGCCAGGACGAGGCCCGCGCCGCCGAGGCCGAGCAGGAGCGCGGCGCCGCCGGCCAGATACGGGGTGGTCGAGCTGCCGCCGGTCTCGGCGAGGTTCTGTCCGGCCGGGTTCGAGCCGCCGTTCTGCGTCTGCACGCCACCGCCGTCGGTGGGTTCCGCGGAGGGCTCCGTGGTGGGCCGCTCGGTCGGCCGCTGCGTGGGCCGGGTGTCCTTCGGGGTCTCGCAGGTCGCCTCGGCCAGGGTCAGCACGCCGTCGACCTCGGCCACGTTGAGCTTCAGCGGGTTCACCGCGACCTTCAGCTCCAGGGCGGTGGCCGCCGCCGTGCGCGAGGTCGTGGCCGTCTTCGACAGGTCGAGGGTCACCTCGCCGACCCCGGGGACGGTGACCTTCGTGCGTCCGCCGCTGGTGAGCGTGGTCTTCTTGCCGAGGACCGTCACGTGCCCGAGCACGTTGGACTCGGCGACGGGCTGCTTGCCCGCCTCGCAGACGGCCTTGGAGGTGACCTTCTCGACCTCGATCAGCGAGAGGGCGGGAAGGCCGGGGACGTGCACCCGCGCCTTGGCGAGGTTGACGTACCCCTCGGCCCGCTTCCCCTCCACGGTCGCCTTGGCGGTGGCCACGTCGGCGCGCAGGACGTCGACCGGCTTGCCCTTCTCGACGCCCTCCAGCGTCACGGTGAGCGCCGTACGGTCCGCGCTCTCCGGCGCCTGGACCTCGTTGAGGGAGGCCCGGAGCGGCACGTGCACGGCCTTGTTGAGCAGGGAGACGTCGAGGCCGGTCCGCAGGACGACGGCGGTGGCGCGTCCTTCGCCGCCCGTGGCATGCGCGGGGGCCGCGAGGACCACGGGGCCGACGGCCAGCGCGGCGGCGGTCGCGGCGGCGGCGGTGCGGCGTACGGGCAGGCGGAAGGTGTTGCTGTTCAAGGTGGTGGAACCCCCACAGGAGACATGGCGTCGCCGGCCGCTCACCACGGGGACATGTGGCCGGCGCGGAGTCGACGACTCGAGACACCGGAATCTTTACGCACGGAGAGTGAACCGGCGGACACCTGGCGTCAGTTCACTCCAAAGGGGGGTTTCCGCTTTCGCTTTCGATTCTTTCGGCACACGCGTTCCCTCGCGCCCCGTGCGTCGCGCACATACGGGGCGCGCGACGCACGGGGGAGGCGTTCCAACGAGGGCCGACGACAGGAGGTAACGGCCTGTCAACCCGGCGCCCCCGCGGGAGCCGTCAGGCGGCACGCCAGTAGCCGAGGGAGTGGACGCGCTCCTTGGGCAGCGCCAGCTCCTTGCGCACGTACGTGCCCAGCGTGCGGGTCGTGGCCGTGTCGCAGGCGATCCACACGTAGGGGTCGCTCCCGGTCAGCGCGGGCAGTTCGGCCTTGACGCGCTCGACGAGCGCCGCTCCCCCCCGCTCGCGCGGGACGCGGCGCACCTCGTGCAGGTCCGGGTCGAGCCGGATCGGAAGGTCCTCGTCGGAGTCGTGCGCGGTCTCGAACCAGAGGGTGGCCGGGACACCGGGGACCGCGTCGAGCAGGGAGTTGACGGCCGGCAGCGAAGCGGCGTCGCCGATGACGAGGAGACGCTCCGGAGGCGGCTCGGGGGCGCTGAAGCCGGTGCCCTGGAGGGTGGCGTCGATGGTGTCGCCGGGGGCGCAGGTGCGGGCCCAGCGGCTCGCGGCGCCGTCATGGAGGGCGAACTCCAGGCTGAACGTGCCGGACGCGGGGTCCGGGTCGACGAGGGTGTAGGCCCGCTGGTGCGGTTTGCCGCCGTCCTCGAACCAGAGCCGCACCCACATCGTCGGGTGGACGCCGGCGGCGGCGAGCAGTCCGCCGTCCGTGAGGTGCACCCGGCGGTAGTGCTCGGTGACCTGCTCGGCTCCGGTCACGGTGAACGTGAAGTCCTTGCCGCGCATCAATTTGAGGACGACGCCCTCCCAGCCATGCCCCACCGCGGCCTCCTCCCCTGAAGTCCTGTAGTAATTTAGGTCAGCCTAACCTAAGAAATGCCGGATCGGAGCGGAGTCGCTGTGAGCATCGAGGTCTATCGGGACGCATGGGGCATTCCGCATCTGCGCGCCGCCGATCCGTACGAACTCGCCCACGCGCAGGGTCTGGTGACGGCCCGGGACCGCGCCTGGCAGCTGGAGGTCGAGCGGCACCGGGCGCTCGGCACCACGGCGGCGTTCCTCGGGGCCGACGAGCTGGTGTGGGACTCCTTCGCGCGACAGGCACGCCTTGCCGACACCGCACGGCGCTGCTTCGAGCGTCTCGACCGGCTCGACGCCCGGACGGCGGGGTGGGTACGGGCGTACGTGGACGGCGTCAACGAGGGGCTCGCGGACGGGGCGCGGCGGGCACCGGAGTTCGCCGCGACGGGGCTCGCCCCCGGACGCTGGGAGCCGTGGACGCCGCTGGCGGTCTGGCTGAGCACGCACATCCTGTTCGCCGGATTCCCGGCGAAGCTGTGGCGGGAGGAGGTCGCCCGGCGGCTCGGCGAGGAGTGGACGGAGCTGTTCAACACGGACGGCCCCGCGACCGCGGGCTCCAACGGCTGGGTCGTCTCCGGTGGCCGCACCGCGAGCGGGTCGCCGATCGTGGCGGGCGACCCGCACCGCTTCATCGAGGCCCCCGGGGTCTACCAGCAGATCCGCCTCGCGTGCCCGGAGTACGACGTCGTGGGCTTCGCCGTGCCGGGCGTGCCGGGGCTCGCCCACTTCGGCCACACGGGCGGCGTGGCGTGGGCGATCACCAACGCCATGGCCGACTACCACGACCTGTACCGGGAGCGCCTGCGCCGGGCGGAGGACGGCGGGGTGGAGGCCCTCGGCCCGGACGGCTGGCAGCGCGCGGCGGTGCACACCGAGACGGTGGAGGTCGCGGACGGCCCGCCGGTCCAGGTCGAGGTGGTCGAGACGGCGCGGGGGCCGGTGATCATCGCCGACGCGGGCGGGGGCTCCGGCGCGGAGCCGGGCGCCGACGGCTCCTGGGAGGCGATCAGTCTGCGCTACCCGCCGCGGGTGACCGGTGAGCTGGGCTTCGGTGTCCTGCCCGAGCTGCTCGCCGCGCGGACCGTCGCGGACGTGGACCGGGCCGTCGACGGATGGTGCGAGCCGGTCAACGTCGTCCAGGCCGCCGACACGTCCGGCGGCCTGCTGCACCGGGTGGCCGGCCGGGTGCCGGTCCGCCACCGCGCCAACGGCCTGCGGGTGGTGCCCGCCTGGGATTCCGCCCACGCCTGGCGGGAGGACGCCTCGGCGCCGACGCCGCGCGCCGACGTCGACCGCGACGGGCACGCGGTCATGGCCAACGCCCGGGCCCTGGCGGCCCCCCTCGGCGTCGAGTTCGCGCCCCCGCACCGGGCCGCTCGCATCGACGCGCTGCTCGCGGAGTCGCGGGCCTGGACCCCGCGGGCCATGACGTCCGTCCACACCGACACCGACAACCCCTCCGCGGCCCGACTCCTGGCGGCGATCCGCGCCACGGGGAACGAGCCGCGGACGCAGATCCCCGCCGGGACGGCACCGGGCACCGGCGCCCCGGCCGAGGGGCCGGCCCCCGACGAGGCTCCCGGGGCGACCGGCTCCGCCCCGCTCTCCCCCGGCGCCGCCGCCGTACGGGCACGGTTGCTCGCCTGGGACCGGCGGATGGAGGCCGGGAGCACCGACGCCGGGTTGTACGCCGCCGTGCGGGGAGCCGTCGTGCGGCGGGTCGCCGCGCACCCCGTCTTCGCGGCGCTGCGCGAACCCGCGCCGTATCCCGCCCTGTTCCAGCCGTGGCTCGCGCTCGGGCCCCGGGTGGCCTTCGCCCTGGAGACCCTGCTCGTCTCCGGACCCGTACCGGCCGAGGACATCGCCGCGAGCGTCCGGGAGGCTCTCGAAGAGGTCGCCGAGGGAGCGGAGCCGGCGGCCTGGTGCGCGACCCACCGGCTCGCACCCTGGCAGGCCCTGCCGGACCCGGACGACGCCCAGTGGCCCGGGCTCGGCGGGGACCACGACTGCGTGCTGTCCACGTCCAGCGTGCCCGGCTACACCGACCGCAGCGCCCGCGCCTCGGCCGCCCGCTACGTCTGGGACCTCGCCGACCGGGCCGACAGCCTCTGGGTGGTGCCGTTCGGCGCCTCCGGCGTCGCGGGCGACCCCCACCACCGTGACCAACTCCCGCTGTGGCTGCGGGGCGAGCTCGCCCCCGTCACCACCGACTGGCACCACCTCACCAAGGAGCACCCCCGTGACGACCACTGACCCCCTCCGTCTCCAGACCGTCGAGGGCTTCGGCACGGTCCGCGTCGACCCCGTCGACCCCGACCGCGACGCCGTCCTCATCCACGGCTGGGTCAACGAGGACCGGGCCCGGTTCTGGGGGATGGGCGGCACGACCGTCGAACAGGTGCGGGAGGTCTACGCGCACCTGGACTCCCTGACCACGCACCACGGCTTCCTGGTCCGGCGGGCCGGCGTGCCGGTCGCCCTCTTCCAGACGTACGACCCCGCGGCCGACCGGGTCGGCGAGTGCTACGACGTGCTGCCCGGGGACGTCGGCGTCCACCTGCTGATCGCGCCGAGCGCGGCACCGGAACGGGGTTTCTCCGCCGGGTTGCTCACCGCCCTGACCGCCTTCACGCTGGCCCGCCACGTCCGCGTGGTCGCCGAGCCCGACGCGGCCAACGAGAAGGCCATCGCCCGGCTGGTGCGCTCCGGCTTCGAGCTGGGACCGGAGGTCGTGCTGCCGGAGGTGGACCTCCCCGAGATCTTCCTGCCGGAGAAGAGGGCGCGCCTCGCCTTCTTCTCCCGCCGCCAGGCGGCAGGCGCGGGGGAACCCCGCCGGATCGTGACCGAGAAGGGCGCGGCCGAACCGGCCAGGACCGGCCGGAGCCGCCGGCCGGCCCCGGTCCCGCCGGCCGCGACCGGTCCGGCATCCGGCGCGGACGACTCCGGGCGTCGGCGGCCCGCCCCGCCGGTCCGGCCCGGTGTCAGCCGATCACCCGTCCGTTGACGATCACCCGTCGCGGCGCCGCCAGGACGCGGACGTCCGCGCGCGGGTCGTCGTCGTAGACCACCAGGTCGGCCGGGGCCCCCTCCTCCAGGGAGGGGCGCCCCAGCCAGGACCGGGCCCCCCAGGCGGTCGCCGAGAGTGCCTCGATCGGCGGGATGCCGGCCTTGACCAGCTCCTCGACCTCGGCCGCGACCAGGCCGTGGGCCAGGGAGCCGCCCGCGTCCGTGCCGACGAAGACCGGCACGCCCGCGTCGTACGCCGAGCGGACGGTGTCGTAGCGGCGCTCGTGCAGCCGCCGCATGTGCGCCGACCAGCGCGGGAACTTCTCCTCGCCGCCGTCGGCCAGCCGCGGGAAGGTGGCGATGTTGACGAGCGTCGGGACGATCGCGACACCCCGCTCGGCGAAGAGCGGGATGGTGTCCTCGGTGAGGCCGGTGGCGTGCTCGACGCAGTCGATGCCCGCCTCCACCAGGTCCCGCAGCGAGTCCTCGGCGAAGCAGTGCGCGGTCACCCGTGCCCCGAGCCGGTGCGCCTCCGCGATCGCCGCCTCGACCTCGGCGCGCGGCCAGCAGGCGGTCAGGTCGCCCGCGTCGCGGTCGATCCAGTCCCCGACGAGCTTGACCCAGCCGTCACCGCGCCGGGCCTCCCGGCCGACGTACTCCACCAGGTCCGCCGGTTCGATCTCGTGCGCGTAGTTGCGGATGTAGCGGCGGGTGCGGGCGATGTGGCGGCCCGCGCGGATGATCTTCGGGAGGTCGTCGCGGTCGTCGATCCAGCGGGTGTCGGAGGGCGAACCGGCGTCGCGGATGAGGAGCGTGCCCGCGTCGCGGTCGGTGAGGGCCTGCTTCTCGCTCGTGGCGTCGTCGACGGGGCCGTGCCGGTCGAGGCCGACGTGGCAGTGCGCGTCGACGAGGCCGGGCAGGGCCCAGCCCGTCACGGTCAGCGTCTCGTCCGGCCGCCCCGAGGGGCGCTCGAAGGTGATCCGTCCGTCGACGGCCCACAGCTCGTCCCGCACGTCCTCCGGGCCGACGAGCACCCGCCCCTTCACATGCACCACCACGTGATCGCTCATGCCTGCACTGTACGAGGGGCGTGCGAGCCGCCGGAACGGGCTCCCGCCGCGTGCCGGCCCCCGCCGCCGGCCCGGCGCGGCCCCCGGCGCCGGGGGCCCTCTCGGTACGCTGAGCCGAAGCTCCACCTGCATCGAACTGAGTCGAAGAAGGCACCGCCGTGACCGTGACACACCCGTTCCTGGACCTGGCCCCGCTGACCGCCGCGCACTTCGCGTCCATCGAGCGGCGGGTCGCCGCGCTGCTCTCCACCGAGCAGGACGTGGTGATCACCCAGGGCGAGGCGCTGCTCCCCCTGGAGGGCTGCATCCGCAGCGGCGCGCGGCCCGGCTCGACCGCGCTGAACATCGTCACCGGCCCCTACGGACAGACCTTCGGCGACTGGCTGCGGGACTGCGGCGCGACCGTCGTGGACCTGGCGGTGCCCTTCCACACGGCCGTGACGGCCGCGCAGGTGGAGCGGGCGCTCGCCGAGCACCCGGAAATCGACTTCGTCTCCCTCGTCCACGCGGAGGCGGCCACCGGCAACACCAACCCGGTGGCCGAGATCGGCGAGGTCGTGCGGGCGCACGGTGCGCTGTTCTACCTGGACGCGGTGGCGTCGATCGGTGCCGAGCCGGTGCTGCCCGACGCCTGGGGCGTCGACATGTGCATCATCGGCGCGCAGAAGGCGATGGGCGGCCCGGCCGGCGTGTCGGTGGTCTCGGTCAGCGAGCGGGCCTGGGAGCGGTTCGCCGCGAACCCGCGGGCTCCGCGCCGCTCGTACCTCTCCCTCCTCGACTGGAAGGAGCGCTGGATCGACGGCGGCCGCAGGGCGCTGCCGCATGCGCCGGCGCAGCTGGAGATGCTGGCCCTGGAGGCGTGCCTGGAGCGGATCGAGGCCGAGGGCCTGGACACCCTCATGGGGCGCCACGCGGCCGCGGCGGCCGCGACCCGCGCGGGCGCGCTGGCGCTGGGCGGGGGCCTGGAGCCGTATGTGTACGAGGCGGCGGACGCGGCCCCGGTCGCGACGACGCTGCGGTCCCCCGCGGGTGTGGACGCCTCCGAGCTGGTGGCCCGGGCGCTGGCCGTGGATCCGTCGCTGCCGCTGATCGCGGGCGGGGGCGCGCTGGCCAAGGAGATGATCCGGGTCAACCACTACGGCGCGGCCGCGACCCGGGACGTGGTGCGCTCCTCGCTGGAGGCGCTGGGTGCCGCGCTCGACGCGACGGGCCGGACGGCCGATCCGCAGGCCGCGCGGCGCGCGGTCACGGAGGTGTGGGCGTAGCGGACAGGCCCGGCCCGGGCGCGGGCCGGGCACGCGAAATGCCGCGACCGGCTTCCCGGTCGCGGCATTTCGCATTTCCGAAGAGAAAAGCGGGCGCACACCGCGCAAGCGAATTCCCTTTCAATATGCCTTTACGTCACCGGACTCTTATGCCCCGAATCCGCGACCGCAAACGCAGGAGTTCCATCAGCGTTTCCCGAGGTTGTTGATGTTGTGACGGACTCCACACCGTGCCCGTTTTGCGGGGGTATTTACGGGCAAATCGGTCGGCTTTCGCGCTCGCGCGAATAACATGTCCCGCACGCTTTGCCCACCCCTGCGGGAGGTGCAATCGAGAATTTCGCTGGGTAAATTCCCTCTGCATGACCGCCGCACAAGCAGCCATGACCGTAGAAAGCCCACGAGTAGAGGACGGAGCCGCGATCTGGCGTATCGCCCGCGATTCCGAGGTACTGGACCTGAACTCCTCGTACAGCTATCTGCTGTGGTGTCGCGACTTCGCGGCCACGTCCTTGGTCGCACGCGACGCCGACGGGGAGCCGATCGCCTTCGTCACCGGATACCTGCGGCCCGACCGTCCCGGCACCCTCGTCGTCTGGCAGATCGCCGTCGGCGACGGGCACCAGGGGCGGGGCCTCGCCGGGGTGCTCCTCGACGCGCTGACCGCGCGGATCGCGCCCGACGCCGTCGAGACGACCGTCACCCCGGACAACACGGCCTCCGACCGGCTCTTCACCTCCTACGCCCGGCGCCACGGGCTCCGCCTGGAGCGCGAGGTCCTCTTCGACGGAGGGCTGTTCCCCGACGGCGCCGCCCACCAGCCCGAAGTCCTGTACCGCATCGGCCCCTTCCAGCCCACAGGAGAATCGCTGTGACCATCACCCCTCCCGCGCACCCGGCTCCCACCGCCCTCGGCCGAGCGGCTTACGACGGCGCCGACTCCGCCCTCAGCGTCTTCGAAAGCCTGGAGTCGGAGGTGCGCAGCTACTGCCGCGGCTGGCCCACCGTGTTCGACCGCGCCCAGGGCGCCCACCTCGTCGACGAGGAGGGGCACACCTACCTCGACTTCTTCGCCGGGGCCGGTTCGCTCAACTACGGCCACAACAATCCCGTGCTGAAACGGGCCCTCATCGACTATCTGGAACGCGACGGCATCACGCACGGTCTCGACATGGCGACCACCGCCAAGCGACGCTTCCTGGAGACCTTCAAGGAGGTCGTCCTCGAGCCCCGCTCGCTGCCGTACAAGGTGATGTTCCCGGGGCCGACCGGCACCAACGCGGTGGAATCCGCGCTGAAGCTGGCCCGTAAGGTGAAGGGCCGCGAATCCGTGGTCTCCTTCACCAACGCCTTCCACGGCATGTCGCTCGGCTCGCTCGCCGTCACCGGCAACGCCTTCAAGCGGGCCGGCGCCGGTATCCCGCTGGTGCACGGCACCCCGATGCCGTTCGACAACTACCTCGACGGCCAGCTTCCGGACTTCCTCTGGTTCGAGCGGCTGCTCGACGACCAGGGCTCCGGACTCAACAAGCCCGCCGCCGTGATCGTGGAGACCGTTCAGGGCGAGGGCGGCATCAACGTCGCCAGGGCCGAGTGGCTGCGGGCGCTCGCCGACCTGTGCCGCCGCCAGGACATGCTGCTGATCGTCGACGACATCCAGATGGGCTGCGGGCGGACCGGCGCGTTCTTCTCCTTCGAGGAGGCCGGCATCACCCCCGACATCGTCACCCTGTCGAAGTCGATCAGCGGGTACGGCCTGCCGATGTCGCTGTGCCTGTTCCGGCCGGAGCTGGACGTGTGGGAGCCGGGCGAGCACAACGGCACGTTCCGCGGCAACAACCCCGCCTTCGTCACCGCCACGGCGGCGCTGGACGCCTACTGGGCCGACGGCCAGATGGAGAAGCAGACGACGGCGCGCGGCGAGCAGGTCGAGCAGGCGCTCCTCGCCCTCTGCGAGGAGAACTCCGCCGACGGCGCCCACTACCGCGGCCGCGGTCTCGTGTGGGGCCTGGAGTTCGCCGACCGCACGCGGGCGTCGAAGGTCTGCGCGCGCGCCTTCGAGCTGGGGCTGCTGCTGGAGACCTCGGGCCCGGACAGCCAGGTCGTCAAGCTGCTGCCGCCGCTCACCATCTCGCCCGACGAGCTGGACGAGGGGCTGCGCACGCTGTCCCGCGCGGTCCACGAGACCGCCTGATCCACCCGTACACCCTGAGGAGTTGCACCCACCGTGATCGTCCGATCGTTCAAGGACATCGAGAACACCGACCGCCATGTCAGGGCCGCGTCCGGCACCTGGGAGAGCAAGCGGATCGTCCTCGCCAAGGAGAAGGTCGGCTTCTCGCTCCACGAGACCGTGCTGTACGCGGGCACCGAGACGTCCATGTGGTACGCCAACCACATCGAGGCCGTCCTGTGCGTGGAGGGCGAGGCCGAGCTGACGAACGACGAGACCGGCGAGACGCACTGGATCGAGCCCGGCACCATGTACCTGCTCGACGGCCATGAGCGCCACACGATGCGCCCGAAGACCGACTTCCGGTGCGTCTGCGTCTTCAACCCGCCCGTCACCGGACGGGAGGACCACGACGAGAACGGGGTGTACCCCCTGCTCACGGAGGAGGCCTGATCATGACCGACGTACTCACCGACAGCACGAACACGACCGACCTCTACCCGACCCGTGGCGCCGCCGAGGTGCTCACGCCCCGGCGTGACCCGGTGGTGTGGGGACGGGGCGGCCCCGGCCTGGAGTCGTACGAGCGGGACGGCTTCCTCGCCCAGCCGGACCTGCTGACCGACGACGAGGTGGCGGTCTACAAGGGCGAGCTCGACCGGCTGATCGCCGACCCGGCGGTACGCGAGGACGAGCGCTCGATCGTGGAGCCGAAGTCCGGCTCCGTCCGGTCGGTCTTCGAGGTCCACCGGATCAGCGAGGTCTTCGCACAGCTCGTGCGGGACGAGCGCGTGGTGGGCCGGGCCCGCGAGATCCTCGGCTCGGACGTGTACGTCCACCAGTCGCGGATCAACGTGAAGCCGGGCTTCGGCGCGTCCGGGTTCTACTGGCACTCGGACTTCGAGACCTGGCACGCCGAGGACGGGCTGCCGAGGATGCGGACCGTGTCGGTGTCGATCGCGCTGACCGAGAACCACGACACCAACGGCGGTCTGATGATCATGCCGGGCTCGCACCGGACGTTCCTCGGCTGCGAGGGCGCCACCCCGAAGGACAACTACAAGCGTTCGCTCCAGATGCAGGACGCGGGGACGCCGTCCGACGAGGCGCTGACGCGCATGGCGGACGCGCACGGCATCCGGCTGTTCACCGGCCGCGCGGGCTCGGCGACGTGGTTCGACTGCAACGCCATGCACGGCTCGGGTGACAACATCACGCCGTATCCGCGCAGCAACGTCTTCATCGTCTTCAACAGCGTGGAGAACACGGCCGGCGAGCCGTTCGCCGCGCCGGTGCGGCGACCGGAGTTCATCGGGGCGAGGGACTTCACACCCGTACGGTGACGGGCGCGGGCCCGGGAGACGACCGCGGACGCCCCCGGACATCAGGCATGGCCTGGCGTCCGGGGGCGTCCGCGCGTCCGGCCGCGCCGGCGGTCAGCCGCCGATGACCTCCAGGGCGCGGTCCACGTCCGCCGAGCCGTTGTAGAGGTGGAAGGAGGCGCGCAGGTTGCCCGCGCGGGCGGACGTCAGCACGCCGGCCTCGCTCAGCGCGGCCTGCCGTTCGCCGAGGCCGGGGACGGCGACGATGCCGGAGTCGTCCGGCACGGGCGCGTGCCCGAGAGCGATGAGCCCGTCCCGGAAGCGGGCGCCGAGCGCCTTGTTGTGCGCCTCGATCCGCTCGATGCCGATCTCCTCGAGCAGCGCCAGCGAACGGGCGGCGCCGTGGTACGAGAGAAAGGCCGCCGGCTCGTCGAACCGGCGCGCGGAACGGGCCAGTTCACGGACCGGACCGTAGCTGTTGACCCACAGCTCCTCGCCGGTGACCCAGCCGGCGTGGATCGGCAGCAGCGAGTCCTGCGCCTCCTGAGTGACGGTGAGGAAGGACGCCCCGCGCGGGCAGAGCAGGTACTTGTACCCGCCCGCCACGGTGTAGTCCCAGTCCCCCGCCCGCAGCGGCAGCCAGCCGGCCGACTGGGTGGCGTCGAGCAGCGTACGGGCGCCGTGGGCGGCGGCCGCCGCCCGGATCGCCGCCATGTCGGCCGTGCGGCCGTCCGCCGACTGCACGCAGGAGAAGGCGACGAGCGTGGTCTCCGGCCGGACGGACTCCGCGAGCCGCTCCAGGGGCACGAACCGCGTCTTGAGGTCGCCGCGCACGGTGAACGGGGTGATGAGGGAGCTGAAGTCGCCCTCGGGGAAGAGGATCTCCGCACCGGCCGGCATCGACTGGGCGATCATGCCGATGTGGACGGAGACCGAGCTGCCGACGGCGACCCGGTCCGGCCCGACCGCGGCCAGCCGGGCGAAGGCGGCCCGGGCCTCGTCGACGATGTCGAAGCTCCCGGCGCCGTCGGGGCGCCCGGCCGCGGTCTCCTCGGCGAGTACGGTGATCGCCTCGATGGTCCTCCGGGGCAGCAGCGCGCAGGCGGAGGTGTTGAGATAGGTCTGCTTCGGCGCGAACTCGGCTCCGCCGAGGGGGTCCAGGGATTCCATGGGACCAGCCTGGATTCCCCCCGACCTCGCGTCAATGACGAGAGATCCGGGGGAAAACCCAAGCGTCGCTTATACGTCACAGTTTCCGTCGACGTCACAGGCGGCTCCGTCGGCGGCGGGGCCGCCGACCGGCTGCGGAACACGGCCGTCCCACGCCTGCTCCAGCGCCCGGGTGAAGACCTCGGCGGGCTGACCGCCGGAGATGCCGTAGCGGCGGTCGAGGACGAAGAACGGCACGCCGTTCGCGCCGAGTTCGGCCGCTTCCCGCTCGTCCGCGCGCACCTCGTCGGCGTACGCGCTCGCGTCGGCGAGGACCGCCCGGGCCTCGGCCCCGTCCAGACCGGCCTCCACGGCGAGCGTCACCAGGGTCTCGGCGTCGAAGACGGACCGCTCCTCGCCGAAGTTGGCGCGATAGGCGAGGTCGAGCAGCTCGTCCTGCCGGCCGCGGGCCTTGGCCAGGTGCAGCAGCCGGTGGATGTCGAAGGTGTTGCCGTGGTCGCGGCCCTCGGTGCGGTAGGCGAGGCCCTCGGAGTGCGCGTTGGAGGCGACGTGGGCCTCCATGGCGCGGGCCTCCTCCAGGGTGCGGCCGTACTTCTCGGCGAGCATGTCGATCACCGGGGCCGTGTCGCCCTGGGGCCGGTTCGGGTCGAGCTCGAAGGAGCGGTGCACCACCTCGACGTCGTCCCGGTGGGCGAAGGCCGCCAGCCCCTTCTCGAAGCGGGCCTTGCCGATGTAGCACCAGGGGCAGGCGATGTCGCTCCAGATCTCGACGCGCATGTTCTTGCTTCTCTCCGGGGTGGCGGGGTGATGTCGTGGGATGTTCCCAGGTCGGAACGTTCCCGCCCGCCGGATTCATTCCGGCCGGAAGGGTCCGGCGCGCGCACGGTGCGCCCGTGCGCGCGCCGGGCCCCGCCAGGACCTCAGCGGCGCGGCAGCCCCAGCGGATTGCCGTCGCGCAGCTCCGGCGGGAGCAGGTGCTGGGGGGTCGACTGGTAGGTGACCGGGCGGAGCCAGCGCTCGATCGCGGTGGCGCCGACCGAGGTGGAGGTGGAGGTGGTGGCCGGGTACGGGCCGCCGTGGTGCTGGGCGCCCGCGACCGCCACGCCCGTCGGCCAGCCGTTGACGAGGACGCGTCCGGCCAGTGGCGTCAGCTCGCCGAGCAGGGCGGGGGCGTCCGGGTCGTCGTCGGTCGCCATCTGCAGGGTCGCCGTGAGGTTGCCGGGAAGCCGGGAGAGGATCTCGCTGATCTCCTCGCGGGAGGAGTAGCGGGCGATCACGGTGACCGGGCCGAAGCACTCCTCCAGGAGCAGTTCGTGCCCGCCCTTCAGCAGGGTCCCGGCATCGACGGTCAGCACGCCCGCGCTGACGGTGTGCTCCCCGCCGGCGCCGGGGGTGACGGGCGCGGCCACCCCGGGGAGCCCGGCCCGCTCCCGGACGCCGTCGACGAAGGCGCCGCGCATCCGGTGGTCGAGCATCACGCCGGGCTCGGTCTCGCTCACGGCGGCCGTGAGCGATCCGATGATCCCGTCGCCGGCCTCGCCCGCGGGAGCCAGGACGAAGCCGGGCTTGGTGCAGAACTGGCCGGCGCCCAGGGTCATGGAGCCCGCGAGGCCCGCCCCGAGCTCCTCGGCCCGCTGGCGGGCCGCCGCGTCGGTGATCACGACGGGGTTGAGCGAGCCGAGTTCGCCGTGGAAGGGGATGGGCACGGGCCGGGCCGCCGCCGCGTCGAAGAGCGCCCGGCCGCCCCGTACGGAACCGGTGAAACCGGCCGCCGCGACCAGGGGGTGGCGGACCAGCTCCACGCCGGCGTCGAAGCCGTGCACCAGGACGACGACGTCCTCCGGCAGCCCGACCACGGCCGCGGCGCGGCGCAGCAGGGAGGCGCAGAGCTCGGAGGTGGCCGGGTGGTCGGGATGGGCCTTCACCACGACGGGGCAGCCGGCCGCGAGCGCGCTCGCGGTGTCGCCCCCGGGGACGGAGAAGGCCAGCGGGAAGTTGCTGGCGGCGTAGACGGCGACGACACCGAGCGGGATCTTCCACCGCCGCAGGTCGGGGGTGGGCGGGGTGGTCGTCGGATCGGGCAGGTCGATCCGTACGTCGAGGAAGGCGCCCTCGTCGACCACGGCCGCGAAGGACCGCAACTGCGCGGTGGTGCGCGCGAGTTCGCCGGTCAGCCGGACCGGCCCGAGGGCGGTCTCGGCGTCGGCGGCCTCGATGACGTGCGCGGCCGCCTCGTCGAGGAGGTCCGCGGCGGTACGGAGCAGGGCGGCCCGCGCCGTACGGTCGGCGAGCGCGTCCCGTACCGCGTGCGCGGCCCGCACCGCCTGGTCGACCTCCGCCGCTGTGGCCTCCACCGCAACCTCTTCGCGCGGCTTCCCCGTCCGGGGGTCCACACTCCACACTGATTCAGCCGCCACCGACACGCCCCTCTTCACGACCTGTTCGCTATTCTGAACACGGTTCCTGTAGATGAATGGGACTCTATTGACGGGCGGGCCGTCTCCACAAGAGGCGGCGGCGAGAGGGGCGAGGGTGATGTCGACGGCCGACACCGGTGGGTCACAGGTCAAGTCAGCTGTACGGACGGTGGAACTGCTCGAGTATTTCGCCGGGCAGCCCGGGATGCACTCCCTCGCCGCCGTCCAGGAGGCGGTCGGCTACCCCAAGTCCAGCCTGTACATGCTGCTGCGCACCCTGGTCGAGCTCGGCTGGGTGGAGACCGACTCCACGGGGACGCGGTACGGCATCGGCGTCCGGGCCCTGCTCGTCGGCACGTCGTACATCGACGGCGACGAGGTGGTGGCCGCCGCCCGGCCCACCCTGGACCGGCTCTCCGACGACACCACCGAGACCATCCACCTGGCGCGGCTCGACGGGACCAACGTCGTCTACCTGGCGACCCGTCAGTCCCAGCACTATCTGCGGCCGTTCACCCGCGTCGGCCGCCGGCTCCCGGCCCACTCGACCTCGCTGGGCAAGGCGCTGCTGGCCACCCACAGCGACGAGCAGGTGCGCAAGATGCTGCCGGAGACGCTGCCGGCGCTGACCGAGCACACCCTGACGGACCGCGAGAAGCTGATCGAGGAGCTGCACCTCATCCGCGAGCAGGGATACGCGGTGGACCGCGAGGAGAACACCCTCGGACTGCGCTGCTTCGGCATCGCGATCCCCTACCGGACGCCCGCGCGGGACGCGATCAGCTGCTCGGTGCCGGTGGCGCGGCTCACCCCGGGACACGAGCAGATGATCAAGGACGCGCTGTTCGACGCCCGTGACCGGCTGACGCTGGCGACCCGCAGGCTCTGACCGCAGCGCCCCGGGCCTGACCGGAGCACCCCGGCCTGACCGCAGCGCGCCGGGCCTGCGCGGGCCGTTGCCAGGGCCGGTGCCATGCGGACCGCCGCCCGGCGGTGCGGTGCGTGGCCCGGCGGTGCGGTGCGGGCCGCGGCTCGGCGGCCCGTCACCGCTCGGCGAGCGCCTTCTGCCAGACCGGGCTGTCGACGTAGTGGTTGTCGAAGCGCTCGGAGGACTCCTTGATCTCCTCGAAACTCGCCTCGCCCCGCATCACCCGGCCGAGCAGCCGCAGATAGTCGAAGCGGGCCATGCCCGGGGTGAAGACGAACAGCACGTCGGCCTCGGCGCCCGGCGCCGCCGCGAAGGCATGCGAAGTGTGCGGCGGCACGAGCAGGAAGTCGCCCTGCTCCAGGACGCTCAGCTCCTCGCCGACCAGGACCTGGAGCGAGCCGCCGAGCACGAAGAACATCTCCGAGGCCCTGGTGTGGAAGTGCGCCGGGGCGCCGACGGCCCCCTTCGCGAAGGACGAGCGGTAGCTGGTGAGCAGACCGCCGGTGGTGTCGGAGTCGGCGAGGAGGGTCATCACGCTGCTCGGGTCGGCCGTGGTCTCGGCGTCGGCGGCGCGGGTCAGGAGCGGGGCGAAGGACTTCGGCGTGGTGATCTCGTTCATGAAGATCACCTTACGTAGCTGACTGACCCGACGGGAGGTGCATTCCGTGACCGAAAAGATCGGTCAATCAACGCTTCCGAGGGCCGGACGACCACCGCCTCCCCCGCGCGGCGGAGGCGGTTCACCTCGGGGAAGGAGGCGGCGGGGGCGGGCCGCGCGCGACCGTGAGCCCATGACGCAGACGCCTTCCCTCCGCGCCCCGGATCCCGGGGCCGACGCCCCGCCTGTCACCGCCCGCCGGGTCCTGCGGACCCTCGCCGCGCTGGCCTGCCTGCCCTACATCGCCCTCAAGATCGCATGGGTGGCGGGCAGCGAGATCGGCATCCCGGCCGGAAGCACGCTCCTCGACCACCGGGCGCTGCTGATCGTCGCCAACTCCGTCACCGTCGTGGCCGACGCCCTGGTCGTGGTCCTCGCCCTGCTGCTCACCCGGCCCTGGGGCCGGCGCGTCCGGGCGTGGCTGCTTCTGCTCCCCCTGTGGGCCGCCACCGGGCTGCTCGCCCCGATCATGGTGGGCTTCCCCGCGCAGGTGGTCACCGGGCTCCTCACCGGGTCGCGCGAGCACCGGCCCGGCGGACGGCCGTTCCTCGACGAGTGGGTCTTCGGCGTGGTCTACGGCGGCTTCATCGTCCAGGGAGCGACCCTCGGCACGCTGTTCCTCCTCTACGCCCGGGACCGGTGGGGCCACTCCTGGCGCGGCACCCTCGGGGATCTGCCCGCCCGGTTCGCCGGGACCGGCGCGCGGATCGCGGCCGTGGCCGCCGTCCCGGTCGCCGTCGCCTGCGCCGTGCCGCACGTGCGGTGGGCGATGGGCTCGACGGCCGGTCTCCCGGCGACCCTCGTCTCCCGGGGCGCCGACCTCCAGGTCCTGGAGTGGACGCGGACGCTCTTCGCGGTCGTCGCCGTCGGCGCGGTCCTGCTCCTGGTCTTCCAGCGGCCGCGTTCGCTCCCGGTCCGTGCGGTCCTCTGCGCCGGCTGGGTGGCCACGGGCGCCGTGGGCTGCTGGGGGGCGTACATGACCCTGGTGTCGCTGCTGCCCGAGACCGGGATCGAGGAAGCGCACTCCCGGGCGATGGAGCTGACCTACGCTGGGGAAATGATCACCGGGTTCCTGCTGGCCGGCTGCCTGGCCGTCTTCCTCCGGCGACGCGCCGCGTGAGGTCGTCCCACCCCCCGTTGCTCGGCCGGCGGGAGAGGCGACGGTGGCTCCATCTCATCCTGGGCGGCGCCCTGTTCATGCCGTACTGGCTGGTCGGCACCGTGATCGTGGGGCCGTTCACCGGCCAGGGGTCCGCGTTCACGGCCGGTCTGACCGTGCAGCTGGCGGCGTACGCGATCGGCCTGCCGCTCGCCGCGGTGACCTCGCTCTTCCCGCTGGCCCGGCCGATGTCCGTGGCGGCGGCTCGGGCACTGTGCGGGGTGCCGGCGGACCGGTTCGCGGACGGCCCCGCCCAGGGGCGCGCCGCCCGTGCGCGGACGGCGGCCTGGTTCACGCTCCACCTCGGCGTCGGCGCGCTGGTCAGCGGGACGACCCTGGCCCTGCCGCCGTTCGCGCTCACGCTGATCGCGCTGCCGTTCTCCGCCCGCCTGCGGTCGTCCGAGGTGAGCCGCTACTGGAACACGGACCAGGCATGGCTGCCCTGGGCCGGCGTCCCCCTCGGCCTGCTCATGCTGCTGGCGCTCGTCGCCGTCGCGGCGGGGGCCGGGGCGCTGCTCGCCCGGCAGGCCCCGCGGCTGCTCGGGCCGAGCCCGGCCGACCGGCTGGCGGCGGCCGAGCGGCGCGCGGCGGAGCTGGCCGTGCGCAACCGGCTCGCGCGCGAGCTGCACGACTCGGTCGGCCACGCGCTCAGCGCGGTCACGCTCCAGGCGGGCGCCGCCCGCAGGGTCCTCGACTCCGACGTGGAGTTCGTACGGGAGGCGCTGGCGGCGATCGAGGAGACCACCCGGCGCACGGTCGGCGAGCTGGACACGGTGCTGGGTCTGCTGCGCCGGGGCGAGGAGGACGGCGAGCTCGCGGGGCCCGGCCTCGGCTCGCTCGACGCGCTGGTCGGGGCGGCGGGACGGCGGGTGGAGCTGACCGTGACCGGGGAGCTGGCCCGGGTCCCGGACGCGGTGTCGAGGGAGGCGTACCGGATCGTCCAGGAGGGCCTGACCAACGCGGCGCGGTACGCGGACGGCGAGAGCGTGACCGCGCTCCTCGCCCTGCACGACGAGGAGCTGGAGATCACCATGGAGAACCCGCTGCCCGGCCACGCGCCGGTGACCCGCCCCGACGGCGGGCGCGGCCTGCGCGGCATAGCCGAACGGAGCCGCCTGCTCGGCGGCACGGCCCAGGCCGGGCCGGCCGACGGCGTCTGGCGGCTCGTCGTCCGGCTGCCCCTGGCGGGTGGACGGTGATCCGGATCGTCCTGGCCGACGACGAGCGGATGGTGCGGACCGCCCTGCGGGTCATCCTCGACGCGGAGCCGGACCTGACGGTCGTCGGCGAGGCGTCCACCGGCGCCGAGGCGGTGTCGGTCGTGCGCGAGCTGCGGCCGGACGTGGTGCTGATGGACGTGCGGATGCCGGAGATCGACGGGATCCGGGCGACCGAGCGGATCCTCACGGACCTGGCGGATCCCCCGCGGATCATGGTGGTGACGACCTTCGAGAACGACTCCTACGTCTACGACGCGCTGCGCGTGGGCGCGGCGGGCTTCCTGCTGAAGCGGGCGGCGGCGGAGGAGCTGGTGAGCGCCGTGCGGCTGGTGGCGTGCGGCGACTCGCTGCTCTACCCGGCGGCGGTACGGCATCTCGCCGCCGAGCACGCCCGCCGCAGGCCGCCCGCGGCGCCGGCCTGGGTCGCCCGGCTCACCGAGCGGGAGGGCGAGGTCCTGCGCCTGATGGCCACCGGCCTGACGAACGCGGAGATCGCGGGCCGGATGGGCGTCGGGCCCGCGACGACGAAGACCCACGTGGCGGCGGTCCTGGCGAAGACCGGCGCCCGGGACCGTACGCAGGCGGTGATCCTGGCCTACGAAGCGGGGTTCGTCACCCCCCGGTGAGCGCGTCCGCCGCAGGTCGTGTCCGTGACGTCTCGCCTGGGTCGCGACGCCCCCCGCGAAGGGGCGGGAGTCCGTCCGGACAGGCACATGAAGGTTGGGTGAGAAACCGGACACATCCGGAACGCCCCCCACCCCTTCGTTCGTCCCGCATATGGGATGAACAAGACGATCAGGCGCGCCTCGGTCTTCGCGCTGCTCCTGGTGCTCGCCCTGCTGGGCCGGGCGACCTGGATACAGGCGTACGAAGGCAAGGCCCTCGCGGACGACAAGAGCAACCGGCGGAACATCATGGCGCAGTACGCGCAGCCGCTCGGGAACATCATCGTGGCCGGCTCGCCGGTCACCGGTTCGAAGAAGACGGAGGGCACCGACCTCGCGTACAAGCGGGACTACACCGACGGAGAGCTGTACGCGGCCGTGACCGGCTACAGCTCGCAGGCGTACGGCTCCACCCAGCTGGAGGGCATCTACTCCGACGTCCTGGACGGTACGGACACCCGTCTGAAGAACCCGTTGGACGCCCTCACCGGCAAGGCGCAGGAGCCCGGTGACGTCCTGACCACGATCGACCCGGCCGTGCAGAAGGCCGGCTACGAGGCGCTCGGCGACAACAAGGGCGCGGCCGTCGCCCTCGACCCGGAGACCGGCCGGATCCTCGGGCTGGTGTCCACGCCCTCGTACGACCCCTCGAAGATCGCCGGTCTGACCGACGGCTCGGACTGGCGGGAGCTGACCACGGACGAGGACAAGCCGCTGGTCAACCGGGCCCTGCGGCAGCCGCTCCCGCCCGGGTCCACGTTCAAGCTGGTCGTGGCCGCGGCCGCGCTGGAGGAGGGGCTGTACGGCTCGGTGGACACGGCGACCGAGAGCCCCGACCCGTACACGCTCCCGAACACCCGGACGGTCCTGAGGAACGAGAACACGTCCGCGCCGTGCGAGAACGCGACCATCCGCACCGCGCTGCGGTACTCCTGCAACAACGTCTTCGCCAAGATGGCCGTCGACCTCGGCCAGGACAACGTGAAGGCGACGGCGGAGAGGTTCGGGTTCGGCGACGCCGAGCAGGACGTGCCCGTGCGGGCCTACCCGAGTGTGTATCCGTCCGGGATGGACAAGGCGCAGACGGCGTTGACCGGCATCGGCCAGTTCGACGTGACGGCCACCCCGCTGCAGATGGCGATGGTGTCCGCGGCGATCGCCAACGACGGGCTCATGGCGTCGCCGCACATGGTCTCCGAGGTCGTCGACTCCGACGGGGACGCCCTGGAGTCCTTCGAGGACGGGAAGACCGAGCGGATCGTCTCCTCGTCGACGGCGGAGCAGCTGCGCAGCGCGATGGTGACCGTGGTGGAGAAGGGCACCGGCACCAACGCGGCGATCGCCGGCGCGGAGGTGGGCGGCAAGACGGGAACCGCCCAGCACGGCGAGAACAACAGCAAGACGCCGTACGCCTGGTTCACGTCCTACGCTAAGGACGCGGACACCGGCAAGGAGGTGGCGGTCGCCGTCCTGATCGAGGATTCGGGCGCGGCGCGCTCGGAGGTCAGCGGCAACGGGCTGGCGGCTCCGGTGGCGCAGAAGATGATGAAGGCGGCGCTGAAGTGACCCGGCGGGTCGCTCAAGACAGCGGTCTGGCCATGAAGAGGGCGGTCTCGCCCTCGGACGCGGTGCCGGTGTAGAGCGTGGTGTCCAGGCCGCAGAGCCGGAATCCCATGCGCCGGTAGGCGCGTACGGCCGGGACGTTGACGCTGGTGACCTCGAGCCAGGCGGTACGGGCCCCCTGCTCGCGGCCGTACGCGAGGGCGCGGCGCATCAGCTCGCCGCCGATGCCGCGGCCGCGGTGGGCGGGGTCGACGGTGATCCGCCGGACGACGAGGCGGCGGTTCCACCGCTCGACGGCGACGGCGACGCATCCGCGGACGGTCCCGTCGGCGTCGACGGCCACGATCTCGTGAGCCTCGTCGGGCTCCCCGTCCTGCGGGTCCTCCGGGTCCTCCGGGAAGACCTTGGTCAGCGGCGGGTCGACGGCGACCATGCGCAGCCCGAAACCGACGTCCCCGGCGGCGACTTCGTAGACGTGCTCCGTCGTGAACGAGTCGTCGAGCGCGGCCACGGCCGATTGGTCCCCGGGGGCCGCGACACGATATGCAAGGGCACTCATGACCCGAGCATAGATTCGATCCCGCGGAGGACCCCGCCGTGCCCATGCGCCTGCCCCGTTCCCTGTCCGGCTGGACCATGGCCGTCTTCGGGCTGCTCGCAGCGGCCCTGGGGGTGGTGGGTCTCGTCTCCCCGGACACCCTGCTCGGGCTCATGGGCTTCGAGCCCGTACCCGGCGGGGAACGCGCGGACGGGGACCACACCCTCGTCTTCATGACCGCCTCCTCCATGGCGGCGCTGAACATGGGCGTCTACTACGTCCTGGCCGCCCTCGCCGACTGGAAGGCCTTCTTCCGCTGGACGGTCCCCTTCCGTCTCCTCACCTGCGCCGTCTTCACGCTGGCGGTGCTGACGGGCCGCGCCCCGGCGGGCTTCCTCGGCGTCGGCCTGTGGGAGGGCCTGGGCGCGGTGGTGACGGGGGCGGCGCTGCGCCACGAGAACCGCGGCCGCGAGAAGGCCGTGGCCTGACCGCGCCGGACGCGGCCCGGCACCTCCGTGCGTTGCGCCCGGGGCCCCTCAGGGACGGACGGCGGCGCCCCGTCCGACCGGGGACAGGGCGCCACCGCGCACGCGATGCCCCGGCCCCTGGTGGCGCGGACGGGGGACGCGCGTCTCAGGCGAGGGCCCGCAGGGCCTCCCGTACCGCCGCGAGGTCCGCGTCCGAGGCCAACCCGGCGTGGTAGAGGCGGAGTTCGGTCGCCCCGGCGTCCGCCGCGCGCTTCGCGTCGTCGGTCAGGGTGCCCGGGGAGCCGCCCATGCCCGTGACGACCGGGAAGTTGGCCGCGAGGACGGTGCCCGGGGCCGCGTGCGCGGCGAAGCCGGCGACCGAGGTGGCCGGGGTGACGACGCCGTCCGCGAGGGCGAGGACGTGGGCCGGGTCGGTGCCGACGTTGGCTCCGCAGCGGTGCGGGAGCGGGTCCGCGTGGAGCAGGACGCGGAAGCCGGGCGGGGCGGCCGCCCGGACGGCGTCCACCGCGGCCTCCTGGAAGGCGCGGGCGGCCCGGGTGCGCCACGACAGGGCGGCGTCGGAGTGGGCGGCGTCGAGCCGCCCGGCGGGCCCCCCGGTCCACACCGGCTCCAGGGCCGCCCGTACGGCGGCCGCGAGCGCGTCGGGGTCCGCGCCCTCCTCCCCGTACCCCTGCCGGCACGACGCGCAGAAGCAGAGGGACATGAGGTACTGCTCCGCGTCGCCCAGGGGCACGCCCGCCGTCTTGTCGTGGGCGTGCAGGTGGGCCAGCCCGTACCAGCCGCAGGACTCCAGCTCGGTGCCGGCCGCTCCGGGCCGTACCGCCGCCTCGGCCGCCAGGTCGACCAGGAACGCGCGGACCTCGGGCGTGCCGACGCACGGCGCCCAGGGGTAGCGGTCGCCGTACGCGTTGACGACCGAGGTCTCCGGACGCTCCGCGCCCAGCCGGGAGTTGTGGGCCAGGACGACCCAGCTGTGGACCTCCAGGCCCGCGTCCGCGAGCGCCTCGGCGGCCTCGCCGTACGCGTCTCCCGGCGCCCACTCCCCCGCCGGGTACGGCCGCGGGTCGCGCCCGGCCCAGCGGGCCGGGTCCGGCGGGTAGAGCACGGCGGCGTGCTCGGCCGTGACGACGCGGTGCGCGGGGTGGCGGGGGGTGAGGGCCCGCGTGGAGTGGTACGCGGAGGCGAGGGTCACCTGCGCTACGCCCAGCTCCGCGAGCAGGCCCGGCGCCGCCGGGTCGCCGACGACGTCCCAGGGGTAGACGAACGTCCCGGCCCTCACGACGCTCCGCCCAGCAGTGCCCGCCCGCGCTCGATGATCGCGGCCAGTTCCTTGAGGTGCTCGGGCGCCGGCTCGCTCAGCGGCGGCCGCACCTCCCCCACGTCCAGACCGCCCATCCGGACGGCGGCCTTGACCAGTGAGACGGCGTAGCCGCGTCCCTGGGCGCGGAGTTCGACGAGCGGCCGGTAGAAGCCGTCGATGAGCCGTTCCACGGTCGCGTCGTCGCCGGAGGCGAGGGCGCGGTGGAAGGCGAGGGCGATGTCGGGGGCGAAGCAGAAGACGGCGGAGGAGTAGAGCGTGACCCCGATGCCCCGGTAGGCGAGCCCGGTGAGTTCGGCGGTGGGCAGGCCGTTGAAGTAGAGCAGGTCAAGGCCCTCCGCCCGCACGGCGCTGACGATGCGCTGCATGAGGTCGAGGTCGCCCAGGCCGTCCTTGAGACCGATGACGCCGTCGACGCGGGCGAGCGCGACGACGGTCTCCGGGGTCAGGATCGCGTTGTCGCGCTGGTACACGATGACGTCGAGCGAGGTCGCGGCGGCGAGCGCGGAGTAGTGCCGCAGCAGCCCCGCCTGGTCGGCGACCACGAGGTACGGGGGCATGGCGAGGAGCCCGTCGGCGCCCGCCTCCTCGGCGAGGCGGGCGTACTGGATCGCGAGCGCCGTGCCGTAGCCGGCGCCGGCCACGACGGGAACGCGGCCCGCGGTCTCCTCGACCGCGGCGGCGACGCAGGCCCGGAACTCCTCCGGGGTGAGGGCGTGGAACTCGCCGGTGCCGCAGCAGGCGAAGACGGCGGCCGCGCCCGCCTCGACGCCGGCGCGCACATGGGCGCGGAAGAGGTCGAGGTCGACGGCGCCGTCCGGACCGAAGGCGGTGACGGGGAAGAACAGCAGGCCGTCGAGCCGGTCGGCGAGCGGGGCTGAGGTCACGGGCGCTCCCAGAGAAGTCCGTCGTGCACCGTCGTGCACAATTCTGATTGTCGTCCATATTCATGAACAAGCTCACGCTAAGGCAGGCGTCGAGCGCCGGTCAAGGCGCAGGCCCGTTGCCACATGGACTCTTGACGGCCCGCCCATGGACTCTTGACGACCCGTGGAGCACTCCTTAGCGTGTCCATGGTTGTGAATGCGATCTATGGACGGAGACTCCGCTACATGTCCACACCCCGCACCGTCCTGCTCACCGGCGCCGCCGGTGGCGTCGGCACCCTGATGCGGGAGCTGCTGCCCGCCCACGGATACACCCTGCGGCCGCTCGACGTCGTGCCCGTCGACGGCGCACCGGACGCGATCGTCGCCGACCTCGCCGACCGCAAGGCGCTGCGCGAGGCCGTCCGGGGCGTGGACGCCGTCGTCCATCTCGCCGGGATCTCCCTGGAGTCCACCTTCGAGAAGGTCATGGCCGCCAACGTCACCGGCCTGCACCACCTCTACGAGGCCGCGCGCGAAGAGGGGGTGCGCCGGATCGTCTTCGCGTCCAGCAACCACGCCGTGGGCTTCACCCCGCGCCCCCGCGGCGACGATCCCCTGATCCCGGTCGGCACCCCGCACCGGCCGGACACCTTCTACGGCCTGTCCAAGTGCTTCGGCGAGGACATGGCCCAGTTCTACTGGGACACGCACGGCATCGAGACCGTCTCGGTGCGGATCGGCTCCTGCTTCCCCGAGCCGACCTCGGTGCGGATGCTGTCGATGTGGCTGAGCCCGGCGGACTGCGCCCGGCTGCTGCACGCGGCCCTCACCGCCGACAACGTGGGACACACCGTGGTCTACGGCTCCTCCGCCAACACCCGTCTGTGGTGGGACCTCTCCTCCGCGCGGGCCCTGGGGTACGACCCCCAGGACGACTCGGAACCCTTCGCGGAGCGGATCATCGCCGAGCGGGGCCTGCCGGCCGACGACGATCCGGCGGAGGCGAACCTGGGCGGCCACTTCTGCACCGACCCGCCGCGCTGGCCGTCCTGAGCCGACGCGGACGGCGGGAAGGTACGCGGGCCCGGCCGGACATGCGGGGGAGCGCCGGCCGGGGCCCGGGTCAGGGCCTGCAGGGCACACCCGACCTCCGCACTCTAGGGACGCCGCCCGTCCGGCACTATCCGCGCAGCGCGGAGCCTGTCCGTGAAGCGCGGCACGTCGGGCCGGGCCGGGCCCGGCGGCTCAGGCCCGGACGGGGCCCCGGCGGGTGGCGCCGGTGGCCCTCAGCGTCTGCGAGGGCGTCTCGCCGAACCGCGTCCGGTACTGCGCGGCGAACCGCCCCTGGTGCGCGAACCCCCAGCGCCAGGCCACGTCGCCCACCCCCAGCTCGCCCGGCTCACCGTCCCGCAGCTCCTCGTGGACCCGGTCGAGCCGGACCTCGCGGACGTACGCCATCGGTGACATCCCCACGTACTGCCGGAAGGACTCCTGGAGCCGCCGCACGCTCACCTTGGCGAGGAGGGCCAGTTCGGTGGTGGTGAAGGGGTGCTCTGGCCGTGCCCGTACGGCGTCCATCGCGCGTTTGACGGGTGCGGGCCGCAGCCGCTCGCCGGGACGGTCCAGCTCCTCGCGCCAGGGATGCTCGGCGGCCAGCAGCAGCCCGTTCAGCAGGGCCTCCTGGAGGGGCAGGGCGACCAGCTCGTGGTGGGCCAGGCCGTCCCCGCGCAGCGCCTCCCGCGCCACCTGCCCGGCGAAGCGCACCCAGGCGAGCCCGGGGCCGCGCGAGGTGTCCAGGCGCGGGGCGAGGGAGAGCCGGCTGCGCAGCGGGCGTCCCGTCAGGCGCTCCAGGCGGTCGCTCAGCGCGGCCGCGTCGATCTTGACGGAGAGCGCCCGGCAGTCCCCGCTCCAGCGGTCGAGGAAGGTGTCCCCGACGGGGTCGAGCACCACCGCCTCGGCCGCCGTCGCGAGCAGCGGAGCCCTCCCACCACCCTGACGCAGCTCCATGGTCCCGCTCAGCGGCGCGTTGACGTGGAACGCGCCGAGCTCGCCGAAACGCATCCGGACGTCCGCCCCGCAGGCGAGGTCGCCGATGACCAGCGGGCCCAGCTCGACGGTGTCGAAACGGGCCGTGAAGGGACGGCTCCGCCGCTCGATGACGTCCATGAAGTTGGCGTAGTACCGCGCGTCGATCTCGAGCCGCGCCTGGTCGACGTCCCGCGTACGAAAAGAACTCCCACCCACGAGTCGCAAGAATATTCGTATGACGGACCCGCCTCCGACCGGCAGGATGCCCGTCATGCCTCAGCCTTTCGGATTCAGCTACGAGCGGCGCGCGGACGGCGCGGTCCTGCTCACCCACCGCGGCCGCGCCGCCGGCACCCTGCGCGGCGGCCGGGCCGAGAAGTTCCTGGCGGAGGTGGCGTCGGGCGACGCCCAGCTGGTGATGGCCCGCTGGACCGGCGCCTACAAGTTCGGCAACGAACGGACCGCCCGCGACCACCCGCGTAACCGAAGTGGCCGAAGGGCGGGAAGGTAAGGGAACGGCAAAGCGGTCTCGCTCGTTAGCCCTGGCATGACCGCTATGACCCCCGGCTCGAACATCCCTCTCTCCGCCGCGCGCGTGGCGGTGGACGTCGCCGCTCCGGTGCGGCTCGACGTCTCGGGCCTGCTGCTCACTCCCGAGGGCAAGGTGCGCTCGGACGACGACTTCATCTTCTACAACCAGCCGGCCGGCCCGGGCGTGGCGTACCGCTCCGGCGGCGGCACGGCGCCGGACGCGATCGTCGTGGACACCGGAGCGGTACCGGCCGGGATCGAGAAGATCGTGGTCACCGCGAGCCCCGACGCGGCCGGCCAGTCCTTCCAGGGCATCGAGCCCACGGCGACGATCCGCAACGCCGACGACGGCAGCGTCCTCGCCACCTTCACCCCGCCGCGGCTCGGCACGGAGACGGCGCTGGTGGTCGTGGAGATCTATCTGCGCAACGGCGCCTGGAAGGCGCGGGCCGTGGGCCAGGGTTACGCCGACGGGCTCGCCGGCATCGCCACCGACTTCGGCGTCTCCGTCGACGAGGAGCCGGCGGCGCCCGCCGCCGCGGCCCCGGCCGCTCCCCCGGCCCCGCCGGTCGCCCCGCCCGTGACCGCCCCTCCGGTGGCCGCCCCCGCCGACCCGCGCGTGGCCGCCGCGACCCCTCCCGCGCCCCCCGCCGCCCCCGGCAAGATCAACCTCGACAAGGGCCGCGTCAGCCTCCAGAAGAACCAGACCGTCTCGCTCGTCAAGGGCGGCCGGCCGCTGCTCTCACAGGTCAAGATGGGCCTCGGCTGGGAGCCGGCGTACCGCGGCAAGGACATCGACCTCGACGCCTCGGTCATCGCCTACGGCCCCCAGCGCAACCACCTGGACAGCTGCTACTTCGGCAAGCTGTCCATCCTCAGCGGCTCGATCAAGCACTCCGGGGACAACCTCACCGGTGAGGGAGCCGGCGACGACGAGGTCATCGTCGTCGACCTCGGCCGTCTCCCGGCCGACGCGACCGGCCTGGTCTTCACGGTGAACTCGTTCTCCGGGCAGAAGTTCACCGAGGTCGCGAAGGCGTACTGCCGGCTGATGGACGCGGCGACCGGCGAGGAGCTGGTCCGCTTCGACCTCACCGGCGCCGAGCCGCAGACCGGCGTCATGATGGCCAAGCTCATCAAGCAGTTCTCGGGCGAGTGGGAGATGACGGCGCTGGGCGACTTCGTGAAGTCCCGGACCGTCCGCGGCATGGTGAAACCGGCCGCCCAGGCGCTCTGAACCACGCACCCGCACGCGGAGCACCGCGGGGCGACGCGCTCCCCCGCGCAACCGACGCGCACCGTCCACGGCCGCACCGTCCACGGCCCGCCGTGGACGGTGCGCGCGGCGGTCAGAACAGCGCGCTGTAGGCGTCGAGGGCCGGCTGACCGCCGAGGTGGGCGTAGAGGACGGTCGAGTCACGGCCGATCTCGTCCCGTGTCACCAGGTCGATCAGGCCCGCCATCGACTTCCCTTCGTAGACGGGGTCGGTGACCATCCCCTCCGTACGGGCGGCGAGCCGCATCGCGTCGAGGGTGGCCTCGTCGGGGATGCCGTACACCCCGGCGTGATACCGGTCGTGCAGCTCGACGTCCGCGGCCGTGATCTCCCGCTCGACGCCGATCAGGGCGGCGGTGTTCCTGGCGATGCGGGTGATCTGCTCGTGGGTCGCTCCGGGCTTCGCCGAGGCGTCGATGCCGATGATCCGGCGTGCCGGGCCGCCCTCCTCGGCGAGCGCGGCGAAGCCGGCGACCATGCCGGCCTGGGTGGAGCCGGTCACCGAGCAGACGACGACGGTGTCGAAGAAGACCCCCAGCGTCCGCTCCTGCTCGGCCACCTCATAGGCCCAGTGGGCGAAGCCGAGCCCGCCGAGGCGATGGTCGGAGGCGCCGGCCGGGATGGCGTACGGCTTGCCTCCGCTCTCCTCGACCTCCCGCAGGGCCAGCTCCCAGCTCTCCTTGAACCCGATGCCGAACCCGGCCTTCACCAGGCGCACATCGGCGCCCGTGAGGCGGCTGACGAGGATGTTGCCGACCTTGTCGTAGACCGGGTCGGGCCAGTCCACCCAGCTCTCCTGGACCAGCACGCACCTCAGCCCGGCGCGGGCGGCGACGGCGGCGACCTGGCGGGTGTGGTTGGACTGCACCCCGCCGATGGAGACGAGCGTGTCACAGCCCTGCGCCAGGGCGTCGGCCACGAGGTACTCCAGCTTGCGGGTCTTGTTGCCGCCGTACGCCACACCGGAGTTGCAGTCCTCCCGCTTGGCCCAGAGGGTGGCGCCGCCGAGGTGGTCACCGAGCCGTTCGAGGGGGTGGACCGGGGAAGGACCGAACAGCAGGGGATAGCGGTCGAAGTCGGCGATCGGCATGGCGGCTCCCGGGGTCGTGACGTGCCGTGCGGAACGTGCGGGCGTACGACGTGCTGCGCGTGACGGGACGTGCTGCGGCGGAGCGAGCGCGGGGGGCAGGAGGGGCGCGGGGGGCAGGAGGGGCGCGGTGTCCTGCGCCGGCCGGCCTACAGCGGCTCCGGACTACAAGGGCTGGGGAACGCGTCCGCGTACGGCGGTCACGTCTGCGGCGTCGTCGGCGAGTTCCTCCAGGGCGCGCCAGATCTCCGTCGTCACCGTGACGGCCTCGTCCGTGTCCCCCGCCGCGCACGCCGCGATCAGGCGGTCGTGCAGCGCGGCCGAGCCACAGGCTCCGGTGTCGCCGAAGAGGCGGCGCTCGACGCGGCGCAGGAGCGGGGTGTACCGGTCGATGGTGGCGGCGACGGCGTGGTTGCCGCTGGCGCTCACGAGGACCTGGTGCAGTTCGTCGTCGGCGCGCAGGGCGGCCTCCACGTCGGCGGAGCGCACGGCGGCGGCGAAGCGCACGTTGGCCTCGCGCATGGCCCGGATGCCTTCGGGGCCGAGCAGCGGCACGCCGGTGCGGGTGGCGAGTTCGTGCATCACCCGCACGACCGCGGCGGCGTCCCGGACGACCCGGCTGACGAGGCGGGTGACCCGGGTGTAGCTCTGGGGTTTGGTCTCCACGAGACCTTCGTCGGCGAGCCGGGCCAGGGCCTCGCGCACGGGTGCGCGCGAGAGCCCCAGCCGCTCGGCGAGATCGGCGTCCTTGACCACGGAACCGGGCGCGAGGTCCCCGCGCACGATCGCGTCGCGCAGGGCCTCGTACGCCTGGTCACGCAGAAGCGTCCGGCCCACGGGCCGCAGTGCGTCCATGAGCTGACATGTTAGGTGTCAGTCACCGGGGCTGACCAGGTCAACGGGGCCGCCGCGTACGGTCGGCGGTGCAGGGAGGCGGTCGGCGGCGAGCGCCTCGGGGGCGGTGGCGAGGGCGCCGGCGGTGCTGGTGAGGTCGCGAGACCGGCACCCGCGGCGGCGGACCGCCTGGCGAACTCTCTACGGTGGAGGGGCATGGCGTACGTCTCCCCCGTTGTCACCGGATGTCGGGGCACACGGTCCCGTGCGCGTGCGCACGCCGGTCGAACAGAAGGGCCTCCCTCCATGAACCTCCCCGCGTCCGGTCGACGGGTCCTGATCAGCGGTGCGTCGCGGGGCCTCGGCCGCGCCGTGGCCCAGGCCTTCGCCGCCAACGGCGACCGGGTGGCCGTCCACTACGGCTCGCGCGCCGAGGAGGCCCGGGCGACCCTCGACTCGCTCGACGGCACGGGCCACGCCCTGGTCGGCGGCGACCTGGCGGATCCGGCGGTGGCGGTGACGGTGACGGACGCGGCGGCGGAGGCGCTGGGCGGGATCGACGTGCTGGTGAACAACGCGGCCGTGAACATCCGGCACCCGCTGCCGGAGACTCCGTACGAGGAGTGGGTGGCGCTCTGGCAGCGACACGTCTCCGTGAACCTGCTCGCCACGGCGAACCTGAGTCATCTGGCGGCGCGGCGGATGATCGAGCAGGGCGGTGGCGGACGGATCGTCAACATCGGTTCGCGCGGGGCGTTCCGGGGAGAGCCCGACCACCCGGCGTACGGGGCGACGAAGGCGGCGGTCCACGCGCTGGGCCAGTCGCTCGCGGTCTCGCTGGCCCCGCACGGCATCGGCGTCGCCTCGGTCGCCCCGGGGTTCTTCGCGACCGAACGCGTCGCCCCCCGCCTCACGGGCCCGGAGGGGGCGGCCATCCTGGCCCAGAGCCCCTTCCACCGCGTCGCCTCGGCCGACGAGATCGCCGCGGCGGTCCTCTGGCTCGCGTCCCCGGCGGCGGAGTGGTCCTCGGGCACCATCCTCGACCTCAACGGCGCGTCCCACCTGCGCACCTGACCCGCACGCCGGCGCCGAGCCACGCCCGTGGCGCGGGCACCACCCTCGACCTCAACGGCGCGTCCCACATACGCACCTGACCCGCACGCCGGCGCTGGGCGCCGCCCGTGGCGCGGGCACCGGCCCTCACCGTCGTCCGGCGCGATGCCCCTCAGCCGGGCCAGGGCCACCGTCGCGCCCCCGGGCCGCCGTCAGGTCAGGCGCCCGGGCCCGCGCGCCCCGTCACGCCCCCGTGCGGGACCTCGCCTTGAAGGCGGCCTTGCGGGCCTCCTTCGCCGCGCCCTTGTCCCGGTGGAGGCGGCCCAGCGCCTCCAGGACCTCCGCCGTCGCCGGGTGGTCCACCCGCCAGGCCGCCTCGAAGAAGCCGCTGTGACGGCCGGTCAGGCCCTCGGCCAGGTCCTGGAGCTCCTCCAGGTCGCCGTCCGCCTCCAGCTGCGCCGCGATCGTGTCGATCGCCAGCCAGAAGATCATCGACTCCGGCGGCGCCGGGATGTCCGTCGCTCCCCGCTCCGCCAGCCAGACCCTCGCCAGGCCCCCCAGCTCCGCGTCGTCCAGGACCTCGCGGACCGCGGGCTCCGCCCCCTCGCCGACCAGGGACAGGGTCTGCTGGCAGTGCAGGCGCCGCAGCGGCGACCCCGCGTCCGCACCCCGCGCGGCCGCGAGCAGCTCGCGCGCCGCCGTCAGCGCGTCCCTCCCGGCCAGCCATCCCACCGTCTCGGCGCGCGCCGCCGTCAGCGGGTAGTGCGCGATCCCGTCGAGCAGCGCGTCGGCTCCCTTGTCGGCCAGGTCGCCGACCGCCGGCGCGTCCACGCCCGCCTCCAGCATCCGGGCCCTGACGCCGTACAGGCCGAGCGGCGTCAGGCGCACCATGCCGTACCGCGTGACGTCCTCCTCGTCGACCGGCGGGGCCGGCTCCTCGCCCTCCTCCGCCATCAGCGCCTCGTCGACGGGCTGGTACTCGACGAGCCCGATCGGTTCGAGCAGACGGAACTGGTCGTCGAGACGCATCATCGCCTCCGACACCTGCTCCAGGACGTCGTCCGTCGGTTCGCCCATGTCGTCCGGCACGATCATCGACGCGGCGAGCGCGGGCAGCGGCACGGGGCCGTCGCCCGCCCCGGCCTCGCCGACGGTCAGCAAGTACAGGTTGCCCAGCACGCCCTCCAGGAACTCCGCCTCTTCCTCGGGGTTCCAGTCGAGCAGTTCGAAGTCGATCTCGCCGTCCTCGCCGATGACCTCCGCGAGGTCCTCGAGCACGGGCGCGGTGGCGTCGGCGAAGACGACGTCCAGCGCGTCCAGCCAGATGCCGAGGACGTCGAGCGGCGCGCCGCCGCCGGTGAGGAGGGCGAGGTTCTCGCCCGCCGTGACCGTGCCGACGCCCGTTCCGGCGTCGTCCGCCGCGTCGCCGGACCCTTCGTGCGCGCCGTCTTCGGAGCCCTCGTCACCGGCGACGTCCCCGTCCTCGGTCTCCACGAGACCGGTGTCCACGGCGACCCGCCAGGCCTCGCTCGCGTCGGCCGCGCCGTTCTCGTCCGCCGCCAGCCCCAGCGCCTCGGCGGCCGCGGGCAGTTGCTCGTCGAGCAGCTCGCCTCCCACGCCGACCCTGGTCTCCGGCCCGGCCCAGCGGGCGAGCCGCACGGCGCGGGCGAGCAGGGGGGTGGCCAGGGCGTCCCGCGCCAGCTCCGCGTCCGAGTGCAGCTGAACGGGCGGCAGGGTGGGGCGGTCCGATGCCATGAAGGGTCTTCTCCTCGAAGCGATGGGGGGGTGGGGGCCCGAGTCGGTCAGAGACGGCCTTCAGGGTAGACGCAATTGCGGCGAGGTCATCCGGTTCACGATTCCGTCAGCCTTCGTACACCCGTCGACCCTTGACAAGGAGGGCGCGCAGCCAAGAGATTGACGCGCGTAGATACATCGACCGATCCTCCAAGCACCTCCGGAGCCCCTTGATGCCTTCCTCCATACCGAGATCCGCGGCCGTCGCCGCCGTCGTGTCCGCCGCGCTGGCGGCCGGACTCCTCGCAGGCTCCTCCGCCTCGGCGGAGACGACCCCGGCGGGGACCACCGCGGGCGTCCGCGTCCACGACATCCAGGGCACGACCCGTATCTCGCCCCTCGTCGGCCGCCAGGTCACCGGTGTCACGGGCATCGTCACCGGCGTGCGCACCTACGGTTCGCGCGGGTTCTGGATCCAGGACCCGCAAGGCGACGACGACCCGGCCACCAGCGAGGGCCTGTTCGTCTTCACCAGCTCCGTCCCCACCGTCGCCGTCGGCGACGCGGTGAGCGTGGCGGGCACCGTCGGCGAGTACGTCCCCGGCGGCCTGAACTCCGGCAACCAGTCGCTCACCCAGATCACCCGGCCGACGGTCACCGTGGTCTCCTCCGGCAACGCCGTCCCGGCCCCCGTGACGATCTCCGGCTTCTCCGTGCCGGACGCGTACGCCCCCGAGGGCGACCCGGCCGCCGCCGGATCCATCAACGGCCTGGCACTGGACCCGGAGTCGTACGCCCTGGACTACTACGAGTCCCTGGAGGGCACCAACGTCCGCGTCGGCACCTCGCGGGTGGTCGGCGCCACCGACCCGTACTCCGAGCTGTGGGTGACGGTGAAGCCCTGGGAGAACGACAACCGTCGCGGCGGCGCCGTCTACGGTTCGTACACCGCCCAGAACACCGGCCGGCTCCAGATCCAGTCGCTGACCCCGATCGCCGAGAAGCCCTTCCCGAAGGCGAACGTCGGCGACGTCCTCGCCGGCAGCACCGAAGGCCCCCTGGACTTCAACCAGTTCGGCGGCTACACCGTGACCGCGCGCACCATGGGCACCGTCGTCGACCGCGGTCTCGAGCGCGAGACGACGGACAAGCAGCACAAGAACGAGCTGGCCGTGGCGACGTACAACGTCGAGAACCTCGACCCGTCCGACCCGCAGGAGAAGTTCGACGCGCTGGCCGCGGCCGTGGTGGACAACCTGGCCTCGCCCGACATCCTCGCCCTGGAGGAGATCCAGGACGACAACGGCGCCAAGAACGACGGCACGGTCGCCGCGGGCCAGACGCTGAAGAAGTTCACGGACGCGATCACCGCGGCCGGCGGCCCGGCCTACGAGTGGCGCTCCGTGGACCCGGAGAACAACAAGGACGGCGGCGAGCCCGGCGGCAACATCCGTCAGGTCTTCCTCTTCAACCCGGAGCGGGTCTCCTTCACCGACCGGGCGGGCGGCGACGCGACGACGGCGACCGGTGTCGTGCGCGGCGAGCGCGGCCGGGCCGCGCTGACCCTCTCCCCCGGGCGGATCGATCCGGCGAACACGGCCTGGGAGAGCAGCCGCAAGCCGCTGGCGGGCGAGTTCACCTTCCGCGGCCGCACGGTCTTCGTGATCGCCAACCACTTCGGCTCGAAGGGCGGCGACGAGGGCCTCACCTCGCACCACCAGCCGCCGAACCGTTCCTCCGAGGCCAAGCGCCTGCTCCAGGCGCAGGCCGTGAACGCCTTCGTCAAGGACGTCCTCGCCGTCGAGAAGCAGGCCGACGTGCTCGTGCTCGGTGACATCAACGACTTCGAGTTCTCCGAGACCACGAAGGCACTGACGGACGGCGGGGCGCTCTACCCGGCCGTGAAGTCGCTGCCGCGCGGCGAGCGCTACTCGTACGTCTACCAGGGCAACAGCCAGGTCCTCGACCAGATCCTGACCAGCCCGGGGATCCACCACTTCGAGTACGACAGCGTCCACATCAACGCGGAGTTCGCCGACCAGAACAGCGACCACGACCCCCAGGTCCTGCGCTTCCGCCCGTAGCGGCAGGGGCCGGCCGGTGGATCGGGTGCCGGCCGGTCACACGCCCGCGTGCAGGCTCAGCGCGGGCGTGTACCGCCGTACGCGGCTGCCGCTCAGACCGGGGAACCGGTGCACCGCCGCCCAGGCGTCGGTGAGCGGGCCTTGCTCGGCCTGCCACACGGCATGGGCCTGCTCGCTCTCCCACTCGGCGTGATTCAGCACTCCGGAGCCGTCGGTGGCGAGGTGGAAGTGCGCCGCGATGCCGCCGCGGGCCGGGCGCCGGCCGGCGTCGTCGGCCATCGCCGCGCACACCGTGTCCACCCAGGCGCGTTGCCGATCGGCGTCGGGCCCGTCGAAGGAGGCCTCGACGGTCACGACACAGCCGGGCACGGCGAGGGCGCGCTCCTCGTCGAGCACGGCGGAGCGGTACGGCGGCCCGTAGCGCCGCAGCCCGACCCGCTCGACGCCGGGGACCGCCGCGTCGATCTCGGCGTTGCGGTCGTCGCGGACCGCGTGGACGTACCGCTGGTACGCCTCCTCGCTCGTCCACTGGGAGTGGTGGAGCAGTGTCCGGCCGTCGGTCCCGGTGTACACGGAGTACGACAGGAGTCCGGCGTCCGGCCAGTCCCGGCGTTGCCAGGCCCGGGCGATCGCGTCGACGGCCGTCCGCTGCCGCTCGGGCGTGCCGACCCGCCAGGTGCCGGCGAGGACGAGTCCGACGCCGGCGCGGGTGGCGTCGGGACGGGCGTGGGGCTGGAGTACGGAGCGCATGACGGATCCTCCTGTCGTCGGGGCTCCAGCCTGTTTCCTCGACCATGGTTGAGGTCAAACGGGTGCGTGGCAGACTCCGGTCATGATCTTCCGTGCCGCCACCCGCGCCGAACTCCCGGCCGTTCTCGCCCTGCTCGCCGACGAGGAGCACGTCGTCGACCCGACCTCGGTCACCGTCACGGAGGCGTACGAGCGGGCCTTCGCGGACATCGAGGGCGACGCGCGCAACGAGATCCTGGTGCTGGTGGAGGAAGACGGGACGGTCGTGGGGTGTCTGCAGGCCACCTATATCCCCGGCCTGGGCAAGGGCGGCGCCGAGCGCGCGCTGATCGAGGCGGTCCGGATCAGGGCCGACCGGCGCGGTGGCGGGCTCGGCCGGGAGCTGCTGGGCCGGGCCGTGGAGCGGGCCCGAGCCCGCGGCTGCGGGCTCGTGCAGCTGACGAGCGCCAAGCGGCGGTCGGACGCCCACCGCTTCTACGCCTCCCTGGGCTTCGCGCGCAGCCACGACGGTTTCAAGCTCGCCCTGCCGCCCCGCTGAGCGGAGGCCGGCCGGGCCCTGCGCCGCGGCCCGCCGCCCCGGAGAGGGTCGGCGGGCCGCGGCGTGCGAGGAGCCGGGTCAGTCCTTGACGTACGTGCTGCCGAGGATCGCGGCATGCTCCAGGACGTCCTCCAGCGGGTCGTCGACCTGGCCGATCGAGATCAGGGAGACGTGCGGCCCGTTGTGCGAGTGGTTGTGTGTCTCGTCCGCGGTGGCGGCCGTGACGGGCACCAGCACCGCCGCGGCGGTCAACGCCCCGATCAGTCCGACGACGGTGCGCCTCGTCCTCATGTCGACTCCTCGCCTTGTCCGTTCGTATGACGCTGTGATCCGCGTCCTCCTGCTAACGCAGAGTCACCCGCATCGGTCACGTCGGGTCAGTTGTGGCTGTGGAGCACCTCGTTCAGTCCGCCCCACACCGCGTTGTTCGGGCGGGCCTCGACGGCGCCGGTGACCGAGTTGCGGCGGAAGAGGATGTTCGAGGCGCCGGAGAGGTCGCGGGCCTTGACGACCTCGCCGTCGGGCATCGTGACGCGCGTTCCGGCGGTGACGTAGAGGCCGGCCTCGACGACGCACTCGTCGCCGAGCGCGATGCCGACGCCCGCCTCGGCGCCGATCAGGCAGCGCTCGCCGATGGAGATGACGACGTTGCCGCCGCCGGAGAGCGTGCCCATCGTGGAGGCACCGCCGCCGATGTCGGAGCCGTCGCCGACGACGACACCGGCGGAGATCCGGCCCTCGACCATCGAGGTGCCGAGGGTGCCGGCGTTGAAGTTGACGAAGCCCTCGTGCATGACGGTGGTGCCGGCGGCGAGGTGCGCGCCGAGCCGGACGCGATCGGCGTCGGCGATGCGGACTCCGGCGGGGGCGACGTAGTCGGTCATCCGCGGGAACTTGTCGATCGAGGTCACCTGGAGGTGAAGGCCCTCGGCACGGGCGTTGAGGCGCACCTTCTCGACGTCGTCGACGGCGACCGGGCCGAGCGAGGTCCAGGCGACGTTGGCGAGGACGCCGAAGAGGCCGTCGAGGCTCTGGCCGTGCGGCTTGACCAGCCGGTGGCTGAGCAGGTGCAGACGGAGGTACGCGTCGTGGGCGTCGAGCGGCTTGTCGTCGAGGGAGGCGATGGCGGTACGGACGGCGACCACCTCGACGCCCCGGCGGGCGTCCACGCCGATCGCCTTGGCGGCGCCTGCGCCGAGGGCGTCGACCGCGGCGTCGGGGGTGAGCCGCTCGGTCCCGGCGGGGCCGGGCGCGTCGGTCAGCGCGGGGGCGGGGAACCAGGTGTCGAGAACGGTGCCGTCACCGGCGATGGTGGCGAGGCCGGCGGCGACGGCGCCGGTGGTGCGAGGAGCAGTGGTCATGCGGAAAACCTAACGGGCGGGCCCCCGCGCGGGCCAACCGGTCTCAGGTGTCGGTCGAGCCGTCCGGCGGATCCGACGAGGCGGGGGGCGGATGCTCCGGCGGTTCCGCCGAGACCGCGGGCGGGCGCTCCGGCGGCCCGGTCGCCCCGGCCGCGGGCGTCCCCGTCCCGGGCGCCCCGCCCGGCTTCGGCCCCGCCGGCGTGAGCACCCGGGCCAGGACCTCCCGCGCGTACTCCTCGTCGTACGTCCCGTCCGTCAGCAGCACCCGCAGACAGATGCCGTCCATGAGCGCGACCAGGGCGCGGGCGGTCACCGGGTCCGTCCGCCCCGCGAGGGGCCGGACGACGGCGTCCGTCCATTCGGCGGCGACCGGGCGCAGGGCGGGCCGGCGCAGGGCTGCCAGGTAGAGCTCGTACTCCAGCTCCGCGCCCGTCCGTTCGCCGCCGAGCCACTGTCCCATCAGGCCGGCCAGCTCCCGCGCGAGGTCGGCCCCCGGGTCCGCGAGGGCGCCGCTCTCGCGGACCGCGCGTCCGAAGCCCTCGTCGGCCTGGCGCAGGGCGGCGACGAGGAGTTCGTCGAGGGAGGCGAAGTGGTACGTGGTGGAGCCGAGCGGCACGTCCGCCTCGGCGGCGACCGTCCGGTGACTGAGCCCGGCGATGCCGAGCCGCCCCACGACACGCAGGGCCGCGTCGACGATCCGCCGGCGCCGCTCGGGGTCGTGGCGGCGGGCGCGGGCCATCAGTGCGCGCCGCCGAGGTTGAGGACGACCACACCGGCCACGATCAGGACGATGCCGGCGACCTTGGCGAGACCGAGCGACTCGTTCATGAAGAGGACGCCGATGGCGGCGACGGCCGCGGTGCCCACGCCCGACCAGATCGCGTACGCCGTGCCGATCTCCAGGGTCTTGAGCGTCTGCGCGAGGAGCGCGAAGGCGAGCAGATAGCCGCCGACGGTGACGAGCGAGGGCCAGAGCCGGGAGAAGCCGTCGCTGTACTTCATGGCCGTCGTCCCGACGATCTCCGCGGCGATCGCCCCGGCCAGCAGTCCGTATCCCATGTGTACGAGCGTACACAACGATGGGAACGGGCGTACGCATCCCGGGACGCCCCGCCCATGGGGCCTGCCGCTACGGTGTCCCGCATGACGCATCACTCGGGACCGTACGGCTACGGCTACGCTCCCCCACCGCCCCCGCCGAAGCCCGGCGTGATACCCCTCGTGCCGCTCAAGCTGAGCGAGATACTGACCGGCGCCTTCGCGACCCTCGGCCGCCACTGGAAGCAGCTCATGGGGGTGACGCTGGCCGCCTACGGCACCGCGACGCTGGTGGTGGCCGCCGCGATCTGGATCGCCTACGCGGCGGTCGGCGACCACCTGCCCGGGCTCTTCGACCTCTCGGGGAACCAGGAACCGTCCTGGGACGACGTGCGGCCGCTGCTGATCGCGTTCGGCGTCGTCTGGCTCGTCGCCATGATCGCGATGATCGCCGCGAGCGGCGTGGTCTACGCCGCCTGCCCCGCCGTCCTCCAGGAGGCGGTGCTCGGCCGCCCCACCACCTTCGGCGCGGTGTGGCGCCGTGCCTGGGCGAGCATGCCCGCGGTCCTCGGAACGGTCTTCCTGACCATGCTGGTCATGCTGCTGCCGATGGCCCTCTTCGGCGCGGCCTTCGTCGGGCTGATGGTGGCGGCCCTCGCGGCGGCCGACGACTCGGGCCCGGTCTCCTGGGGCCTGCCGGCCCTCGGCCTGGTCGGCGCGCTGGTGCTGATCCCCCTGGCGACCTGGCTCTGGGTGAAGCTGAGCCTGGCCCCGTCGGCGGCGGTCTTCGAGAGGCAGCGCGCGGCGGCGGCGATGCGCCGCTCGTGGCGTCTGGTGGACGGCTCGTGGTGGCGGATCTTCGGGGCCCTGCTGGTGGCGGGCGTCATCTCCGGGGCGGCCGGCTCCCTCTTCCAGGCCTTCGCCCAGCTGTTCTCGACCCCCGCGACCTTCTCCGCGCAGAGCGCCCCCGAGTCCCCTGGCGAGCTCCTGGCCGAGATGGCGCCCTTCCTGGCGGTCAGCATGATCCTGTCGGTGCTCGGCCAGATCGTCGTCTCGGTCTTCCCGCCGCTGGTCACCAGCCTGATCTACGTCGACCAGCGCATCCGCAAGGAGAACCTGGCCCCGGCCCTCCTCCAGGCGGCCGGGGACCCCACGTCCGGCCGGTGAGCGACGTCCTCACCCGGGCGGTGGGCGGTTCCCCTCAGTCGACCAGCGACTTCTTCGGCCGCAGCACGCAGAACTCGTTGCCCTCCGGGTCGGCGAGGACCACCCAGGTGACGTCCTCGCCCTGTCCGACGTCCACCCTCCGGGCCCCGAGGCCGACGATCCTCTCGACCTCGGCGTCCTGGTCGTCGGGCGAGAGGTCGAGGTGAAGCCGGTTCTTGACGGTCTTGGACTCGGGCACGGAGAGGAACACGATGCCGGGCAGGGCGTGCTCCCCCGCGCCGATGACGATCTCCTCCTCGTCCTCGTAGAGCACCTTCCAGTCGAGCACCCGCGTCCAGAACTCGGCCTGGCGCTTGGCGTCGTGCACATCGATCGCGATCTGGTACAGAGAAACGGCCATGCCCGCCAGTGTGCCTGGCGGGCATGGCCGTTCACCGTATTTCCGGCGGAAGGTCAGACGTTGAAGCCGAGCGCGCGCAGCTGCTCGCGGCCGTCGTCCGTGATCTTGTCCGGGCCCCACGGCGGCATCCAGACCCAGTTGATCTTCAGTTCGCTGGCGATGCCGTCGGTGGCGGCCTTCGCCTGGTCCTCGATCACGTCGGTCAGCGGACAGGCCGCCGACGTCAGGGTCATGTCCAGCGTGACGATGTTGGAATCGTCGATGTGGATGCCGTAGATCAGCCCGAGGTTGACCACGTCGATGCCCAGCTCGGGGTCGACGACGTCGTACAGCGCCTCGCGGATCTCTTCCTCGGAGGCCGGCTTCATCGTGGCCTCGGCGTTCTCGGTCATGCCGACTTCCTCTCCGCGTCGCCCAGCGCCTGGGCGGTCGCGTCCTTCCACGCCATCCAGCTGAGCAGCGCGCACTTGACCCGGGCGGGGTACTTGGAGACTCCGGCGAACGCGACCGCGTCCTCCAGGATCTCCTCCATCGCGTCGTCCGGCTCGAGCTGGCCCTTGGACTGCATCAGCTCCAGGAACGTGCCCTGGATCTTCTGTGCCTCGGCCAGCTCCTTGCCGACGAGCAGTTCGTTGAGCACGGACGCCGAGGCCTGGCTGATCGAACAGCCCTGGCCCTCGTACGACACGTCCTCGATCCGCGACCCGGCGTACTTCACCCGGAGCGTGATCTCGTCGCCGCACGTCGGGTTGACGTGGTGCACCTCGGCATCGCCGTCCCGAAGACCGCGCCCGTGGGGGTGCTTGTAGTGGTCCAGGATGACGTCCTGGTACATCGAATCCAGCTTCACGAGAATCCCCTAGCCGAAGAAGTTCCGTACGTGCTCCAGACCCTCGACCAGGGCGTCGACCTCGGCCGGGGTGGAGTACAGATAGAACGACGCCCGCGTGGTCGCAGGAATTCCGTACCGCAGGCAGACCGGCCGCGCGCAGTGGTGGCCGACCCGGACCGCGATGCCCTGCTCGTCGAGGACCTGGCCCACGTCGTGCGGGTGGATGTCCCCGAGCGTGAACGAGATCGCAGCGCCGCGGTCCTCGGCCGTGGTGGGGCCGATGATCCGCAGGTCCGGGACCTCCAGGAGGCGACGGACGGCGTACTCGGTGATCGCGTGCTCGTGGCGCGCGATGTTCTCCATGCCGATCGCCGAGAGGTAGTCCACGGCCGCGCCGAGGCCGACGGCCTGGGCGATCGGGGGCGTACCCGCCTCGAACTTGTGCGGCGCCGGGGCGTACGTCGAGGAGTGCATCGACACGGTCTCGATCATCTCGCCGCCGCCGAGGAACGGAGGCAGGTCCTCCAGGAGCTCCTGCCGTCCCCACAGCACGCCGATGCCGGTCGGGCCGCACATCTTGTGGCCGGTGAAGGCCACGAAGTCGGCCTGGAGGGCCTGCACGTCGAGGACCATGTGCGGCGCGGCCTGGGAGGCGTCGATGCAGACGAGCGCACCGACCTCCTGGGCGCGCCGGATGATCGCCTCGACCGGGTTGACCGTCCCCAGCAGGTTCGAGACCAGGGTGAACGAGACGATCTTGGTCTTCTCGGTGATGACCTCTTCGATGTTCGACAGGTCGAGCCTGCCGTCGTCGGTGAGGCCGAACCACTTCAGCTTCGCGCCCGTGCGCTGCGAGAGCAGCTGCCACGGCACGATGTTGGAGTGGTGCTCCATCTCCGTGATGGCGATCTCGGTCTCGTGGTCCACGCGGTAGGGCTCGTCGGCCCAGCCCAGCATGTTGGCCACGAGGTTGAGCGACTCGGAGGCGTTCTTGGTGAAGATCACCTCGTCGCGGCTCGGCGCGTTGATGAACGCCGCGACCTTGTCACGGGCGCCCTCGTAGAGCGCCGTCGCCTCCTCGGCGACCGTGTAGACGCCGCGGTGGACATTGGCGTTGTGGCGCTCGTAGTAGGTGTTGAGCGCGTCGAGCACCTGGCGCGGCTTCTGCGAGGTCGCCGCGGAGTCCAGGTACACGATCTTCTTGCCGTCGTGGACCACGCGATCCAGGAGCGGGAAGTCCTTGCGGATCGCCTCGGTGTCGAGGAGGCCGGAGAGCCCCTGATGGGCAGAAGTCACGCGGATGCGCCACCCTTCACGTACTTGTCGTAGCCCTCGTTCTCCAGCTGGTCGGCGAGCTCGGCGCCGCCGGACTCGGCGATCCGGCCGTTCGCGAAGACGTGCACGAAGTCGGGCTTGATGTAGCGCAGGATGCGCGTGTAGTGGGTGATCAGCAGGGTGCCGACCTCGCCGCTCTCACGGACGCGGTTGACGCCCTCGGAGACGACGCGCAGGGCGTCGACGTCGAGGCCCGAGTCGGTCTCGTCGAGGATGGCGATCTTCGGCTTGAGGAGCTCCAGCTGGAGGATCTCGTGGCGCTTCTTCTCACCGCCGGAGAAGCCCTCGTTGACGTTGCGCTCGGCGAAGGCCGGGTCCATCTGGAGCTGCTCCATGGCGGACTTGACCTCCTTCACCCAGGTGCGCAGCTTGGGGGCCTCGCCGCGGATGGCGGTGGCGGAGGTGCGCAGGAAGTTGGAGACCGAGACACCGGGGACCTCGACCGGGTACTGCATGGCCAGGAAGACGCCGGCGCGGGCGCGCTCGTCGACCGACATCTCCAGGACGTCCTCACCGTCGAGGGTGACGGTGCCGCCGGTGACCGTGTACTTCGGGTGGCCGGCGAGCGAGTACGCCAGGGTCGACTTGCCGGAGCCGTTGGGGCCCATGACGGCGTGGGTCTCGCCCTGCTTGATGGTCAGGTCGACACCCTTGAGGATCTCCCGGGGGCCGTTCTCGGCCTCGACGGAGACGTGCAGGTCGTGGATTTCAAGCGTTGCCATGGGTGACTCAGGACTCCTGGGTGACGGAGACGAGCACATCGTCCCCTTCGATCTTTACGGGGTATACGGGGACGGGGCGCGTCGCGGGAAGGCCGGACGGCTTACCGGTGCGGAGGTCGAAGCTGGAGCCGTGCAGCCAGCACTCGATGGCGCAGTCCTCGACCTCGCCCTCCGAGAGGGAGACGTTCGCGTGCGAGCAGATGTCGTTGATCGCGAACACCTCGCCCTCGGTCTGCACGACAGACACCGGCGTGCCGTCGACCTCGACCCGCTTGGGGGTGTCGCTCTCCAGCTCGCTCAGCGCGCAGACTCGGACGAAGGCCATCAGACGGAAGCCTCCAGCTCGGCCTCGATCTTGGCGAGGAGGCGCTCCTGGACGTCCGGCAGACCGATCTGCTGGACCAGCTCGGCGAAGAAGCCGCGGACGACGAGGCGGCGGGCCTCGATCTCCGGGATGCCGCGGGCCATCAGGTAGAAGAGCTGCTCGTCGTCGAACCGGCCGGTGGCCGAGGCGTGACCGGCGCCGGCGATCTCGCCCGTCTCGATCTCCAGGTTCGGGACGGAGTCGACCCGGGCGCCATCCGTGAGGACCAGGTTCCGGTTGAGCTCGTAGGTGTCGGTGCCCTCGGCCTTGGCCCGGATGAGGACGTCCCCGATCCAGACGGCGTGCGCGTCCTGGCCCTGCAGCGCGCCCTTGTAAGCCACGTTGGACTTGCAGTGCGGGGTGTTGTGGTCGACCAGGAGGCGGTGCTCCTGGTGCTGGCCCGCGTCGGTGAAGTAGAGGCCGAACAGCTCGGCCTCGCCACCGGTGCCCGCGTACTCGACGCGCGGGTGGATGCGGACCACGTCGCCGCCGAAGGTGACGATGACCGACTTGAAGCTCGCGTCGCGGCCGACGCGGGCGTTGTGCTGGGCGACGTGGACGGCCTTCTCGTCCCAGTCCTGGACGGAGACCACGGTGAGCTTGGCGCCGTCACCGAGGAGGTAGTCGACGTTGGCCGCGAGCACCGCGTCGCCGGTGTGGTCGATGACCACGACGGCCTCGGCGAACGCGCCGAGCTCGATCACCTGGTGGCCGAAGGCGATGCCGCCCTGGCCGTGCACGGCGATCCGGATGGGCTCGGTGAGGACGGTCTCCTTGGCGACGGTGACGACCGAGGCCTTCTCGAAGGAGGAGTACGCCTGGGCGGCGACGCGGTCGACGGGCGTGCCCGCCTTGCCGAGCCGCGCGTCGTCACGGCCGACGGTCTCCACGGTGACGCCCTCGGGGGCCTCGATCTCCACCTTGACGCCCTCGCCGCTCGCGACGGCGGTGCCGTCGTGCAGGCCGCGCAGGCGCTCCAGCGGGGTGAACCGCCACTCCTCCTCGCGGCCGTGCGGGACCGGGAAGTCCGCGACGTCGAAGGACGGGGGCGCGCTCATGCGCGTGGCGACGGTGGACTCGGCGGCCACCGCGATCGAGCCGGCGGTGGTGGAGCCCGCCGGGATGTTCTGAGCCTCAGCCATGGCTGTCGTCTTGCTCTCTTCCTACGTTTCGATCCTCGGCCCGCCGCAGAGGGCGGGCCGCTAGCTGGTGGTGGGGCGCCGGAACGTCAGCCGACGGACCCTTCCATCTGCAGCTCGATCAGCCGGTTCAGCTCGAGCGCGTACTCCATCGGGAGCTCCTTGGCGATCGGCTCGACGAAGCCGCGCACGATCATGGCCATGGCCTCGAACTCGGTCATGCCACGGCTCATCAGGTAGAAGAGCTGGTCCTCGGAGACCTTGGAGACGGTGGCCTCGTGCCCCATGGAGACGTCGTCCTCGCGGACGTCCACGTAGGGGTACGTGTCCGAGCGGGAGATCGTGTCGACGAGCAGCGCGTCGCACAGGACGTTCGACTTGGAGCCAGGGGCGCCCTCGCCGATCTCGATGAGACCGCGGTAGGAGGTGCGGCCGCCGCCTCGCGCCACAGACTTGGAGACGATGTTGGAGGAGGTGTTCGGGGCCATGTGGACCATCTTGGCGCCCGCGTCCTGGTGCTGGCCCTCGCCCGCGAAGGCGATGGACAGGGTCTCGCCCCTGGCGTGCTCGCCCATGAGGTAGACGGCCGGGTACTTCATGGTGACCTTGGAGCCGATGTTGCCGTCGACCCACTCCATGGTCGCGCCCTCGTAGGCCACGGCGCGCTTGGTGACCAGGTTGTAGACGTTGTTCGACCAGTTCTGGATCGTGGTGTAGCGGCAGCGGCCGCCCTTCTTCACGATGATCTCGACGACCGCGGAGTGCAGGGAGTCCGAGGAGTAGATCGGGGCGGTGCAGCCCTCGACGTAGTGGACGTAGGCGTCCTCGTCGACGATGATCAGCGTCCGCTCGAACTGGCCCATGTTCTCCGTGTTGATACGGAAGTAGGCCTGCAGCGGGATCTCGACGTGCACGCCCTTCGGCACGTAGATGAACGATCCGCCGGACCACACGGCCGTGTTCAGGGAGGCGAACTTGTTGTCGCCGACCGGGATGACCGTGCCGAAGTACTCGCGGAAGAGCTCCTCGTGCTCCTTCAGCGCGGTGTCGGTGTCGACGAAGATGACGCCCTGCTCCTCCAGGTCCTCACGGATCTGGTGGTAGACGACCTCGGACTCGTACTGGGCCGCGACACCGGCGACGAGGCGCTGCTTCTCCGCCTCGGGGATGCCGAGCTTGTCGTACGTGTTCTTGATGTCCTCGGGCAGTTCCTCCCAGGAAGCGGCCTGCTTCTCGGTGGAGCGCACGAAGTACTTGATGTTGTCGAAGTCGATGCCCGACAGGTCGGAGCCCCAGCTCGGCATGGGCTTCTTGTCGAAGAGGCGCAGACCCTTCAGCCGCAGCTTCAGCATCCACTCCGGCTCGTTCTTCTTCCCGGAGATGTCGCGGACGACGGCCTCGGAGAGACCTCGCTTCGCGGTGGCACCGGCCGCGTCCGAGTCGGCCCAGCCGTACTCGTACCGACCCAGGCCCTCGAGCTCGGGGTGGCTGATCTCGGTGGTCATGCGGGGTTCCTCCCGGCCGTACTTGCGGATGCTGACGATGGTGTGGTCTGAGGGGCGCTGTGCGGGATGAACGTGGTGCAGACGCCGTCACCGTGGGCGATGGTGGCCAGGCGCTGGACGTGCGTTCCCAAGAGGCGGGAGAAGATCTCCGTCTCCGCCTCACACAGCTGGGGATACTGCTCGGCGACGTGGGCGACCGGGCAGTGGTGCTGGCAGAGCTGCTCGCCGACCGGCGCGTTCCGCGCAGTGGCAGCGTACCCGTCAGCGCTCAGCGCCTTGGCAAGGGCCTCGGTGCGCTGGGCGGGCTCCGCCGACTCGACGGCCTCGCGGTACGCCTCCGCCTGAGCCTCCAGACGGTCGCGGGCGAACGCGGCGACGGCCGCCTCGCCCCCGGCGTTCTTCTCGATCCAGCGCAGGGCGTCCACGGCCAGCGAGTCGTACGACTGGTCGAAGGCGTCCCGGCCGCAGTCGGTCAGCGCGAAGACCTTGGCGGGGCGACCGCGGGTGCGGGCTCCGTAGACGCGCTTCTCGCGGGCTTCGACGACGTTCTCGGCGACGAGCGAGTCGAGATGGCGGCGCACGGCCGCCTGGGTGAGGCGCAGGCGCTGCGCGAGGTCGGCGACCGTCGAGGGGCCGTGGTCCAGGATGGACCGCGCGACCCGGTTGCGAGTGGATCGCTCACCGGTCGCGAGTTCCTCCAGGGGAGCCTCTCCGACGTTTTTCACAACGCCATTGTTGCGTAATTCCTTCGGGAGTGACAAGCGACGCGGATCTCGGCGACGGTGCCGTACATCACGCAGGTAAGGCTTACCTGACCTGGGGCAATGATCATTCGTAGGACGAATGACCCCGGATTTCCGGCCCCGCGCCGGGAGCCCGCGCGCGACCTCTCTAGACTTCCGGCATGCGATACGAGTCCGTCGTCCAGGTCCGGGGCCTGGTCAAGCGGTACGGGAACAAGACCGCCGTCGACGGCCTCGACCTCGACGTCCGGGCGGGCACCGTCACCGCGATCCTCGGCCCGAACGGCGCCGGGAAGACCACCACCGTCGAGAGCTGCGAGGGCTACCGGAAGGCCGACTCCGGCACCGTCCGGGTCCTCGGCCTCGACCCGGTGGCCGACGCGGCCGCGCTGCGCCCCCGGATCGGCGTGATGCTCCAGTCGGGTGGCGTCTACTCCGGCGCCCGCGCGGACGAGATGCTCCGCCACATGGCCAGGCTGCACGCGCACCCCCTGGACGTGGACGCCCTGATCGAGCGGCTCGGCCTCGGCTCCTGCGGCCGGACCACCTACCGCCGGCTCTCCGGCGGCCAGCAGCAGCGCCTCGCGCTCGCCCTGGCCGTCGTCGGCCGCCCCGAGCTGGTCTTCCTCGACGAGCCGACTGCCGGGCTCGACCCGCAGGCCCGCCACGCCACCTGGGACCTGGTGCGCGAGCTGCGCGCCGACGGCGCGACGGTCGTCCTGACCACCCACTTCATGAACGAGGCCGAGACCCTCGCCGACGACGTCGCGATCATCGACGCCGGCAAGGTCGCCGCCCAGGGCAGCCCCGAGGAGCTGTGCCGGGGCGGCGCGGAGAACACCCTGCGCTTCACCGGCCGCCCCGGCCTGGACCTCGGCTCGCTGCTCAAGGCCCTGCCCGACGGCACGGCCGCCGCGGAGCCGCTGCCGGGGACGTACCGGATCAGCGGCGAGGTGGGGCCCCAGCTGCTCGCCACCGTCACCAGCTGGTGCGCCCAGCACGGCGTCATGCCGGACGGCATCTCGGTGGAGCGCCACACGCTCGAGGACGTCTTCCTCGAACTGACCGGCAAGGAGCTGCGCGGATGAGCACCGGTACGGGTACGGGCACCTACGCGCCGAAGCCGGGCGCGGCCCCGGTCGGACGGATGATCGCGGCGCAGACGGCGCTGGAGACGCGGATGCTGCTGCGCAACGGCGAGCAGCTCCTGCTGACCGTGATCATCCCGTCGCTGCTGCTGGTGCTGTTCTCCACGGTCGACATCGTCGACACGGGCACGGCGGAGGCCGTCGACTTCCTCGCCCCCGGCGTCCTGGCGCTCGCCGTAATGTCCACGGCCTTCACCGGTCAGGCCATCGCCACGGGCTTCGAGCGCCGGTACGGGGTCCTCAAGCGGCTCGGGGCGTCCCCGCTGCCCCGCTGGGCGCTGATGACGGCCAAGACCCTGTCGGTGCTGCTCACCGAGGTCCTCCAGATCGCGCTCCTGACCGCGATCGCGCTCGGTCTCGGCTGGTCGCCCCGGGGTGACGTGTTCTCCGTCCTGCTGCTGCTGCTCCTCGGCACGGCCGCCTTCTCCGGCCTCGGGCTGCTGATGGCGGGCACGCTCAAGGCGGAGGCGACGCTGGCCGCCGCGAACCTGGTCTTCCTGCTGCTCCTGGTGGGCGGCGGGGTGATCGTGCCGCTGGAGAAGTTCCCCGGCGCGGCCCGCGCGGCCCTGGAGCTGCTGCCGATCTCCGCGCTCTCGGAGGGACTGCGGGACGTGCTGCAGGGCGGCGCCTCGCTGCCGTGGGGCCAGGCGGCGGTCCTCACGGTCTGGGCCGTGCTCGGCCTCGGCGCGGCGGCGCGGTTCTTCCGCTGGGAGTGACCACGGGGTGACGTTCCGGGACAACCCGGTTCGTACCCCACCCCTCGTGAAAGCGTGCACAAGCCCCCGCCTACGATGGTTCCCGTGCTGACCCCCCTCGCCTACATCGCCCAGCGCTGGACGCCGTCCCCCCGGACGCTCCGGCGCGCCGCGCTCTCCGCCGTCGTGATGAGCGTGGCCATCATCGTCACGGGTGGCGCGGTCCGGCTGACCGGTTCCGGTCTCGGCTGCGACACCTGGCCCAAGTGCACGGACGACAGCCTCTTCGCCACACCCGAGCAGGGCGTCCACGGCGCCATCGAGTTCGGCAACCGGATGCTGACGTACGTCCTGTCCGCCGCCGTCGGCTGGGCCATCATCGCCGCGCGCTCGACCAAGCCGTGGCGGCGCGGGCTGACCCGGCTCGGCTGGGCGCAGTTCTGGATCGTGGCCAGCAACGCGGTCATCGGCGGCATCACGGTGTGGATGGGCCTCAACCCGTGGACCGTCGCCGGGCACTTCCTGGCGGCCAACGCGCTCCTCACCGTCGCCGTCGTCACCTGGCAGCGCACCGGCGAGGGCGACACCACGCCCCGGCCGCGCGTCCCCCGGCCGGTCAGCAAGCTGTCGTGGGCGATCATCGGCGCCTCGGCGCTGCTGATCGTGCTCGGCACGGCGGTGACCGGCTCCGGCAAGCACGCCGGCGACAAGAGCGAGGTCCCGCGCATGCCGTGGGACTGGACCGCGGCCGCGCACGTGCACGCCATCGCCGCGTGGGTGGTCTGCGCGCTGGCGCTCGCCATGTGGCTGGTCCTGCGGGTGGTGGACGCCCCGGACGACACCCGGGCACGCGCCCGCGACCTGCTGATCGTCCTGCTCGCCCAGGGCGGCCTCGGCTACCTCCAGTACTTCACCGGGGTGCCCGAGCTCCTGGTGGGCGCCCACATGCTCGGCTCCTCGCTGATGTGGATCGCCGTCCTCCGGCTCTCTCTGAGCCTGCGCGAGCGCCCGCCGGCCGCCCCGGGAATCCCGGCGCAGCCGGACGCCGCGCTCGCCACCGCGTAGGACACGCAGCACGGGCGCTCACGCACGGCGGGGGACAGCGCTCGTCTCCGCGGAGGACACACCCGGGCTCTCACGCACGGCGGGGGCCACGCCCGGTGCTCACGCCCGCGGAGGACACGCCCCGGCGCTCCCGCGCCGCGGGGACCGGACCGCGGCGCTCACCACGCGAGACGTGTGAGCCCGCCCCCGAGAGCGGGGTCCGGACCGGCGGCCGACTGGCCGTCCAGGCCGTAGACGCGGCGCGCGTTGCCCGCCGCGATCATGGTGGCGACGCGTTGCGCGTCCGTACGGGACCAGGCGCCGTCGCCGACCCACTCGCCGAGCACACGGGCGAGCGCGCTTCGGAAGACGCTCGCCGCGACGACGTGGAGCTCGGGCAGCGCCCGCGCGCCGCTGGAGAAGAGCAGCTTGCCGAAGGGCGCCAGCTCCAGGAGCTCGGCGAGGACGGCGGCCGCCCGCGCCCCGGTCCGGGCGAGGACCGGTCCGAGGTCGGCGTAGACGTGCGGAAAGGCCTGGGCGAGCTGCGCCGCCCGGCGGTGGTGGGGGTATCCGTGCAGCAGGACCAGGTCGGTGCCCAGGCCGCTCGTGGCGCTGGCGAAGCCGGCCAGCCCGGCGAGGTCCCCCGACCCCGCGTGCAGCTGGAGCGGGCGCCCCGAGGCGACGGCGATCCAGAGCAGATGGCGCAGCAGTACGGGGTCGGTCAACCGGCCCCCGGCCCCGCGCCGGGCCAGCCAGCGGCCCGCGGCCCCGCGCACCTCGCCGGGGCCCGGCGGGTCGGGGGTGTGCGCGAGTCCCCTGCGGGCGCCGTCGGCCGAGGTGAAGGCGACGGCGGTCGCGGCGGCGCCGTGGACGGCCTCGACGAGGTTGGCGAGGAGCGCCTCGACGGTCCCGGAGGTGTCGGCGACCTGCTCGGCGAGCGGCTCCAGGCGGACGATCTCATGGGCCTCTGCGTCGCCCGCGGCGGCGATCTCGGCCGGCCCGGTCAGGTCCCCCGGCGCCCCGGTGTCCACCAGATAGGTGCTGATCCCGGAGGCGCGCAGCAGCCGGCGTCCGGTCTCCAGGACGCCCAGTTCCCGGCGGCGGGCCAGATAGCGCGCCGGTGTGCAGTGCGGCTCCAGACCGAGCAGGGGCGGGCACCAGCGGCGTACCGCGAAGCCGGTCTGGGTGTCGAAGAAGGTGGTGCCGGGCGCGGCCCGTCCGGGCGCCGTGCCGAGCTGGGCCTCGAAGGTGCCGAGGCCGAGCTCCGTGCGGAGCACCCCGTGGCAGTGCTGGTCCACCAGGCTCGGGGTCTCGATCATGCGGGGGGCTCCCTGTGTGGACGTGCTTGCACACGTCCTAACGGGTGAGCCCCGCGCGAGGTTGTTGCCTCCGTGACAAGTGAGCGGTCCCGCTCACTTGTCGGACGGACCACCGATCTGGATGCCCGCCATCCGGGTCCACTCGTAAGGGCCGGTGACGACCTTGGCGGCGAACTCGCCGTCGAACTCGTCGTGGAGGGTCAGTCCGGCCTTCTCGGCGGCCTGCTGGGCGACCGGGAACGAGGGCGCCACGAGGTCGCCCCAGCCGCCGTCCTCGCCGACGAGGACGATCCGGGTGCCCATCTGGCCGATGTACGCCAGCTGCCCCTCGGCGCCGCCGTGCTTCTCGGAGAACGCCTGGATCTGCTTGGCGAGCTTGGCCGCCTTGCGCTCTGCCTGCTTCGTGTCTGCCATGTGCAGGATGCTACCGAGCGGTAGATCCAGTGGCGACGGCCGGGGCGTGTGGGGTGTCCCACGCGCTCCGGCCGTCGGTACAAGCCTGGAAGGTCCGGTTCCGCTACCTCAGGAAGGGGTCCACCGCGACCGCGACGAAGAGCAGCGAGACATAGGTGATCGACCAGTGGAAGAGGCGCATCTCCTTGAGCTTCGCGCCGGTGGCGCCGCCCTTGGCGCGGTTCAGCAGCCCGTGCGCCTCCCACAGCCACCAGCCGCCGGTCAGCAGCGCCACGGAGGTGTAGAACCAGCCGGTGTAGCCCAGCGGGGTCAGCAGCAGCGAGACGGCGACCATCACCCAGCTGTAGAGGACGATCTGCTTGGCCACGACCTTGTTGGAGGCGACGACCGGGAGCATCGGCACGCCCACGCGCGCGTAGTCGTCCTTCACCTTCATCGACAGCGGCCAGTAGTGCGGCGGCGTCCAGAAGAAGATGACCAGGAAGAGGATGACCGCGGCCCAGGACATCGAGTTCGTGACGGCCGACCAGCCGATCAGGACCGGCAGACAGCCGGCGATCCCGCCCCAGACGATGTTCTGCGCGGTGCGGCGCTTCAGGATCATCGTGTAGACCACGACGTAGAAGAGCAGCGCGCCGAGCGAGAGCGCGGCGGAGAGCCAGTTGACCAGCAGGCCGAACCAGAGCGTGGAGACCACCGCGAGCGTGAGGCCGAAGACGAGGCCCTCGCGCGGCGAGACCATGCCGGTGACCAGCGGACGCTGGGAGGTGCGGTCCATCAGCGCGTCGATGTCGCGGTCGATGTACATGTTCAGCGCGTTCGCGCCGCCCGCCGACAGATAGCCGCCGAGGCAGGTGGCGAGGACGAGCCACAGGTCCGGCACGCCCTGCTCGGCGAGGAACATCACCGGCACGGTCGTGATGAGCAGCAGCTCGATGATCCGCGGCTTGGTCAGCGCCACGAACGCCTTGACACGGGCCCCGAACGGCCGATGGCCCCCCGGGCTGGGAGTCAAGACGACCCCTGCGGGTCGGGACTCGACGGCCGTCACGCACACCCCTGACAGAGAATTTCCCAGCAAGCTCCCCGGCGAGGTCGGGGTGAAGACTTGCGCGTACCACGCCACTCTAGACGCTGCCCGTACGCCGATCTTCGCCGGGGTGGGCTCGTGTTGGGAGGGGTCGTTCCGGGGCGTTTCGACGCCCCGTCCCACGGAGTGGACAGGGCGCCGGGAGGCGAAGTGACAGAGTCGCCCGCACTCTTGATGTATCCGCTCATTTGAGGGACAGCACTCGAAAAGATGGACGTTCTGTCGGGGGTAGGCTCGACAGCGCCGGTACACCCTCAGTCACCGGCTTATGCAGACATGTGGAGAGGAGCCCTGACTCAGGGTGAGCACTAAGCCGACCACCACAGACCTCGAGTGGACCGAGTTGGACCAGCGGGCCGTTGACACCGCTCGCATCCTGGCCGCGGACGCCGTACAGAAGGTCGGCAACGGCCATCCTGGTACGGCCATGAGCCTGGCCCCCGCCGCATACACCCTCTTCCAGCGGGTCATGCGCCACGACCCCGCCGAGCCGGAGTGGGTGGGACGCGACCGGTTCGTGCTGTCCGCCGGGCATTCGTCCCTGACCCTCTACACCCAGCTGTACCTGGGCGGTTTCGGTCTCGAGCTGGACGACCTGAAGGCGTTCCGCACCTGGGGCTCGAAGACGCCGGGCCACCCGGAGTACGGCCACACCAAGGGCGTGGAGACCACGACCGGCCCGCTGGGCCAGGGTGTCGCCAACGCCGTGGGCATGGCGATGGCCGCCCGCTACGAGCGCGGCCTGTTCGACCCGGAGGCGGCCCCCGGCACCTCCCCCTTCGACCACCACGTCTACGTGATCGCCGGTGACGGCTGCCTCCAGGAGGGCATCTCCGCCGAGGCGTCCTCGATGGCCGGTCACCAGAAGCTCGGCAACCTCATCCTGCTGTGGGACGACAACCACATCTCGATCGAGGGCGACACCGAGACGGCCGTGTCCGAGGACACGATGAAGCGGTACGAGGCCTACGGCTGGCACGTCCAGCGCGTCGAGCCGAAGGCCGACGGCGACCTGGACCCGGCCGGCCTGTACGCCGCCATCAAGGCCGCCGAGGCCGAGACCGAGCGCCCGTCGTTCATCGCCATGCGCTCGATCATCGCCTGGCCCGCTCCGAACGCGCAGAACACCGAGGCCGCGCACGGCTCGGCGCTGGGCGACGAGGAGGTCGCGGCCACCAAGCGCGTCCTGGGCTTCGACCCGGAGCAGAGCTTCGAGGTCTCCGACGAGGTCATCGGCCACACCCGCGCGCTCGGCGACCGGGGCCGCGAGGCCCGGGGCGCCTGGGAGAAGTCGCTCGCCGAGTGGCGCACGGCCAACCCGGAGCGCGCCGCGCTGTTCGACCGCATCCAGGCCAACGAGCTGCCCGAGGGCTGGGAGGCGAAGCTCCCGGTGTTCGAGGCCGGCAAGGGCGTGGCCACCCGTGCCGCCTCCGGCAAGGTCCTCCAGGCGCTCGGCTCGGTGCTCCCGGAGCTGTGGGGCGGCTCGGCCGACCTCGCGGGCTCGAACAACACCACGATCGACAAGACGTCCTCGTTCCTCCCCGAGGGCAACCCGCTGCCGGAGGCCGACCCGTACGGCCGCACGATCCACTTCGGCATCCGCGAGCACTCCATGGCCGCGGAGATGAACGGCATCGCGCTGCACGGCAACACCCGCGTCTACGGCGGCACCTTCCTGGTGTTCTCCGACTACATGCGCAACGCCGTGCGCCTGTCCGCGCTGATGCACCTGCCGGTGACGTACGTGTGGACGCACGACTCGATCGGCCTGGGCGAGGACGGCCCGACGCACCAGCCGGTGGAGCACCTCGCCTCGCTGCGCGCGATCCCCGGTCTGAACATCGTGCGCCCGGCGGACGCCAACGAGACCGCCATCGCCTGGCGGGAGATCGTCAAGCGCCACACGCGCGAGTTCGGCAAGGGCGCCCCGCACGGCCTGGCGCTGACCCGCCAGGGCGTGCCGACGTACGCGCCGAACGAGGGCACCGCCAAGGGCGGGTACGTGCTCTTCGACGCGGAGAACGGCGAGCCGGAGGTCGTGCTGATCGCCACCGGTTCCGAGGTGCACCTGGCCGTCGAGGCCCGTGAGCAGCTCGAGGCCTCCGGTGTCCCGACCCGTGTGGTCTCGATGCCGTCGGTGGAGTGGTTCGAGGAGCAGGACCAGGGGTACAAGGACGCCGTCCTGCCGCCGTCGGTCCGTGCCCGGGTGGCCGTCGAGGCCGGCATCGGTCTGACCTGGCACAAGTACGTCGGTGACGCAGGCCGGATCGTCTCGCTGGAGCACTTCGGTGCGTCGGCGGACGCCAAGGTCCTCTTCCGCGAGTTCGGGTTCACGCCCGAGGCCGTCGCCGCCGCGGCGCGGGAATCTCTCGCCGCCGCCTCGCGCTGACGCCCATACGTACGACTAATGGAGATGCAACTCTCATGACAGACGCTCTCAAGCGCCTCTCCGACGAAGGCGTCGCGATCTGGCTGGACGACCTCTCGCGTCAGCGGATCACGTCCGGCAACCTGGCCGAGCTGATCGACCAGAGCCACGTGGTCGGTGTCACCACCAACCCGTCGATCTTCCAGAAGGCCATCTCGGAAGGTCACGGCTACGACCAGCAGCTGACCGACCTCGCCGCCCGCCGGGTGACCGTCGAAGAGGCCATCCGCATGATCACCACGGCGGACGTCCGCGACGCCGCCGACATCCTGCGCCCGGTCTTCGACGCCACCGACGGCCAGGACGGCCGGGTCTCCATCGAGGTCGACCCGCGCCTGGCGCACAACACCCTGGCCACCGTCGCCGAGGCCAAGCAGCTCGCCTGGCTGGTCGACCGCCCCAACACGCTCATCAAGATCCCGGCCACCGAGGCGGGTCTGCCGGCGATCACCGAGGTCATCGGCCTCGGGATCAGCGTGAACGTGACGCTGATCTTCTCGCTGGAGCGCTACCGCAAGGTCATGGACGCCTACCTGGCCGGTCTGGAGAAGGCCAAGGACCGCGGCCTGGACCTGTCCAAGATCCACTCGGTGGCGTCCTTCTTCGTCTCCCGGGTGGACTCGGAGATCGACAAGCGCCTGGACTCGATCGGCACCGACGAGGCCAAGGCCCTCAAGGGCAAGGCGGCCCTCGCCAACGCCCGTCTCGCCTACCAGGCGTACGAAGAGGTCTTCTCATCTGAGCGCTGGGCGGCGCTGGACAAGGCGCAGGGCAACAAGCAGCGTCCGCTGTGGGCCTCGACCGGCGTGAAGGACCCGGCGTACAAGGACACCCTGTACGTGGTGGACCTGGTCGCCCCCGGCACCGTCAACACCATGCCCGAGGCGACCCTGGAGGCCACCGCCGACCACGGCGAGGTCAGCGGGGACACCGTGCGCGGCACCTACACCCAGGCCCGCGCCGAACTCGACGCCGTGGCCGAGCTCGGCATCTCGTACGACGACGTCGTCCAGCTGCTCGAGGACGAGGGCGTCGAGAAGTTCGAGGCGTCCTGGAACGACCTGCTCAAGTCGACCGAGGCGGAGCTTGAGCGCCTCGCACCTTCGGAGGCGTAACACCTTGAGCGCTGTCCACGGAGCCAACCCGCTCCGTGACGCCGCAGACCGACGGCTCCCGCGCATCGCGGGGCCGTCGGGTCTGGTGATCTTCGGCGTCACGGGCGATTTGTCCCGGAAAAAGCTGATGCCCGCCGTCTACGACCTGGCCAACCGCGGCCTGCTGCCGCCGGGCTTCTCGCTCATCGGCTTCGCCCGCCGGGAGTGGCAGGACGAGGACTTCGCCCAGGAGGTCCACGACGCCGTCGAGCAGCACGCCCGCACGCCGTTCCGCGAGGAGGTGTGGCAGCAGCTGATCCAGGGGATGCGCTTCGTCCAGGGCGACTTCGACGACGACGACGCCTTCGACCAGCTCAAGAGCACCATCGAGGAGCTGGACAAGGCGCAGGGCACCGGCGGCAACTTCGCCTTCTACCTGTCCGTGCCGCCGAAGTTCTTCCCCAAGGTCGTCCAGCAGCTGAAGAAGCACGGCCTGGCCGACCAGAAGAACGGCTCCTGGCGCCGTGCGGTCATCGAGAAGCCCTTCGGCCACGACCTCGCCTCCGCCAAGGAGCTCAACGAGGTCGTCCACGAGGTCTTCCCGCCCAACGAGGTCTTCCGGATCGACCACTACCTGGGCAAGGAGACCGTCCAGAACATCCTGGCGCTCCGGTTCGCCAACACCCTCTTCGAGCCGATCTGGAACCGGTCCTACGTCGACCACGTGCAGATCACCATGGCCGAGGACATCGGCATCGGCGGCCGCGCCGGCTACTACGACGGCATCGGCGCCGCCCGGGACGTCATCCAGAACCACCTCCTCCAGCTGCTCGCGCTGACCGCGATGGAGGAGCCCGCCTCCTTCGACGCGGACGCGCTCGCGGCCGAGAAGACCAAGGTCCTCGGCGCGGTGAAGCTGCCGAAGGACCTGGGCGCCTCGACCGTGCGCGGCCAGTACGCCGCCGGATGGCAGGGCGGCGCGAAGGCCGTCGGCTATCTGGAGGAGGAGGGGATCGACCCCAAGTCCAAGACCGACACCTTCGCGGCCATCAAGCTGGAGATCGACAACCGCCGCTGGGCGGGTGTCCCCTTCTACCTGCGGACGGGCAAGCGGCTCGGCCGCCGCGTCACCGAGATCGCGGTCGTCTTCCAGCGCGCCCCGCACTCCCCGTTCGACTCCACCGCGACGGAGGAGCTGGGCCAGAACGCCCTGGTCATCCGGGTGCAGCCGGACGAGGGCGTGACCATGCGGTTCGGCTCCAAGGTGCCGGGCACCTCGATGGAGGTCCGTGACGTGTCGATGGACTTCGCCTACGGCGAGTCCTTCACGGAGTCCAGCCCCGAGGCGTACGAGCGGCTCCTCCTCGACGTGCTCCTCGGCGACTCCAACCTCTTCCCGCGGGTCGAGGAGGTCGAGCTGTCCTGGAAGATCCTCGACCCGATCGAGCAGTACTGGGACAAGCACGGCAAGCCCGCGCAGTACCAGTCCGGCACCTGGGGTCCGGTCGAGGCGGACGAGATGCTCGCACGAGACGGACGGAGTTGGCGCAGGCCATGAAGACCGACCTGACGGACACCACGTCCAGCAAGATCAACAAGGCGCTGGTGCTCGGACGGCGGGCCATCGGCACGCCGGCCGTCGGCATGGTGCTCACCCTCGTCATCGTGACCGACGAGGAGAACGCCTACGACGCCCTGAAGGCCGCCAACGACGCGTCCCGCGAGCACCCCTCGCGGACGCTGGTGGTCATCAAGCGGGTCTCGCGCTCGCCGCGGGACCGCGCGAAGGCCCGGCTCGACGCCGAGGTCCGCCTCGGCGCCGACGCCAGCACGGGCGAGACGGTCGTCCTGCGGCTGTACGGCGACGTCGTCGACCACGCCCAGTCGGTGGTCCTTCCGCTGCTGCTGCCCGACGCGCCCGTCGTCGTCTGGTGGCCGGTCAACGCCCCGGCCGACCCGGCGAACGACCCGCTGGGCGCGCTCGCCCAGCGGCGGGTGACCGACACCTACGCGTGCGAGCAGCCGATCCACGAGCTGACCGGCCGCGCGGAGCGGTACACCCCGGGCGACACCGACCTCTCCTGGACCCGGATCACCCCGTGGCGTTCGATGCTGGCCGCCGCGCTCGACCAGGTCGTGTGCGAGGTCACCTCGGCCGAGGTGGAGGGCGAGGAGTTCAACCCGAGCGTCGAACTGCTCGCCATGTGGCTGGCGGACCGGCTGAAGGTGCCGGTACGGCGGTCCACGTCGTCCGGCCCCGGTCTCACCTCCGTACGGATGGAGTCCACCGGCGGGCCGATCGTGCTCGACCGGCCGGACGGCTCCCTGGCGACGCTCCACATCGAGGGGCAGCCCGACCGTGCCGTGGCGCTGAAGCGCCGTGAGACGGCGGAGCTGATCGCGGAGGAGCTGCGGCGGCTCGACCCGGACGACACCTACGCCTCGGCGCTGCGCTACGGCGTGCACCGGCTGGAGGAGAACGCCGCGCTGACGGCTCCCGATCCGGTCGACCAGGCCCCGGCCGCCGACCCCGCTCCCTCGTCGGCGAAGAAGCCGGCGAGGAAGGCGGCGGCCAAGTGAGCGCCCCACAGCTCGTCGTCCATCGCGACAAGGAGCTGATGGCCCAGGCGGCCGCGGCCCGGCTGATCACGCGGATCGTGGACGCCCAGGCCGCCCGCGGCACGGCGTCGGTGGTCCTCACCGGGGGCCGCAACGGCAACGGGCTCCTCGCGGCGCTCGGTTCGGCGCCGGCCCGGGACGCGGTCGACTGGTCGCGGCTCGACCTGTGGTGGGGTGACGAGCGGTTCCTGCCCGAGGGCGACCCGGAGCGCAACGTCACCCAGGCCCGTGCGGCACTGCTCGACAGCGTGCCGCTGGACCCGGCCCGGGTGCACGCCATGCCGGCGTCGGACGGCCCGCACGGCGACGACGTGGAGGCGGCCGCGGCGGCCTACGCGGCCGAACTGGCCGCCGCCGCCGGCCCGGAGGGCCACGGCGCCGTCCCGTCGTTCGACGTGCTGATGCTGGGCGTCGGACCCGACACCCATGTGGCCTCGCTCTTCCCGGAGCTTCCGGCGGTGCGCGAGACCGAGCGGACGGTGGTGGGTGTGCACGGCGCGCCCAAGCCGCCGCCCACCCGGATCTCGCTGACGCTCCCGGCGATCCGGGCGGCGCGCGAGGTCTGGCTGCTCGCGGCGGGTGAGGACAAGGCGAAGGCCGCGGCGATCGCGCTGTCGGGCGCGGGCGAGATCCAGGCACCGGCGGCCGGCGCGTACGGCCGCTCCCGGACGCTGTGGCTGCTCGACGCCGCGGCGGCCTCGGAACTGCCGCGCGACCTCTACCCGTCGGCGTCCGCCTGACGGACGGCCCGGCGGACAGCCTGACCGACGGTCATGGAGGCCCGGTTCACCCGTGGGTGGTGGACCGGGCCTTCGGCGTCGGTACGGGCTCCAGGAAGGGAGCGAGGAGACCGGGCACCGCCGTGGCGGCGAAGGCGAGGCCCTCGCTCTCGTCGGCGTCGAGGACGGCGTACGCGCCCTGCCCCGCCGCGGTGGTCGCGGTCAGCGTGAGGACTCCCGCCCGGCGCTGGAAGACGGACTGCTTGACGGTCCATCCGATCACCCCGCTCCGCTGGAGCGCGACGGTGGCCCGCCGTACCGTGCCGGACCGGGTCACGAGATAGCCGTCCGTGACGCCGTGCCCGAGGCCGCGGTAGGCGTCGAGGGCGAGGAGGACGCCGAGCGGGACCAGGACGAGGGCGCAGCCGGCCGCGACGTAGAACAGGACGGGGGTCAGGACAGCTCCCAGCCCCGCCAGGACGGCCACCGGCGCGCCGGTGGCCCACAGGGCCCAGCGCAGCCGCCGGGTGCGGGCGGCGCGGGGGTGGGCGGCGAGCGGGGCCCCGGTGGGCGCCTCGGTCTCGCGCAGCACCTGGGCCGCGACGCGGTCCGCGACGGCGCGCGGCGCGGGAGGCAGCAGGGCCCTGTGGTCCCCGTGCCTGTCCTCGTCGTCGTGGGTCAGTCCGGTGGCGACGGCGTCGACGCGGGCGGCGCGGCAGAGCCGTACGCCGAGCGGCTCGACGAGTTCGACACCGCGCAGCCGCCGTTCCTCGATCGAGACCGAGCGGGCGGTGAACAGTCCCCGGCGCACCCGCAGGGTGCCGCCGGGTTCGCGCTCCAGCCGGTAGTTCCACCACATCTCGACCCAGAGGCCGAGCGCGCCGACGATCCCGGCGAGGACGGCGAGCAGCACCAGGACGACGATCGCCCAGACGAGGGGGGTGTCCTGGAAGCGGTCGCCGACCCAGTCGATGACCTCACCCTGGGCTCCGAACGACTGGCTGACCTGCATCACGGCTCCGGCGGCGGCGCCGCCGAGGAGCGGGACGACGAAGGAGACGGGGGCGTAGCGGATCCAGCGTGGGTCGAGGGCGGCGAGCGCGCCGTCGTGCCGGGTGTCGAGCGCGGCCGGGGCCCGGCGGTCGAGGAGTTCACGGCGGAGCCGCTCCCCCTCCGCCCGGCCGACGGGGTCGAGTTCGAGGGTGGACTCACCGCCGCCGCTGTTCTCGCCGGTGCCGATGCGGACCTTCACGAGGCCGAGGACGCGCTGCAGCGGGTGGGCGGTGAGGTCGACGCTGCGGATGCGCTCACGGGCGAGGGAGCGCCGTTTGACCAGCAGGAGTCCGGTGTGGAGTTCGGCGCGCTCGGCGCCGATGCGGTAGCGGGTGCGGCGCCAGCGGACGTAGTCGGCGGCGGAGCCTCCGGTGACGAGCAGGGCCGCCCCGGCGAGGACCCAGCCGACGGCCTGCCACAGCGGCATGGAACCGGCCAGGCCGAGGACGGTGGGGAGCCCGGCGCCGCCGGCGACTCCCGCGAGGACGGCGGCGGTGACCAGGACCGTACGGCGGTCCAGGCGTCGCCAGTCCTCGGCGGGCGTCATGTCGCGTCCCCGGGCGTGGCCTGGGTGATGCGGGTCAGCTTCTCGGCGAGGCCGGCGGCGAGTTCGTGGTCGAGGCCCTCGATCCTGAGGGCGCCTTTGGAGGACGCGGTCGTCACGGTCACGGTGGCGAGCCCGAAGGCCTGTTCCAGGGGCCCGCGGACGGTGTCGACGGTCTGGATCCGGGACATCGGGGCGATCCGCCACTCCTGCCAGAACGCCCCGGTGCGGACGTAGACGGCGTCGCCGGTGACCTCCCAGCGGTGCACCGTGAACCACCAGGCGGGGAGGAACGCGGTGCAGGCCAGGCCCAGGACCGCCAGGATCCCGGCGGCGAGCAGCAGCCAGGACCGGGCGGGCGTGACCAGGGCGCCGAGCACGCCGAGGACGAGCACCGGGACGGCGGTCGTCACCAGCCACTGGGTCCGCCACCAGGTGACGGCCCGTCGGTCCAGCGTGTTGTTCGGCGGCCGCAGCCGCACCCCGGCCCCCACCGCGTCCTCCCCCCTCATCGGATCAGCCGCGTCCGCGCAGGGAACGGTAGGCGGCGACGAGTCCGGCGGTGGAGCCGTCGAGCCGCTCGCCGCCCTCGCCCCGGGTCAGGACCGGCTCGATCTTCTTGGCGAGGACCTTGCCGAGCTCGACGCCCCACTGGTCGAAGGAGTCGATGTTCCAGACGGCGCCCTGGACGAACACCTTGTGTTCGTACAGGGCGATCAGCTGGCCGAGGACGGAGGGCGTGAGCTCGGTGGCCAGGATGGTGGTGGTGGGGTGGTTGCCCCGGAAGGTCTTGTGCGGGACCAGTTCCTCCGCCACGCCCTCGGCCCGTACCTCCTCGGGGGTCTTGCCGAAGGCCAGCGCCTGCGTCTGGGCGAAGAAGTTGGCCATGAGCAGGTCGTGCTGGGCGACCAGGCCCGGCAGCAGGTCGGCGACCGGCTCGGCGAAGCCGATGAAGTCGGCCGGGATGACCTTGGTGCCCTGGTGGATCAACTGGTAATAGGCGTGCTGTCCGTTGGTGCCGGGGGTGCCCCAGACCACGGGTCCGGTCTGCCAGTCGACGGGGACGCCGTCCCGGTCGACGGACTTGCCGTTGGACTCCATGTCGAGCTGCTGGAGGTACGCGGTGAACTTCGACAGGTAGTGCGAGTACGGCAGCACGGCGTGCGACTGGGCGTCGAAGAACGCGCCGTACCAGACCCCGAGCAGGCCGAGCAGCAGCGGCGCGTTCTCCTCGGCGGGGGCGGTGCGGAAGTGCTCGTCGACGAGGTGGAAGCCGTCGAGCATCTCGCGGAAGCGGTCCGGGCCGATGGCGATCATCAGGGAGAGGCCGATGGCCGAGTCGTAGGAGTAGCGGCCGCCGACCCAGTCCCAGAACTCGAACATGTTGGCCGTGTCGATGCCGAACTCCTCGACCTTCTCGGCGTTGGTCGACAGCGCCACGAAGTGCCGGGCGACGGCTTCCTGGCCGGCCCCCAGCTCGGCGAGGAGCCAGTTCCGGGCCGAGGTGGCGTTGGTGATCGTCTCGATGGTGGTGAAGGTCTTCGAGGCGACGATGAAGAGCGTCTCGGCCGGGTCGAGGTCGTGGACGGCCTCGTGGAGGTCGGCGCCGTCGACGTTGGAGACGAAACGGACCGTCAGGTCCCGTCGCGTGTAGGAGCGCAGGACCTCGTAGGCCATGGCGGGACCGAGATCGGATCCGCCGATGCCGATGTTCACGATGTTCTTGACGGGCTTGCCGGTGTGGCCGGTCCACTCCCCCACGCGGACCTTGTCGGCGAAGGCGCCCATCTTGTCGAGGACGGCGTGGACGGCGGGCACGACGTTCTCGCCGTCGACCTCGACGACCGCGTCGCGCGGGGCGCGCAGCGCGGTGTGCAGCACCGCCCGGTCCTCGGTGGTGTTGATCCGCTCGCCGCGGAACATGGCGTCGCGCAGCTCGGCGACCCCGGTGGCGACGGCCAGCTCGCGCAGCAGCGCCAGCGTCTCGTCGGTCACGAGGTGCTTGGAGTAGTCCAGGTACAGGTCGCCGACCCGCAGGGTGTATCCGGTGCCCCGGTCGGGGTCGGCCGCGAACAGGTCACGCAGATGGGTCTCGCCCCACTGCTCACGGTGCTTGCCGAGGGCGGCCCACTCCGGCGTCTGGTTGAGCCTCACGCGGCCTTCGGTCTTCATCTCGGACATCGCCCACTTCTTCTCTCACTGCCTGCTTGCCCCGCTGCCGTCCCAACCTAATTGATCGCCGGTGCCGACGACGCGACGGCGCCGTGAACGGGTGCCGTCGTCGGGGTGCGGAGCGGCGGTGGCGGGGGGGCGGTGACCGGGCGTCAGTGGCCGCCGCGGTGGAGGCGGCCCGCGTAGTGGGCCTCCAGGGCCGCGTTGCGCTCGTGGCCGCCCGGCAGGTTGGCGGAGACGTACACCGGCGGCCGGTGGCCCTCGGCGAGGAGCAGGGCGACCGCCTCGGCGACGACCATCTGCACGAGGAGGGAGGAGGTCAGGGTGGAGATGCCGCAGAGCGCTCCGCCGTCGGGAAGCGGCAGCAGGGCGTCGCCGGTGGGCGCGCAGTTGTCGAGCACGGCGTCGGCGAGGTCGGCGAGCCGCCGGCCGCTGGGGTGGAGGGCGGGGACGGCGTGGGTGTGTTCCAGGGAGGTGAGGGCGACCAGCCCGTGCCCTGCTCCGGTGACCTTCAGGGCCAGGTCGACGACGGAGTTGTTGACCCCGGAGTTGGAGATGATGACGAACAGGTCCTGGGGCCGGGGCGTTGCCAGGGCGTAGAGACGCTCGGCGAGACCCGGGGAGCGCTCCAGGAGCGGGTCGGCGAGCACGGCCGGGTCCTCGCCGCCGCGCAGGACGAGGTCGGCGAGGGAGAGCCGGCTGGTGGGGACGAGCCCGCCGGCGCGCCCGGCGATCTCCAGCGCGGCGGCCTGGGAGTGCCCGGTGCCGAAGGCGTGGATCACTCCGTCGGCGGCGACACAGTCGGCGAAGAGCCGGGCGGCCGCGGGAACGGAGTCCTTGCCGGCGGCGACGGCCCGTTCGACGGCGGCCCGCGCGTGATCGGCGAACAGGTCGGCGCCGAGGGGGTGTCGGGGCATGAGCGAACCTCCACTGGTTCGATGAACCGATCTAGGGAGAGCAATCTGAATCAATGAACCAGCGGCGGCGGAGGTGCGTCAAGGGGGCGTGCCTCGCGGGAACCGGAGCGCCGGGACGACGCCCGTCCGGCATGGGAGCGGCGCCTGCCCGGCCACCCGTGCCCGGACCGCCGGAGCCGAGGTCCGCCCGGATGGCGGGCTGACGCGACTGCGCCGGTGGGCCGTCCGGGACGGAGCGGCCCGCAGGGGCCGAGACGGCCGCGCGGACCGCCGGAGCCGACTGCAGCGGCGCACGCCGCGACTCGACCCTACGCGGACCACCTGGCCGTGTCGGGCACGGGAGGCACCGGCGTCTCCGCGTCGATGAACCCGTCCCGGGACGGCAGCGGCCCCACCCGTGCACGGACGCCGGAGCCGACGCCGACGGCAGCCGCGCCGGGCAGCCCGTCGCCGGAGGGCGGTCGCGCGAGACCCGCTCGGCCGCGCGCGGGAACGCCAGGTACCCCGTCAGTACGGAAGGCGCGCCAGCGCCACCGCGCCGGTGAGGCCGTCCGGGGACGGGAGGGGGGTGAGGCCCAGCGCGGTCGTGTGGGCGGCGAGTCGGGGCAGCAGAGGGCCGTCGGGGCCGAGGAGACCGCCCGTGACGACCAGCGGCTCGCCCGGGCGGGGCGCCAACGCCGCGACGGTGGCGGCCAGTTCCTCGGCCGCCCGGTCCAGCAGTTCGCGGGCCACCGCGTCCCCGGCGCGTTCGGCGTCGACCACGAGAGGGCTCAGCGCCGCGAGGCGGACCGGATGCCCCCCGTAGCCGTATCCGACGATGTCCTCCTTGCTCAGGCCGCCGCACAGTTCCCCGACCGGTCCGGCGAGCGCCGTGGCCGGGCCGCGGCCGTCGAGGAAGCGCAGGACGGCCCGCAGGGCCTCCCGCCCCAGCCAGAAGCCGCTTCCCCCGTCACCGAGCAGCCAGCCGTCGCCGTCCACGGCCAGGACCGCCCTGCGGCGCTCCACCCGCGCGGCTGCCGCGCCCGTCCCGGCGATCAGGACGAGCCCGTCGGTGGGCGTGCCGGGTCCCGAGGCGAAGGCGATGTCCGCGTCGCCGTAGACCTCGACGCGCCCCGGGGCGATCCCGGTCGCGCCCAGCGCCTCGGCCAGCGCCGTGCGGGCGTTCTCGTGGCCGCCGCCCGGCCCGCCGCCCGCGAAGCCGGCCACGACGGCCTGGACCGCGCCCCGCAGCCCACGCGGTACGGCCCCTCCGAGGGCCGCCGCCAGGTTCCGCACCAGGGCGTCGCGCGGGACGCTCAGCGCGTTGCCCGGACCGCTCGCCCCCTCCCCCAGCGTCTCGCCGGTCGCCGCGTCGGCGAGCCGTGCCCTGGTCCGCGTACCGCCGGCGTCGAGGCCGACGACCACGGCCCGGCCCGCCACCCCGTCGGCCGCCCGGCCCGCCATCCCCGCCTGAATCCCGGATTCGTTCATCAGCCCGCATGGTGGTTGATAGATTCACGCCTCGACAAGACCCCCGACACACCCGGACAGGAGCCAGGCGCCGTGATCACCGCGCTCATCCGTTCCGAACTCCCCCGTATGTCCGGTTCCCTGCGCAAGGTCGGCCTCTGGGTGCTCGAGGACCCGCGGCGGGTGGCGGGCGTCTCCGCGGCCGAGCTGGGCCGGCGCACCGGCACGTCCCAGGCCACGGTGACCCGCTTCTGCCGGGCCGTCGGCCTCGACTCGTACCAGGGACTGCTGCTCGCCCTGGCCCAGGAACAGGGCGAGGAGGACCGCCGCGAGGAGGCGCGCCCCCTCGGTCCGGACATCGGGCCCGACGACCCGCTCGACCAGGTCGTCGCGGCCGTCGCCCGCGCCGATCTCCAGGCCCTGCGCCGGACCGCCGAGCGGCTGGACCTGGACGCCCTCGACCGCGCGGCCCGCACCCTCGCCACGGCGCGCCGGGTCGACGTCTACGGCGTGGGCGCCTCCGGGGTCGTCGCCCTGGAGACCGAGGCGCGGCTCTTCGGCATCGGCTGCGACGCGCGCGGCTGGACGGAGGTGCACGCGGCGGAGACCTCGGCCGCGCTCCTGACACCCGCGGACGCGGTCGTGGCGCTCTCGCACTCCGGCGCCACCCGCGAGGTGCTCGCCCCGCTGCGGCTGGCGGCGGAGCGGGGCGCCTCGACGATCGCGGTGACTGGCGATCCGCGCTCCCCCGTCGCCCGGGCCGCCGGGATTCATCTGACCTCGACGTCGGCGGAGACGGGCTTCCGGCGCGGCGGATTCGGGACGCGGCACTCGGTGCTGCTGATCCTCGACTGCCTCTACGCGCGCGTGGCGCAGCTGACCTACCAGCGGTCGACGGCGTCGATGGCGCTCACCGCGCACATCGCCGACAAGCACCGCTGACGAGCACCGCCGGCCGGCACGGCCGAGCGGGCGGAGACCGTGCGAACGGGCCCTGCCCGCGAACCGAGTTCGCGGGCAGGGCCCGTTCGTCACACCTTCACACCGGACTCAGATCTCGCCGCGCAGTTTGGCGAGCGCCTCGGCGAGGATCGCCTCACCGTCGGCGTCGCTGCGCCGCTCGCGTACGTACGCGAGATGCGTCTTGTACGGCTCGGTGCGCGGCGGGTCCGGCGGGTTGTCCCGGTCCTGTCCGGCCGGGAAACCGCAGCGCGGGCAGTCCCACGTCTCCGGAACCTGCGCGTCACTGGCGAAGCTCGGCTGCGTCTCGTGCCCGTTCGAGCACCAGAAGGAGATGCGGAGGCGCGGCGCCGACTCGCCCCGCTCGGCCTCCCCCATCGGCCCCGCTCCGACCCGGCTTCCCCGGATCGCGTTGCCACTTGCCACGGTCGTAACTCCCTGCGTGATGGTGCTCGAAGATGCCCCAGTCTACGTAAGGCCCAACGCGCGTCCAGTGATTGGAGTTACACAGAACTCCGCAACGCCGGCACGAGCGCTCAGCCGTTCACCTTCATCAGAAGTGCAAGTACGATAATGCACGCGAACCACAGCAGACCGACCACGACGGTGATCCGGTCCAGGTTGCGCTCGGCGACGGAGGAGCCGCCGACGGAGGACTGCATACCTCCACCGAACATGTCGGAGAGGCCGCCGCCCTTCCCCTTGTGCATCAGCACGAGCAGCATCAGCAGCGCGCTGAAGACGATCAGGGCGATCGAGAACCCCATAACCACGGCTGGACCCTACTTCCTGGCAATTCTCGGAAAAGTACGAACGACGGGGGCCGACAGGCTCACACAGCCTGGTCGGCCCCCGCAAGGGTACGACGGATCGTCGCTACCGCATACTCACTGGTCGCGGAAGCGGACGATCCTCACGAACTCGTCCGCGTCCAGCGCCGCGCCGCCCACCAGGGCGCCGTCGACGTCCGGCTGCGCCATGATCGCGGCGACGTTCCCGGCCTTCACCGAGCCGCCGTACTGGATGCGGACCTTGTCGGCGAGCTCCTGCGAGTACAGCTCCGCGAGACGCCCGCGGATCGCGCCGCAGACCTCCTGCGCGTCCTCGGGGGTGGCCACCTCGCCGGTGCCGATGGCCCACACCGGCTCGTAGGCGATGACGACGGACTCGGCCTGCTCGGCCGGGACGTCCTTCAGGCCGCCGTCGAGCTGCTTCAGGGTGTACGGGACCTGCTCGCCGGCCTTGCGGACGTCCAGGCCCTCGCCGACGCACAGGATCGGGGTCAGACCGTGCTGGTACGCGGCCTTCACCTTGGCGTTGCAGACCTCGTCGGACTCGGCGTGGTACTGCCGGCGCTCGGAGTGGCCCACGGCGACGTAGGCGCACTTCAGCTTGGACAGCATCGCGCCCGAGATCTCACCGGTGTAGGCGCCGGACTCGTGCGCCGAGAGGTCCTGGGCGCCGTACTTGATCTTGAGCTTGTCGCCGTCGATCAGGGTCTGGACGGACCGCAGGTCGGTGAAGGGCACCAGGACCGCGACCTCGACGGCGTCGTAGTCCTTGTCGGTGAGGGCGAAGGCGAGCTTCTGGACGTGTGCGATGGCCTCGAGGTGGTTGAGGTTCATCTTCCAGTTGCCCGCCATCAGCGGGGTACGCGAACTCACTTTTACTCAGTCCTCCAGAGCGGCGAGGCCGGGGAGCGTCTTGCCCTCGAGGTACTCGAGGCTGGCGCCACCACCGGTGGAAATGTGGCCGAAGGCGTTCTCGTCGAAGCCCAGGGTCCGGACGGCGGCGGCGCTGTCGCCACCGCCCACGACGGTGTACGCGCTGCTGTCGACCAGCGCCTGCGCGACGGCGGCCGTGCCGCCGGCGTAGTCGGGGTGTTCGAAGACGCCCAGCGGACCGTTCCAGAAGACGGTCTCCGCGTCGGCGATCTTCGAGGCGTACAGCTCCCGCGTCTTCGGGCCGATGTCGAGGCCCTCCTTGTCGGCGGGGATCTTGTCCGCGTCGACGGTGACGAAGTCCGTGCGCACCTTGGCCTTCAGGTCAGGGAACTCGCCGGAGGCCAGGATGTCGACGGGGAGCACGAGCTCGACGCCGTTCTTCTCGGCGCGCTCCATGTACTCCTTGACGACGTCCACCTGGTCCTTCTGGAGCAGGGAGATGCCGACCTCGTGGCCCTTGGCGTAGAGGAAGGTGTACGCCATGCCGCCGCCGATCAGCAGGCGGTCGGCCTTGCCGAGCAGCTGATCGATCACGGCCAGCTTGTCGGAGACCTTCGCGCCGCCCAGGACGACGACGTACGGGCGCTTGACGTCGGTGGTCAGCTTCTTCAGGACGCCGACCTCGGTGGCGATGAGGTAGCCGGCGGCGTGCGGAAGGCGGGCCGGGAGGTCGAAGACCGAGGCGTGCTTGCGGTGCACGGCGCCGAAGCCGTCGCCGACGTAGAGGTCGGCGAGGGCGGCGAGCTTGTCCGCGAACGCGCCGCGCTCGGCGTCGTCCTTCGACGTCTCGCCGGCGTTGAACCGGAGGTTCTCGATCACGGCCACGTGGCCGTCGGCGAGGCCCGCGACGGTGGAGGTGGCGGAGTCGCCGACCGTGTCGGTCGCGAAGGCCACGGGGGTGCCGAGCAGTTCGCCGAGGCGAGCGGCGGCCGGGGCGAGGGAGAACGCCGGGTCCGGGGCACCCTTGGGGCGGCCGAGGTGCGAGGCGACCACGACACGGGCACCGGCGCCGGCGAGGGCCTTGACCGTGGGAAGGACGGCGCGGATCCGGCCGTCGTCGGTGATGTTCGTGCCGTCCAGTGGCACGTTGAGGTCGGCGCGGACGAATACCCGCTTGCCGGCGACGCCTTCGGCGAGAAGCTCGTCGATCGTCTTCATCTTGTCCTGACTCCTTGGAACGCGGTGGAGCACACGAGACAGGGCTCGTACAGCGCGACGTTACGCTGTCCGAGCCCTGCGCTCACATCAAGGGGTGCCTGCCCTGAGGCTTGCTTAGAGCTGACCGCCGACGAAGACGGTGAGGTCGACGAGACGGTTGGAGTAACCCCACTCGTTGTCGTACCAGCCGAGGATCTTCACCGTGTTCCCCTCCTGGACCATGGTCAGGGAGGAGTCGAAGGTGCAGGAGGCCGGGTCGCTGACGATGTCCGAGGACACGATCGGGTCCTCGGTGTAGTACAGGATGCCCTTGAGGTCGCCGTCCTCGGACGCCTTCTTGAAGGCGGCGTTGACCTCGTCCTTGGTGACCTCGCGCTGGAGGGTCACGACGAGGTCGGTGGCCGAGCCGGTCGGGACCGGGACGCGCATGGCGATGCCGTCCAGCTTGCCCTTGAGCTGCGGGAGGACCAGGGCGGTGGCCTTCGCGGCACCGGTGGTGGTGGGGATGATGTTCTCCGCGGCGGCGCGGGCGCGACGCAGGTCGGAGTGCGGGAAGTCCAGGATGCGCTGGTCGTTGGTGTACGCGTGGACCGTCGTCATCAGACCCTTGACGATGCCGAAGTTCTCGTCGAGGACCTTGGCCATCGGCGCCACACAGTTGGTGGTGCAGGAGGCGTTGGAGATGACGTGGTGGTTGGCCGCGTCGTACTTGTCCTGGTTGACGCCCATCACGATGGTGATGTCCTCGTCCTTGGCCGGAGCCGAGATGAGGACCTTCTTGGCGCCACCGGCGATGTGCTTCTCGGCGTCGGCCTTCTTGGTGAAGATGCCGGTCGACTCGATGACGATGTCGACGCCCAGCTCACCCCAGGGGATGTCGGCCGGGTTGCGCTCCGAGAGCACCTTGATGGTGTGGCCGTCGACGGTGATGGTGTCGGCGGTGTGGGTGACCTCGGCCTTGAGGCGTCCCAGGATCGTGTCGTACTTCAGCAGGTGAGCAGTGGTCGCGGTGTCACCCAGGTCGTTGACAGCCACGATCTCGATGTCGGCACCCTGCTCAAGGAGCGCGCGGAAGTAGTTGCGACCGATGCGGCCAAAGCCGTTGATGCCTACGCGGATCGTCACGAACCGATCTCCTCGTTAGGTACGCCGGGTTTCGACGCCGGCGAGATTCTTTTAGGGATGTCCCCGACCGCTTACGACCCTACCTCTCCCGTCGGCTCAGAGTGACATCGTGTGCGGTCGTAACCCCCTGGGAATGCACCGTGGCCCGTAACTACCGGCGGGTTCGAGCCACGATGCGCCTTTCATCCCGATCACTGACTGTGATCAAAGGGGCGGGTGGTCGCTCAGCCGTGCACCGCGCGGAGCGCCTTCCTGATCAGTGCCCCACGCTCCTCCGCGCGGGTGACGTGTTCCAGGCCGAATCCGAGCAGGACGGTGTCACGTGTGGTGACCGCCGCCTGTGAGTGGAAGAGCCCCGTGGAACGGGTCCAGTCGGTTCCGTTCCCGGGGCTGCCGGCCGGCGGCCCCGGTACGGACCAGGCGCCGAGCGCGGTCTCGAAGCCCTCGGCGTCGCCCGCGGTACCGCCGACGACGAGCCTGGTGTCGTCGACGAAGGCGCCCGTCTCCCCGGTGCCGGGGTCCGAGATGTACGAGATCGACAGCTCGACCCGCTTGCCGGCGTAGGCACTGAGGTCGATCGACGCCTGACGCCAGCCGTGGGACGGGCCGGTGAAGGCGTTCCAGGAACCGGTGGTGCCGGTGGTGGCGCAGCCGTCCTCGCCGACGGTCAGATAGCGGGAGAGGAAGGGGTGGCCCTGGACGTAGTAGCCCTCGCCGCAGTCGGCCGGGGCGGCGGTGGAGGTTCCGCCGTTGGCGTCCGGCAGTGTCGTCCAGTCGTCGAGACCGGCGGTGTGGGCCTCGACCACGAGGTTGTCGTAGCCGGGCTCGGTGTCGTAGCTGAGCTGGAAGGACAGGCTCGGCTTCGCGTCGGCCCCGACGCCGGTGAGGTCGACGGTGCGGGTGAGGCGGCTCCAGGTGTCGTCGGCATGGCGCACGGCGGCGAAGTACGAGCCCTCGTACGGCTCGAAGGGGGTGCGGACCCCCGGGTAGTCGCCGGCCGAGGCGCTGCTGCCGAAGGCGGGGAACTGCCGCGGGGGCAGGGTGTCCGAGGTGACGGTGTACGCGCCGGCGTTGTCCAGCGGGTTGCCGTCGGCCGCGCCGAGGGTGGCCGAGGCGCCGGCGAATCCGCCCGCTCCGGCGAAGCCGGGCGGGTTCTTCAGGCCGGCCCGGTGGTAGGCACCGAGGTAGTACTGGGCGAAGTCGTTGGAGTCGGCGCGGCCGATGTCGACCAGGCCGCCGGACTTCTCGCCGGCGTTGACGAGCTTGCCGCCCTCGTTGAGGTAGTCGCGGACGGCCAGCATGACCGGCCCGGAGGGCTGCTCGGCGCCGGTGTACCAGACGACGGTACGGAAGTGGCTCAGGATGCCGAGGGGGTCCGGGACGCCCTGGGTGGCGACGTCCCAGACGGCGGCCTTGCGGCCGCTGTCGGCGAGCGCCTTCACATAGGCCGCGGTGTGGCGGGCGGCGGTCGTGCCGCCCTCCTCGGCGAGGACGAGGACGTCGCCGCGCGGCCGCTCGGCCACGGTGTACGTGAACGGCGTGGAGGCCGTCGCCCGGCCCTCGCGGGTGCGGGCGGTGAACCAGACCTCGACGGTGTCGCCCGGTCCGGCGTCCTCCACCTCGGCCCGGTACTGGTCGAAGTAGAGGTTGTCCTCGCCGCCGTACGTCTCGCCGCCCTTCCACGCCTCCAGCCGCTCGCTGTGCGTCCGGCCGCCGTTGACGCGGTACCTCAGCTCCTTCGCGCGCAGGGACTTCCGCGCGGTGACGGACACCTCCTGGTCGCCGCCGCGGGCGTAGGAGGTGGCGAAGGCGTGCGGGGTGAAGTCGGGGGCGTCGACCCCGGTGACGGAGACGGGCCGGTCCGGCCGGGCCGCGCTCTCCGCGACGGCGAGGGCGAAGGGGACGTTCTTCGCGAACTCCGCCTGGATCAGCTTCTCGTCGTCGGGGAAGGTGAAGACGGAGGCGCAGTCGGCGGCCTCCCAGGCGTCGGTGGGATCGACGCGCGAGGCGGTGGCGCAGGTCGACATCTCCGGGGTGAACATCTGCATCCCGTTGACGTTGGCGGCGTGTCCGTCGGCCTCGCCGTTGGTGGTGTAGAGCTCGGAGGAGACCTGCGGGCGGTAGCCGGGGACGGCCGGCTTCTCCGGGGTGCCGGCGAGTGCCTCGAGCGCCACGTCGTCGGGGGTGTCGGTGGCGACCTGCCAGCCCACGCCGTAGAGCAGCAGCTGGGCGGCGGAGTGGTAGTTGATGCCGTACTGGAAGCCGATGCGCCGCTGGAAGGCGTCGAGCGCCCTGGTCTCCGGCTCGGACATGGGGCGGGTCCCGCGGAACGTCTCGTCGGCCGGGTCGGGTGACGATCCCTCGTTGTCGTAGCCCCACTTGTAGGCGAAGTTGCGGTTGAGGTCGACGCCGTCGCCCGGCCCGATCCTCCCGTCGCCGTCGTTGTCGCGGAGGTTCTTGCGCCACTGACGGTTCTCGGGGTCGGCGTGGGTGTGGTCGTAGCCGTCCGGGTTGGCGGAGAGCACGAACCACAGCTCGGTGGTGTCCACGACCTTGGTGAGCCGGGGGTCCTTGCCGTAGCCGTCGAGGTAGTGGTGCATCAGCCGCCGGGTCATCTCGGTGGTGATCCACTCACGGGCGTGCTGGTTGGAGACGTAGAGCGTGGCGGGCCTGGAGCCGTCCCGGGACTTCGCCGCGCCCTTGCTGATCTTGAGGGCGAGGATGTCCTGTCCCCTGACGGTCCTCCCGAGGGAGACCACCTTGGTCAGCCCGGGATGGGCCCGGGCGGTGGCGAGGATCTCCTGCTTCAGTCCGCCGGCTCCGCCGTAGGGGCGGAAGACGCCGTCCCCCGCTCCGGCGACGCGCCGGGCGGCCCGGTCGGAGAGGGTGTGCTCGGCGAGTTCGACCCCCTTGCCGCGCAGCCGGTCCGCCTGCTTCCCGGTGAGGTGGAGTTCGAGGGTGGCGGAGCCCTTCTCGGGCACCTGCTCGGTGAGTTCGTGCGCGTCGGTACCGGCGTCGAGGAGCAGCGGCACCTGTTCCCGGCTGACCTGCGCCCGCCATACGGAGAGGGCGTCGCCGCCGTCGGTGTCCTGTGGTTGCGCTCCGGCGACGGGTGCCGTCGCCAGGCCGGCGATCAGCAGTGAAGCCGCGGCGAGGATCGATCTCGCTCTGCGTCTCATGAGCCCCCCTTGCTGTTGTCTGCCACGAAGGTGAACAGACGACAGGCTCATGAGAGTCCTTGATCATGTCAAGAATGCCTCCGGTGCGCCGACGCAAACTGCCGGTGCCTCAGAAATGCACCGGCAGCGGCGAGTTGGGCGGAGCGGAAGATCAGCCGACGAGGCTGTCGTCCAACTCCTCCGACAGGTTGGACTCCGTTCCCGGGATGCCCAGGTCCTGGGCCCGCTTGTCGGCCATGGCGAGCAGCCGGCGGATCCGGCCCGCGACGGCGTCCTTGGTCAGCGGCGGATCGGCGAGCGCACCCAGCTCCTCCAGGGAGGCCTGCTTGTGCTCCATGCGCAGCCGGCCGGCGGCGGCGAGGTGCTCGGGCACCTCCTCGCCGAGGATCTCCAGGGCCCGCTGGACCCGGGCACCGGCGGCGACCGCCGCGCGGGCCGAGCGGCGCAGGTTGGCGTCGTCGAAGTTGGCCAGGCGATTGGCGGTGGCGCGGACCTCGCGGCGCATCCGCCGCTCCTCCCAGGCCAGCACCGACTCGTGCGCGCCGAGCCGGGTCAGCAGGGCGCCGATGGCGTCCCCGTCGCGGACGACCACCCGGTCCACGCCGCGCACCTCACGCGCCTTCGCGGCGATGGACAGCCGGCGCGCCGCTCCCACGAGGGCGAGCGCGGCCTCCGGGCCCGGGCAGGTCACCTCCAGGGAGGAGGAGCGTCCCGGCTCGGTCAGCGAGCCGTGGGCGAGGAACGCGCCGCGCCAGGCGGCCTCGGCATCGCAGGTGGCGCCGGAGACGACCTGCGGGGGCAGGCCCCGGATCGGGCGGCCGCGGCCGTCGACCAAGCCGGTCTGCCGCGCCAGCTGGTCGCCGCCCGCCACCACGCGTACGACGTACCGGGAGCCGCGCCTCAGTCCTCCGGGAGCCATCACGATCAGCTCGGAGCTGTGGCCGAAGATCTCCAGGATGTCCCGCTTGAGGCGCCGGGCCGCCATGGCCGTGTCCAGCTCCGCCTCGATCACGATCCGCCCGCTCACCAGGTGCAGGCCGCCGGCGAACCGCAGGATCGACGAGACCTCTGCCTTCCTGCAGCAGGTCCGGGTGACGGGGAGCCGGGAGATCTCGTCCTTCACCGCTGCCGTCATCGCCATGGGCCGATCCTTCCATGCATCCGAAAAATACGGTCGTACGCGGCGGCCAACAGCTCCGGGTCGTGCTTCGGGAGACCGTCGGCCCGGGCGACCGGCGCCAGCTCGACCGCGGCGCCGAGCCGCTTGGCGGCGTCGGACAGGGACTCGCGGTCGGGCACGGCGGCCTCGTCGGCCAGCACCACGTCCAGGGCGAGTTTAGGGGCGTGTCGTCCCAAAACCTCCAAATGACGCTGCGGAGAGAACCCCTCGGTTTCTCCCGGTTGCGGTGCGAGGTTGAGCGAGAGGACACGCCGGGCCTTGGTGACGACCAGGGCGTCGAGCAGCTCGGGCACGAGCAGGTGCGGGATCACCGAGGAGAACCAGGAACCGGGGCCCAGGACCACCCAGTCGGCGTCGAGGACCGCGGCGACGGCCTCGGGGACGGCGGGCGGGTCGTGCGGGAGGAGGTGCACGGACTGCACCTCGCCCGGCGTGAGCGCCACCGTCGCCTGGCCGCGGACCGTGTCCACGTCGTCCGGGCGTGTCGGATCGTGTCCCTTGACCAGGGCCTGGAGCTCCAGCGGCACGGCGGACATGGGCAGCACCCGGCCGTGCGCGCCGAGCAGCCTGCCCACCAGGTCCAGGGCCTGGACGTGGTCGCCCAGCTGCTCCCAGAGGGCCACGATCAGCAGGTTGCCGACCGCGTGCTCGTGCAGGTCGCCCTTGGAGGAGAAGCGGTGCTGGATGACCCGGGCCCAGGTCTGGCCCCAGTCGTCGTCACCGCACAGCGCGGCGAGCGCCTTGCGCAGGTCCCCCGGCGGCAGCACGCCCAGCTCCTCCCGGAGCCGGCCGCTGGAGCCGCCGTCGTCGGCGACGGTGACCACGGCGGTGAGGTCACCGGTGATCCGGCGCAGGGCGGCGAGGGAGGCCGACAGGCCCATGCCGCCGCCCAGCGCGACGACCTTGGGCTGGGCGCCGCGCCTGCGGAGCGTACGCACCGAGAGGGTGGACGTACGCCGGCGGTACGGCTTCACTCGCGCCCCATGTCCCGGTGGACGACGACGGTCTCGACCCCTTCCGCGGCGAGGCGGGCGGCGAGCTTCTCGGACGTGGCGACGGAGCGGTGCTTGCCCCCGGTGCAGCCGACGGCGATGGTCACGTACCGCTTGCCCTCGCGGCGGTAGCCCGCGGCGATCAGCTGGAGCAGCTCGGTGTAGCGGTCGAGGAACTCCTTGGCGCCGGGCTGGTTGAAGACGTAAGCCGACACCTCCTCGTTGAGGCCGGAGAAGGGCCGCAGCTCGGGGACCCAGTGCGGGTTGGGCAGGAAGCGCATGTCGACGACGAGGTCGGCGTCGACGGGCAGTCCGTACTTGAATCCGAAGGACATGACGGTGGCCCGCAGCTCCGGCTCCTCGTCGCCGGCGAACTGGGCGTCCATCTTGGCCCGCAGCTCGTGGACGTTGAGGCTGGAGGTGTCGATCACCAGGTCGGCGTCGCCGCGCAGCTCGCGCAGCAGGTCGCGCTCGGCGGCGATGCCGTCGGTGATCCGGCCGTCGCCCTGGAGCGGGTGCGGCCTGCGGACCGACTCGAAGCGCCTCACCAGGGCCTCGTCGGAGGATTCCAGGAAGACGATCCGCCGGGTGACCTGCTGGGCGTCGAGGGCGGCCAGGGACTCCCGCAGGGCGTCGAAGAACTGCCGGCCGCGGACGTCGACGACGACGGCGATCCGGGCGACGTTGCCCTGGGAACGTGCGCCGAGCTCCACCATGGTGGGGATCAGCGCGGGCGGCAGGTTGTCGACGACGAACCAGCCGAGGTCCTCCAGGCACTTCGCCGCGGTGGACCGGCCGGCGCCGGACATGCCGGAGATGATCACCAGCTCGGGGATGGCCGCGTCGGCGGTGCTGTCGCCGTTGGCCTCCGTGCCCGTACTCATGTGTCCTGCTCCGTCTTCTCGCTGATGCCGTTCGTGCTCTTCAAGCCGGTCCTGCTCGTGGTGCCGGTCCTGCCCGTCGTGCCTGTCCTGCCCGGTCATGCGGTGCTGCCCCCGTCGTCTTCCATGATCTCTCCTGTTGCCGTGTTCACGGCGGGTGCGGCCGGGGCCGCCTGGGCGAGGGCCACCGTCACGGCCTCGGCCGTCTTGCGGCCCATGCCGGGGACCTCGCAGATCTGCTCGATTGTCGCCTGTCGGAGCCGCTTCACCGAACCGAAATGCTTGATCAGCGCCTGTTTGCGCGTGTCTCCGAGACCGGGGACGGCGTCCAGGGGGCTGGTCCTGATGCGCTTGTTCCGCTTCGAGCGCTGGTAGCGGATGGCGAAGTCGTGAGCCGTGTCACGTACCCGCTGAAGGAGGTACAGACCCTCACTGGAGCGGGGCAGCACGACCGGGTCGTCGTCGCCGGGCAGCCAGACCTCCTCGAGGCGCTTGGCGAGGCCGCAGACGGCGATGTCGTCGATGCCGAGCTCGTCGAGGGCCCGCCGGGCGGCGGCCACCTGCGGCTGCCCTCCGTCGACCACGACGAGCTGCGGGGGATACGCGAACCGCTTGGGCCGCCCGTCGTCGGCGGGCACCTCCCCGGAACGGGACAGACCGCCGGCCGGGGCCACGCCGTCGACGGCCGCGAAGGCGCCGGGGGTGCCGGGGGACGCTCCGGCCGGGGCCGCGCCGTCGACGGCGGCGGCCGCGGCCTCCGCCGCCTCGGTGTCGTCGACGCCCTCGGGCCCCCACTCCCCCGTCTTCTCCTTCTCGGCGAGGTAGCGCTTGAAGCGGCGGCTGATCACCTCGTGCATCGAGCGGACGTCGTCCTGGCCCTCGAAGCCCTTGATCTGGAAGCGGCGGTACTCGCTCTTGCGGGGCAGGCCGTCCTCGAAGACGACCATGGAGGCCACGACGTCGTCGCCCTGGAGGTGAGAGATGTCGAAGCACTCGATCCGCAGCGGGGCCGAGTCCAGGTCCAGCGCCTCGGCGATCTCCTCCAGGGCGCGCGAGCGCGTGGTCAGGTCGCTGGCGCGCTTGGTCTTGTGCAGCACGAGGGCCTGCTGGGCGTTGCGCGCGACCGTCTCCATCAGGTCCTTCTTGTCCCCGCGCTGCGGGACGCGCAGGGAGACGGCCGAGCCGCGGCGCTCGGAGAGCCACTGGCCGACGGCTTCCAGGTCCTCGGGGAGGGCCGGGACGAGGACCTCCTTGGGGACGGCGTCGCCGCTCTCCTCGCCGTACAGCTGCTGGATCGCGTGCTCGACGAGACCGGCCGTGGAGACGGCCTCGACCTTGTCCGTGACCCAGCCCCGCTGGCCGCGGACCCGTCCGCCGCGGACGTGGAAGATCTGGACGGCGGCCTCCAGCTCGTCCTCCGCGAGCGCGATCAGGTCGGCGTCGGTGGCGTCGGCGAGGACGACGGCGTTCTTCTCCATGGCCCGGCGCAGGGCCTCTATGTCGTCGCGGAGCCGGGCCGCCCTCTCGTACTCCATCTCCTCGGCCGCCGCCGTCATCTGCTTCTCCAGGCGGCGGATGTACGTGCCGGTGCGGCCGGCCATGAAGTCGCTGAACTCCTCGGCCAGGTCCCGGTGTTCCTCGGGGGTGACCCGGCCCACGCAGGGGGCGGAGCACTTGCCGATGTAGCCGAGGAGGCAGGGGCGCCCGGCGGAGGCGGCGTTGCGGAAGACGCCGGCCGAGCACGTGCGGACGGGGAAGACGCGGAGCATCAGGTCGACGGTCTCGCGGATGGCCCACGCGTGCGCGTACGGCCCGAAGTAGCGCACGCCCTTCTTCTTGTGGCCGCGCATGACCTGGACGCGGGGGAACTCCTCGTCGAGCGTGACCGCGAGGTACGGATAGCTCTTGTCGTCCCGGTACTTCACGTTGAACCGCGGGTCGTACTCCTTGATCCAGGAGTACTCCAGCTGGAGCGCCTCGACCTCGGTCGAGACGACGGTCCACTCGACGGAGGCGGCCGTGGTGACCATCGTGGCCGTGCGCGGGTGCAGGCTCGCCAGCGGCTGGAAGTAGTTCGCCAGCCGCTGGCGCAGGGACTTGGCCTTGCCGACGTAGATCACCCGGTGGTGCTCGTCGCGGAATTTGTAGACCCCGGGCGAGTCGGGGATCTGTCCCGGCCTGGGGCGGTAGCTGGAGGGGTCGGCCATGGTCCCCACCCTACTGGCGGGAACTGACAGTCCGGGTGTCCGTCCCATGACGTCCGGGTGCCCCGCCGGGCCGTCGCGGGGAGGCGGCCGGCCCGGCGGGGCGGTGGCGTGTCAGGAGGCGTGTCCCGGCGCGCCGGGTGCCCTCCGGCGACGCCGGGCCGCCACCGTCAGGAAGCCCAGCGCAAGGACGGCGCCCACGCCCGCTGTGGCGGAGAGGACGGGAGTCGACGGCCCCTCGGGGGCGGGGCTGCCGGGTGGGCGGAGGGCGCCGGAGGCGAGGGAGGCATCGGAGACGAGGGAGGCGCCAGGGGCGAGAGGGGCCGCGTCGGCGCCGGGGGCGGCGTCACCGTCCGAGGCTCCGTAGCCGCCGGCGGCGCCCTTGCGGGCGTAGCCGGAGCCGGGCAGCTTGTCGCCGTACGCGTCGGCGACCCGCTGCCGGTACGCGGCCAGGCTCGTCCCCGCCGAGCCGATGGCGCGCACGGCGTCCTCGTCCAGCGGGGTCACCGTCGCGCCCCGGTGGACGTACCACGCGTCGATCTGCGGCTCGCGGAAGACCGTCCCGCCCGGCAGCGCCCGGGCTCCCCGCGCGGCGTAGCGGATCTCGTCGTCTCCGGTGGCGATGTTCACCACCTGCCAGCCGCCCGGGCGTCGGACGGTCCACAGGGAGGCCGTCTGCCCGTCCGAGGCGACGGCCTTGCTCGCGTGGAACTCGACCCGGGCCACCGGCGCGCCCGCCTTCCCCGCGACGAACTCCGGTGAGAGGACCCGCACCGGGACGGAGGCGCCATCGATGCGGGGGCGCGCCTCGGAGCGGGCGAGGGCGCCGTCCCGGGCGAAGAACCGGGAGAGCGTGTCGAGGGTGGCCGGCGCGGAGGCCGCCTTCTCCGGGGTGGCCGCCGTCGGCGGGATCTCGGAGGCGGCGGCGGGAACCGCGCCGAGGGCGACGAGGGCGACGGCGGTGAACAGACCGGCGCTCGCGGCACGTACGTGGGTCATGGTCGTCACGCCCCTATCCGGTAGAGCGAGTGGGTCCAGGAGAAGGAGCCGTTGTCGACGTACCAGGCGTGCGAGGCCCAGTTGTAGCGGTCGCTGGAGGGCCAGGGGTCGCCCCAGTAGACCCAGCTGTTCGCGTCGTCGTAGCCGTACACCACGTGCATGTGGCCGCCGCCGCTCGACCACTGGATCCGCGTCTCGATCGGGCGGCCGGCGTTGATCTCGGTCTGCACGGTCGGGTAGCGCAGCCAGCCGGTGACGTACGAGCCGGGGTTGACGCCCGCCCAGCGCAGTCCGGTCTGGACGTTGCCGAGGGTGGCCTGGTTGTTGGGGCAGTCGTAGCCCTGCTGCCGGTTGAAGGCGGCGTTGCAGAACTGGTTCTGGGTGTACGAGCGGCCGAACCAGGTGGCGATGGTGTTGCCGCCGGCGGCCCAGCACCAGTTCGTCTTCTGCTGCGCCTGCATGGTGATGTTCAGCCGCTGGGAAGCGAGAGCCGAGGGGCCGTCGGCCACGGGCCCGGCGGAGGCGGCGGTGGTGGTCGCCGTGGCGGCGGAGGCTGCGGAGGCGGTGGTGCCGGCGGGGATGAGGAAGAGGGCGGCGGCGGCGAGTGCCGCGAAGGACAGCTTTCTTTGCATCGCGTTCCTCCCGGGGCGGGAAGTGTGGGGATGTGGGGGTGTGGGGGGTGGAGGAGCGCGTCCGGACGCTGGTGAGGAGCATCGAGCGTTGTCGGGAGCCGGTCAACGCGCTTCAATGCGGGGTGACGGCGGCCTGTGAACGGTGTGACCCGGGTGTGAACAGGTGCCCATGTGCCACCTGCGGTCCCGCCATCGGCGGCGCGGCGGCCCGCCGTCCCGTCGTGAATGTTCACTGAGGAGTCCCCATGGGGCACACCGAGGCCGATCTGGTGCAGTTGCTGCACACCGGACCGTTCCACCTGGCGCTGCGCACGGCGCTCGCGGTGCGCGGGCTGCCGCTCCAGCGGGTCCAGCACCATCTCGCCCACCGGGGGATCAAGGTCGGCGTGACCAGTCTCAGTTACTGGCAGCAGGGCGCCCGGCGGCCGCAGCGGCCGGCGTCGATGAAGGCGGTCCGCGCCCTCGAGGAGGTGCTCCAGCTGCCGGGCGACTCGCTCATCCGCCTGCTGACCGGGGACGCGGCGGCGCGCGGTGCCGTGGACCGGCCGGCGGCCCGTACGTACCGCTCGCTGGTGGAGGCGTCGGGCGCCGTCGAGGAGCTGATCGCCGCACTCGAGTCGCCGGTGGACGGCGGCCTGCACACGGTCGGCCACCAGGAGCGGGTCCGCATCGGGGCGGAGCGGCAGCTGCTGGGACGCGCGTCGCAGCATGTGGTGCGGGCGCACCGGGACGGGGTCGACCGCTACCTGGCGATCCATCACGGGGATCCGGGCTGCGACCCCGCGCGGGTGGAGGTGCGCGCCGTCGAGAACTGCAGGACGGGGCGGGTCCGGTGGCACCGCGAGGCGGGGGTGCTGGTCGCGGAGCTGCTGTTCGACACACGGCTGCGGGCCGGGGACACGTATCTCTTCGGGTACGGCTTCGAGGACGGGACGGCGGGTCCGAGCGGGGAGTACGTCCGGGGGTTCTCGTTCGCGGGCGGGCAGTACGTGCTCCAGGTCGGGTTCGACGAGGCGGCGCTGCCCGTGCGCTGCCGGCGCTTCACCCAGGCGTCGGCCGGCGCGCCGCGCGGTGGCCGCTCTCCGCTCACACTGAGCGGGCGCCACCGCACCGTGCACCTGGTGGAGCAGGGGGTACGGCCGGGGATTATCGGCATCGACTGGGACTGGGCGTGAGGGGCGCGCGCCGGCGGGCACAGGGCCCCGGCGAGGCCGCCCTCGTCCCCGGGGCTCAGGCCTCCGGGCCCGCGACCAGCTTGCCGTTCTCGACCCGGACGGGGACCGCGGGGAGCGGGACGGTGGCCGGGCCCTGGAGGGCCTTGCCGGTGGTGACGTCGAAGCGGCTGCCGTGGCAGGGGCAGTTGCCCTCGTTGTCCTCGATCTTGTCCAGGACGCAGCCGGCATGGGTGCACTGGGCGCTGAACGCCTTGTACCGGCCCTCGGCCGGGCAGCTCACCAGCACCCGCTGCTCGCGGTAGAGCTTCGCCCCGCCGACGGGCACCTCCTCCGGGGCGCCGAGGACGACCGGCGCGGTCGGGGTCGGGACCTGGGCGTGACCGAGCTTGGACTCGGTGGAGCAGGCGGTGACACCCAGCCCGGCGGCGCCGGCCAGGGCCGCGCCCTTCAGTACGGTGCGGCGGGCGGACTGGCCGGGCATGAGCGCTCCACGGTCGGATCGGGGCAGGACGTGACCGAACCGACGATACCGGCGTGCCTCCGGGAACCCGCGCGGGGGCCGGGCGGGCGGGCGGCTTGCCCGGGCTTCGCTGCCGCGGGGTCGGGGGCTGTGCCGTCCGTCGGGCATGGGTTACGTTCACGGCGTGATCGTCGTCGCCGGTGAATCCCTGATCGACCTGGTCCCGGACGGGGCCGCCACCCCGCCATCGCCGCTGGCGCCGCTGGTGCCCAGGCCTGGCGGCGGCCCGTACAACACCGCCGTGGCGCTGGGCCGGCTCGGCGCAGACGTGGCCTTCTGCTCGCGGGTCTCCACGGACGCCTTCGGCGAGGCCCTGGTGGGCGGGCTGCGGGCGGCGGGAGTCTCGGACGTGCTCGTCCAGCGGGGCCCCGAGCCGACGACCCTGGCGGTCGCCACGCTGGGTGCGGACGGCTCGGCCCGGTACGGCTTCTATGTCGAGGGCACGGCCGACCGGCTCTTCGCCCTCCCCGATCGCCTCCCGGAGGGCGTGCGCGCCCTGGCGTTCGGTACCTGTTCGCTGGCACTGGAGCCGGGTGCGAGCGCGTACGAGGCGCTGCTGCGGCGCGAGTCGCGCCGGGGCGCTCTCACGCTCCTCGACCCGAACATCCGGCCCGGGCTCATCCCGGGCGGGGCGGCCTACCGCGAGCGTTTCGCGGGCTGGCTGCCGTACGTCTCCCTGCTGAAGCTCTCGGAGGAGGACGCGTCCTGGCTGGGCGGCACCCCGGCCGAGTGGCTCGCGCGGGGCCCGTCGGCCGTGGTCCTGACCCGGGGCGCGGAGGGGATGACGGTCGTCACTCCGTCGTTCGAGGTGTCGGTGCCGGCGGTCCGGACGGGTGTCGTGGACACGATCGGCGCGGGCGACACGGTGAACGCGGCGCTCCTGCACGGCCTGGCGGGCCGCCCGGTCGCCTCACTGGACGCCGGCGCCTGGAGCGGCCTTCTGACGTACGCGGCGAGGGCGGCGGCCCTGACCTGCACGCGCGCCGGGGCGGAGCCGCCGTACGCGCACGAACTCGACTGAGGCCGTGACGGGGGTCTCCCCCGCGTCACGGCCTCAGCGTGCCCGCCGCTCCACACGGCCGATCGTCACGGCCCCTCGTGGAGGCCGCCACTCGGCACGGCCCGTCGTCGGGCCGTTCGTCGCGGCCCCGGGCTCACGCCTTGCGGGCGCGGCTCGCCGTCTTCTTGGCGGTGGCCTTCTTCGCCGGTGCGGCCGTCTTCCTGGCGGGCGCCTTGGCCGTGGCCTTCTTCGCGGCCGCCTTCTTCACGGTCCCGGACCCGCTCCGGGCCGCCGGGACGGTCGCGTCGCTGATCCGGTCCGCGCCGAGGATCTCGCGGAGGAACTTGCCGGTGTGGCTCGCGGGAACCGACGCGACCTCCTCCGGCGTGCCCTCGGCGACGACCAGACCGCCTCCGCTGCCGCCCTCGGGGCCCATGTCGACGACCCAGTCCGCGGTCTTGATGACATCGAGGTTGTGCTCGATGACGATCACGGAGTTGCCCTTGTCGACGAGACCCGAGAGGACCTTGATCAGCTTCGAGATGTCCTCGAAGTGCAGACCGGTCGTCGGCTCGTCCAGGACGTAGACCGTGCGGCCGGTCGAGCGCTTCTGGAGCTCGGAGGCGAGCTTGACGCGCTGGGCCTCACCACCGGAGAGCGTCGGCGCGGACTGTCCGAGGCGGACGTAGCCGAGCCCCACCTCATTGAGCGTGCGCAGGTGGCGGGCGATCGTCGGGACGGCCTCGAAGAAGTCCAGCGCCTCCTCGATCGGCATGTCCAGGACCTCGGCGATGGACTTGCCCTTGTAGTGGACCTCCAGGGTCTCCCGGTTGTACCGGGCGCCGTGGCAGACCTCGCACGGGACGTAGACGTCCGGGAGGAAGTTCATCTCGATCTTGATCGTGCCGTCGCCGGAGCAGTTCTCGCAGCGGCCGCCCTTGACGTTGAAGGAGAACCGGCCGGGCAGATAGCCGCGGACCTTGGCCTCCATCGTCTCGGCGAAGAGCCTGCGGACGTGGTCGAAGACGCCGGTGTAGGTCGCCGGGTTCGACCGCGGAGTGCGGCCGATCGGCGACTGGTCGACGTGGACGACCTTGTCGACCAGGTCGTCCCCGTCGACGCGGGTGTGGCGCCCGGGGACCGACTTGGCGCCGTTCAGCTCGCGCGCCAGGTGGGTGTAGAGGATGTCGTTGACCAGGGTCGACTTGCCGGATCCGGAGACACCGGTGACGGCCGTGAGGACGCCCAGGGGGAAGGAGACGTCGATGTCCTGGAGGTTGTTCTCGCGGGCGCCGTGCACGGTGAGCCGGCGCGAGGGATCCACGGGGCGGCGGATGTCCGGCGTCCCGATGGCCCTGCGGCCCGAGAGATACTGCCCGGTCATCGACTCCTCGTTGGCGAGCAGCTCGGCGAGGGGGCCCGAGTGCACGACCTTGCCGCCGTGCTCACCGGCGCCGGGGCCGATGTCGACGACCCAGTCGGCGACCTTGATCGTGTCCTCGTCGTGCTCGACCACGATGAGCGTGTTGCCCATGTCCCGCAGCCGGACCAGGGTCTCGATGAGCCGGTGGTTGTCGCGCTGGTGCAGTCCGATCGACGGCTCGTCGAGGACGTACAGCACGCCGACCAGGCCCGAGCCGATCTGGGTGGCGAGCCGGATGCGCTGGGCCTCGCCGCCGGAGAGCGTGCCGGCGGCGCGGTTGAGGGAGAGGTAGTCCAGGCCGACGTCGACCAGGAAGCGCAGCCGTTCGTTGACCTCCTTCAGGACCCTCTCGGCGATCTTCTTGTCGCGGGCGTTGAGCGTGAGGCGGCCCAGGAAGTCGGCGCAGTCGCTGATCGACATCGCGGAGACCTCGGCGATGGACCGGTCCATGACCGTGACCGCGAGGACGATCGGCTTGAGGCGGGTGCCCTCACAGGTGGGGCAGGGCACCTCGCGCATGTAGCCCTCGAAGCGCTCCCGGCTGGAGTCGCTCTCGGCCTCGCTGTGCCGCCGCTTGACGAAGGAGACGGCACCCTCGAAGGCGGGGGTGGTGTACGCCCGCTCCCGTCCGTAACGGTTGCGGTAGCGGACCTCGACCTGGGTCTTGTGGCCGTGCATCAGGGCCTTCTTGGCCCGCTGCGGGAGTCCGGCGTACGGGATGTCCGTCCGGAAGCCGAGCGCCTGGGAGAGGCCGCCGATGAGCCGGCCGAAGTACTCCTTGGTGTGGCCGTGGGACCAGGGGTGGATGGCTCCCTCGTCCAGGGACTTGTCCGGGTCCGGGACGATCAGCTCGGGGTCGACCTCCATGCGGGTGCCGATGCCGGTGCAGTCGGGGCAGGCGCCGAAGGGCGAGTTGAAGGAGAAGGACCGCGGCTCCAGCTCCTCGAAGGACAGGTCGTCGTACGGGCAGTAGAGGTGCTCCGAGAACATCCGCTCGCGCTCGGGGTCGTCCTCGGGGAGGTCGACGAAGTCGAGCACGACCATGCCGCCGGAGAGTCCGAGCGCCGTCTCGACGGAGTCCGTGAGCCGCCGCTTGGCGCCGTCCTTGACGGTGAGGCGGTCGACGACGACCTCGATCGTGTGCTTCTCCTGCTTCTTCAGCGTCGGCGGCTCGCTCAGCTGTACGGTCACGCCGTCGACCCGGGCCCGGCTGTAGCCCTTGGTCTGGAGGTCGGCGAAGAGGTCGACGAACTCTCCCTTGCGCTCCCGCACGAGGGGCGAGAGCACCTGGAAGCGGCTGCCCTCGGGCAGCTCGAGGACCCGGTCGACGATGGCCTGCGGTGACTGCCGCGAGATCGGCCGGCGGCACTCGGGACAGTGCGGCTTGCCGATGCGCGCGAAGAGGAGCCGGAGGTAGTCGTAGACCTCGGTGATGGTGCCGACCGTGGAGCGCGGGTTGCGCGAGGTCGACTTCTGGTCGATGGAGACGGCGGGCGAGAGACCCTCGATGAAGTCGACGTCCGGCTTGTCCATCTGGCCGAGAAACTGCCGGGCGTACGACGAGAGCGACTCGACGTACCGGCGCTGACCCTCGGCGAAGATCGTGTCGAACGCGAGGGAGGACTTGCCCGACCCGGAGAGCCCGGTGAAGACGATGAGGGAGTCACGCGGGAGGTCGAGCGAGACGTTCTTGAGGTTGTGCTCGCGAGCGCCACGAACGATGAGACGGTCGGCCACGCCGGTCCGCACCTTTCTTGAGAGAGCGGAGGCACAGGGAGGAAGGTCGCAGGATGTCGATGTGCCTGAATGTGCCTGCATACCCAACAACCAAGGATGCCGGATGCTTCCACCGAGCTTATAGCACGCACATTCGATTTCCGGCCGCGCTCCGACCGCTTCACCCGAACGAGTGGCGGCGCTAGGGTCGGCGGCATGATCGACCACGCGCGTGACCTGGCCTCTGCACGCCAGGCGACCGACCGACTCCTCACCGCGGCCGCCTCATGGGACAACGCGGCGGTGGCCCAGCCGTCACGGCTTCCCGGCTGGAGCCGTGGCCACCTCCTCGCCCACCTCGCCCGCAACGCCGACGCCCTGGTGAACGTTCTCCGGGGCCGGCCCATGTACGTCTCCGCCGAGGCCCGCGACGCCGACATCGCGCGCGACGCCGGCCGCTCCCTCGCCGAACAGCTCGCCGACGTCCGCGCGAGCGCCGAGCGCTTCGACGCCGTGGGGAACGAGCCCGCCGACTGGGAGCGGACCGTGGAGCTCCGCAACGGCGTCACCGACAGCGCCGCGCGGATCCCCTTCCGCCGCTGGGTGGAGGTCGCCCTGCACCACGTCGACCTCGGGGTCGGCTACGAGCTGGAGGACCTGCCGGAGGAGTTCGTCCAGCGGGAGATCGACTTCCTCACGGAGCGGTTCGCGGGCCACAAGGACGTGCCGGCGACCGCCGTCCGGGACGAGGGCGGGCGGGAGTGGTCGACCGGCGGCGGCGCCCCGGGCGGACCGGTGACCGTCTCGGGTCCCGCGCCCGACCTGCTCGGCTGGCTGGCCGGACGCCGGGACGGCTCGGCCCTGAAGGCCGAGGGCGGACCGCTGCCGCAGCTGCCCCCGTTGTGACCCCCGCCGTCGGGGCCCGGCGATAGGCTGCACCCATGACGTACAGCGGAGCGGTGAAGGTCGGCGGACCGGCGGACGTGCACGAGCTGACGGACCTGATGATCTCCAAGGTCGCGGTCGGCCCGATGGACAACAACGCCTATCTGCTGCGCTGCCGGGCCACCGGCGAGCAGCTGCTGATCGACGCGGCCAACGACGCCGCGACCCTGCTGACGCTGATCGGTGACGACGGCATCGCCTCCGTCGTCACCACCCACCAGCACGGAGACCACTGGCAGGCGCTGGCCGCCGTGGTCGCCGCGACCGGCGCCCGGACGTACGCCGGGGCGTACGACGCCGACGGCATCCCGGTCCCCACCGAGGTGCGGGTCGAGGACGGTGACACGATCCGGGTCGGGCGCGTCGAGCTGACCGCCCGGCACCTCGTCGGGCACACCCCCGGCTCGATCGTCCTCGTCTACGACGACCCGCACGGCCATCCGCACGTCTTCACCGGCGACTGCCTCTTCCCCGGCGGGGTGGGCAACACCTGGAAGGACCCGGAGGCATTCGCCAGCCTCTTCCACGACGTGCGGACCAAGCTCTTCGACGCGCTGCCCGACGAGACGTGGGTCTACCCCGGCCACGGCAGGGACACCACCCTCGGCGACGAGCGACCGCATCTCGAGGTGTGGCGCGAGCGCGGCTGGTAGCGGCCGCTCCGGAGCCGCGAGGACCGGCGCACGCCGTCGTGCCGGGCGCTTCCGCACGCCCCCGTAACCCACGCGCACGCCGGGTAGTTGGCGCGGCATGCACGACAGTCACTCCCCGCGTCCGCCGTCCGCACCCTCCATGGCGCGGCTCGCCGCCGCGTCCCTCGTCGGCACGGCCATCGAGTTCTTCGACTTCTTCGTCTACGGAACGGCCGCCGCGCTCGTCCTCGGACCGCTCTTCTTCCCGACGTTCTCCCCTCTCGCCGGGACCCTGGCCGCCTTCGGCACCTTCGCCGTGGGTTTCGTCGCCCGGCCCCTGGGCTCCGCGCTCTTCGGCCACATCGGCGACCGCTACGGGCGGCGCCCGGTCATGTTCGCCTCCCTGGTGCTGACCGGCTGCGCCACGGTCGCCGTCGGCTGTGTCCCCACGTACGCGACCCTCGGCATCACCGCCCCCGTCCTCCTGCTCGTCCTGCGCTTCCTGCAAGGGCTCGGCCTGGGCGGTGAGTGGGGCGGAGCGGTGCTGCTGACCGCCGAGCACGCGCCGGAGCGGCGGCGCGCACTGTGGGCCAGCTTTCCCCAGATCGGCCCCCCGGTGGGCTTCCTGCTGGCCAACGGCGTGATGCTGGCCCTCTCCGCCGGGCTGACCGACGCGCAGTTCCGCGAGTGGGGCTGGCGGGTGCCCTTCTGGGCGGCCGGGCTGCTCGCGGCGGGCGGTCTCCTGCTGCGCTCCTCGCTGGCGGAGACCCCCCAGTTCGAGGAGATGAGCGTGGCGGGGAGGCGGGCGACCGCTCCCCTGGCGGAGGTGGCGCGCGACCACTGGCGCCTGGTGCTCCTGACCGCGGGCGCTCTCGCCGTCGGGTACGCCGTCTTCTACACGGTCTCCACCTGGGCCCTCGCCTACGGCACCGAGCGGCTGGGGGTCGACCGCACGGTGATGCTGGTCTGCGTCATGGGGGCGGTGGCGATCAGCGGCGTCGTGACGCCCTTCGTGGCGGTCCTCGGCGACCGCCACGGCCGGCGGCCCCTGTGCCTGCTGGGGTGCGCGGCCTCGGCGGTCTGGATGTTCCCCATGGTGGCCCTGCTGCACACCGCCCGGCCGGTGCTGATGTTCCTCGGATTCACCGGCGCGCTGCTGGCGTTCATCACCATGTTCGCGGTGATCGCCGCGTACCTCCCGGAGCTGTACGAGCCGAGGGTGCGGTGCACGGGCGCCGCGGTCGGCTACAACCTCGCCGGTGTCCTCGGCGGGGCGCTGACACCGATCGTGGCCACGGCCGCCTCGACCGGTCCGGGCGCGCCGTGGGGCGTGGCGGCCTATCTCACGGTGGTGGCGCTGGTGAGCCTGGGCTGTTTCGCGCTGTTGCCCGAGACGCTGCCGGCCCGGCAGGAGGAGGCCGCGAAGAAGGTGCCGGTCTAGGGAGTGTCCGGAGCGGGTGCACGCCGGGGGCCGGTCGGGCAGGGTCCCGGGCGAAGACGCGCCGCGGCCGGCGGGGGCGGTGGTGTGCCGCCCGCGCCGGCCGCGGTGCTGTCTCCTGCTGCTGCCCGGCCCTGCCGGGCTCTTCGAGCCGTGCCCGGAGAGGGTCAGGCCTCGACGCTGTCCTTCTCGGTCTCGCCCGCCTCGGCCGCCTCGCGCTGGGCCTGCTTCTTGGAGGCGATCAGGCTGGTGATCGTGGTGATGATCAGGACGCCACAGATGACCGCCAGCGAGAACGGGATGGAGATCTCGGGGACGTGCACCCCGGACTCGTGCAGTGCGTGCAGCACCAGCTTCACACCGATGAAGCCGAGGATCACCGACAGGCCGTAACTGAGGTGGACCAGCTTTTTCAGCAGGCCGCCGATCAGGAAGTACAGCTGCCGCAGACCCATCAGGGCGAAGGCGTTGGCGGTGAAGACGATGTACGGGTCCTGCGTCAGACCGAAGATCGCGGGGATCGAGTCGAGCGCGAAGAGGATGTCGGTGGTGCCGATGGCCAGCATGACGATCATCAGCGGGGTCAGGACCCGCTTGCCGTTGACCCGGATGAAGAGCTTCGTGCCGTGGTACTTGTCCGCGACGCCGAACCTCTTCTCGACGGACTTGAGGAGACGGTTCTCCTCCCAGTCGTCCTCGTCCTCGTCGGCGCGTGCCTCCTGGATGAGTTTCCAGGCGGTGTAGATCAGGAACGCGCCGAAGATGTAGAAGACCCAGGAGAAGCTGGCGATGATCGTGGCGCCTGCGGCGATGAAGATCGCGCGGAGCACCAGGGCGATCAGCACACCCACGAGCAGCACGCGCTGCTGGAGGTGGGAGGGCACCGCGAACTTCGCCATGATCAGCACAAAGACGAAGAGGTTGTCGACGCTGAGCGACTTCTCGGTGATGAAGCCCGCGAAGAACTCGCCCGCGGCCTGGCTGTTGCCGAAGACCAGCAGGCCGAGTCCGAAGAGCACGGCCAGGATGATCCAGACGATGGTCCAGATTCCGGCTTCCTTGACCGACACGTCATGGGGCTTGCGCCCGATGAGGAAGTCGATCCCGATCAGTGCGGTGAGACCGAGAATGGTCAGCACCCAAAGAGTCATCGAAACGTCCACTGCGCCTCCGGCGTCGTACGGCTACTGATCAGCGTCGTCGCTGCCGGAGGTCTCTTCCACCCGGGCCGTGCGGGACGGTCCGGGCCGACGCCCCGGGATCAGACCGCACAGGATCTGTCCGTATTGACGGGAACGCCGCACATGGGGAGTACTCCCCTCCGCACCATGAAGACTACCCGAAAGACCAAGAGAAGGTAAAGGGCAGGGTAAGGAGACCCCAAGGCGGCAGGTCAGCGGCCCCACTGCCGGCGGGCGTCGGCGACCTGCGCGAGGACCGTCCGGAGCACCTGGCTGCCGTGCGGGACCTGCGGCGGCTCGTACGTCCAGGCGTGGCCGACCCAGGGATCGGCGAGGTGGTCGTCGGCCACCGGAGTGATGCGCAGCAGCGAGCGCCACAGCGGGTCGAGGACCGGGCCGTACGCCGAGGCCTCCTCGCGGTCGGCGACCATCAGCAGATGGACGCCGACGGCGGGGCCCTCGTCCGCGAGGTAGCGCAGCTGGGTGACCGCCCGGTCGTCGAAGCCATGGGGGAAGTCATGGACGATCAGCAGCTGCTCGGCGGTGTCCATGCCGGGCGGCAGCGCGTCGGGGGCGCCGGCCCGGACCGCCATCTGCACCAGGTCGACCCGCTCGGTGAGCCGGGCGAGGACGGCGCCGACCCCGGCGGCCCCGGCGGCCGGGGGACCCGCGAGGACGCCCGCCTCGACCAGGGGGGCGAGCGACGCGGCTCCCGAGCCGGCCGGGTCGATGACATGGACGGTGAACTCGCCCGAGGGATACACGGCGAGGAGCCGGGCGGCGTGGGCGACGGCGGTGTCCATGGCGAGGCGGCGCAGCTCGGCCTCGTCGAGCAGGTTGGCGGCCTCGGAGTGGCCGCGTCCGCTGTCCACCCACAGCCCGCGTTCCAGCGGGAGGCGGACCAGCATGGGGATGCGCAGACCGGTGCGCTCGGGGAGGTGGAGGTCGCCGAGGCGCACGGCCATCGGCACCTCCATGGGCACGCGGTAGGCGTGCCAGACGGGGTTGTCCCAGCGGGCGAAGGCGGCCGGCAGCGCCGGTTCGACGACCTCGGCCTCCGCCGACAGCTGGTCGAGATCGCGGTCCAGGGCCTCCTGGGCGCGGGCGGTCAGCTCGTCGTGCCGGGCGCGGGCCGCCTCGCGGGCGGCGTCCCCCGCGCCGCCGATGCGGCTGCGGGGGTCGGACAGGGCCCGGTCCAACTCCTGGTCGAGGCGGGACTCGGCGAAGTCGCACGCGCTGCGGTAGGCGGCGGTGGCCCGGGCCAGGTCCTCGAACATGCCCCACACCTGGTTGTAGAGCCGCTCCTCCATGGACCAGCCGGTGGCGTCCCCGGCGACGGGAACGGGCGGGGCGGGCCGCGGGTCCGGGGCCGCGGCCTGGCGCCGGGGATGGGCGTAGCTGATGCCCCCGCCGGTCGCGGGGCCGGAGGAGCCGCCGGGAGGGGCGGAGGAGGCGTCGAGCGACGCGGACGCGGTGGCCGTCGGGGGCGGGACCGGCGTGCCGGGCGCTCCCGGTGCGGCGGTGGGGGCCGGCTGGGGCGCCACCGGCAGCGTCGGGGCCGCGTCGGAGGCCGTCACCGGTGAGGAGTGGCGCACCCGCTCGGCGTCGGGGACGCGCGGCGGCGGGGCGGAGACCGACCGGGCCATGCCCCGGGAGACGGCGTCCAGGATCGACGCGGCGAGTTCGGAGGGCCGCTCCACGCCCTGGTCGCCGAGCATGGCCGCGAGGCCGCCTTCGTACCCCTGGCCGATGGCGCGGACCTTCCAGGAGTCCTGGCGGCGGTACAGCTCCAGGGCGACGACCGCGGACTCCCGGTCGAGGCCGGTGAGGGTGAAGCTGGCGATCTCGCCGCCGTCGAGACCGGTGACCGCGACGAAGGGCGCCGCGACGGCGCCGAAGCGGGACGGCCCGCCGACGCCGACGGGCAGCGCCAGCAGGACCGAGACCCGGTGCACGGGGTGCGGCAGCGCTTCCAGGTCGACGGCGAGACGGTGGTCGGCGGCGGCCTGCTGGGAGACCTCGATGCCGGGCAGCGAGGGCGAGCCCGGATGGGCGATCCACTCGACACCGCCCACCCTGCCCCGTTCGTCGCCGAGGGTCGCTCCGGCGATGACCGGATGCCCGGCCGACACCCGGATCTCCAGTCGGGTGTGGGGCAGGGGGTGGTTCTGCCCGCGGACCAGCTCGGCCGTCATCGACTCTGTCCCCTCAGCATCTTTCCGTGCGGATCATGTGGGAGCGGATCATGTGGGACAGCTCCCGGCGGCCTGGTGCCTCCGGGAGCTGTGAGTGCGCCTGCGGGTGCCGGACTACAGGTGCGGCAGGATCGCGGGCATGAGGTCCTGGAACGTACGGCCGTTGGCCGGGTTCCCCAGGGCCGTCATCTGCCAGCCGGAACCGGCCCGGTGCACCTTCGCCATGATCTGCGCGGTGTACTGGCCGCCGCCGTCCAGGGTGTAGCGCGCGAGCTCCTGGCCGTTGGTCTCGTCGACGATCCGGCAGAAGGCGTTCTGCACCTCCTGGAACGTCTGGCCGGTGAAGGAGTTCACCGTGAAGACGATCTGGTCGATGTGGACGGGGACGCGCTGGAGGTCGACCAGGATCGACTCGTCGTCGCCGCCCTGCCCGGCGCCACCCACCAGGTTGTCACCGGTGTGGCGGACCGAGCCGTCGTCGCTGACCAGATGACGGAAGAAGACCACGTCGACCGGCTGCTTGTCCGCGAAGAGCACCGCGGAGGCGTCCAGGTCGACCTCCCGGGTGCGCGAGCCGAACAGCCCACGGCGCGGCGCCGCCTGCCAGCCGAGCCCCATCCGTACCGAGGTAAGGGTGCCCCCGCCCTGCTTCTCCAGGCTGATGGCCTGACCCTTGGTCATGTTGACCGTCACGCGCTGTCCCCTCTCGTTGCGATCCCCGCGGCCGTCTCTGCTGTGCGTGCGGTTGTCCAGCACCCTACGCAGGGGGACTGACAGCGCAGCAGACGCGGTCCGGTTTTGTGTCGGTCTTGCAACACACCGGACCGCTTCCGGGCCTCTTTCCGTCAGGCGAGACCCGCCTCCTTCATCTGGCGCAACTCCTTCTTCAGCTCTCCCACTTCGTCCCGGAGGCGGGCGGCCACCTCGAACTGGAGCTCCGCCGCGGCGGCGCGCATGCGGTCGGTCATCTCCTCGATGATCGCCGCCAGTTCGGTGGCGGGGCGGTCGCCGAGCTGGACCGTCGAACCCGCCGCGCCCGCCTTGCCGCCCTTGCCCTTGGTGCCGTGGGCGGCGAGGGAGGGCACGGGGGCCTTGCCTCCCTTGCCCTCCTTGCCCTGGCGGTACCCGGTCCCCAGCAGCTGCTCGGTGTCGACCTCCTCGCGCGCGATCGTGGCGACGATGTCGTTGATCTTCTTGCGCAGCGGCTGCGGGTCGATGCCGTGGGCGGTGTTGTACGCGATCTGCTTCTCACGGCGCCGGTTGGTCTCGTCGATGGCCTTCTCCATCGCCGGCGTGATCGTGTCCGCGTACATGTGGACCTGACCGGAGACGTTGCGCGCCGCGCGGCCGATGGTCTGGATCAGGGAGGTGCCGGAGCGCAGGAAGCCCTGCTTGTCGGCGTCGAGGATGGCGACGAGCGAGACCTCGGGCAGGTCGAGACCCTCGCGGAGCAGGTTGATGCCGACCAGGACGTCGTACTCGCCGGCCCGCAGCTCGCGCAGCAGCTCGATGCGGCGCAGGGTGTCGACGTCGCTGTGGAGGTAGCGCACCTGGATGCCGAGTTCGAGGAAGTAGTCGGTGAGGTCCTCGGCCATCTTCTTGGTGAGGGTGGTGACGAGCACGCGCTCGTCCTTCTCGGTGCGCAGCCGGATCTCGTGGACCAGGTCGTCGATCTGGCCCTCGGTGGGCTTGACGACGACCTCGGGGTCGACCAGGCCGGTGGGGCGGATGATCTGCTCGACGAAGCCGTCGCCGCGCGACAGCTCGTACGTGCCGGGAGTGGCGGAGAGGTAGACCGTCTGACCGATTCGCTGCTGGAACTCCTCCCACTTCAGCGGGCGGTTGTCGAGCGCGGAGGGCAGCCGGAAGCCGTGGTCGACCAGGGTCCGCTTGCGCGAGGCGTCGCCTTCGTACATCGCACCGATCTGCGGCACGGTGACGTGCGACTCGTCGATGACGAGAAGGAAGTCCTCGGGGAAGTAGTCGAGGAGGGTGTTGGGCGCGGAGCCCGGCTCCCGGTCGTCGAAGTGCATCGAGTAGTTCTCGATGCCGGAGCAGGAGCCGATCTGGCGCATCATCTCGATGTCGTACGTGGTGCGCATGCGCAGGCGCTGGGACTCCAGCATCTTGCCCTGCTTGTCGAGCTCGGCGAGGCGGCTCTCGAGCTCCCGCTCGATGCCGTTGATCGCCTTCTCCATGCGCTCGGGTCCCGCCACGTAGTGGCTGGCCGGGAAGACGTACAGCTCGCGGTCCTCGCTGATGACCTCGCCGGTGAGCGGGTGGAGCGTGGAGAGGGCCTCGATCTCGTCGCCGAACATCTCGATCCGGACGGCGAGCTCTTCGTAGACCGGGAAGATCTCGATGGTGTCGCCGCGGACCCGGAAGGTGCCCCGGGTGAACGCCAGGTCGTTGCGGGCGTACTGGATGTCGACGAAGCGGCGCAGCAGCTGGTCGCGGTCGATCTCCTCGCCGACCTTGAGCGGGACCATCCGGTCGACGTACTCCTGGGGCGTGCCGAGGCCGTAGATGCAGGAGACGGAGGCGACCACGACGACGTCCCGGCGGGTGAGCAGCGAGTTCGTCGCGGAGTGGCGCAGCCGCTCGACCTCCTCGTTGATCGAGGAGTCCTTCTCGATGTAGGTGTCCGACTGCGGGACGTACGCCTCGGGCTGGTAGTAGTCGTAGTACGAGACGAAGTACTCGACGGCGTTGTTCGGCAGGAGCTCGCGGAACTCGTTCGCCAGCTGGGCGGCCAGCGTCTTGTTCGGTGCCATCACCAGCGTGGGGCGCTGGAGCTTCTCGATCATCCACGCGGTGGTCGCCGACTTGCCGGTGCCGGTGGCACCGAGCAGGACGACGTCCTTCTCACCGGCGCGGACCCGCCGGTCGAGATCGGCGATGGCCGTCGGCTGGTCGCCGCTGGGCTGGTAGGAGCTGACGACCTCGAAAGGCGCCACCGTACGTTCGATCTTGGAAACGGGCCGCATGCAACCACCGTACGACCCCCCACTGACAGTCGGGCGGTGAAAGGTCCGGAGGGGACGCACGGGGACGCGGGCGGAGGGACGGGAACGGTCCTGGGCGGACGGATGAGAAGGGCCCGGGCGGAGGGGCGGGAGCGGCCCTGGCGGAGGGTCCGGCTCACCAGTCCTGGGAGCGGTGGACGCCGTGCGGCGCGCCTCCCCGGCCGCCCCTGCGTGCCGCCCGGCCGGACGGCGGGCGGGCCGACCAGTTCGCGGGCTCGCCGTAGGCGGCGGCCCGGCGGGGCGCGGGGACGCCGGGCAGATGACCGCCCTGGGTGGCGGGCCGCTGCCAGTCCGGGTCGCCCATCACGAGCAGCGGGTCGAACATGACGACGACGGCGGCCAGGACGAGGAAGACTCCCGGCCCGATCAGCATGGGCAGCAGCAGCGAGGTGGCGGAGTCGCCGACGACCGGGGCGGTGCCCTCCGCGTACAGGTGGACGTTGACCGCCGCCATGGCGGTGTAGTGCATACCACTGACCGCCAGACCCATCACCATGCTGGCGCCCAGGCTGGCCAGAAAGCCGTGCACCGAGACGGCCGCCCAGAGGGCGGCGGTGGCCGCCACGACCGCGATCACCACGGACAGGGCGACGGTAGGGGTGTCGTACTCGATGCGCCCGTGGAGCCGCATCCCCGCCATGCCGAGGTAGTGCATGGTGGCGATGCCGAGCCCGGTGATCGTGCCGCCGGTGACCAGGGTGAGACGGGTCGCGCCGCGGTATCCGACGATGAAGATGCCGATGCCGACCATCACGACGGCGACGGCCAGACTGGCGAAGGTGAGCGGTCGGTCGTATCCGATGGGGACCTGCCGGACCGAGAAGCCCATCATGGCGATGAAGTGCATCGTCCAGATACCGGTACCGATCGAGGTGGCCCCCAGGGCCAGCCAGCCGGCCTTGAAGCTGTCCCGGTTGCGGAGCGATCTGGTGGTGCAGCGGAGACCCAGGGCGCCGCCGAGGCAGGCCATGAGGTAGGCGGCCACCGGCGTGACCAGGCCGTAGCTGAATCCGTCGACCGTGCCCTGCATGAGCGTGAGTCCTCCACCCGTGGCGCAACGTCGTCCGAAAACAGTCGGTACCGCTGAGTAGTACTACGGGGCGAGATTATGGCGCGCGGGCGGCCGGACGACCACGTGGTCCGGGAATTGGCATGGGTGAGACCGGGGCGAGACCGGACCGTGATGTCAGTGCCGGGTCGTACGGTGACCGGCATGGACACCACGGTGGAATGGACGGTCGTCGAGAGCGGCATCGGCCCGCTCTTGCTGGCCTCGACCGATCGCGGCCTGGTGAGCGTGGTCTTCCACGCCGACGAGACGGTCCGGGAGCGGGCGCTGGACCGCCTGGCCGGGCAGCTCGGGGCGGAGCTGACGCGGAGCGGCACGGGCAGGCTCGCCGAGCCGATACGGCAGCTCGCGGCGTACTTCTCCGGCGGGCTGCGGCACTTCGACGTCCCCCTGGACTGGACGCTGACGACCGGTTTCAACCGGCAGGTGCTGCGCGAGCTGGCGGACTCGGTGCCGTACGGGACGGTGGTGGGGTACGGAGACCTGGCGAAGCGCGTGGGCCAGCCGGGCGCGGCGCAGGCGGTCGGGGCGGCCATGGGCTCCAACCCGCTGCCGGTGGTCGTGCCGTGCCACCGGGTGGTGGAGAGCGACGGCGGCCTCGGCGGCTTCGGAGGGGGCCTGGAGACGAAGCGGCGGCTGCTGGCCCTGGAAGGGGTGCTGCCGGAACCGCTGTTCTGAGCGGGCCGCGTGCCGGACGGCCGGGGGTCCGGGGCGTTCCCCTCCCCTCCCCCGGCTGGCACACTCCCGTAAGTGACCCACGCTCCCGGCGCCCCTGACGCCACCGCCGACATACCGCCCCGGCGCGTACCCGCCCCGAAGGCCACCGACCTGCCGGCCCTGCGCCGCCGTATCCAGGCCGTGCTGATCGCCAGCCAGATCCTCGGCGGGCTCGGCATCGCCATCGGGGTAGCCCTCGCCGCGGTGCTCGCCAAGGACGTCAGCGGCACGGAGGCGCTGTCCGGGCTGGCCTCCACGGCCACGGTGGCCGGCCCCGCCCTGCTCGCGATGCCGCTGGCCTCCCTCATGGCCGCCCGAGGACGCAGGCCCGGGCTGGTGTTCGCGTACCTGATGGGCGCCGTGGGCGCGGGTGTCGTGGTGCTCGGGGCCGTGATCGACAGCTTCCCCCTGCTCCTCGCGGGCCTGGTCGGCTTCGGCGCCGGATCCTCGGCCAACCTCGCGGCCCGGTTCGCCGCCGCCGATCTCGCCGAACCGGACCGCCGGGGCCGTGCCATCTCCACGGTGGTGTGGGCGACGACCGTCGGCGCCGTCCTCGGTCCGAACGTCGCGGCGCCGGCCGGGAAGAGCGTCTCCGGCTTCGGCATCCCGGCGACGGCCGGCCCGTTCGTCTGGGCCGCCGGGGTCTTCCTGGTCGCCGCGGTCATGGTCGCCCTGCTGCTGCGTCCCGACCCGCTGCTCACCGCCCGCGACCTGGCCGAGCCCGAGGACGCCGGGGAGGCGGCCGCCGGCCGCTCCCTCAAGGCGGGGATGCGGGCCGTCCGGGCGTCCTCCCGGGCGCGCCTCGCGCTGGTGACCGTGGCCGTCTCGCACACCGCCATGGTCTCGATCATGTCGATGACGCCGGTGGCGCTGAGCCATCACGGAGCCGGCATCCAGCTGATCGGCCTGGTGATCAGCGGTCACATCGCGGGCATGTACGCCTTCTCCCCGGTGATGGGATGGCTCGCGGACCGGCTGGGGCGCCTGTCGGTCATCGGCCTCGCGGTCGGGCTGCTGTCGGTGGCCGCGCTGCTCGCCGGCACGGCGGGAGCGAGCCACCCGCAGACCGCCGCGGGCCTCTTCCTGCTGGGCCTTGGCTGGTCGGCGGGCCTGGTGTCGGGGTCGGCGCTGCTGACGGACTCGGTGCCGCAGGCGGCCCGGGCGGCGGTCCAGGGGCTGTCGGACTTCACGATGAACACGGCGGCCGGGGTCGGCGGCCTGGTGGCGGGACTGATCGTCGCCCAGGCCGGTTACGACTGGCTGAACCTGGTGGGCGCGTGTCTCCTGCTCCCGATGGCGGCGCTGGCGGTCCGGGGAGCGGTACGGGGCACCGCCCGGCGCGCCTGAGCAGCCGCGCCGGGCCGCCCGGGTGCCCGCCGGGCAGCCTGGCTGCGGCCGTCGGCGGTCCGACGGCCGCCCCGGCGCGTCAGCGCGGGAACGCCGGGGACGACGCGCCGGAGACCAGCCTGCCGGCCGCGCCCGTGCCGTCGGCGGGGACGGTCCACACCGTGCCCTCGTGGCCGTACGCCAGGGTGCCGTCGTCCGCCCAGGCCGCCTGGTCGTCGACGCTCCGCCGCTCGGCGACCGGATGCTCGCGCAGCGTTCGGAGGTCCAGGACGTACAGCCTCCAGGGCGCCTTCACGTCCCGGGAGACCTTCTTCTTGAAGGCGATCCGGGTGCCGTCCGGTGACAGCGACGGGCATTCGACGTTCTCCCGCACAGCCCGCGCCGACCAGCCCCGCATGTCGCCCTCGACCAGGTACGTGCTGCCCTTGGTGGCGACCGTGGCGTAGAAGCGGTTGTCGTCGCGGGCGAAGGTCACGCCCCAGTAGTTCACGTCCGGGGCGTGGTAGCGCCGTCCGCCGAGGGTGAGCGGGATCTGCTCCATGTTCTTGACCAGGTAGCCGGTACGCAGGTCGAGGATCGAGGTCCTGGTCGAGAAGGCGGCGGTGGCGTACGAGTCGCCCGTGGCGAACATCGTCCAGGAGAGCATCCGGCCCGAGGCGGAGACCCGGGCCCGGTTCGGGATGCCGGGCAGCGCGATCCGGCGCACCTCGCGCAGCCGCCGGTCGAGGACGAGGGCGTACGAGCGGGCCGGGACGCCGGGCCGCCGCTGGAGGCACAGCGCGGTGGACCCGGACGCGTGGAAGCGGTCGCAGGCCGGGCCGCCCGCCACCCGGGCCGGCCCCGGAGCGTCCGGGTCCTGCCGGGCGACGCGTCCCGTCGCGGTGTCCCGGAAGAACGCCCGGCCCGCCGGGCCGTCGAGGGCGAAGGCCGGATCGGCGGCGGCCGGACGGGCGCGGGGGGCGGTCCGCTCGGCGGCCCGGAACGTGTAGGCGGTGGCCCCGCCGCCGAGCAGCAGGACGGCGAGGACCAGGGCCCAGAGTCGCGCGCGGTGGTGCGGGCCGTTCATGACGAAAGCCTTTCGGACGACGGTCGGCGGGCCCCTGACGGCGCTGCGGAGGGCGCGGGCGCTTCAGCGCACGGCGCCGCATCAGAGGGCGGTGGCGCATCGGCGGAGGGGGGCGCATCGGCGGACGGCGGGTCCGCAGGGGGTGGAAGCGCCCCGGGGCGCGGAGGCCCTGCGGGCAGCGGGGCGAGGCCGGTCGACGGAGCAGGCCCTTCCGGGCTCGGCGGGAGCCCGGCCGCCGCACACTCCCGACGGCCCAACCGCCGCAACCGCCCCGATCGCCCCGGCGCGAGGCCGGTCGACCGAGGCGGCTCTTCGCGACCCGGCGGCAGCCCGGCCGCCGGAGACCCCGCGGGGCCCGGCGGGGCGACGCGAGCCGGAGACGGCCCTTCGGGCCCGCCCGGCGTCCCGTGCGTCGCCGGTGCGGCGGGCAGCAGGCGCCAGGCGCAGGCGAGGGCGGTGGCGAGGCCCGCGAGGGCGAGGACGAGGGCGGTACGGGCCCCCCACAGCGTCCACGCCGCCCCGAAGCCGGTCGCCGCGAGGAGGCGGGCCAGCGCCTGCGCGGTCTGGACGAGGGCGAGCCCGCTCGCCTGCCGTCCCGCCGGCAGGAGCGGTCCGGTCAGCGCCATCAGGACCCCGTCCGTGGCCGCGTAGAAGACGCCGAGCATCCCGAGGACAAGACCGAGCACGAGGAGGTCGGGGCCCGGAGCGAGGAGCAGGGCGTACGCGACGAGCAGGGCCGCGTGCCCGTACAGGAAGGGCCGGCGGCGGCCGATCCGGTCGGCGAGCCGGCCCGCCGGGACGGCGAGCAGCAGATAGCCGGCCGCGGCGCCCAACGGCAGGAACGGGAACCAGGTGACGGCCAGGTCGAGCCGTCGCTGGAGCAGGAGGTAGACGAAGGCGTCGCCGACGGTGACCGCGCCGAGCAGCGCGGTCACGCCGAGGATCCGCCGGAAGGGGACGGACCGCAGCGGTGCGAGCGGCGCGGCCGTGCGCGGCCGCGGCGGGCGGGGCGCTCCCGCACCGACCGCTGCCCCGCCCGGTACGAGCACCACCAGCAGGAGCACTCCGACGACACCCGTGCAGAAGCTGACGACGAAGACGGCGTCGTAGGCGTCCGCCGTCGCCCACAGCAGGGCGAACGCGACGAGCGGCCCGAGGAGGGCGCCGGTCGTGTCCATCGCCCGGTGGACGCCGAAGGCGCGGCCGAGGTCGTCCGGCGGGCTGCTCAGGGTGATCAGCGCGTCGCGCGGGGCGGTGCGGATGCCCTTGCCGAGCCGGTCGCCGGCGAGCGCCGCCGCGATCCAGCCCGTCGCGCCGCCCGCGAGGAGCAATCCGAGCCGTGAGCAGGCGGACAGGGCGTACCCCACGCCGGCGACGCGCTTGTGGCGGCCTCCGCGGTCGGCCGCGTGGCCGCCGAGGAGCCGTACGAGCGCGGTGGCGCCGTTGAAGAGGCCGTCGAGGAAGCCGAACTGGAGCGGGGAGAGACCGAGTCCGACGACGAGGTAGAGCGGCAGGACGGCCGTCACCATCTCGGAGGAGATGTCCGTGACGAGGCTGACGGCGCCCAGGGCGAGGACGGTCCCGGAGACGCGCCGCCGCCCCCTCACGCGGGGTGGCGGCGCGTCCGGGCGACCGGTGGTCGCGAGGTACATCAGTGGCAGGTGTAGGTCGGGCCGGAGTCCTTGACCTGGCCGTCGGTGCCGACGTACTGCCAGGTGTACGTCGTGTCGGTGAAGTCCAGCTTGAGGACGCCGTACGGTCCGCTGATCCGCTTCTGGCTGTTCGGCTGGACCGTCTCGATCGGGTACGGCTCCGCGCCGCCCATGCCGCCGACGATCTCGACGATGCCGTCGGGGGTGGCCCGCCCGGAGGCGTCCTGGGGCGCGAACCGCTCGTAGTGGTGGTCGTGTCCGTTCAGGACGAGGTCGGCCCTGGCCCCGTGGAGGATCTGCCAGACGGGCTTGGAGACCGGGTCGTTGCCGTGGCCGCCGGAGGAGTACAGGGGGTGGTGGAAGTAGGCGGCGACGCAGCCCTTGGTGGTGCGGGCGAGGTCGTCCTTGAGCCACTGGATCTGCGCGGCGTCGTCGAAGGAGTTGGAGTCGAGGGCGATGAAGTGCCAGTTCCCCTCGTCGTAGCTGTAGTACGGCTTGCCCTGCGGGTAGGCGAGGGCGCCGAAGTACGCCTTGTAGCCGGCGAGCGGGCCGGCCGGGTCGTACGTCTCGTGGTTCCCGGGTGACGGCCGCGTCTTGGCCTTGAACGCGCCCCATGTCTTGTCGTAGTAGGCGCGGAAGTCGGAGAGCAGGGCGTCGTCGTACTGGTTGTCGCCCATGGTCAGGTAGAACCTGGGGTTGATCCGCTGGGCCAGGGCGGCCGTCCTGGGGTGGGCGCAGGAGCTGCTGGAGGCCGTGCACTGGGCGGCGATGTCACCGGCCGCGACGACGGTGAAGGCGCCTCCCGGGGAGGGCGTCGGGGTCGGCGTGGGGGTTCCGCCGTCGAGGGTGCCGTAGACCTCCGTCTCGTAGAGGGAGTAGCCGTACGACGTGCCGCGGGCGGTGCCGTACACGCGCAGGTAGCGGCCCTTGCCGGTGAGGCCGGTCCAGTCGTCGGTGCCGCCGTTTCCGGCGGTCTCGGTCGCGAGCCGCGTCCAGGTGGAGCCGTCGGCGGAGATCTCGACGCGGTAGGCCCGGGCGTAGGCGGCCTCCCACGAGAGGCGGACGCGCGAGACGGTGGCGGAGGCTCCGAGGTCGACCCGGATCCACTGCGGGTCGGAGCCCTCGGCGCTGGCCCAGCGCGTGGCCGGGTCGCCGTCGAAGGCCTTGGCCGGTTCGAAGGTGGAGTCCTCGACGGAGGAGGAGGTGGCCGGCTTGCCCCGGGAGAGGAGCGGGTCGGCGGCGGCTCCGGCGCGGCCCGGGGAGACGAGCAGCAGGCCTCCGACGAGCAGGAGGACGGCGGAGAGGATGAGGAACAGTGTGCGGGGGACGGTGCGACGGGGTGGGGCGGAGGCGTACAGGCGCATACCTGGGCTCCCTGGCCTGAAGGGTCGGCGAGAGCTGGACACCGGTGCGGGACGCCGCGTTCCTGCCCGGGAGTCCGCGCGGGGGCACGGAGCCGTCCGGGCAGGGTCGGCGTACAGCGGCCGGGTCAGAGCTCTCGCTGAGCGCGTCACGCCCTCGGGGGTCGGGCGCCGCGCCAAGCCGCTGACGGGATGCTAGCTGATAGGAAACCTTCCTACCAGAGGCCCGTACGCCCTTCTCCGGACCTTCACCCGCGCTTTCCCGGCGGACCCTCCCGCCCTTTCCCACCCCTTCACGGACCTGCCTCACGGGGCGGTCTCCGTCCGGGATCTCAGAGGCTGATGTGGTAGGCCTTGCGCAGCGTCTCGTGGACGGTCCAGGTGGTCCGGTCCCCCTCGCGCAGGACACAGGCGTCCCCCGGGCCGATCTCCAGGGTGTCCCCGCCCTCGACGGCGACGGTGGCGCGTCCGCTGACGACCACGAACAGCTCGTTGGCCTCCGTGTCGGTCACCACGCCGGGCGTGATCTGCCAGATGCCCCGGACCTGCTTGCCGTCCGCGGACTCCCACAGGACCTTGCCGGTCACCTCGGGCGTACCGGACACGATCTGGCCGGGGTCGAGCGGCTCGGACTCCAGGTCCGCGTCGGCGATGTGAACGGCGAAAGAGGGGTGATCATGTGTCGTCATGGGCGGTGACTGTAGCCGGGGCCTGCCGGGGTCCGGCGGGCGGCACCCGTGACGCGGCCGGGGCGGCGCCCCGGCCCTCGCGTTCGGCCCGGGCGACGCCAGGGCGAGCGGCTCCCGGCCGGTGATCCCGGATGTCGACTCCGGACGGCTGCCCCCGCTGCCGCGGTGTGGCCGAGGACCGCCGGCGAGGTTTGACCGGGGCGCTGCCGCGCCAGGGATGGGACATGTCCACACAGGTGTCCGGAGAGGTACGGGAGGCGCTCCGCGAGGGCCGTCCCGTGGTCGCGCTCGAGTCCACGATCATCGCCCACGGCCTGCCGCGGCCGCGCAATCTGGATGTGGCACGCGAACTGGAGGGGCTGGTACGGGAGGGCGGAGCCGTGCCCGCCACCATCGCCGTGATCGACGGCGTGGCCCACGTCGGCCTGGACGAGGAGCGGCTCACGCGGATCGCGGAGGACCCCACCGTACGGAAGCTGGGGCACCGCGACCTGGCGCCGGCGCTGGCGACCGGAGCGACCGGTGCGACGACCGTCTCCGGCACCGCCTGGCTCGCGCACTCCGCGGGCATACGCGTCTTCGCCACCGGCGGACTCGGCGGCGTGCACCGGGAGTGGAGCGAGACACAGGACGAGTCGGCCGATCTGCGGCTGCTCTCGCGGGTCGGGGTCACGGTGGTCTGCGCAGGGGTCAAGTCGATCCTGGACGTGCCGGCGACGCTCCAGCGCCTGGAGACCCTGGGTGTGACGGTCGTCGGATACGGCACGGAGCACTTTCCCGGCTTCTATCTGGCCTCCTCCGGCGAGCCGGTGGACTGGACCCTGCGGACACCGCGGGAGGTGGCCGGGGTGATACGCGCGCAGGACGAGCTGGGCGAGCCGTCCGCCGCACTCGTCGTGGCCAATCCGGTGCGGGTGGAGGACCAGCTGGATCCCGCCCTGCACGACCGGGTGCTGGCCCAGGGGCTCGCCGAGGCGAGGGAGAAGGGGATCACGGGGCAGGCGGTGACGCCGTTCCTGCTCGAGTATCTGACGGTGCACACGGACGGGGCCTCCCTGGAGGCCAATCTCGCCGCGGTGCGCGGCAATGTGCGGCTCGCGGCGCGGATCGCGACGGCGTACGCCGAAGCGGGCGCATGAGGGGCCTGCTCGTCGTCGGGGACGTGGTCACCGATGTCGTCGCCCGCCATCGGCACCCGCTCACGGCGGCGACCGACACGGCGGCCGAGATCCGTACGCTTCCGGGCGGGGCGGGGGCCAACGTGGCCTGCTGGGCGGTGCGTTCGGGATGTGCGGACGTGCGCCTGCTCGGCCGGGTCGGGACCGACGCCGCCGACTGGCACGACCGGGCGCTGGCCTCGGCGGGCGTGCGTCCGCTCCTGGTCAGGGACGCGGAGGCCGCCACGGCCACGGTGATAGCGCTGGTCGACGCGAGCGCGGAGCGCACGTTCTTGACCGACAGCGGGGCGGCGCTGCGGCTGGCCCCCGCCGACTGGTCCCCCGCGTTCCTCGACGGGGTCGCCCACCTCCATCTCTCCGGGTACCTCTTCTTCGCGGAGCCGAGCCGCGCCGCCGCGCGGCGGGCGCTGCGGGACGCACGCGAGGCGGGGGTCCCGGTCAGTGTGGACCCGGCGTCGGCGGGCTTCCTGGCGGAGCTGGGGACGGACCGCTTCCTGGCGGAGGCGGCGGGCGCGGACATGCTGTTCCCCAACGCCGACGAGGCCCGGCTGCTGACCGGGCACGCGGCGCCCGGCGAGGCCGCCGTGGCGTTGAGCAGCGCCTTTCCGCTGGTCGCGGTCACGCTGGGCGCGCAGGGTGCCCTGGTCGCCGAGGCGGGGGTGGTGACGGCCCGGGTCGCGGCGCCCGCGGTCCGGCCGGTGGACTCCACGGGCGCGGGTGACGCCTTCACCGGGGCCTTCCTCGCGGCCCGGCTCGCGGGGGCGGACACGCCGAAGGCGGCGGAGGCGGGCTGCCGCGCGGGCGCGGAGGCGGTGACCTCGGTGGGCGGGCGCCCCCCGGCACCCTGAACTCCGGGCCGGGATCGACTCGGACGGGCCTCCTTGTCAGATCCCCTCCGACGGGCCTCCTCCGCCACATCCCCTCGGACGGCCTTCGACGGGCTCCTCCGCCGGATCCCCTGCGACGGGTCTCCTCGCCGCGCCACGGCCACGGCCGTGAGCAGCGAGCCCTCAGCCGCGGTCCTTCACGCCGGGAGACCCGTCCAGGCCGGGTGGCGGGGGTCGTCGGTGCGGACGACGACGTCAGCGGCGCCGGTGGGGCCGACCTCCCGCTCGTACCGCGCGAAAGCGGGCAGGGTCCAGGGCTCCTCGCCGCGGCGCGCGAGGGCCCCCGGGGAGAGCCGCAGATGCACGGACAGGTCGAAGGGGAACCAGTGCCCGAGCAGGAACGGGCCGTGCAGCAGCACCACCCCTCCGGGCGGCAGGGACACGTAGGGACTGCGGGTCGCCCGGTCGGTGACGGGGTCCCACAGGTCGGGCAGCACCCGCCCGCTGCCCCCGGCCTCCAGCGGGCCGAGGACCTCGCGCCAGAGGGCGCCCGTGTCGAACCAGCCGCTGTAGTACGTGTCGGGGTCCTGTCTGCCGTACTCGTACCGCAGCGACGCCGGCCGCAGGAACCCGCCGGTGCCCACCACCAGGACGGACCGGCCGCGCAGCCGCAGTGTGGCCGCGATCCGCTCGGCGAGGTCCCCGGTGGGCGCCACGGGCGCGCCGTCGATGCCCACCTTGAGCCAGTCGCCGCCGTCGCCGGGGGCCGTCCGGTCGAGATGCGCGGCGAGGGTGTCGGCCAGCCGCTCCCAGGTGATCGGTTCGAATCGCACGCTGCTCATGGTGACGGCTCGTCCACGACGGCCCGGCCCGCCACGACCGCCTCCGCGAGCGTCAGTTCGCCCGCCGCCAGGGCGCGGCAGGTCGCCAGGTCCGTCCGCACGCGCGCGTCGGCGGCCTGCGCGGGCCCGTCGCCGTACCCCGCGCTGCCGTCCTCCCCGGTCCGTACGTGGAACGGCCCCTCGTCGAGGTCCACCTGGACGACGCCCGGGCCCCGCGCCTCCAGCGCGCCCAGCAGCGGGATCGCGAGCCAGTGCGCCCGTACGGCGTCGGTCGGTCGCGGCTCGTCGAGTGCGGGCGCCCCCCATTCCGCCAGGGCCCGCAGGACGGGAAGCAAGGCGCGTCCCCGCTCGGTGAGTTCGTACACATGGGCCGGGACGGGCGGCGGCATCCGGCGGCGCGTGACGAGGCCCGCGCCCTCCATCTCCTTGAGGCGGCCGGCCAGCATGTCCGTGCTGACCCCGGGGAGATCGGCGTGCAGGTCGGTGTAGCGGCGCGGCCCCGTGAGGAGTTCACGGACGATCAGCAGCGTCCACCGGTCGCCCACGACATCGAGGGCGCGGGCGGCGGCGCAGTACTGGTCATAGCTTCGGCGACGTGGCATGCGACGCAGTCTAGACAAGTAGTTGGACTTTCCAAGCTCGAACTTGGTAAAACCAAGCAACAGCACTCTGGGGAGGTCGTCGCATGGAGTTCCGGCAGTCGAGCAAGTTGAGCGAGGTCTGTTACGAGATCCGCGGACCGGTCATCGAGCACGCCAACGCCCTGGAGGAGGCGGGACACAGCGTCCTGCGCCTCAACACCGGCAACCCGGCGCTCTTCGGCTTCGAGGCTCCGGAGGAGATCGTCCAGGACATGATCCGGATGCTTCCGAAGGCCCACGGATACACCGATTCCCGCGGCATCCTCTCCGCCCGCCGCGCCGTGGCCCAGCGCTACCAGGCCCTCGGCCTGCCGGACGTCGACGTGGACGACGTCTTCCTCGGCAACGGCGTCTCGGAGCTGATCTCCATGGCCGTCCAGGCGCTCCTGGAGGACGGCGACGAGGTGCTGATCCCCGCCCCCGACTTCCCCCTGTGGACGGCGGTGACCACCCTCGCGGGCGGCAAGGCGGTGCACTACCTCTGCGACGAGTCGGCCGACTGGTACCCGGACCTCGACGACATGGCCGCGAAGATCACCGACCGCACCAAGGCGGTCGTGCTCATCAATCCCAACAACCCCACCGGGGCCGTCTATCCGCGCGAGATCGTCGAGGGCGTCCTCGACCTCGCCCGCCGCCACGGGCTGATGGTCTTCGCCGACGAGATCTACGACCAGATCGTCTACGACGACGCCGTCCACCACACCGCCGCCGCCCTGGCCCCGGACCTCGTCGTCCTCACCTTCTCCGGGCTCTCCAAGACGTACCGCGTCGCGGGCTTCCGCTCCGGCTGGATGGTGGTCAGCGGTCCCCGGCAGCACGCCAAGAACTATCTGGAGGGGCTGACGATGCTGGCCTCCATGCGCCTGTGCGCCAACGCCCCCGCGCAGTACGCCATCCAGGCCGCGCTCGGCGGACGGCAGTCGATCCACGAGCTGACCGGCCCCGGCGGCAGGCTGCGCGAGCAGCGCGACAAGGCGTGGGAGAAGCTCAACGAGATCCCGGGGGTGTCCTGTGTGAAGCCGAAGGGCGCGCTCTACGCCTTCCCGCGCCTCGACCCGAAGGTCCACAGGATCCACGACGACGAGAAGTTCGTCCTCGACCTGCTGCTGCGGGAGAAGATCCAGGTGGTGCAGGGCACGGGCTTCAACTGGCCCCGTCCGGACCACTTCCGCATTCTCACCCTGCCGTACGCCGACGACCTCGACGCGGCGATCAGCCGCATCGGCCGCTTCCTGAGCGGATACCGCCAGTGACGGGGCCCCGCGACGGGAGCGGGAGCAAGGCGTGACCGTCCCCGGAAAGGGAGCGGGTCCGAGGGCGTAGCCTGCCCCCGGACCCTGTCGATGCCGCTCACATCACACGCCGGCACGCTTGAGGACCCGGGTCAGTCGTCATTGCGTCGCGTCCTGCCGTTGGACCACCGCCGATCGGAGCTCGGCGGACCAGATTCGAACTGGCATTTCGACGCACCAGGGCCCGGGCCCGGTCGATCCGGCGATGAGCGGCGCATGCTGAGTCTGGAGCAATAGTCTGAGTCTGCTCGCGCCCCTCGTCAGGAGGGCCGCGCATTCACGACAAGCCTCATCTTCAGCTTCGCGCTCCTCGCGCGCCCCGGCCGTGTTCTGTGGCCGGGGAGTCTGTGTCGTCCGCCTCCCGACTACCCGAAGAGGTAGCCGAAGACGGCGTCGCCGACCCGCTGGTCGGTCACCTCCGCGCCGTTCGCCTCCTCGCGGGCGAACTTCACGGCCTGCTGGAGCTTCTCCACCCGCTCCAGGAGTTCGTTCACCCGACGGGCCGGCAGCGCCCCGGAGAACTTCACCGTGCTCCAGTACCCGACCGGGATGTCCTCGTAGTACACCTCGACCTGCGCCGGGTGCTTCTCCGTCGCCTCCGCCTTCACGTGGTTGCGCGGGACCTTCTTCGTCCGGACCGTGCGGACGACCTCGGTCTTCCACGCGTCCGTCGACGGGTCCTGCGTCCAGGACTCGGCGGCGTCCAGGACGGGCAGCTTGCGCACGAAGGTGTTGATGTCCGTCAGCTGCTTCTCCAGGAAGAGCAGATACGCGACGGGCACCCGGCCCACCAGGACGCGCCCGTCGACCGTGATGTCGGCGCGCGCCTCGCAGTTGGCCCAGTCCTTGGTGGCGGTCACATCGAACAGCCGGGTCAGCGCCCGCGCGGTGTCGCGCAGCACGTCCTCGGCCTTCACCTGGACCAGCGTGGACTCCGGCGGAAGCTGTTCGCCTTCCTCGTCCTTCGGCTGGTACGTACGGGAGATGCCGGCGAGCAGCGCGGGCTTCTGCAGCCCGTGGTGCGCCGCGGTCAGGTCCTGATGCGCCCGGGACTTGACGCCTTTCTCCACTGCGATGATCTGATTGAGTTTCGTTGCCACGTCACTGACCCTAGCCGCGCGACCGGCATCGAATCGAACTGTTTTTCCAGGTGTGTTGACGACTCGAGGAGCGACCTGTCATGGAGACGGCCGTGATCGCCGTGGTGGGAACCCTGCTGGGCGTGGTGGCCACGCACTGGTTCCAGGGCCGTGCCGCCGAGCGGTCGGCGATGCTGACCCGTGCCGAGCAGCTGCGCCAGGAACGCATCGCGTCCTACAGCGCCTTCGCCGGCGCGGTCGTCGACTACCGCCGCGCCCAGAACGACCGCTGGTTCCGGGCCGCCCAGGACCCGGAGTCCCCCGAGGCGGAGGAGTCACGGTACTCCTCCTACCAGCAGCGCACGGCCGCCCGGCAGGCGCTCTTCCGCGTCCAGCTGGTCTGCGACGACCCGGATGCCCGCGAACAGGCCGAGACCGCGTTCGAGTTGACCCACTGCATGCACGAGGCGGGCAGCGAGGAGGAGCGCGCCCACCGCTCCGGTGAGGCCAAGGAAGCACTCGACCGGTTCATCGCCTCGGCCGCTCCCGGCGTCCGCTGAGGAGATCCGTCATGGACCTGGTCGCGCCCGTCGTCGTCGAACCCCTCAAACGCCGCCGCTGCTCCGAGTGTCACCAGGGGCCGCTGCTGCGGATGATCGTCGAATTCAACGCTCCGGTCTGCCTCGACTGCGCCGACCTCGGGCATCTGGTCTTCCTCGGACGCGGCGACACGGCGCTCACCCGGCGCGCCCGGGAGGGGAGCATGCTGTGGGCGGTGGTGGTACGGCACAACCGGCGCCGTACCCGGTACGAACGGCAGGGGCTGCTCGTCGAGGCGGCCGCGCTGGCCCGGGCCGAGGAGGCCTGCCTGGCGGACTCGGAGGCGCGGGCGCGGAGGCGGGCCCGGGACGCCGTTCGGCGCGCGGAGCGGGACGCGCGGGTCACGGCGGAGCTGGAGGCCGAGATCCGGCGGCTGTTCCCACACTGTCCGGTGGAGCGGGCGGCGGAGATCGCGGCTCACGCCTCCCGGAAGGGCAGTGGCCGGGTGGGGCGCACGGCGGCCGGGCGGGCGCTCGACCGGGACGCGGTCACGGCGGCGGTGCGGGCGTCCGTACGCCATGTGGACACGGAGTACGACACGCTCCTGATGCGGGGGGTCCCCCGCCACCAGGCCCGGACGAGGGTCGCTCCCGCCATCGAGGCGGTGCTCCGGGCCTGGCGTCGTGCGTGAGGGCTCAGGGCCCCGCGGTTCTCAGATCTCCCCGCCCGCACGGCGGGAGCGGCGGTACAACAGCGCGCCGCCGAGCAGCAGGGCGGCGCTCGCCGGGGCGGCGTAGCCGACCAGGTCCGAGCCCGTGCTGGCCAGCGAGACGGAGCTGGTCCGCGGAGCGGGGGCCGGGGCCGGCTCGTCGGTGTCCGTGCTCGGCAGCGGCGGGTGGTTCCGGGGCTCCATCGGCTTCGGCTCCTCGCCGGGGGCCTCGGGCGTGCCGGGACCGTTGACCGAGGTGTTGCCGAAGGCGGGGTTGCCGATGCCGACGACGTTGACGGAGTTGCCGCTGACGTTCACCGGGAGGTCGATCGGCAGCTGGATGCCGTTGCCGGAGAGGATCCCGGGCGAGTTGTGCGCCACGCCCTCGGCCGTGGCGCCTCCGCCGTTGCCGCCGTTGCCGCCGTTGGAGGCGTTCCCGCCCTGGCCTCCCGACCCGCCACCGCGCGGGGTGGCGGGCAGGTCCTTGTGCTTGCCGCCGCCCTCGCCGCCCCGGTCGCTGGAGCCGTGACCGCCCGGCGCACCGGAGTGGTTCGCGCATGTGTTGCCGAACGAGGGGTTGAGCAGCCCGACGACGTTGACGGTGTTCCCGCAGATGTTGACCGGGGCGTGCACCGGCAGCTGAACGGTGTTGCCGGAGACCGCGCCCGGCGAACCGATCGCGGCGCCCTGCGCACCGGAGTCGGCGTGCGCGGCACCCGCCGAGAGCGCGAGCGCGCCTCCTGTGACCATCAGTGTGGCCAGACCACTACGGCGAATCTGCCTCATGGCTTCCTGCCTTCCGGAGGTGTAGACGAGCATTCGCCCGTACCGCAATTAACGCGATGCCACCCGGCTCGGATCAGGCCAAAGGGCTGTTTCACTCCTTCGAGTGGGTATGACTCGAACGCTCGTGGGCAGCATTCCTGGCCGCTTGTCGCTCTCGGCGGCGTCCGACGGCCCGGAAGCGGCTCGTGTCACCGTCCCAGCAGGTCGGTGAGGGCGCCGACGGGGTCGGTGTCGGGGGCGCCCCGGGGCCACCAGTCCTCGCGGTCGGCGTCCGATTCGTAGCCGTACCAGAGGCCGTCCCGGCCGAAGCGGAGCTGGAGGGAGCGGGTCGACAGACGGTTCCGCCAGGGCCGGAAGGCGGGGTGGTCGGCGGCGAGCAGCGCGGGGCGGGCCCGGTCGAAGGGGCCGGCGGGCGGGTCCCAGGGCTCCTCGAGGACCGTGAGACCGGCGAGCCCGCCCTGGCGCCAGGCGGCGACCGCGCGCGCCAGTTCGGTCGGGGTCCTGTCGAGGGCGTAGGCGAGGTCGCGGTACAGGGCGCGGGTCGACGCGGTGAGGCCCGAGCCGGGGTGCGCGGCGGCGAGCCGGACGGCGTCCTGCCAGGGGGTGAGGGCGGCGATGGGATCGTGGCCCGTGATCAGGAACGCATGGGCTCGGGCCGCGGCCTCCGAGGCGAGCAGGTCGAGCGCGAGGGGATCGGGGGCGTCCGGGTCCGGCGGGTGGACGGGCGGGCGGCCGGGCTGCGCGGGGGCGGGGAGCGGCGCGGGCAGGGGCGGCAGCGGCCGGGGGACGGTGTCGTCGGCGGTCGGGGCCAGGACGCTGCGGGCGAGGACGGTCGCCAGGGCGGGCGCGGCGGCGCCGGCCTCCGCGGCGGAGCGTGCGGCGTTGCGCCGGGTCAGCGCGGCGAGGATCTCCTGTTCGCCCCGGCCCCGCATGAGGAAGAGGACGAAGGGGTCCTCGTCGAGAAGACGCGCGGCCTGGTAGCAGAGGGCGGCGGCGTGCTTGCAGGGGAAGCCGTCGTCGGGGCAGGAGCAGTCGGGGATCAGGTCGCCGGGAGCGGGCAGCAGTCCGGTGACCGCTTCGAGGGCGTGCGGGACGTCCTTGTCGAGCAGGGCGGCGATGTGGTCCGGTCGGGCGGCCGCCTTGTCGAGGAACCGTTCCCAGTCGTCGTCGCCGAGGGTGCGCAGCCGGATCTCCGAGCGGTACGGGCGGGGGCGGCTGCCGTGGACGTAGGCGACGACCCGGCCGGGCGTGACCGTGATCGCGTCGACGTGGCCCCGCCGGGCGTACGCCTGGCCGCGGGCGAGACGGGCCGGGTCGAGGGCGGTGTCCTCCAGGGCCTCCACCCAGGCGTTGCCCCACCAGGTGGCGGCGAACCGTCCGTCCGGTGCGTCCCGGGGCGCGAGCTGGGGGAACGTGCGGCGGCGGTCGTCGTGACGCGGCAGGGCGGGGCGGCCGCCCGGGGACGGGCGGGGGGTCATGACGGCCTCCTCAACGAGACCAGGTCGGCCAGCTCGCGGTCGGTCAGTTCGGTCAGCGCCGCCTCGCCGGAGCCGAGGACGGCGTCGGCCAGCGCCTGCTTGGCACGGAGCATCTCGGCGATGCGGTCCTCGACCGTCCCCTCGGCGATCAGCCGGTGCACCTGCACCGGCTGGGTCTGACCGATGCGGTAGGCCCGGTCGGTGGCCTGCTCCTCGACCGCCGGGTTCCACCAGCGGTCGAAGTGGACGACATGACCGGCCCGGGTCAGGTTGAGCCCCGTCCCCGCCGCCTTCAGGGAGAGGAGGAAGACGGGCACGTCGCCGGCCTGGAAGCGGTCCACCATCCGCTCGCGCTCGGCGACGGGCGTCCCTCCGTGCAGCAGTTGGGCCGGGATCGCGCGGGCGGCGAGATGGTCGGCGAGGAGCCGGGCCATGGAGACGTACTGGGTGAAGACGAGGACGGAGCCGTCCTCGGTGAGAATCGTGTCGAGGAGTTCGTCGAGCAGGGCGAGCTTCCCCGACCGGCCGGCGAGCCGGGCCGTGCCGCCGTCCTTCGAGGACTGCTCCTTGAGGTACTGGGCGGGGTGGTTGCAGATCTGCTTGAGGGAGGTCAGCAGCTTCATGACGAGCCCGCGGCGCGCGATGCCCTCGGCGTCCTCGACCTGCGCCATGGTCTCCCGCACCACCGCTTCGTAGAGCGAGGCCTGTTCGCGGGTGAGGGGCACGGGGTGGTCGGACTCGGTCTTGGGGGGCAGCTCGGGGACGATGCCGGGATCGGACTTGCGGCGGCGCAGCAGGAACGGCCGGACGAGACGGGCGAGCCGCTCGACGGCCTCGTCGTTCTCGATCTCCTCGGTGTTCTCCACCGCGCGGGCGTGGCGGGAGCGGAATGCCTTGAGGGGGCCGAGGAGGCCGGGGGTGGTCCAGTCGAGGAGGGCCCACAGCTCGGAGAGGTTGTTCTCCACGGGCGTGCCGGTGAGGGCGACCCTGGCCGGCGCGGGGATCGTGCGCAGCGCCTTCGCGGTCGCGGAGAAGGGGTTCTTGACGTGCTGGGCCTCGTCGGCGACGACCATGCCCCACTCGTGTTCGGCCAGTCGGGCCGCGCTGGTGCGCAGGGTGCCGTACGTGGTCAGGACGAACCCGCCGTCGACGCCGGCCAGGGAGCGGTCGGCGCCGTGGAAGCGGCGCACGGGGACACCGGGGGCGAACCGCCTGACCTCCCGCTGCCAGTTGCCCAGCAGGGAGGCGGGACAGACGACGAGGGTGGGCGCGCGGCGGGCGCGCCGCAGATGGAGGGCGATGAGGGTGACGGTCTTGCCGAGGCCCATGTCGTCGGCGAGACAGCCACCGAGGCCGAGCGAGGTCATCAGGTCGAGCCAGGCGAGGCCCCGGAGCTGGTAGTCGCGCAGGGTGGCGTCGAGGCCGTCGGGCGGGGCGACCGCCTCGGGACCGGCGACGAGCCGGTCCCGCAGGGTGGCGAGCGCGCCGACGGGCACGGCGGGGACGGTCTCGCCGTCCACCTCCGCGGTGCCGCTGAGGGCCACGGCGAGCGCGTCGACCGGCTCCAGCAGGCCCAGCTCGCGCTTGCGGGCCTTGCGGACGAGCGCGGGGTCGACGACGACCCACTGGTCGCGCAGGCGCACGATGGGCCGGTGGGACTCGGCGAGGACGTCCATCTCGCGTTCGCTGAGCGGGTCGCCGTCCAGGGCGAGCTGCCAGTTGAAGCGGAGGAGCTCCTCGCTGTCGAAGAAGGCCGTGCCGTCGGTGGCCGAGCCGGGCGCGGACAGCGCCGGCCGGACGACGGCGGAGGCGCTGAGGGAGCGGGCCAGCTCGCGTGGCCAGTGGACGGCGACGCCGGCGTCGGCGAGCCGCGCGGCGGCGGGGCCGAGCAGCTCGTACAGCTCGTCCTCGGTCAGCGCGAGCACGTCGGGCACGTCGCGCTCCAGGAGCCTGCCCAGCGGTGCCCAGACGCGGGACGCCCGGCGGACCGCGAGAAGGGCGTCGATCCGGGCGCGCGGTCCGAAGTGCTCGTCGCCCTCGCCGGCCCAGAGGGCGGCCGCGTCGATGACGAGGGTGGGGTCGGCGAGGCTGTGCACCTGGAGGAGGGCGGCGGCCGCCTGCCGCTCGTCGCCGCCCTCCTCGGCGATGTCGAACAGCTCGTACCCCGCGAGGTCGAGGCGCAGGGAGACGCGGACGCCGGCGTCCATGCCGGCCGCGGCCTCGGCCGCCCAGGCACGGGCGCGGGGCAGGTGCTGGGCCTCACGGGCGGCGAAGGGCGCCCCGGCCGCGTGGGCCGCGGCGGGGGTGCGGGGCAGGGTGTCGGCGACGGCGTCGAGGAAGGCCCGCACCAGCGCCTCGGGGTCGGGCACCCGCAGCGGGCCGCGCCCGGGGACCGGCACGGCGTGGGCCTCGTACGGCATGGCGGCGGCGACGGCCCGGAGATGGGCGATGTCGTCGGCGTCGAGCGGCCCCGCCCGCCAGGCGTCGTGGTCGTCCGCGGTCAGTCCGGGCAGCAGCCGGCCGCGCGCCGTCAGGTGCAGGGCGTGCAGGGCGGCGGCGCCCCAGCAGGCGGTGGCGGGGTGCGCGCCCGGGTGGTGGCGGGCCGCGACCAGGTGGGGCAGGGCGTCGGTGACGGGCAGGATGACGGCGGGCACCGTGCGCCCGCGGGCCCCGGCGCCGTGGCGGCGCACGACGGTCAGCCGGCCTGCGGGCCGGGCGCCGCCCGCATCCTCGGCCGGGAGCTCGGGCAGCGCTCTCCCGTCGGGCGCCCAGAAGGCGACACGGCCCTCGCGGGGCAGGGCGGCCGGAAGGAAGACGGCGGCGCACGCATGCAAGGTGGGGGTCACGGCGCTGCTCACCTCCCGATCAGGCTCGGATTCCGACTGGACTTCCGACCTTACGGGTGGGGTCTGACAACGACCTCTTCCCCCGCTTCCCCCGGGCGGCCCAACGGCGGGTGACAGTCGCCCCGCCGAGGGGCATGGTGACGTGGAATAGGCTGCGGACGGGTTCTGCCGCCTTCGCCCGACAGACGAGGATCCGCCATGTCCGTTCACCGGCGTCTCGGCATCGCCGCCGGGGCCGCGCTCCTGACTCTCGCCGTCGCGGGCTGCTCCGGCCTCGGCCGGACGGCGGTGGGCCCGATCACGTACGAGACCCCGAACGAGGTCGTGGTCTCCGTGACGAGCCCCTCCGTCAAGGGCTGCCACCGCCTGGCACCGGCCGGCGCGACCAGGGTCGAGAACGGGTCGCTGGTCGACATCGTCATGTACCCGGCACCGGGCTGCCGGGGGGACGGCATCTACGTGGCCACCATGACCTCCGACTCGATCGCGCCGGGTACGAGGCCCTGGCGGAGCTACAGCCTCGTGCACTGATCGGCGGCCGGAAGCGGGCGGGTCGGCATCGCGGCCCGCCCGTCTCAGGCGCGGCGGCGCAGGGCCAGGGCGAGCAGCTCCGCGTTGTGGTGGCGGCGCGTCCAGGCGATCACGACGAGCGGGACGGCGAAGAGGAGCGGCGTCAGGGCGTACTGGCCGTCGAAGACGGTCATCTGCGTCACGAACGCCCCGATCATCAGGCCCGTGAGCGCGATCGCCGAGGCGCTCGACAGGACCGGGATCACCAGCGCGACCGCCCCGGCCAGTTCGAGCGCGCCGACCGTGTACATCAGCCAGTCGCCCCAGCCGATCGCGTCGAAGGACTCGGCGGCGGACGAGTGGCCGACGAGCTTGGGGGCGGCGCTGGGAACGGCGAAGGCGAGCGCGAGGAGGATCTGGAGCACGCGCACGGTGAGGTCGAGGCGGCGTCCCGGGCGGCGGACGGCGTCGACGCCGGGGGTCGTGGCGGTGTCGGTGGTGGCGGTCGTGGTGGTGGCCATGCTGAATCTCCTCGTGTCGGCGTCGCGTGCGCTTTCGCTTTCACAGAGGTAGACGGTCCGGGAGCCGGAAACTCATCGCCGACGGGGCGCCCCCAACCGGATTTCCGTCAGCGCGACTTGGGGCGCGCCCGGACCCATGTGCCGTCGTCCGTCAGGGTCGTGTCCACGACGAGACCGGCCTCGCCCAGATGGCGCTCGAAGTCCTCGGGGGCGAGAGGCCGGGACAGGAACGTCTGCGTCCACCGCGCGTCCGGGAAGAGGTACTCGGCGAGGACCGAGTGGACGCCGTCGCCGACCGGCCGCGCCGACACGATCCGTACCGTGCAGCCGGCGGCGTCGACGCGCTCGCGCGGCACTTCGCGGTGCCAGTTCTCGCCTTCGCGCTGGATCAGCACACAGCCGTCGTCCTTGACGTGCCGTCGGCACGTCTCCAGCAGCGCCTGGCGCGTGGCGTGTTCGGCGGTGTGGACCAGGTACGACGCGAGCATGACCACGTCGAACCGTCTGCCCAGGTCGAGTGCCTCGATCGGGCTGAGCGCGGTCTCCACGCCCGGCACCCGCTCCCGGACGGCGGCCAGCATCTCCGCGGACTCGTCGACGGCGGTGACGGCGAACCCCCGCTCGACGAGCGGTCCTGTCACCCGGCCCGCGCCACAGCCCAGTTCGAGCAGGGTCGCGCCGGGTGGCACGGCCGCGGCGATCACATCGGGCTCGTTCCCGACCGCGAGCCGCCGGTACAGCTCGACGGCGCATCCGTCCGGGGTGATCGCCCCGGATCCCGTCCCTTGGTGTCCCTCACGCATCGGTCCCCTCATGCCCCGGAGAACGCGGAGCCGCGCGGCGCCGTTCCCCCGACGGGCGTGCGCGACCGGATAACGCCCGTACGAGTGAACGAGCATCGAACGCGGGCCGCCTCGGCCGTCTCGGACCGCCACCTCCGGCCGTCCCCGGCCGTGTCCCCCGGGGCCGCCGCCCGCGTTCGCGAACGCTCCTGGCGGGTACATCGTCAATGGACACTCCGGCCTCTCACCGGGGAGGGCGATCGTCATGCGTACGGGCAGTGAACCGGCGACCGCGCGCAGTCCCCTGCGCCTGCGGTTCTGGCTGAGTCTGTGGGGTCTGCTCTGGGCGGGCTTCGGGGTGACGGCGTTCGCCCTGATCGGCCGGCCCGGGTGGGCGGCCGCGTGCGGCGTGCTGTTCCTCGTGGTCCTGGCCGACATGGCGACGGTTCTGCGCCGCATCCGGCAGGGGCCGCACTGGCAGCCGGGCCGCGACGTCCCGCCCTACGAGCCGGATCACGGAGGTACGCCTCCGGGGACCGCTCCTCGCCGTGATCACGGGGACACGCGCCGCTGACCGACCCGGTCGGCGGGCCCCCGCCGGGGCGGGCCGCCCCTGGCTCAGTCCTCGGCGCCGAAGCGGGCGGCCTGGAGGTACTCCGGCTTCGGGTCGAGCGCGGCCGCGAGCCGGAAGTGCCGGGTGGCCTGGTCGGGACGGCCCGACCGCTGGAAGGTGCGGGCGAGCGCGAAGTGCGCGAAGGCGTTGTCCGGCTCTCGCTCCAGAACCAGCTCGAACTCGAGCTCGGCCGGACGCAGTTGCGCGGCGGCGAAGAAGGCGCGGGCGCGCAGCAGACGGGCGGCCGTGTTCTCGGGGTGGGCGGCGATCACCGAGTCGAGCAGCTTCACGGCACCGCGCGGGTCACGCGCGGCGAGCAGCTGCTCGGCGGCGCGGAAGTCGATGACGTGGGTTTCAGGGTTCCTCTCGGCCACGGTGGCATCCTTCCCCTCGCTCCGGCGGTTCAACATCGGGGACCGCGGCGGTATTCCGTATCGGATGACGATCCCACCGCCGCCCCCTCCGCGATCCTTACCCAGCCGGGGCCGAAGACGATCGGCCGGGCCCCATCACCGGCTCGCGGCGGGTGCCACGGACCCGGCATGCGGGCCGCCGGCCGGATCCTCTCAGCGTCCGTCGGCCGAGGCCCGCCGGACGAGGTCGGCCCAGACCTTCCGCACCTGCGGTTCCAGCGCCTCGAAGGGGCCGTCGTTGTCGATGACCAGATCCGCGACGGCACGCCGCTGCGCGCGCGTGGCCTGAGCCGCCATCCGGGCCCGCGCCTCGGGCTCCGCCATGCCCCGCAGGCGTACGAGCCGGTCGAGCTGGGTCTCGGGCGACGCGTCCACGACCACGACCAGGTCGTACAGCGGGGCGAGCCCGTTCTCGGTGAGCAGGGGCACGTCGTGGACGACCACGTCGTCCGGGCCCGCCTGGCCCTCCAGCTCGGCGGAGCGGGCGCCGACGAGCGGATGGACGATGGCGTTGAGGGTGGCCAGCCGGTCGGAGTCGGCGAAGACGATCGAGCCGAGCTTCGGCCGGTCCAGCGTCCCTTCCTCGGTGAGGATTCCGGAACCGAACGCCTCGACGACGGCCGCGAGCCCCGGGGTCCCGGGCTCGACGACCTCGCGGGCGATCCTGTCGGCGTCGATCAGCACGGCTCCGTACGAGACGAACAGCCGTGACACTGCACTCTTGCCGGCGCCGATACCGCCGGTCAGGCCCACCTTCAGCATGAGCGGCAGCTTAGGACCCCGGCCCGGTCGCCGTCCGGCGGGGGCGGGGTCCGCTCGCCCGGACGGTCCGGGAACCGGTCCTACGCCTCGCCCTCGCGCTCCGCGAGGAAGCGCTCGAACTCGCGGCCGAGCTCGTCGGCCGAGGGCAGGTCGACGGGCTCGGCGACCAGGCTGCCGCGGGTCTCGGCGCCCGCCATGGCGTCGTACTGGTGCTCGAGCCCCTGGACCAGGGCCACCAGTTCTTCGTCCCCCTCGCCGATCTGGCGGTCGATCTCGGTCTGGGTCCGCCGCGCCTCCGTGCGCAGAGCGTGCGCGACACCCGGCAGGACGAGCCCCGTGGCCGCCGTGATGGCCTCCAGGGCGGTCAGCGCGGCGTCGGGGTAGGAGGCCCGCGCGATGTAGTGCGGGACGTGCGCGGCGATCCCCAGGGTGTCGTGGCCGGATTCCGTCAGCCGGTACTCGATGAGGGCCTCGGCACTGCCGGGCACCTGGGCCTCGTCGAAGGGGCTGCGGTGCCCGGGGACGAGGTCGGTGCGGCTGCCGTGCGGGGTGAGGCCGACGGGTCGGGTGTGCGGCACCCCCATCGGAATGCCGTGGAAGTTCACCGCGAGGCGCACGCCGAGGCGTTCGACGATCTGCCGGACCGCGACGGCGAACCGCTCCCACTCCACGTCCGGCTCGGGACCGGACAGCACCAGGAAGGGCGCGCCGGTGGCGTCCTGGACGAGGTGCACCTCGATGGACGGCGTCTCGTACGCCGTCCAGCGGTCGCGCCGGAAGGTGAGCAGCGGACGGCGGGCCCGGTAGTCGACGAGCCGGTCGTGGTCGAAGCGGGCGACCACCTGGTGGGGCAAGGCGTCCAGCAGGCGCTCGACGATCTGCTCGCCGGTCTCACCCGCGTCGATGTACCCGTCGAAGTGGTAGAGCATGACCAGCCCGGCCGACTCCTGCGCCAGGGCCACGTCCACCACGGCCAGGCCCTTCTGGTCCCATTCGTACAAATCCTGGGGATCAAGCACGATTACCGCTCCTCCTCGCGTTCCGTCAGGGGAACACCGCACGGAGCGAGGGCATTCCCCCGCGGCGGCCGATTTCGATCTCTCCGGCCTCTGGTCCAGACCTTGACATGCCCATGGACCGTCCCTACCGTCACGAAGCAGCAAGCGTTCAGCCCATCGTTCGTCGTGCACATACGAGAACGCCTCGCGCGAGCGGCCGCTCCTGCGAGAACGCCACGCTTCCACGGGAAGGCACCCCCCATGCGCACCCGCACTCTGCTCCTCCCCCTGCTCCCGGCCCTCCTCGCCGTTCCCCTCGTCGCCCCTCCGGCCACCGCCGCCACCATCGAGGTGTCCACCGCCGCCCAGCTCAAGACGGCGTTGGCCGACGTCGGGCCCGGGGACACCATCCACCTCGCCGACGGGACGTACACCGGGAACTTCAAGGCCACCACCCCCGGAACGTCCGCCGCCCGGATCGCGCTCACCGGCTCCTCGCGCGCCGTGCTCACCACCGGCGGCGGCTACGGCCTGCACCTCGACGGCGCCTCGTACTGGACGGTCAAGGGTGTCACCGTCACCGGCGGTCAGAAGGGGATCATGGCGGACACGGCGAACGACGTGGTCATCGACGGCGTGACGGTGCACGGCCTGGACATGGAGGGCGTGCACTTCCGCAAGTCCAGCAGGAACGGCGTCATCAGGAACTCGAGGATCTACGACACCGGGAACGACGGCCGCGGGATGGGCGAAGGGGTCTACGTCGGCTCCGCCAACACCCTCTCGGACAGGAGCGACAACGTTCAGATCCTCGGCAACACCATCGGCCCGGACGTCGGCGGCGAGGCCGTCGACATCAAGGAGGGCACCACCGGGGCGAGGATCATCGGCAACACGTTCGACGGGCGCGGTCTCACCGGCGCCAACTTCGACGACTCGTGGGTCGACGTGAAGGGCAACAACGTGCTGGTGGAGAACAACACCGGCCGCAACACCACCGACAACGGCTTCGAGACCCACACGCAGCAGAGCGGCTGGGGCTGCGGAACGGTCTTCCGTGGCAACCACTCCGATCTGACGGGTGCGACCGGACCGAGGCAGCTGGCGATCAACGTGACCAACCGGAGCGGCAGCTGCCCGACGACGGTCTACAGCTCGAACACGGTGACCGGCGGCAAGGGCCTGACGAACATCCCCGTCACCCCCTGACGCGTCCTGCCGCACCGAAGGAGACCGGGCGGCCGGGAAGGACCGGACTGCCGCAGAACGCGAGAAGGCCCGCTCCCCCGAAGGGGAACGGGTCTTCTCGCTTCAGCCTGTCAGCTGGTGGTCAGAGCGTTCAGCTCTGGCCGCCGGCCAGCTTCTCGCGCAGGGCAGCCAGGGCCTCGTCCGACGCCAGGGCGCCGGAGGTGTCGTCCGACTCCGAGGAGTACGAACCACCGGAGACGCCCGCCGGGGCACCGGCCGGAGCGGCGGTGCCACCCTCGGCAGCGGCGGCCTCGTCGGCCTCGCGGGACTTGATGACCTGAGCCTGGTGCTGCTCGAAGCGCTGCTGCGCCTCGGCGTACTGGGTCTCCCAGGCCTCGCGCTGGGTCTCGTAGCCCTCGAGCCAGTCGTTGGTCTCGGGGTCGAAGCCCTCGGGGTAGATGTAGTTGCCCTGGTCGTCGTAGGACGCGGCCATGCCGTACAGGGTCGGGTCGAACTCGACCGAGGCCGGGTCGGCACCGAAGGACTCGTTGGCCTGCTTCAGCGAGAGGCTGATGCGACGACGCTCGAGGTCGATGTCGATGACCTTGACGAAGATCTCGTCGTTGACCTGGACGACCTGCTCCGGGATCTCCACGTGGCGCTCGGCCAGCTCGGAGATGTGGACCAGACCCTCGATGCCCTCGTCCACGCGGACGAACGCACCGAACGGAACCAGCTTGGTGACCTTGCCGGGAACGACCTGGCCGATCTGGTGCGTCCGGGCGAACTGCTGCCACGGGTCCTCCTGCGTCGCCTTCAGCGACAGGGAGACACGCTCGCGGTCCATGTCCACGTCGAGAACCTCGACGGTGACCTCCTGGCCGACCTCGACAACCTCGGAGGGGTGGTCGATGTGCTTCCAGGACAGCTCGGAGACGTGCACGAGGCCGTCGACGCCACCCAGGTCCACGAAGGCACCGAAGTTGACGATCGAGGACACGACGCCGGAGCGGACCTGACCCTTCTGGAGGGTCGTGAGGAAGGTCTGGCGGACCTCGGACTGGGTCTGCTCCAGCCAGGCACGGCGGGACAGGACCACGTTGTTGCGGTTCTTGTCCAGCTCGATGATCTTCGCCTCGAGCTCCTTGCCCACGTAGGGCTGGAGGTCGCGGACCCGGCGCATCTCGACCAGGGAGGCCGGGAGGAAGCCACGGAGGCCGATGTCGAGGATGAGACCACCCTTGACGACCTCGATGACGGTACCGGTGACGATGCCGTCCTCTTCCTTGATCTTCTCGATGGTGCCCCAGGCGCGCTCGTACTGGGCACGCTTCTTCGAGAGGATCAGGCGGCCTTCCTTGTCCTCCTTCTGAAGGACAAGGGCCTCGATCTCGTCGCCGACCTTGACGACCTCGTTCGGGTCGACGTCGTGCTTGATCGAGAGCTCGCGGCTCGGGATGACACCTTCGGTCTTGTAACCGATGTCGAGCAGGACCTCGTCCCGGTCGACCTTCACGATGACGCCGTCGACGATGTCGCCGTCGTTGAAGTACTTGATCGTCTCGTCGATCGCGGCGAGGAAGGCTTCCTCGTTACCGATGTCGTTGACCGCAACCTGCGGGGTGGTGGCGGTGGTCTCGGTGCTGCTCGTCATGTGGGAAAGGGCTCCGGTTACGGACAGAAAGTCGTAGGTACTGCTACGCCGTGAGCCCGTATCGCACCAAGAAGCCGGACAGCCAATGAAGCGCCGATCCGCGAACGGTGGCGCCCCGAGAACCGAGGGGACATACAACAGGTACGAGCGCGGCCTGCTCCGTCTGAGGCGCGCAGGCCCGCAGCGCAACCTTTAGCATACGGGGGCAGCCGGACAGGGTCAATGCGCGAAGCGCGCACCCGGGGCGGATCGCCGCATAACCGGCACAACTCAAGCCACTCGCAGCCGTCCTGGCCACGAGGGCCACCGCCGCGCTGAGCGCAAACTACATCGACGGGCGAGATGAACCAAGAGTACGGACGGCAGGACGAGAGCGACTTCGAGCCGGAGGCGACGCGGCGTGACGCCGGGGACGCGGAGAGCAGCCGGGCGAGTCGTGGCTGGTGGGACAGGAACGCCGACGAGTACCAGAGCGATCACGGGGCGTTCCTCGGGGACGACCGGTTCGTCTGGGGCCCCGAGGGGCTCGACGAGGCGGACGCCGGGCTGCTGGGGCCGGCCGGCTCGCTGAAGGGCCGGGACGTCCTGGAGATCGGCGCGGGCGCGGCGCAGTGCGCGCGCTGGCTCGCCCGGCAGGGCGCCCGGCCGGTGGCGATGGACCTCTCCCACCGGCAGCTCCAGCACGCCCTGCGGATCGGCGAGGACGTACCGCTGGTCGAGGCGGACGCCGGGGCGCTGCCCTTCCGGGACGGTTCCTTCGATCTGGCGTGCTCGGCGTACGGCGCGGTGCCGTTCGTGGCGGACCCGGTGCGGGTGTTCCGTGAGGTCCGCCGGGTGCTGCGCCCCGGCGGCCGCTGGGTGTTCTCGGTGACCCACCCGATCCGCTGGGCGTTCCCGGACGAGCCGGGGCCCGAGGGCCTGTCCGTCGCCGCCTCGTATTTCGACCGCACTCCCTATGTCGAGCAGGACGAGGAGGGCCGGGCCGTCTATGTGGAGCACCACCGGACGATCGGGGACCGGGTGCGGGACGTGGTGGCGGGCGGGTTCCGCCTGGTGGACCTGGTCGAGCCGGAGTGGCCCGCGTGGAACGACCAGGAGTGGGGCGGCTGGTCCCCGCTGCGGGGCAATCTGATCCCCGGCACGGCGATCTTCGTCTGCGAGCGGGACTGACCCACGGCATCACCGCCGGTCATATGAACAGACGGGCCCTGTGGACAGCCGTGCCCGCCGCCGGTGACGACGTATGAGACTGAGTGCGTGATCCGACACGACGCACTCGACCTTCTCCCCGTCCGCCACGCCGTCCCCGCGCTGCTGAGCGCGCTCGACGAGCGCGGCACGGCGGTGCTGTACGCCCCTCCCGGCACCGGCAAGACGACGCTGGTGCCGCTCGCGCTGGCCGGGCTCATAGGGGACGGGCCGCGGCGGCGGGTGCTGGTGGCCGAGCCCCGCAGGATGGCGGTACGGGCGGCGGCGCGGCGGATGGCGTGGCTGCTCGGCCAGGAGGTCGGCGAGGCCGTCGGCTTCTCCGTCCGGGGCGAGCGCCGGGCCGGGCCCTCCACCCGGATCGAGGTGGTGACGACGGGCGTCCTGCTCCAGCGGCTCCAGCGGGACCCCGAGCTGTCGGGCGTGGACGTCGTCCTGCTCGACGAGTGCCACGAGCGTCATCTGGACGCCGACACGGCGATGGCGTTCCTGGTGGACGTCCGGGCGACGCTGCGGCCGGAGCTGAAGCTGATCGCGGCGTCGGCGACCAGCGACGCCGAGGCGTGGGCGGACCTCCTCACGGTCCTCGACGGGTCCGGTCCGGCGCCGATCGTGCGGGCGACGGGAGAGGGGCACGGGTGCCGCGTCCTGTTCGCTCCCCCGCCCGCCGGCATCCGGCCGGCGCACGGCACCTGGGTGGATCCGGCCCTGTTGCGCCATGTCGCGGCGACGGTGCGGCTGGCGCTGGAGCGGCATGAGGGCGACCTCCTCTGCTTCCTTCCGGGCACGGGCGAGATCGCCCGGACGGCCGGGATGCTGGCCGGCCTGGACGCGGAGGTGCTCCAGCTGCACGGCCGCGCCCCGGCGGCGGTCCAGGACGCGGTGCTGCGCGGGACGGAGCCGGGCGGGCGTCGGCGGGTGGTCCTGGCGACGGCCGTGGCGGAGTCGAGCCTGACGGTGCCGGGGGTGCGGATCGTGGTCGACTCGGGGCTCGCCCGGGAGCCGCGGACGGACCATGCCCGGGGTCTCGGCTCGCTGGCGACGGTGCCGGTGTCGGTGGCCGGGGCGACCCAGCGTCTGGGCAGGGCGGGGCGCGAGGCGTTCGGGACGGTGTACCGCTGCTGGGCCGAGGCGGACGACGGACGCCGGGCGAGGTTCCCGTCCCCGGAGATGAGGATCGCGGACCTCGCCTCGTTCGCCCTCCGGGCGGCGTGCTGGGGCGACCCCTCGGCGGCCGGTCTCGCCCTGCTCGACGCCCCGCCGGCCGGGGCGATGGCGGCGGCCCGTTCCGTGCTGACGGCGATCGGGGCGGTGGAGGAGGACGGCCGGGCGTCGGAGCGCGGGGTACGGATGGCCCGGCTCGGCCTGCATCCCCGGCTGGCGCGGGCTCTCCTGGACGGGGGGCCCGCGGTCGGCACGCGGCGGGCGGCCGAGGTGGTGGCGCTGCTCAGCGAGGAGCCGCCGCGGGAGTACGGCGACGATCTGGCGGCGGCCTGGCGGACGGCCCGTCGGGGCGGGGACGGATACGGGGCGCGCTGGAAGGCGGAGGCCCGGCGTCTGGAGCGGTCGGCCGTCGACGCGGGGGCACAGCGCCCGGCGCCGGCCGGGCCGGCTGCGGAGCGGTCGGCCGCCGTGCGGTCGGACGGCGCGGGAGGGCAGGGGGCCCCGGGAGCGGTCGCGGCTCTCGCCCCGTCGGGGGCGGCGGGGACGGGGGACGATGCCGCGGCCGGGCTGGTGACGGCGCTGGCGTTTCCCGAGCGGGTGGCACGGACGCGTCAGGGCAGCGGGTTCCTCATGGTGTCGGGAACGGGCGCCGAGCTCGCCGAGGGGTCCGGCCTGCGGACCGCTCCGTGGCTGGCCGTCGCCGTCGCGGACCGGACGGCGCAGAACGCCACGGCTCGGGTGCGGCTGGCGGCCGTGGTGGACGAGGAGGTGGCACGGGCGGCCGCCGGGCATCTGCTCACCTCGGGCGAGGAGGTTCTGTGGGAGGACGGGGACGTCGTCGCGCGATGGGTGTCCCGCCTGGGCGCCGTGGAGCTGGCGGCGCGGCCGCTCAGGGACAGGGCCGCCCCCGGGGCGGTGCGGGAGGCACTGCTCGACGGCCTGCGGCGGGAGGGGCCGGGGCTGCTGCGGTGGAGCCGGGACGCGGAGGAGCTGCGCGGGCGGCTCGGATTCCTCCACCGGGTGCGGGGCGAGCCCTGGCCGGACGTCTCGGACGGGGCGCTTGTGGACCGGGCGGACGAGTGGCTGGAGCCCGAGCTGTCCCGGGCCCGGCGGCGCGCCGATCTCGGTCGGATCGACGCCGGTCAGGCCCTCGGGCGGCTGCTGCCGTGGGCGACGGGCGAGGCGGCGCGTCTGGAGGAGCTGGCGCCCGAGCGGATCGAGGTGCCGAGCGGCTCGCGGATACGCGTCGACTACGGCGGGGAGCAGCCGGTTCTCGCGGTGAAGCTGCAGGAGATGTTCGGGCTCGCCGAGACGCCCCGGGTGGCGGGTGTCCCCGTCCTGGTCCATCTCCTCTCCCCCGCCGGCCGTCCGGCGGCGGTCACCGCCGATCTGGCCTCGTTCTGGAAGGAGGGGTACCGCGCGGTGCGGGCGGAGCTGCGCGGCCGCTATCCGAAGCATCCGTGGCCGGAGGACCCCGGGACCGCGGAGCCGACCCGGCACACCAGCGCGCGGCTCAGACGGGAGCGGTGACGGGCGACGGCGGGGGACCGGGTTCCGCTTCCGGGCGGCGGGAGCGCGCCTCGAGCCAGAGGGCGAGGGCGAGAAGGGTGAGGGCGAGGACGACGAAGGTCCACGGCAGATAGGAGACGAGCAGCAGGACCATCAGGCGGTTGGACTCGACCAGCTCGACGACGGCGGTGATGTAGTCCTCGCGCATCTTCACATGGCCTTCGAAGACCGTGACGGTGTCCTGTCCCATCATCGCCCGGGCGTTGCGGAGCTCCTCCTTGTGGATCTCCTCGCCGTTGACGGGGGCTCCGGTGACGGGGTCGACCCAGAACATGCGCCGGGTGGTGTACCAGCGGGTGAGGCCGGAGCCGGCGAGGATCTCGGGGGTGATGCCCTTCACCGGCATGGTCTTGGGCATGGGGACCTTGGTCCAGGGGATGGTCTGCTCGAAGTAGTAGACGTCCAGGCCGCGGAAGGTCCGGGTGCCCTTGTAGTGGATGGGGGCGGAGGTCCGGGTCTGGGCGTCGAAGTACTGGTAGTCGCGCTTCTCGGTGAGGAAGGGCCATTTGAATTCGATGCCCTCGCGACGGACCGGGTCGCCGTCGACCATCTCGCCGGTGGCGTGGACCGGGTCCTGGGTGTGGGCGTCGAAGATGTACCGCTCGGGGATCCGGGACACCATCGCGCCGTCCGGCCCGGCCACGAAGGAGAGCGAGTCCCAGACGACCACGTCCCGGCCGGCGTCTCGCTCGATCCTCCTCGACTCCTCCACGTTGCCCTTGAGGGTCTGGATGATCGTGATCTTCTCGATCTTCTCGGCCTTGAGCGTGGAGTAGTTGAGGAGGGTGGCCGGTTTCGCCTCCAGGACGGTCTCCTGGTACTGGTTCGGCGGGATCTTCGCCAGCCGGGGGAAGGCGTACCAGCGCAGGGTGGGGGCCATCGCGGCGAAGAAGACGGCGAAGGAGAGCAGGACGAGGCTCGCTCGGCGGCGCATGGAAGGGCTCCTCCTACTTCTTGGGGCCGGGGTCGGCGGTGAGGAGGGGGCGGGGGGAGGTGGGGCCGTCGGGCGGCAGCTCGACCACGGAGACGAGCAGGATGACGAGGAGGACGGGGACCAGCCCGAGGGCTGCGGCGACGAGGGCACGCACGGTCGGCCTCCCGGTGCTCGAACTGATGCGGCGTCAGGGCGGGGGCACCGTAGCAACGTGGCCGCGAGATGAGAACACGTTGCACCCAGAACACGGCTCCGCCGCCGGGCGGCGCCCCTCCCCCCACACGGAGCCCCCCCTCCGTCCGGAGGGACGGAGGGGCGGCGCGGGGACGCGTGCGGACCGGGGTCCGTGCGGGGGTCAGGAGGTGGAGCTGGGCGTCGGCGACGGCGAGCCGTCGGGCGACGTCGACGGGGACGGGGTGGGCTCGGGGGCCGGGGCGGTCACCGTGAGCTCGATCAGCACGCTGCCGCCGCCGGGCGCGGTCAGCCGGAGCAGGAACGTGCCCGCCTCGCCGTCCGCGTAGATGTCCGGCAGGGTCAGCAGACCGTTCTCGTCCGTCTTCAGGCCGGTCAGGGCCCGTACGGGATCACCGTTCGCGTCCTTGAAGAACGGGCCCTTGCCGACCGCCTCGGAGTCCTGTGCCGAGCCGACCATGGTGGCGGTGAGGGCGACCGACGCAGCGGGAGCACCGTCGAGGGTGGCCTTGACGAGCACCCGGTCGGCGAACTGCCCTCCGGTCGTCGCCGTCAGCTCCTTGGCGTCGCTGCGGACCAGGGTGTCGGCCTCGCGAGCGGTGACGGTCGCGTCGAACTCAACGGGGGCGAGGGTCCGGCCCACGACCGTGGCCCGCACGGTGAACGTGCCCAGCTGCTCGCCCGCCCGCAGGAGCGGGGTGACGGCCTTGCCCGTGGAGTTCGTGGTGAGGGTGAGGCTCTTGGCCACGCCGCCGAAGTTGGCGCCGGTCGTGCCGGTGATCTCGAAGCGCACGCTGAGCCCGGCGACCGGCTTGCCCGCCGCGTCGAGCGCCACGACCGTGGGCCGCCCGGCGAAGACGCCACCGGCGGTCGCCGTGAGCGCGCCCGTGCCGGCGTCCTTGATGCGGACCACCCGCACCGTCGCCGGCGGGGTGGGCGGCGGGGTGGTCGGGGTCGTGCCCGGCGTGGGCGACTTGGGCTTCGCCGTGGTCGGCGGCTTCGACGGGGACGGCGTCACGGGTGCCGTCGGCGTCGTCTGCGTCGGCGAGGGGTCGCCGGAGGAGTTGTCGCTGCGGTCGACCGGCAGCACGCCCGTGCCGTCCGGGACCTGGTGGGTGCCGCGCTTGTAGTACTCGAACCACGAGAGCACCGTGCGCAGGTACTCCGTCGAGCGGTTGTAGCTGAGGATCGCCCGGTCCAGGTCGGCCTTCACCGCGAGGTCGCGGTTGTTGGCGCAGAGGTAGAGACCGGCGGCCTGGGCGGCGTCGTAGATGTTGTTGGGGTCCTTGCGGCCGTCGCCGTTGGCGTCCTGACCCCAGGTCGCCCAGGTGGAGGGGATGAACTGCATCGGGCCGACCGCGCGGTCGTGCTTCGCGTCGCCGTCGTACGCACCGTTGTCGGTGTCCGAGATGTTGGCGAAGCCGACACCGTTGAGCTGCGGGCCGAGGATCGCCGAGAGGGTGGTGCCGTTGGCGTCCACCCGGCCACCCCGCGCCTGCCCGGACTCGACCTTGCCGATGCCGGCGAGCAGCTGCCACGGCAGGTGGCACGAGGCGTCGCTGGAGGCTATGGACTGTTCCGCACGCTTGTACGCGGCGAGCACGGTCGCGGGTATGCCCGCCTCGGCGGGGCCGGTGACGATCGGCAGGTCGACGGAAGTCCCCGGCTTGTTCGGGGTGTTCAGCGGCGGGAGGTCCGTGTAGTACGGGGACTGACCGGTGGCGGAGCCCTCGGGGGGCGTCGTCGCGTCACCGGCGCCGATCGACTGGTCGCCGCTCGCGGTGTCGGTCGGAGGCGGTGCCATGCCCGGTGCCTGCGAAGCGGCCAGCGCCGCGACCGCCGCGGCGACGACGGCCCCGCTGGTGGCTCCCCTGCGCAGCCGACGGCCGAGTTGCGCTGCCATGCGTATGGTCCCTCCCCCTCGAGTACACCCGCGCTCCCCGCGCGTGGACTCAGGAGACCCTATGACAACTCCGGGCCTGCGGGCACCGGCGCCTGACCGGGTTTCACGCTTTCGTCACCACTTGGCCGCCCCCCTTCCGACGAAATCACTCCCGCATACTGGGCGGACCGTCGAAGGGGGAGATCCGATGCCGTTCACCTTGAGTCATGCCGCGGCGGTGCTGCCGGGCATCAGGAGAGACGGGAGGGGGCGGGGTCCGCTGGTCGCGTCGGCGCTGGTGGCAGGGTCGTTCTCGCCCGACATGACCTATTTCGCGGCCACGGCGATCCCCGACGCGATGATGTTCGGGGACGTCACGCACGCCCCGTTGGGGATCCTGACGGTCGATGTGCTCATCACCGCGCTCCTTGTGGGCCTCTGGCTGATGGTCCGTGAGCCGCTCGTGGCCCTGCTGCCGGCCGGCCGGCGGGCACGGGTGTACGCGTTCGTCCGGGGCCGCCCCTGGCGCGGCCGGCGGCCGCTGCCGCTGGCCGCGTGGTTCTGCGTATCCGCCGTCCTGGGGGCGACGACCCACGTCGTGTGGGACTCCTTCACCCACCTCGACCGCTGGGGGACCCGCGCGATCCCGTTCCTCGGGGACGTCGTGGCCGGCTTCCCCGTCTACCTGTACGCGCAGTACGGCGGGTCGGCGCTGGCTCTGCTGCTGCTGGTGTGGTTCACGGCACGCGCGCTGCGCACGCCCCCCGCGGACCCGGCGCAGGCGGCCCCGGAGACGGAGGCACCCCCGGAGGAACCGGCTCCGGCGCTCTTGGTGCTCGACCGGCGCGGCCGGTGGCTGGCGGCCGGACTCGTCGGAGGATGCGTCCTGGCCGGCATCGTGCACCGCTGCCTGCGCTGGTACGCGTACTGGGGCCGGATCGAGACGCCGCTGGACATCATCCCGACCGCCTGCTTCGGAGGCGGCGCGGGCCTCGCCCTCGGCCTGGTGCTGTACGGGGCGGTCGTGCGGCTGCGCACTCCGCCCGCCGCGCCCGAGGCGGCGGACAAGGACCGTGAGCCGGTGCACTCCCGGCGGGGCCCTCGCTGACCTCGGAGCGGGACATGGCGGGAGCCGGCACCCGCGAGGGCGCCGGCTCCCCGCCGTACGGTCAGTGCGCCGCCGACTCCCAGTCCGGGCCGACACCCACGGAGACGTCGAGCGGGGCACGCAGGGTGACCGCCGCGGCCATCTCGCGGCGGACCAGGGTCTCCACCCGCTCGCGCTCGCCGGGGGCCAGCTCCACCACGATTTCGTCGTGGACCTGCAGGAGCATCCGGGAGGACAGGCCGGCCTCCCGCAGGGCGCGGTCGACGTTCAGCATGGCGACCTTCACGATGTCCGCCGCGGTGCCCTGGATCGGGGCGTTCAGCGCCATCCGCTCGGCGGCCTCGCGGCGCTGCCGGTTGTCGCTGTTCAGGTCCGGGAGGTAGCGCCGACGGCCGAGCATCGTCTCGGTGTAGCCCGTCGCGCGGGCCTCGTCGACGACCCGGCGCAGATAGTCGCGCACCCCGCCGAAACGCTCGAAGTACGTGTCCATCAGCGCGCGCGCCTCGCCCGCCTCGATGTTCAGCTGCTGCGAGAGGCCGAACGCCGACAGGCCGTACGCCAGGCCGTAGGACATGGCCTTGATCTTGCGCCGCATCTCGGCGTCGACGGCTGACCGCTCGACGCCGAAGACCTGCGAGGCGACCGTGGTGTGCAGGTCCTCGCCCGAGGTGAACGCCTCGATGAGCCCGGTGTCCTCGGAGAGGTGGGCCATCACCCGCAGCTCGATCTGGCTGTAGTCGGCGGTCATCAGGGCCTCGAAGCCCTCGCCGACGACGAAGCCGTGCCGGATGGCCCGGCCCTCGTCGGTCCGGACCGGCACGTTCTGCAGGTTCGGGTCGGTGGAGGACAGGCGCCCGGTCGCGGCCACCGTCTGGCTGAACGTCGTGTGGATCCGGCCGTCGGCGGCGATCGTCTTGATCAGGCCCTCGACCGTGGACCGCAGCCGGGCCTGTTCGCGGTGACGGAGCATGATCACCGGGAGCTCGTGCTCTGTCTGGCCGGCCAGCCAGGCGAGCGCGTCGGCGTCCGTCGTGTACCCGGTCTTGGTCTTCTTCGTCTTCGGCAGGTTCAGCTCGCCGAAGAAGACCTCCTGGAGCTGCTTGGGCGAGCCGAGGTTGAACTCGTGGCCCACCGAGGCGTGCGCCTCCTTCACCGCCTGCTGCACCGCACCGGCGAACTGCTGCTCCATCGCCTCCAGATGGGCACGGTCGGCGGCGATGCCGTGCCGCTCCATCCGGGCCAGCAGCAGGGACGTGGGCAGTTCCACGTCGTGGAGCAGGTCGGTGGCGCCGACCTCGCCGAGCTTGCCGGCGAACGCCTCGCCGAGGTCGAGGACGGCGCGGGCCTGCGCCATCAGGGCGTCGGCCTCGGCGTGCTCGTCGGTGCCGAAGGCCAGCTGGCCGTCGGGGGCGGCCGGGGCCAGCTCGCGGTGGAGGTACTCGACGGAGAGCGCGTCCAGGGCGAAGGAGCGGCGGCCGGGCTTGACGAGATAGGCGGCGAGCGCGGTGTCCATCGTGATGCCCTCGATGTGCCAGCCGTGCTCGGGGAAGACCCGCAGCGCGTCCTTGGCATTGTGCATCACCTTGGGGCGGGCCGGGTCGCCGAGCCAGGCCGTGAAGGCCCGCTCGTCGGCCTCGTCGAGCCGGGTGGTGTCGAACCAGGCCGCCTTGCCTCCCCCATGGCCTTCGGTGCCGGAGGTGCCTCCGGCCGCCGCGAGCGCGACCTCGCTGACGTTGCCCACGCCCAGGGCCCACGTGGCCACGGTGGCCACGCCGAGCGGCTGGTCGCCGTGCGCCTCCAGCCACGCGGCCAGCTCGCCGGTGCCCAGGACCGTGCCGTCCAGCTCGACGCCCGCGTCGGGCGCGGGGGCCTCTTCCTCCGCCGCACCGGGGTCGACCGCCAGCAGGCGCTCCCGCAGGCTGGGATTGCGGATCTCCAGGACCTCCAGGAAGCCCTTGAGCGCGGTCCGGTCGTACGGCGCGCGCTCCAGCTCCGCGACGGTGCGGGGCAGCTCGACGTCCCGGACCAGCTCGGTCAGGTGGCGGTTCAGCTTCACCGACTCCAGGTGGTCGCGCAGGGCCTGGCCGACCTTGCCCTTGACCTCGTCGGCGCGCTCCACCAGCTCGGCGAACGAACCGAACTGGTTGATCCACTTCGTGGCGGTCTTCTCCCCGACGCCCGGGATGCCGGGCAGATTGTCGGACGGGTCGCCGCGCAGGGCGGCGAAGTCCGGATACTGCGAGGGGGTCAGGCCGTACTTCTCCTGGACCTTCTCCGGGGTGAAGCGGGTCAGCTCGGAGACGCCCTTGGTGGGGTACAGCACGGTCACGTGGTCGGTGACCAGCTGGAAGGAGTCGCGGTCCCCCGTGACGATCAGCACGTCGAAACCGGCCGCCTCGGCCTGGGTGGCCAGGGTGGCGATGACGTCGTCGGCCTCGAAGCCGTCCACCGCGAACCGCTGCGCGTTCATGGTGTCGAGCAGCTCGCCGATCAGCTCGACCTGCCCCTTGAACTCGTCCGGGGTCGACGAGCGGTTCGCCTTGTACTCCGGGAAGTCGGCCGACCGCCAGGTCTTGCGGGAGACGTCGAACGCCACCGCGAAGTGCGTGGGCGCCTCGTCGCGCAGCGTGTTCGCCAGCATCGACGCGAAGCCGTAGATCGCGTTCGTCGTCTGTCCGCTCGCGGTCGTGAAGTTCTCCGCGGGCAGTGCGAAGAACGCCCGGTACGCCAGCGAGTGCCCGTCCATGAGGAGCAGGCGGGGACGGTTGTCTTGGGTCTTCTTCGATGCTGTCTCGGCCACGTACACGATCCTGCCACGGACCGCTGACAATCCCGTCCACGCCCGGTCCTGGCCGGCTCTGTCAGCGGTCCGTGACAGGATCGGAGACGTACACCCCAGGTTTCCGCTCAAGGGAGAGCGCGATGGTCAGCAAGCCGCCGGCAGGCGACCCGGTCCAGGACGCGCCGCAGGTCGCGCCGCCCCAGCACGCGGCCGCCGGACTCCCCGCCGTGGCCCATACGCTCAAGGCGGCCCACGCGCAGATGGGGGTGCGGCGCACGGCCCGGACTCTGCTCAAGGTCAACCAGAAGGACGGGTTCGACTGCCCGGGCTGCGCCTGGCCCGAGGGCGACAAGCGGCATGTGGCGGAGTTCTGCGAGAACGGCGCGAAGGCGGTCGCCGAGGAGGCGACGCTGCGCCGGGTGACGCCCGACTTCTTCGCCGCCCACCCGGTGACGGACCTGGCGACCCGCAGCGGCTACTGGCTGGGACAGCAGGGCCGCATCACCCAGCCGATGTACCTGCCGGAGGGCGCGGACCGGTACGAGGCGGTCACCTGGGAGCGGGCCTTCGCGATCATCGCCGAGGAGCTGGGGGCGCTCTCCTCCCCCGACGAGGCGCTCTTCTACACCTCGGGACGCACCAGCAACGAGGCCGCGTTCCTGCTGCAGCTCTTCGCCCGCGAGTTCGGCACGAACAATCTGCCCGACTGCTCCAACATGTGCCACGAATCGTCCGGTTCGGCGCTCAACGAGACCATAGGGATCGGCAAGGGCAGCGTCTCCCTGGAGGACCTGCACCAGGCGGACCTGATCATCGTCGCCGGGCAGAACCCCGGGACGAACCATCCGCGGATGCTCTCCGCCCTGGAGAAGGCCAAGGCGGCCGGCGCCCGGATCATCTCGGTCAATCCGCTGCCCGAGGCCGGCCTGGAGAAGTTCAGGAACCCGCAGACCCCGCAGGGCATGCTCAAGGGCGCCGCGCTCACGGATCTCTTCCTCCAGATCCGGATCGGCGGCGACCAGGCCCTCTTCCGGCTCCTCAACAAGCTGATCCTGGAGACGGAGGGCGCGGTCGACGAAGGGTTCGTGCGCGAGCACACCCACGGGTTCGAGGAGTTCGCCGCGGCCGCCCGCGCCGCCGACTGGGACGAGACGCTCGCGGCGACCGGACTGGGCCGCGACGAGATCGAGCGGGCCCTGGAGATGGTCCTCGCCTCGCGGCGGACCATCGTCTGCTGGGCGATGGGGCTCACCCAGCACAAGCACTCCGTCCCGACCATCCGCGAGGTGGTCAACCTCCTCCTGCTGCGCGGCGCGATCGGCCGGCCGGGAGCCGGCGTCTGCCCGGTCCGCGGCCACTCCAACGTCCAGGGCGACCGCACGATGGGCATCTTCGAGCGGCCGGCGCCCGCCTTCCTCGACGCCCTCGACAAGGAGTTCGGGATCGTCTCGCCGCGCCACCACGGCTTCGACGTGGTCCGGTCCATCCAGGCCCTGCGCGACGGCGAGGCGAAGGTCTTCTTCGCCATGGGCGGCAACTTCGTCGCGGCGACGCCGGACACGGAGGTCACCGAGGCCGCGATGCGCCGGGCCCGGCTCACGGTGCACGTCTCGACCAAGCTGAACCGCTCCCACGCGGTCACCGGCAGGCGGGCGCTCATCCTGCCGACGCTCGGCCGCACCGACAAGGACGTGCAGCGCGGCGGCAAGCAGTTCGTGACGGTGGAGGACTCGATGAGCCTGGTGCACGCCTCGCGCGGCAACCTGCCGCCGGCGAGCCCGCACCTCCTGTCCGAGCCGGCGATCGTGGCCCGGATGGCACGGGCGGTCCTCGGTGCCGCCTCCTCGACACCCTGGGAGGAGTTCGAGAAGGACTACGCCACCATCCGCGACCGGATCGCGCGCGTGGTGCCCGGCTTCGAGGACTTCAACGCCCGCCTCGCCGCACATCCCGGCGGCTTCGCCCTTCCGCACGCCCCGCGCGACGAGCGCCGCTTCCCCACGGCCACCGGCAAGGCCAACTTCACCGCCGCGCCCGTCGAGTACCCGAGGGTGCCGCAGGGCCGGCTGCTGCTCCAGACCCTCCGGTCGCACGACCAGTACAACACCACCATCTACGGTCTCGACGACCGCTACCGAGGCATCAAGGGCGGCCGCCGGGTCGTCCTGGTGCACCCCGAGGACGCGGCGGAGCTGGGCCTGGCCGACGGGGCGTACACGGACCTGGTCAGCGAGTGGACGGACGGCAGCGAGCGCCGGGCGCCGGGCTTCCGGGTGGTGCACTATCCGACGGCCCGGGGCTGCGCGGCGGCGTACTACCCCGAGACGAACGTCCTGGTGCCGCTGGAGTCCACCGCGGACGTCAGCAACACACCCGCGAGCAAGTCGGTCGTCGTGCGTCTGGAACAATCACCCACCGCCTAAGCGTTTGCTCAGGCACCCGGGCCGCGTCGTGGCGGCGCCGGTCGCACCACACTGAGGACGTACGACGACGTACGAAGACGAACGGAGCCGGGCCGATGGGCGAGCAGCAGCACGTGAAGTTCCCGCAGGAGGTCATCGACGAGTACGCCTCGCTCGGTGTCGACCTGCCCGCCCTCTTCTCGGCCGGGCACCTCGGCAACCGGATGGGCGTGCAGATCGTCGAGGCCTCGGCGGACAAGGTCGTCGGCACGATGCCCGTGGAGGGCAACACCCAGCCCTACGGCCTGCTGCACGGCGGCGCGTCGGCGGTGCTGGCCGAGACGCTCGGCTCGATCGGCTCCATGCTGCACGGAGGAGTCTCCAAGATCGCGGTGGGTGTGGACCTGAACTGCACGCACCACCGCGGGGCCCGCAGCGGCCTGGTCACCGGCGTCGCGACCCCCGTCCACCGCGGGCGCTCCACCGCCACCTACGAGATCGTGATCACGGACGAGCAGGACAAGCGCGTGTGCACGGCGCGCCTGACCTGCATGCTGCGCGAGGTCACCGCCAAGGACGCGGGGAACGTCCCGGACGCGGGGACGACGACGGCCGTCTGACCGCACGGGCGGGGCGGACCGAGCGGGGCGGGCACCCTGCCCGCCCCCACCCGCGGGCGGCCCGGGACCGGGCCCGGCACCACCCGCCCCGCACCCGCGGCGGCGAGAACCCCGTACCCCGCCCGGCCCCGGCCGCCCCGCACCCGCGGCGGCGAGAGCCCACACCCCGGCCGGCCGCCCCGCACCCCGGCGGCCCGGCGCCACATCCGCCCCGCCCGCCCCGCACCCCGGCGGCCCGGCTCAACATCCGCCCCGTGCGGCCCTCTTGCCCCGCAGGGTGTCAGGCGTTTCACTTGCGGCCTTCCCCCACAGGAGAAGACCCGATCCGCTCACACACCGAGGGGCTCTTCTTGACCGCCGTACGTACCACCGCCGTACGCACCACCACCGTGGCGACCGCCGTCGCCGCCGCGGCCTGCGCTGCCGTTCTCGCCACCGCGATACCGTCCTCAGCGATCAACTCGTACCACGCGACCCCCGCGCCCGAGCGCACCGAGGTCGGAGCGCTCGTCGCAACCTGGGACGACGACGCGGACCCGGGCACACCCGACCGGGTCGACTGGGTCTGCTCCGGCACGATGATCGACGCCGACACCTTCCTGACCGCCGCGCACTGCACCACCGACTGGCCGGAGAACGTGCGGTTCCACGTCTCCCTCGAACAGGACGTGCAGACCGCTCTCGACCAGGCCGCCACCCGGCACCCGGGGGACCCGGCCGCCATCGCGAAGGCCGTGGCCGTCGAGGGCACGGCGCACAACCACCCGGCCTACCCCGGCCCGGCCTCCGACACCCGCGACATCGCCGTGGTGGAGGTTTCGGCCGCCGCGATGAAGGCCCGCTGGTCCTTCACGCCCGCCGCGCTCCCGAAGGCGGACGCGCTCTCCGCGCTCGGCCCGCAGGGGCTGAACGCCACCCCGTTCGTCGTCGCCGGATACGGCACCCAGGAGGCGCGACGCGGCCCCGGCGGGCACACCCACCCCGGCGGCGGCGTCCGGCTGAAGGCGCCGGTCACCTTCAACGCGCTCAACGAGGTGTGGATCCGGCTCGCGATGACCGCCCCCCAAGGCAACGGCGGCGCCTGTTACGGCGATTCAGGCGGCCCGAACTTCGCCACGCTGGACGGCAAGCGCACGCTCGTCGCCACCACGATCACGGGCGACACGCCGTGTTACGCCACCAACGTGGTCTACCGCCTCGACGCGCCCGGCGCCCGGGACTTCCTCAAGCCCTTCACGCAACTGCCTTAGCCCGCACGGGCGTTGTGCGCGGGAGCCTGATCGCCTAGCGTGACGGCCATGGCGCCGCCGCCGCACACCCGGGCCAGGACCGCCCTGTGCGCGGTCCTGGCCTTCGGCGTGCTGACCGCCGCACCGGCCTACGCCCCGGCCCCCGCACCGCGTCAGCCGCCGGCTCCCGGCGCCCGGACGGCCGTGGCCATCTGCGTCGACCTCGTCGCGTACTGGGTGAAGGAAGCCCTGCGCGGCAGCCCGTGGGCCGGCCTCGACTGGGAGCAGAAAGGGCTCTCCAACGAGCAGCTGGTGATCCACGACGACGTGCTCGCGCTCGCCCGCGCCCAGGACCGCGCCGAGGGGCGCGAGGCCGCCCTCGCCGGGACCGACCGGGAGACCCGAAGACGGTGCGCGTCGGCGAACGGCGCGACCGGCAGCTCGGAGAACTGGAGACCGCCCCCGACGCGGAGCACACCGGAACCCTCTCCCTCGTAACACTGCGTAACGTTTCCGCAATCTTGAGGCGGAGCACGGCGCCGGACGCTTCGTCCGCTCAGATTTGAGGGCTTGTCCGCTATGCGGACACCGTCAAGGCTGGGCCGACAGGAGCAAGATCCGCTCAAGCACCTTAACGGAACTGCGCGTTCTCACTATGTGAACACCCTCCGACTGCCCGATACGCCCCTATTTGCCCCCCGCCTGCGCACCTCCTCTCCCCCTCGCGATAACAAGACAGTCACATCCTGACCTCGCCGCTCCCCACCTCCCCCACCTGCGCTTAGAGTCACCGCCAGTCACCGCGCCGCCGGGCGCGTCCACTGCACGGCCCTGCATCACCCAGTCATCCCCGTACGGCCCGGCACTCACCAACGGCACCTCTTGCCACGGCTTCACGGCACCGCCTCAGCTCGAGGGGGCCGCGCCAGGGAAAGGATTCATCGTGCGACACCGTTCCTTGCTCATCCTCACCACCGTGATCACCACGGGAGCACTCACCCTCACCGCCTGCGGTTCGCGCGACGACAAGGGCGGAAGCGACGCCAACGACAAGGGCGGCACGACGGTCGTCATCGGCGTCGACGCACCGCTCACCGGCTCGCTCTCCGCACTGGGTCAGGGCATCAAGAACTCCGTGGACCTGGCGGTGCAGACCGCCAACAAGAACAACGAGGTCCCGGGCGTCACCTTCAAGATCGAAGCCCTCGACGACCAGGCCGTCCCGGCCACCGGCAAGGCCAACGCCACCAAACTGGTCGGCATCAAGGACGTCCTCGGCGTCGTCGGCCCGCTGAACTCCGGCGTCTCGCAGTCCATGCAGGCGGACTTCGACAAGGCCAACCTCACCCAGGTCTCGCCCGCCAACACCAACCCCTCGCTCTCCCAGGGCGACAACTGGGGCAAGGGCGAGTTCAAGCGCCCCTTCAAGACGTACTTCCGCACCGCCACCACGGACGTCGTCCAGGGCAAGTTCGCCGCGAACTACCTCTTCAAGGACGCCGGCAAGAAGAAGGTCTTCGTCGTCAACGACAAGCAGACCTACGGCGCCGGCCTCGCCGCGATCTTCTCCGACGAGTTCAAGCGCCTCGGCGGCACCGTCGTCGGCACCGACTCCGTCACCGTGAAGGAGACCGACTTCTCCTCCACCGCCAACAAGATCAAGGCCTCCGGCGCCGACTCCGTCTACTTCGGCGGCCAGTACCCCGAGGGCGGCCTGCTCTCCGACCAGGTCAAGAAGGCCGGCGCCAAGATCCCCACCATGGGCGGCGACGGCATCTACGACCCCCAGTTCATCAAGGCCTCCGGCGAGGCCAACGACGGTGACCTCGCGACCTCGGTCGGCTTCCCCGTCGAGAAGCTCCCGACCGCCAAGAAGTTCATCGCCGACTACAACGCCGGCGGCTACAAGGACCCCTACGCGGCCTACGGCGGCTACTCCTACGACGCCGCCTGGTCCATCATCCAGGCCGTCAAGGCCGTCGTCGCCGACAACGGCGGCAAGCTGCCCGAAGACGCCCGCGCCAAGGTCACCGAGGCCATGTCCAAGGTCTCCTTCGAAGGCGTGACCGGCAAGGTCTCCTTCGACCAGTACGGCGACACCACCAACAAGCAGCTCACCGTCTACCAGGTCAAGAACGGCGCCTGGGCCGACGTGAAGTCCGAGACCTTCAAGGACTGACCCCCCGCACTGCCCCGCACACGCACCACCTGAACCAAGCCGCGCGAGGGCGCAAACAGCGCCCTCGCGCGGTGTCATATCCGACACGCTCATCGGAGGCCCTGCGGTGAACGAACTGCCGCAACAGCTGGCCGACGGCCTTGCCCTGGGGGCCCTTTACGGCCTCATCGCCATCGGTTACACGATGGTCTACGGCATCGTCCAGCTCATCAACTTCGCCCATGGCGAGATCTTCATGATCGGGGGCTTCGGCGCCCTCACGGCATACACGATCCTCCCCGAGGGCACCGCCCTCGTGATCGCGATCCCCGTGATGCTCATAGGCGGCGCGGTGGTCTCCGTGGCCGTCGCCACCGCCGCCGAGCGCTTCGCCTACCGCCCCCTGCGCGGCGCCCCCCGCCTCGCCCCGCTCATCACGGCGATCGGCCTGTCGATCGTGCTCCAGCAGCTCGTCTGGGGCTTCTACCCCAACGCCAAGAGCCCGGTCAGCTTCCCCGAATTCAAGGGAGGCAGCTTCGAGATCTTCGAGAACCTCGCGATCTCCCGCGCCGACGCGTTCGTCCTCGTCGCCGCCCCCGCCTGCATGCTCGCCCTCGGCCTCTTCGTCTCGAAGAGCCGCAGCGGCCGCGCCATGCAGGCCACGGCCCAGGACCCCGACACCGCGAAGCTGATGGGCATCAACACCGACCGCATCATCGTGATGGCCTTCGCCATCGGCGCGGCCTTCGCCGCCGTCGCCGCGGTCGCCGAAGGCCTCGACAAGGGCCAGATCCGCTTCGAGATGGGCTTCCTCCTCGGCCTCAAGGCCTTCACGGCCGCCGTCCTCGGAGGCATCGGCAACATCTACGGCGCCATGATCGGCGGCGTCGTCCTCGGTGTCGCCGAAACCCTCTCCATCGCCTACGTCGAGCACATCCCCGGGATGGCCCAGTTCGGCGGCGGTGCCTGGAAGGACATCTGGGTCTTCTCCCTCCTCATCCTCGTGCTCCTGTTCAGACCACAAGGTCTGCTCGGACAGCGCGCCGCGGACAGGGCGTGATCGCGATGACGACCGACCTCACCAAGACGCCGGAGACCACCGGCACCCCCGAGAAGACCGCGGCCCCCCAGACCCCCGGCCTCCTCCACTGGATCATCGCCGCCGGTGGCCTCGCCACCGTCGCGAGCACCTTCCTCGCCTGGACCTACACCACCGAATTCCCCGGCAACCTCACGGTCTCCGGCTACCCCGGCGGCCTCCAGGTCCTCACCCTCGTCGGCGGCCTCCTCGTCACGCTGTTCGCCCTCTCCGGGCTCGGCATCAAGGGCCTCCGCTGGCTGACCCCCGCCGGCTCCACCAAGGCGCTGCAGTTCCTCGCCCTCGGCGCACTCGGCACCACCTGGTACACCGTGATCGCGATCGCCGCCCAGCTCGGCGGCCTCGCCCACTGGGAGCCCGGCGCCTACGTCGCCTTCGTCGCCGTCCTGATCCCCCTCGCGGCGTTCTCCCTCAAGGACGACTCCCGCAAGCCGTCCAAGCCCAAGGAACTCCCCTCCTGGGCCGAGATCCTGATCATCGTCGCCGCCTTCGCGATCGGCATGTACGCCGTCACGTACGGCATCTCCACCGAATACCCCGAGCTCTTCCTCGGCTACCTGCTCCTCGCAGGCCTCGGCGCCGGCGCACTCAACAAGTCCGGCCTCATGGGCCGGATCTCCGCCATCGCCTCGAAGAACAAGCAGATCGCCGCCGTCGCAGCCTTCGCCGCCGCGGCCGTCTTCCCCTTCACCCAGGCCACGGACACCTTCACCGTCATCGCGGTGCAGATCCTCATCTTCGCCACCGTCGCCCTCGGCCTCAACGTCGTCGTCGGCCTGGCCGGCCTCCTCGACCTCGGATACGTCGCCTTCCTCGGCGTCGGCGCCTACACGGCCGCCCTCGTCTCCGGATCGACCGCCTCCGCGTTCGACATCCAGCTCCCGTTCTGGGTCGCCATGATCATCGGCGCCATCGCCTCCCTGATCTTCGGCGTGATCATCGGCGCCCCGACCCTCCGACTCCACGGCGACTACCTCGCCATCGTCACCCTGGGCTTCGGAGAGATCTTCCGCATCACCGTCAACAACATGGACGGCGACAACGGACCCCAGATCACCAACGGCCCCAACGGCATCCCCAACATCCCCGCCCTGAACATCTTCGGCTACGACTTCGGCGAGACCCACACCATCCTCGGCGTGGAACTCGGCTCGTACGCCAACTACTACCTGCTGATGCTCCTCGTCATGGTGTTCGTCGTCCTGGTCTTCAGCCGCGCCCAGGACTCCCGCATCGGCCGCGCCTGGGTCGCCATCCGCGAAGACGAGACCGCCGCCACCGCCATGGGCATCAACGGCTTCCGCGTCAAGCTCATCGCCTTCGCCCTCGGCGCCACCCTCGCCGGCGTCGCCGGCACCGTCCAGGCACACTTCCAGGGCACCGTCCTCCCCGAGATGTACGTGTTCGCCGGCCCCGTCGCCCCGAACTCCGCGTTCCTCCTCGCGGCCGTCATCCTCGGCGGCATGGGCACCATCCGCGGCCCGCTCCTCGGCGCGGCGCTGCTCTTCCTCATCCCCGAGAAGCTGGCCTTCCTCAAGGACTACCAGCTCCTCGCCTTCGGCCTCGCGCTCATCCTGCTGATGCGATTCCGTCCGGAGGGCCTCATCCCCAACCGGCGCGCCCAGCTCGAATACCACGAGCACGACGAGAACGCCGACAAGCTCGACGTACCGGAACAGCGGCCCCCCGCCGACCCGATCGTCGGAACCTCGAAGGCGGGTGCGTGAACGCCATGACGACGACCACCACCACGGAAACCACGGCAGCGGCCCCCACCGCCGCCACCGTCCTCGACGCCAGCGGCGTCACCATGCGCTTCGGCGGCCTCACCGCCGTACGCGGAGTCGACCTCACCGTCCGCGAAGGCGAGATCGTCGGCCTCATCGGCCCCAACGGCGCCGGCAAGACGACCTTCTTCAACTGCCTGACCGGCCTGTACATCCCCACCGAGGGAACGGTCAGCTACAAGGGCACCGTGCTGCCGCCCAAGCCGCACCTCGTCACCAAAGCCGGCATCGCCCGCACCTTCCAGAACATCCGTCTCTTCTCCAACATGACGGTCCTGGAAAACGTCCTCGTCGGCCGCCACACCCGCACCAAGGAGGGCCTCTGGTCCGCCCTGCTGCGCGGCCCCGGCTTCAAGAAGGCCGAAACCGCCTCCCGCGAGCGGGCCATGGAACTCCTCGAGTTCATCGGCCTCCAGCACAAGGCCGACCACCTCGCCCGCAACCTCCCCTACGGCGAGCAGCGCAAGCTGGAGATCGCCCGCGCACTCGCCAGCGACCCCGGCCTGCTCCTCCTCGACGAGCCCACCGCGGGCATGAACCAGAACGAGACCCGGGCCACCGAGGAACTCGTCTTCGCGATCCGCGACAAGGGCATCGCCGTCCTCGTCATCGAGCACGACATGAAGTTCATCTTCAACCTGTGCGACCGGGTCGCCGTCCTCGTCCAGGGCGAAAAGCTCGTCGAAGGCACCTCCGACGTCGTCCAGGGCGACGAGCGCGTCGTGGCCGCCTACCTCGGCACGCCGTACGAAGGCGCACCCGGCGCGGACGAGGTCGCCGAGGTCGAAGCGGCCGAAGCCCACGCCGAGGCCGACACCTCCCACACCTCCCACACGGAGACCGCGGAGCCGGCCGACGCCGACGACGCCCCGGCGGCCGACGCCCCCGAAAGCCCCGAGGCACCCGAAGCCCCCCAGGCCCAGGACACCCCGAAGGCCGACACACCGGCCGACGAGGCCGCCCCCGAGGCACCCGCGACCAAGGACGCGGACAGCACCACCGAAGGAGACACCAAGTGACCGCACTCCTCGAGGTCGAGGACCTCAGGGTCGCCTACGGCAAGATCGAGGCCGTCAAGGGCATCTCCTTCTCCGTCGAAGCCGGCCAGGTCGTCTCCCTCATCGGCACCAACGGCGCGGGCAAGACCACCACCCTCCGCACCCTCTCCGGACTGATCAAGCCCGCCAGCGGAAAGATCACCTTCGACGGCCAGGTGCTCAACGGCATCCCCGCCCACAAGGTCGTCTCCCTCGGCATGGCCCACTCCCCCGAGGGCCGGCACATCTTCCCCAAGCTCACCATCGCCGAAAACCTCCAGCTCGGCGCCTTCCTCCGCAAGGACAAGGACGGCATCGAGCGGGACGTCCAGCGCGCCTACGACCTCTTCCCCATCCTGGGCGAACGTCGCAAGCAGGCCGCGGGCACCCTCTCCGGCGGCGAACAGCAGATGCTCGCCATGGGCAGGGCCCTCATGTCCCAGCCCAAACTGCTCATGCTCGACGAGCCCTCCATGGGCCTCTCCCCGATCATGATGCAGAAGATCATGGAAACCATCGCCACCCTCAAAGCCGAGGGCATGACGATCCTGCTCATCGAGCAGAACGCCCAGGCCGCCCTCTCCCTGGCGGACTACGGCTACGTCCTCGAAGTCGGCACGATCAAACTGTCCGGCACCGGCCAGGACCTCCTCCACGACGACGAGGTCCGCAAGACCTACCTCGGCGAGGACTAGTCCCACACGAACGGAAGGCCCGCCCCACAACGTTGTGGGGCGGGCCTTCTCACGTACGGACGGCGCTCCTACTGGCCCTGCTGGCCCTTCGCCGCCTTCTTCTCCTCGGCATCCTCGATGACCGCCTCGGCCACCTGCTGCATCGACATACGGCGATCCATGGACGTCTTCTGGATCCACCGGAACGCCGCCGGCTCCGACAGCCCGTACTGCGTCTGCAGCACGCTCTTCGCCCGGTCCACCAGCTTCCGCGTCTCCAGACGCTGCGAGAGGTCCGCGACCTCCTTCTCCAGCGCCCGCAGCTCCGCGAAACGGGACACCGCCATCTCGATCGCCGGCACCACATCACTCTTGCTGAACGGCTTCACGAGGTACGCCATCGCCCCGGCGTCCCTCGCCCGCTCCACCAGGTCCCGCTGCGAGAACGCGGTCAGCATGAGAACCGGCGCGATCGACTCACCGGCGATCTTCTCGGCGGCCGAGATCCCGTCGAGCACCGGCATCTTCACGTCCAGGATCACCAGGTCGGGCCGGTGCTCCCGGGCCAGCTCGACGGCCCGGGCACCGTCGCCGGCCTCGCCGACGACCGTGTAGCCCTCTTCTTCGAGCATCTCTTTGAGGTCGAGGCGGATGAGGGCCTCGTCCTCGGCGATGACGACACGGGTCGTCAGCGGCGGGACGTGCGACGCGTCGTCATCGTCGGCGGCGGGCTGGGGCGACTCGGGGGCGGTCACGGGGGCTCCTCGTTGCGGGGCAGGTACTGCTACATGAGCCTACCTAGGTCCTGTATGTTTGAGACACAGCAGGTTGCCAATGACCTTCGTTTCGAAGGGGCCCCGGTAGCCCAGCGGCAGAGGCGATGGTCTCAAACACCATATAGCGTGGGTTCGAATCCCACCCGGGGCACTCCCCCTTCGATTCCAAGGATTCGCAGGGTGTTGGCGATCTTCACTCGTCGCAGTGAACGTCTCTTCGATTCCATTCGGACGAATGTCAACCCGGCCAGACTGCCGGCATGAATCAGCACAACCCTTCGATTCGCGACGAAGCGCTCGATCTTCTGCGCCAGGGTCTGCCCAACAGGACGGTGGCCGAGCGTCTGAATGTGCCGCGCGGCACTGTCGGTTGGTGGCTCTCGGAGGAGCGCCGGAAGAGCGGCGTCCGGTTCGAACGCCCTACGGACTGCCCCATCTGTACGAACCGGACGTTCGACGCACCCGCGTACGCATACCTTCTGGGGCTGTATCTCGGCGACGGGCACATCATCTCGAAGCGCAAGCAGCACCATTTGTCGATCTTCTGCACCGCCTCCTGGCCGGCATTGATCGACGCTGCCGAAGCGGCGATGCGCAGAGTGATGGCCATGCCAAGGGTCGGTCGGCGAATCAGGCAGGGCTGCGCCGAGGTGAAGTCGTACACAAAGCACTGGAAGTGCATGTTCCCGCAACACGGCCCCGGCAAGAAGCACGAGCGTAGGATCGCCCTAGAGCCGTGGCAGCAGGAGATCGTCGACGCTCACCCCTGGGAGTTCCTTCGCGGGCTCATCCACTCCGACGGCTGCCGGATCACCAACTGGACCACCCGTGTCGTCGGCGGGGAGCGCAAGCGGTACGAGTACCCCCGCTACTTCTTCACCAACGTCTCGGACGACATCCGGCAGCTCTACACCGACACACTCGACCGGCTCGGCATCGAGTGGACGCCTTGCACCCGGAACGGGAAGCCGTACAACATCTCCGTCGCCCGCAAAGCCTCCGTCGCGCTCATGGACCTGCACGTCGGTCCCAAGTCCTGAGCCTCAGTTCGTCAGCGGGTCGCCGATGTGGTGCACGCGGACCAGGTTCGTGGAGCCGGCCACTCCGGGCGGGGAGCCGGCCGTGATGACGACGATGTCGCCCTTCCGGCAGCGGCCGATGCGCAGGAGTTCCTCGTCGACCTGGGCCACCATCGCGTCGGTGGAGTCGACGTGCGGGCCGAGGAAGGTCTCGACGCCCCAGGTGAGGTTGAGCTGGGAGCGGGTGGCCGGGTCCGGGGTGAAGGCCAGGAGCGGGATGGGTGAGCGGTAGCGGGAGAGGCGTTTGACGGTGTCGCCGGACTGGGTGAAGGCGACGAGGAGTTTGGCGCCGAGGAAGTCGCCCATTTCGGCGGCGGCGCGGGCGACGGCGCCGGCCTGGGTGCGGGGCTTGTTGCGTTCGGTCAGCGGGGGCAGGCCCTTGGCGAGGACGTCTTCTTCGGCGGCCTCGATGATGCGGCTCATGGTCTTGACGGTTTCGATGGGGTATTTGCCGACGCTGGTCTCGCCGGAGAGCATGACGGCGTCGGTGCCGTCGATGACGGCGTTGGCGACGTCGCTGGCTTCGGCGCGGGTGGGTCGGGAGTTGTCGATCATCGAGTCGAGCATCTGGGTGGCGACGATGACCGGTTTGGCGTTGCGCTTGGCGAGTTTGACGGCTCGCTTCTGGACGATGGGGACTTGTTCGAGGGGCATTTCGACGCCGAGGTCGCCGCGGGCGACCATGATGCCGTCGAAGGCGGCGACGATGTCGTCGATGTTGTCGACGGCCTGGGGTTTTTCGATCTTGGCGATGACGGGGAGGCGGCGGCCTTCCTCGTCCATGATGCGGTGGACGTCCTCGATGTCGCGTCCGCTGCGGACGAAGGAGAGGGCGATGACGTCGGCGCCGGTGCGCAGGGCCCAGCGGAGGTCGTCGATGTCCTTTTCGGAGAGGGCGGGTACGGAGACGGCGACTCCGGGGAGGTTGAGTCCTTTGTGGTCGGAGACCATGCCGCCTTCGATGACGCGGGTGTGGACGCGGGGGCCGTCGACGGAGGTGACTTCGAGGGTGACGCGGCCGTCGTCGACGAGGATGCGTTCGCCGGTGGTGACGTCGGTGGCGAGGCCGTCGTAGGTGGTGCCGCAGGTGTGGCGGTCGCCTTCGATGTGTTCGACGGTGATGGTGAAGTCGTCGCCGCGTTCAAGGAGTACGGGGCCTTCGTGGAAGCGGCCGAGGCGGATCTTCGGGCCTTGAAGGTCGGCGAGGACTCCGATGCTGCGGCCGGTTTCGTCGGAGGCTTTGCGTACGCGGTGGTATCGCTCCTCGTGCTCGGCGTAGGTGCCGTGGCTGAGGTTGAGGCGGGCTACGTCCATTCCGGCTTCGACCAGTGCCTTGATCTGGTCGTATGTGTCGGTGGCGGGGCCCAGGGTGCAGACGATTTTCGCTCGGCGCATGGGTCGAGCCTAGGGCTTACCGATGGGTAGGGCAGGGGCCCGGCATGACTGTTCAACAACCTTTGCGTGAAAGGTTATTGACAAGACTTGAATCTGTGCGGGGCGGTGCTCCGATGAGCGCTTTCGGGGGTTGGTGGGGGTGTGTCAGAGGGTGGGGGGGTGCATGGTGAAGCGGGCTGTCACTTCGGCGGTGACGGTCTGTCGTGGGGGTTCGAGGTCCAGGGGTGCGGGTTCGTCGGTGGTGGCGGCGGCGAAGGCCATGCGTGGGGTGCGGAGGGTGCCGGGTGGGGGGAGGAGTCCGGTGTCGGTGAGTTCGAGGAGGGCGGAGAGGGTGGTGCCGAGGGCGGCGGTGTATTCGTGGGCTCGGTCGAGCGCTTCTCGTACCGCTTGTCGGCGGGCTTGGGCGTGTGCGGGGTTGTCGGGGCGGAGTGTCCACCAGGGGCCGTCGACGCGGGTCATGTCGAGGTCGGCGAGGCGGGTGGTGAGTTCGCCGAGGGCGGTGAAGTCGTTGAGTTCGGCGGTGAGTCGTACGTGGCCTTGGTAGGACCGGACGCGTTCGCCCTTGCCGCGTTTGGCCATGTCCGGTGCGAGGGAGAAGGCTCCGGTTTCCAGCCGTTCGACGGCGTCTCCGTAGGTGGTGAGGAGGTCGAGGGTTCGGGCGTTGCGGCGGGTGAGGGAGGTGAGTGCTTCGGTTCGATCGGTGGCGCGTGCGGTGAGGGTGATGTGGATGCGGGCGAGGTCGGGGGCGACTTCGAGGTGTGCTTCGCCGCGGACGGTCAGGTGGGGGGCGCCGGGGGTGGGGGTGTCGGTGGTCATGGCGGGTTCCTTCGTCGGGCGAACGAGGGGTGCGGTCCCGAACACTTTCCCACTCCGTAACCGGAAAGGTCTGTTGCCTGGGTGGCGTCTGAGCCAGAATCTACGCGCGTTGTGCGCCACTGGACCAAGGAGAACACATGCCGCTGAACCGCCGGACGTTCCTGGAGAGCTCCGTTGCCGTCGGAGCAGGAGCCGCCGTCACCGCGGGGGCCGTCGCGCCCGCGCAGGCCCATGGGCGTCCGCCCACGTCGGCGAAGCGGTACTCGTTCACCGTGATGGGTACGACGGACCTGCATGGGAACGTCTTCAACTGGGACTACTTCACGGACAGGGAGTTCGACGACAAGGCGCACAACGATGTGGGTCTCGCGAAGATCTCGACTCTGGTGGACCAGGTGCGGGAGGCGAAGGGGCGGCACAACACGCTGCTGATCGACGCCGGCGACACGATTCAGGGCACGCAGCTCTCGTACTACTACGCCAAGGTGGATCCGATCACGGCGCGGCGTGGTCCGGTGCATCCGATGGCGCAGGCGATGAACGCGATCGGCTATGACGCGGCGGCGCTGGGCAATCACGAGTTCAATTACGGCATTCCGGTGCTGCGGAAGTTCGAGGAGCAGTGTGATTTTCCGCTGCTGGGTGCCAATGCGCTGGACGCGAGGACGTTGCGTCCGGCGTTTCCGCCGTACAGCATGCACCGGTTGCGTACGCCGCACGGCCGGGATGTCCGTGTGGCGGTGCTGGGTCTGACCAATCCGGGGATCGCGATCTGGGACAAGGCGAACGTGACCGGGAAGATGGTGTTTCCGGGTCTTGAGGAGCAGGCGGCGAAGTGGGTGCCGCGGCTGCGTTCGATGGGTGCGGATGTGGTGGTGGTGTCGGCGCACAGTGGGTCGAGTGGTACGTCGTCGTACGGTGATCAGCTTCCGCATGTGGAGAACGCGGCGGGTCTGGTCGCCGAGCAGGTGCCGGGGATCGACGCGATCCTGGTCGGGCATGCGCACACCGAGATCCCGGAGTACCGGGTGCGGAACAAGGAGACGGGGCGGGATGTGGTCCTGTCGGAGCCGCTCAAGTGGGGGCAGCGGCTGACGCTGTTCGACTTCGACCTGGTGTGGAGCCGGGGTCGCTGGACGGTGGAGAAGGTGGCGGCGCAGGTTCTGAACTCGAACACGGTGGCGGAGGACCCGAAGATCACGGGGTTGCTCGTGGACGAGCACGAGAAGGTCGTGGCGTATGTGAATCAGGTGATCGGTACGTCGACGGCTGCGATGGCGACGGCGGATGCGCCGTGGAAGGACGAGCCGATCATCGATCTGATCAATCACGTGCAGGCGGAGACGGTGAGGGGTGCGCTGGCGGGTGGGGCGTATGCGGCTCTGCCGGTGCTGTCGCAGGCGTCGTGTTTCTCGCGTACGGCGGCGATTCCGGCTGGTGAGGTCACGATCAGGGATGCGGCCGGGTTGTACCCGTTCGAGAACACGTTGGAGGCGCGGCTGCTGACGGGCGCGCAGCTGAAGGACTACCTGGAGTTCTCGGCGCGGTATTACGTCCAGACCGCGGCGGGGGTGCCGGTCGACACGTCGAAGCTGACGAACGCGGGCGGGATACCGGATTACAACTACGACGCGGTGTACGGGCTGACGTATGAGATCGACATCGCGAAGCCGGCCGGTTCGCGGATCGTGGCGTTGTCGTTCGAGGGGCGGCCGGTCGATCCGGCGGCGCGGTTCGTGTTGGCCGTGAACAACTACCGGGCGAGCGGTGGTGGCGCGTTTCCGCATGTGGCGGGGGCGGAGCAGGTGTGGGCGAACTCGGATGAGATCCGTAACACGATCATTCAGTGGGTGACGGCGAAGGGGACGGTCGACCCGGGGCAGTTCGCCTCGGTGGGGTGGAAGCTGACCCGGGACGGTGTGCCGGTCTTCTAGCGCAGTGGTGTGAGGGGCGTCAGCTTCTGGCCTTGGGCCGGGATGCGTGGCGCCTCTTGCCGTTCCAGGCCGAAGCTGGTGAAGGCGGTGCGGCGTGGGAGGGGGTAGGGCTCTTCGCCGGTGAGGTTGTTGAGGATGGTGGCGCTGCGCCAGGCGGCGAGTCCGAGGTCGGGGGCGCCGACGCCGTGGGTGTGTTTTTCGGCGTTCTGTACGTAGACGGAGCCGGTGACGGATGTGTCGAGGACGAGTCGGAAGGCGTGGTCGATGTGGGCGCGGCCGGCGGAGTCGTGGCGGAGGTAGGGGTCGAGTCCGGCGAGCATGCGGTCGAGGGGTCGTTCGCGGTAGCCGGTGGCGAGGATGACGGCGTCGGTGGTGAGGCGGGAGCGGGTGGCTTGTTGGGTGTGTTCGAGGTGGAGTTCGATCTTGGTGGTGGCGACGCGGCCGGCGGTGCGGACGCGGACGCCGGGGGTGAGGACGGCGTCGGGCCAGCCGCCGTGGAGGGTGCGGCGGTAGAGCTCGTCGTGGATGGCGGCGATGGTGTCGGCGTCGATGCCTTTGTGGAGTTGCCATTGGCGGGGGACGAGGTCGTTGCGGACGGGTTCGGGGAGGCCGTGGAAGTAGCGGGTGTAGTCGGGGGTGAAGTGTTCGAGGCCGAGTTTGCTGTATTCCATGGGTGCGAAGGCCTCGGTGCGTGCCAGCCAGTGGATCTTCTCGGCTCCGGTGGGGCGGGCGCGGAGGAGGTCGAGGAAGATTTCGGCGCCGGACTGGCCGGAGCCGATGACGGTGACGTGTTCGGCGGTGAGGAGTCGTTCGCGGTGGTGGAGGTAGTCGGCGGAGTGGATGACGGGGACGCCGGGGGCGTCGGCGAGGGGTCTGAGGGGTTCGGGGATGTAGGGCTCGGTGCCGACGCCGAGGGCGATGTGGCGGGCGTAGGCGCGGCCTAGGGCTTCGGCTTCGCCGTCGGTGTCGAGTTGGGTGTAGTCGATTTCGAAGAGGGCGCGTTCGGGGTTCCAGCGGACGGCGTCGACGTGGTGGCCGAAGTGGAGTCCGGGGAGTTGGGTGGAGACCCAGCGGCAGTAGGCGTCGTATTCGGCGCGTTGGATGTGGAATTTCTCGGCGAAGTAGAAGGGGAAGAGCCGCTCTCGGGTGCGGAGGTAGTTGAGGAAGGTCCAGGGGCTGGCGGGGTCGGCGAGGGTGACGAGGTCGGCGAGGAAGGGGACTTGGAGGGTGGCGCCTTCGAGGAGGAGGCCGGGGTGCCAGTGGAAGGCGGGGTTCTGGTCGTAGAAGGCGGTGGAGAGTCGGCCGGGGATGCCGTGGGCGAGGGCGGCGAGGGAGAGGTTGAAGGGGCCGATGCCGATGCCCACCAGGTCGTGGGGGTGGTCGAGGTCGTGGTGTGGGGTGGTGCCGGTCATCGGTCGGTGCTGCCTTCCACGAGGGTGAGGAGTGCTTCGAGGTCGCGGGGGGTGGCGTGGGGGTTGAGGAGGGTGGCCTTGAGCCAGAGTCGGCCGTCGGCGCGGGCGCGGCCGAGGACGGCGCGGCCTTGGGTGAGCAGGGTTCGTCGGATGGTGGCGACGGTGGTGTCGGGGGCGTGGCGGGGGCGGAAGAGGACGGTGGTGAGGGTGGGGCGTTCGTGGAGTTCGAGGTCGGGGTTCTTCTCGATGAGGTCGGCGAGGTGGTGGGCGAGGGTGCAGCACTGGTCGACGAGGGTGCCGAGGCCGGTGCGGCCGAGGGCGCGGAGGACGACGGCGATTTTCAGGACGTCGGGGCGGCGGGTGGTGCGGGGGGAGCGTCCGAGGAGGTCGGGCAGGCCGGCTTCGGTGTCGTCGTCGGCGTTGAGGTAGTCGGCGGTGTGGGTGAGGGGGGTGAGGTCGGCGGTGTCGCGTACGGCGAGGATTCCGGCGGCGGCGGGTAGCCAGCCCAGTTTGTGCAGGTCGAGGGTGACGGTGTGGGCGCGGTCGAGGCCGGCGAGGAGGGGGCGGTGGGTGGGGCTGAAGAGGGCGGGGCCTCCGTAGGCGGCGTCGATGTGGAGGTCGGCGCCGTGGGTGTGGCAGAGGTCGGCGATCTCGGGGAGGGGGTCGATGCGGCCGGTGTCGGTGGTGCCGGCGGTGGCGGCGACGAGGAGGGGGCCGTGGAGGCCGGCCACTGTCTCGTGGAGGGCGGCGGGGTCGAGGGTGCCGCGGGGGGTGGGGACGGTGACGGGTTCGGGGAGGCCGAGGAGCCAGGCGGCGCGGCGGAAGGAGTGGTGGGCGGCGGCGCCGACGACGGTCTGGAGGGGGTGGGGGCGGTGGCGTTCGCGGGCGAGGAGCAGGGCGAGTTGGTTGGATTCGGTGCCGCCGGTGGTGACGAGGGCGTCGGGGCGGGGGGCGCGGGGGTACACCTCGGTGGCGAGGGCGTGGGTGACGAGGTCTTCGAGGGCGGAGGCGGCGGGGGCCTGGTCCCAGGAGTCCATGGAGGGGTTGAGCGCGGAGGCGGCGAGGTCGGCGGCGGCGGCGAGCGCGAGGGGTGGGGTGTGGAGGTGGGCGGCGCAGTGGGGGTGGGCGGGGTCGGCGGCGCCTTCGGTGAGGGCGCGGGTGAGGGTGTGGAGTGCGTGGTGGGGGTCGGTGCCGGTGTCGGGGAGGGCGTCGCCGAGTGCGTGCCGGAGGCGGCTGGTGACCGCGTCGGGTCCGCCGGCGGGTAGGGGGCCGCCGCGGTGGGTGGCTCCTTCGCGCAGGGCGTCGAGGACGGTGTCGAGGAGCGGGCGCAGGGCGTCGGGGCCGGTCTCGCCTCCGGCCAGGGGCGGGATCGTCGGGGAGGGCGCGGCACGCATGGCACGAGCTTGCCGGGGGTTCCGGGGGTTTGTCCGGTGAGCGTGGGCATGCAACCCGAACGGGGGACGGCGCGCTCGGCGCGGGCGCGCGCCGGGGGCCGGTGGATGGCGCGCCTGGGGTGGTCCGGGGGCCGGTGGATGGCGCGCCTGGGGTGGTCCGGGGGCCGGTGGATGCCCCCCCCTCTCGGGTGGTTCGGGGGTCGCGGGCCGGTGGGTGCCCCGCCTCCGGTGGTCCGGGGGCGGGGCGAGCCGTCAGGATGCCGGTGGTCCTGGGGCGGGGCGTTGCGTTGCCGGTGGTCCGGGGCGGGGGTGTTACGCGCCGCGGACGCGGAGGGCTCGGGCGAGGTCGTCCAGCTGGTCGACGAGCTTGCGGCGGAGGGCGGGGATCGGGGTCTCGTCGGTGAGGTGGGCGTGGCCGAGGGCCAGGGAGTCGGCGTCGATCGCGTACGCGGGGAAGGCGTGGCGGCCGGCGGCCTCGGCGATCGCGGGGCCTCGGCGGGCGCCGAGTGCGGTGGCGGCGGGGTAGAACCGCGGGATGTACTCCTTTACCAGTTCGGCCTGTTCGGGCTGCCAGAAGCCTTGGGCGGTGGCGGAGAAGAGGTAGTTGGACAGGTCGTCCGTGTCGAAGAGGCGGGACCAGGCCGCGGCCTTGGCCTGCGGGGTGGGCAGGGCGGCGCGGCAGCGGGCGGCGCCTTCCTGGCCGGTGGCGCTGGGGTCCCTGGCCAGTTCCCGGCCGATCGCGGTCTCGTCGACGGCGCCGAGGACGGCGAGGCGGGCGAGGATCCGCCAGCGAAGTTCGGGGTCGGTCTCCGGGCCGCCGGGGACGGTTCCCTCGGCGAGCCAGGCGGCGATGGTGTCGGGCTGGGTGGCGCTGCCGATGAAGGTGCGGACGGCGGTCAGGCGCAGTCCGGGGGCGGAGCCGTCCTCGGTGCGGCGGATGAGGTCGCGGGCGAGGGAGGTGATGAGGGCGAGGGCGGCGGGGCGCTGGTCGGCCGGTACGTAGCGGTCGGCGATCTGGGTGCGGGCGAAGGCGAGGACGCCCTGCACGATGGCGAGGTCGGTCTCCTCGGGGAGGTGGGCGTGGGCCGCCTCCAGGTAGGCGGCGGGGTCGAGTTCGCCGTCGCGGACCATGTCGCGCAGGGTGTTCCAGACGACGGCGCGGGTGAGGGCGTCGGGGATGCCGGAGAGGGTGCGCAGGGCGGTCTCGAGCGAGGTCTCGTCGAGGCGGACCTTGGCGTAGGTGAGGTCGCCGTCGTTGAGGACGATCAGGGCGGGGCGGGGGCCGCGGAGTTCGACGGGTGCGGTGGGGGTGTCGGTGATGTCGAGGTCGAGGCGTTCGCGCGGGACGAGTCGGCGGGCGTCGATGAGGTCGCGGTCGTAGACGCCGGCGGTGACCCGGTGCGGGCGGCTGCCGTCGCGGCGCACGGTGAGGGTGGTGTGGGTCGGTTCGACGGCCGGGCGCGGGGTGAGGGTGTCGACGCCCGTGGTCCGCAACCAGCGCTCGGCCCAGGCGTGGACGTCGCGATCGGTGGCGGAGGCGAGGTTGTCGATGAAGTCGGCGAGGGTGGCGTTGCCGAACTTGTGCCGTTTGAAGTGGGCGTTGATCCCGGCGAGGAAGTCCTTCTCGCCCATCCAGGCGACGAGCTGGCGGAGCGCCGAGGCGCCCTTGGCGTAGGAGATGCCGTCGAAGTTGAGCAGTGCGGAGGCGGTGTCGGGGACGGCGTCGGGGTCGGGGGCGACGGGGTGGGTGGAGGGCCGCTGGTCGGCGTCGTAGCCCCAGGCCTTGCGTTCGACGGCGAAGTCGACCCAGGTGTCGGGGAAGCGGCGGGTGGCTTCGTTGACGGTCTGGTAGCCCATGTACTCGGCGAAGGACTCGTTGAGCCAGATGTCGTCCCACCAGCGCAGGGTGACGAGGTCGCCGAACCACATGTGGGCCATCTCGTGGGCGATGACCATGGCGCGGGTCTGTCGCTCGGTGACGGTGACGGCGGAGCGGTAGACGAACTCGTCGCGGAAGGTGACGAGTCCGGGGTTCTCCATGGCGCCGGCGTTGAACTCGGGGACGAAGGCCTGGTCGTAGGAGTCGAAGGGGTACGGCTCCTCGAACATCTCGTGGAAGCGGTCGAAGCAGGCCTTGGTGACGTCGAGGATCTCGTCGGCGTCGGCGTCGAGGTGGGGGGCCAGCGAGCGGCGGCAATGGATGGCGAAGGGCAGGCCGGCGTGTTCGGTGCGCACGGAGTGCCAGGGGCCCGCGGCGACGCAGACGAGGTAGGTGGAGATCGGCGGGGTGGGGGCGGCCTTCCAGGGGCCGTCGGGCTGCCGCTCGGTGATGCCGTTGGAGAGGACGGTCCAGCCTTCGGGGGCGTGGACGGTCAGCTCGAAGACGGCTTTGAGGTCGGGCTGGTCGAAGGCGGCGAAGACGCGCTGGACGTCTTCCATGAAGAGCTGGGTGTAGGTGTAGGACTCGCCGTCGGTGGGGTCCGTGAAGCGGTGCATGCCCTCGCCGGTGCGGGAGTAGCGCATCGCGGCCGTGATGTGCAGTTCGTGTTCGCCGGCGGTGAGGCCGGGGAGCGGGAGCCGGTTCCCGGTCAGTGTGGCGGGGTCGAGGGCGACGCCGTCGAGCGTGGCGGAGTGCAGGGTCTCGGGCTTCAGCTCGACGAAGGTGTCCCCGGCGGTGCGGGCAGTGAACCGGATCACGGCCGTGGAGGCGAAGGTCTCGTCGCCGATGGTGAGGTCGAGCTCGACCGCGTAGTGCTGGACGTCGAGGAGCTGGGCACGGGTCTGCGCTTCGTCGCGCGTCAGTACGGACATGGGCCCATGCTGCCTGATGGCCGGGGCCGCGGGGAGGGGGGCCCGCGATCTCCCTTCAGGCCCGTGTGGTGCCGGTGAGGTGGGTGAAGGCGGCGGTGATGCGGGGGCGGTCGTAGCCGCCGGGGCCGGCGGCGCCGCTGGAGAGGAGGGTGTGGAGCAGGAGGCGGGCCTTGGCGGGGTCGAGGGCGCCGGCCGGGATGAGGCCGCGGTGGAGGATGTCGTGTTCGGATCCAGGGCCGCGGTAGGTGTGGGTGAGGATGGCGCCGGCGCCGGTGCGGGAGGCGAGGACGACGGGGATGCGGGTCGCCAGGGCCTCCAGGGGCTCGATGAGCCACGTCGGGACGTGTCCGGCTCCGAAGGCGGCCAGTACCAGGCCGTCGAAGCGGGTCTCCAGGCCGTCGAGGAGTTCGCCGCGGTCGCCGAGGGAGAGGGTGACGAGGGCGACCCGGACGGCGGGGTCGAGCCGCAGGGGGCAGAGCGCCGCGGGCCGGGAGGGCCGGAGGAGGATGCGGGGTTCGCCTTCGACGACCGCGCCGAGGGGGCCCGCGCCCGGGGAGGCGAAGGTCGCGACGGAGGTGGTGTGGGTCTTGCGGACGTGGCGGGCGGCGTGGATCTCGTCCGCGAGGACCACGAGGACGCCGAGGTCGCGGCAGGCCGGGTCGGCGGCGACGGCGATCGCCGCGGCGAGGTTGGCGGGGCCGTCGGCGCCGGGCAGGTCGGGTCGGCGCATGGCGCCGGTGACGACGACCGGTTCGCTCGTGGTGCACAGCAGGTCGAGGAGGAACGCGGTCTCCTCCAGGGTGTCGGTGCCCTGGACCACGACGACGCCGGAGCCTTCGGCCACGGTCCGGCGGACTTCGTCGGCGAGCGCGGCGAGGTCCTCGAAGGAGAGGGAGGAGCTGGGGAGGCGCCGGAAGTCGCGCAGCCGCACGTCGGGGCCGGCGGGGGCGGGCTTCGCGCCGGGTTCCAGGGCCGATCCCGCGCCGGGTCCGGCTTTCACACCCGGGCCCGCGCCCGACACCGGGCCCGCGCCCTGCTCCGCGCCCGGTCCGTGCCCCGGTCCCGGCCCCGTGCTCCGGCTCTTCGCCAGGCCCAGGCCCGCGAGGACCTCCGTGCCCGTCATGCGGGTGGCGTCACCGCCCCGTGCCGAGATGGTGCCGCCCAGCGTGAAGACCGTGACACGGCCCATCAGCGCGCGCCGTCCGCGATGGTCTCGTGGTGGCGGATGACCTCCGCGATGATGAAGTTCAGGAGCTTCTCGGCGAACGCCGGGTCGAGCTTCGCGCTCTCGGCCAACTCGCGCAGCCGGGTGATCTGGCGGGCCTCGCGGGCCGGGTCGGCGGGCGGGAGCTGGTGCTGTGCCTTGAGGACGCCGACCTGCTGGGTGCACTTGAAGCGTTCGGCGAGCATGTGGACGACCGCCGCGTCGATGTTGTCGATGCTCTCGCGCAGCCGGTTCAGTTCCGCTCGTACGGTCTCGTCGATCTCGCTCATGAGCAGCGAGCTTAGACGGATCGGGAGCCGATCGTCGGTGGGTGGTCGGGATGCGGGACGCGGTTGCTCCAGCCGCCCGGCACGGTCCGTCCCTGCTGTTCGCGGAAGCGGATGGGGGCGGTGCCGACCCGGCGGGTGAACAGCCGGGAGAAGTAGGCCGGGTCGTCGTAGCCGACCCTGCGGGCGACCGCCGCGACGGGCAGTTCGGTGGCGGCGAGGAGTTCCTTGGCGCGGCCGAGGCGGAGGGAGAGGAGGTAGTCCTTGGGGCTGCATCCGGCGGCGCGCCGTACGGCGGCGCGCAGCTCGGTGGGGGTCATGCCGTGCCGGGCGGCGTGCTCGGCGACGGACAGGGGCTGGAAGGCGTCGCGGGCGAGGGCGGCGAGGAGGGGGTCGCCGTCGGCGTTGGTGTCGGCGCGGGCCCGGCGCAGGGCGACGAGGAGTTCGTGGACGGCGGCTCCGGTCTCGACTTCGAGGAGGGGGTTGCCGCGCCGGGCGGCGCGGGCGATCCGGCCGACGGCGGCGCGGGCGCCGGCGGCGTCGGAGAGCGGGACGACGGGCTGGTCGGGTTCGATGTAGCCGAGTTCGGTGTAGGTGGCGGTGGCGGGGCCCGCGAAGTCGACGAAGCTCTCGTCCCAGCCGGTGACGGGGTCGGCGGAGTAGTGGTGGGGCACGCCGGGGCTGAGCCAGATCAGGGCGGGTGCGGTGATGGTGGTCAGGCGGCCGTCGGGGGCGCGGTACCAGCCGCTGCCGGCGCTGACGACGACGGCGACGTGGTGGTCGAGGGTGCGCGGGCCGACGGCCGGCAGGGCGCCGTGCTGGAGTCCGACGCCGAGGCAGACGAGGCCGAGGCGGTGGTGGACCGGGCTGGGTGTGAAGTAGCGCATCCAGGTGTGGTACATCCGCCGTACCTGCCTCTCTTCCGTCCAAACAGCGACGATCTTTGTCCATGGACCGGTCCGCCGCCAGAGGGCGAGGGTGAGGCCATGAGCACGTTCGCTGTGGGTGACGAGAACTTCCTCCTGGACGGGCGGCCGGTGCGGCTGCTGTCGGGGGCGCTGCACTACTTCCGGGTGCACGAGGAGCAGTGGGGGCACCGGCTGGGGATGCTCCGGGCGATGGGGCTCAACTGTGTCGAGACGTACGTCCCGTGGAACCTGTACGAGGCGGAGCCGGGGCGGTACGGGGACGTGGCGGCGCTCGGCCGTTTCCTGGACGCGGTGGGGCGGGCCGGGATGTGGGCGATCGTGCGGCCGGGGCCGTACATCTGCGCCGAGTGGGAGAACGGCGGGCTTCCGCACTGGCTGACCGGCCGGCTGGGGCGGCGGGTGCGGACAGACGACGCGGAGTACCTGGCCGAGGTGGAGGGCTGGTTCGGCCGGCTGCTGCCGCAGGTGGTGGAGCGGCAGATCGACCGAGGTGGCCCGGTGGTCATGGTGCAGGTGGAGAACGAGTACGGGAGCTACGGCTGCGACCAGGGCTATCTGCGCCGTGTCGCGGGGCTGCTGCGGGGGCTCGGGGTGAGCGTGCCGCTGTTCACGTCGGACGGGCCGGAGGACCACATGCTGACGGGCGGTTCGCTGCCGGGGGTGCTGGCCACGGCGAACTTCGGCTCGGGGGCGCGGGAGGCGTTCGCGACGCTGCGGAGGCACCAGCCGTCGGGGCCGCTGATGTGCATGGAGTTCTGGTGCGGCTGGTTCGACCACTGGGGTACGGAGCGTTCCGTGCGGGACGCCGGGGACGCGGCGGCGGCGCTGCGGGAGATCCTGGAGTGCGGGGCGTCGGTCAATCTGTACATGGCGCACGGGGGGACGAACTTCGCCGGGTGGGCGGGGGCGAACCGGGCCGGTGCGCTGCACGAGGGAGCGCTGCTGCCGACGGTGACCTCGTACGACTACGACGCTCCGGTGGACGAGGCGGGGCTGCCGACGGAGAAGTTCTGGCGGTTCCGCGAGGTGCTCGCGGAGTTCGCGGAGGGGCCGTTGCCGGAGGTTCCGGCGCCGCCGCGCCGGATCGCGGGTGCGGTGGGGGCGGCTCCCGTGGAGTGGGCGCCGGCGGCGGAGGTCCTGGAGGTCCTCGGTGACGCGGAGGCGAGCGGTCCGCTGCCGCCGACGTTCGAGGAGCTGGGGGTGGACCGGGGTCTCGTCCGCTACCGCCTGGAGATTCCCGGGCCCCGGCAGCCGTACCCGCTGTCGGTGGCCGGGTTGCGTGACCGGGCGGTGGTGTACGTGGACGGGGTGCGGGCGGGCGTGCTGACGGCCGAGGACGCGGCGCTCGCGGAGCCGGTGGCGGGGCCCGCGGTGGTGGAGCTGTGGGTGGAGTCGCTGGGCCGGGTGAACTACGGGCCGCGTCAGGCGGAGACGAAGGGGATCACGGGCGGGGTGCGACACGAGCGGCAGTACGTGCACGGGGTGCGGGCCCGGGGGCTGCGGCTGGACGCCTTCACGCCGGCGGCGGTGCGGAAGGTGCCGTTCCGGCCGGTGGCGGGGGGCGGGGCGGAGCCGGGTCTGTACCGGGCGGTGGTGGAGGTGACCGGGCGTCCGGGTGACGCGGCGCTCTCCCTGCCGGGCTGGGGGCGCGGTTTCGTCTGGGTCAACGGTTTCTGTCTGGGGCGGTACTGGGAGGTGGGCCCGCAGGATTCGCTGTTCACGCCCGGGCCGGTGCTGCGGGAGGGCGCGAACGAGGTGTGGGTGCTGGAGCTGGAGGGCGGCGGGCCGGGGCCTCGGGTGGAACTGACGTAGGGGGTCCCGGCGGCGGACCCGTACGCCCGGGGGCAGGTGCGGCCCCCGGGCGCACGGGTGGTGCCGTCGGTGCGTCAGAGGGTGGCCGCGGCCGACTTGATGGCGGTGGCGAACGTCGACACCTCGGTGTAGACGCCGGGGTAGCCGGGCCGTGCGCAGCCCTCGCCCCAGCTCACGATGCCGACCTGGATCCAGGCGCCGGCGTTGTCGCGGCGGAACATCGGGCCGCCGGAGTCACCCTGGCAGGTGTCGACGCCGCCCTGGTTGTAGCCCGCGCAGAGCTCCTCGCTGGGCACGAGGTCGCTGCCGTACGACGCCTGGCAGGAGGCGTCGGAGACGAACGGGACCGTGGCCTTGCGCAGGTAGCGCTGCTGCGCGCCGCCCTCGCGGGTGGCGCCCCAGCCGGCGACGGTGAAGGTGCCGCTGTTGTACGCGGTCGTGTCGGCGATCTTGAGGGTGGGCAGCGTGGTGATCGGCGAGGCGAGCTTGATCAGCGCCCAGTCCTTGCCCTTGCCGTTGTAGCCGGGGGCCTGGAGGACCTTGGTCGACCGGACCTTGACGGCGCTGCTGCTCTGCAGGTCCACGACTCCGGCTGTGGCGGTGATGCTGGTGTTGTTGCCGGAGCCGCTCACACAGTGGGCGGCGGTGAGCACGATCTGCGGGGTCAGCAGCGAACCGCCGCAGCCCATGGAGAGCCTGACCATCCAGGGGAACTCGCCCTGGGCGGCGAGGGTGCCGCCGACGACGGGCGCCGGCGCGGCGGACGCGGTGCTGGGCTGGAGGCTGACGGCGGCGAGGACGACGGCACCGGCGGCGGCGATTCTCTGGAGCGCGCGGACGATCCTGTTCTTCTGCAAGTGACTGCCTTTCATGGGGGGTTGAGCCTTGATGGCATGAGCCCGTCAAGGCGTGGTCCGGATTATGGGCAAGGGCTCCTGGGGCCCACAAGCACCCGTTTTCGGCCAGGCGAACGAAGCCCGGGGGCCCGTAGAGTGGAAGGAAGGGGGTCCGGCGTGCCGAACGGTAACGAAGTCGTCCACGGGTTTCCGCATCTCGACACGGTCCGGGCCGCGATCACCGCGTTGTACCGCCGACTGTCGTCGGACGGAGTAAGGCGGTACGCGACGAGCGTGCCGGCGGCGGACGTGGCCTTCGGGGACGACGACGAGCTCCATCTGGGTGCGCAGCGGGTGGCCGCCGCGCTGGTGGGGCACCTGGGGCTGCCGGGTCTGCCGCGGGCGCGGATGGTGGTGAGCTTCCGCGAGATGGAGCACGCGGCGAGCGTCGAGCTGGCGGCGGGCCCGGAGTACTTCATCGAGCTGAACGACCGCTTCCGACGACACCGCAGGGACGTGGGGGCGGCGCTGGCCCACGAGATCACCCATGTGCTGCTGCACCGTCTCGGCCTGCACTTCGCGGACGTCCGGGAGAACGAGATCCTCACGGACGTGGTGACCACCTACCTGGGGGCGGGGTGGCTGCTGCTCGACGCCTACCGGGAGGACGAGGTGTCGAGCCAGAAGCTCGGCTATCTGACGCCGGAGGAGTTCGGCTACGTCCTGGCCAAGCGCGCGGAGGTCTTCGGTGAGGATCCCTCGCCCTGGTTCACCAGCGTCGCGGGGTACGAGGCGTGGGCGCGGGGCCGGGAGCTGGCCTCCCGGGACGGGCGGCGGCCGCCGCTGGAGACGGCGGGGTGGGCGGCGCGGCACCGCTACTCCAAGGAACGGCGGTACGGCCGGGCGGGCATAGGCGCCTCGTACGCCTTCGAGGGCACGGGCCGGTCGATGCGGGTCTCCTTTCCGTGCCCGGTCTGCTGGCAGCGGATCCGGGTGCCGACCGGGCGCAGGCTCCGGGCCAGGTGCCGGGTGTGCGGGACGGTGCTCGCGTGCGAGACGTAAGACCAACGCGGCGCAGGCGACCGGCACGCGCCGATCCGGGACGACACGCGCCGAGACGGGATGGCCTGGGGCGACCTGAGGCCGCGTGACGGCGTGACGGGCGTGACGGCGTGACGGCGTGACGAGCGTGATGACCTGAAGGCGTCGGGACGTAATGATTTGCGTCGTTCGGCCGGCCCGGGTGAGGGTCGGTGGATGAGCACGTTGTTCGAGGGGATCCACGACGGTGATGTCGACGCCGTCGTACGGGCGTTGCGGAGCGGGGAGCGGGCCGAGGCCGACGAGGGCGGGGAGACCGCGCTGTACCGGGCCGCGTTGGCGAACGAGGCGGGGATCGTACGGGTGCTGCTCGCCGCGGGCGCCGATCCCGCGCGGGGCGGCGGGGCGGAGGGCGGGGACCTGGCCCTGTGCGCGGCCGCCTGCGGTGGACACGCCGAGGTGGTGCGGGCGCTCCTCGCCGCCGGGGCGCACCCCGACCAGGAGGAGGCGTACGGCTTCACGGCCATGGCGTGGGCCGTACGGCTCGGCCACGCCGAGACCGTGCGGGCCCTCCTGGAGCACGGCGCCTCCCCGGACCGGCCCGGGCCCGACGGCCTGCCGCCGCTCGTCGCCGCCGCCCGGCGCGGGTCCACGTCGAGCGTGCGGGCCCTCCTCGAACACGGCGCCGGCGCCCGGGAGGAGGCGTTGGGCGAGGCGCGTCGCTGGATCGGCGTGGACGTCGCGGGGGCCGTGCTGCGCGGGCTGCTCGACACGCACGGCCCCCAGCCGTACGAGGCGGTCGTGCGCCGGGTCCGGGAGGACGGCGGGATCACCGTCGTCGTCGACCTGCTGCGCGCGGACGGCACCCCGGGCAGCGGGAACGACCAGCAGACCGGTCACGCCGCCGTCGCCACCCTCCTGGAGACCGCGCTCGGCGTCCGCGTGCCGCACGAGGAACTGGCCGCCCGGGCCCTGCGGTGCGCCGACCCCGGCCTCGACGACTGGACCGAGGCGGTCGCCGCGCTGGCCGCCCGCGGCGACGAGGAGACCTTCCGCGCGGCCGCCGCGTGGTGCGCCTGCGACGACGCTCCGCGCCGGGCGTTCGGCGCGTACGTCTTGGGGGCACTGGACGGCTTCGCCGACCACGCCCTCGCGGTCCTGCGCCGCCTGGCGACGGAGACCCTGACGAAGGACGGGCCTTCCTGGCACGGGCTGGGCCCGGCCGACCGGGCCGGCGGGTGGGGCGTGGGTGGTGGGCGGGGTGTGGGCAGTGGGCCGGGCGCAGGCGGCGGACCGGCCGTGGGCACTGCGTCGGCCGTGGGCGGCTCGGCGCGTGAGCCCGCGCTGGCGGTGGTCACCGCGCTCGGGCGGGTCGCGCCCTCGGCGCAGGACCGGCGGGAGGCGGGCGGGGAGCCGGCCGGGCTGGGCGAGCTGCTGCCGTTCGCCGCGCATCCCGACGCCGAGGTGCGGCGCGCGCTCGGGACGGCGCTCACCGGGCTCGTACCGGCCGGGCACGCGCGGGCCTTCGACACGCTCCTCGCGCTGAGCCGGGACCACGACTCGGGCGTGCGGGACTGGGCGACGCTGGCGCTCGCGGAGGTGCCCGGGGACACGCCCGGCCTGCGCGAGGCGCTGGCGGCCAGGCTGGGCGATCCGGACCCGGACGTGGTCGCCGAGGCGGCCCGTGGCCTGGCCATGCGCCAGGACCCCCGCGCCCCCGACGCGCTGGCGGCCCTCCTCGCGGACGGCGCCCCGGACTCGGCGGCCCGTGACACGGCCCTCGCCGCCCTGGAGTTCGTGCGGGACGAGCGCGTAAGGAACCGGCTGGAGTGGACGAGCCCGCGCTGCCGATGACCGGCGCCTCCGTTCGGCGCGGCAGCGGCCGCGGACGCGGGGCCGGTCGGCCCCGCCTTGCGCTCCGCACACCGCTCCCGGCGTCTGAGCCACGGCATGCCCCGGAGCCTCCGCTCGCGGCCGGCCGACGCGCGGCCGCCGACCCAGCCCTACGCTCCGTACACCGCTCCCGGCCTCTCCGCCGCGGCCAGGAGTCTCGCCGCCGCCTCCCCCGCCTCCGCGGGCGTCCAGCGCGCTCCCTTGTCCGTCGTGGGGCCGGGGCGCCAGCCCTCCATGACGGTGATGCGGCCGCCTTCCGCCTCGAAGACCCGGCCGGTCACCCCGGCGGAGGCGGCCGAACCCAGCCAGACCACCAGGGGGGAGACGTCCTCCGGGACGCCCGCCAGGTCCGCGAAGGCCCGTTCGGTCATCCGGGTCCGGGCCGCCGGGGCGACGGCGTTGACCTGGACGCCGTACCGGCTCGTCTCCGCCGCCGCCACCAGGGTCAGCCCGACGATCCCGGCCTTGGCCGCCGCGTAGTTCCCCTGCCCCACGCTGCCCAGCAGGCCCGCGCCCGAGGTGGTGTTGACGACCCGTGCCACCGGCGGGTGGCCCGCCTTCGCCTCGGCCCGCCAGTGGGCGAGCGCGTGCCGCAGCGGCAGGAAGTGGCCCTTCAGATGCACCCGCACGACGGCGTCCCAGTCGTCCTCGTCGAGGTTGACGAGCATCCGGTCGCGCAGGAAGCCGGCGTTGTTGACGAGGGTGTCGAGCCGTCCGTACGCGTCGAGCGCGGTGGCGATCAGCGAGGCCGCGCCCTCCCCCGTCGCGACATCGCCGCCGTGGGCCACCGCGTCGCCGCCCGCCGCCCGGATCTCCTCGACCACGCGTCCGGCCGGCGACCCGGCCGAGGCGGCGCCGTCGAGGCCCACCCCCAGGTCGTTGACGACGACCTTCGCGCCCTCCGCGGCGAAGGCGAGCGCATGGGCCCGTCCCAGGCCCCGTCCGCCGCCGGTCACGATCACGACCCTGCCCTCGCACATGCCCGTATCGGTCATCTCTGCTCCCGCTCTCCTTGTCGGCTCTCCTTGTCGGCGTTCGCGGCGTCCAGGAAGGCGGGCCGCTCCCCGCCCCCGTGTACCAGCAGTGAGGCCCCCGAGACGTACGCGGCCCGCTCCGAGGCCAGGAAGACGGCCGCCTCCCCGACGTCCGACGGGTCGGCGAGACGGCCGAGCGGGACGGTCCGGGCGACGGCGGCGATCCCGTGCTCGTCGCCGTAGTGCAGGTGGGACAGTTCGGTGCGGACCATGCCGACGACGAGGGTGTTGACCCGGATGTCCGGGGCCCACTCCACGGCCATGGAACGGGCCAGGTTCTCCAGGCCCGCCTTCGCGGCCCCGTACGCGGCCGTGCCCGGCGAGGGCCGCGTCCCGCTGACGCTGCCGATCATGACGACCGAGCCCCGGGCGGCCCGCAGGGGCTCGTACGCGGCGAGGGTGGCGGTCAGCGGGGCCGTCAGGTTGAGCGCGACGACTCGCGCGTGCCGCTCCGCCTCGCTCTCCCCCCGGCCGGCACCCCCGCCACCGCCTCCTCCCCCGCCTCCGCCGAGCAGCCGGTAGGGCGTTCCGCCCGCGTTGTTGACCAGGACGTCGAGCCGTCCGTACCGCTCCGCGACACCGGCGAAGAACCCGGTGACGGCCGACGCGTCCCGCAGGTCGAGCGGGGCGAAGTCGGCCCTCCGCCCCCCGTCCTCGACCGGCGCGTCCGGTGGTCTGCGGGCGCAGACGACGACCCGCGCTCCGGCCCGCAGAAACGCCCGGGCGATCCCGGCGCCCACCCCGCGCGTCCCGCCGGTGACGACGGCGACCCTCCCGTCCAGCTCCATCGGCTGCTACCTTCCTCAGCACGCAGTCACCTAACAAATGTTTGGTGGAAAGGTAGCTGATCCGCTCATGGGTGTCTCCACCTCACGCCCGGGCAAGGGCACCGCACTTGTCACCGTCGACTTCCCGCCCGTCAACGCCCTCCCCGTCCAGGGCTGGTACGACCTCGCCGACGCCGTCCGGGCGGCCGGCCGCGACCCGGAGGTCCGCTGCGTGGTCCTGGCGGCCGAGGGCCGCGGCTTCAACGCGGGCGTCGACATCAAGGAGATGCAGCGCGAACACGGTGTCGGGCACACGGCGCTGATCGGCGCCAACCACGGCTGCGCCGAGGCCTTCTCCGCGGTGTACGCGTGCGAGGTGCCGGTCGTCGCGGCCGTCGGCGGCTTCTGCCTGGGCGGCGGCATCGGACTCGTCGGCAACGCGGACGCGATCGTCGCCTCCGAGGACGCCACCTTCGGACTGCCCGAGCTGGACCGGGGCGCCCTCGGCGCCGCCACCCATCTCGCCCGGCTCGTTCCGCAGCATCTGATGCGCGCGCTGTACTACACCTCCCGCACCGCCACCGCCGCCGAACTCCACGCCCACGGCTCGGTCTGGAAGGTCGTCCCGCGCGCCGGGCTCCTGGACGCCGCGCTGGAGCTGGCGCGGGAGATCGCCGCCAAGGACGGACGGCTGATCCGGCTCGCGAAGGCCGCCCTCAACGGCATCGACCCGGTGGACGTCCACCGCAGCTACCGCTTCGAGCAGGGCTTCACCTTCGAGGCCAATCTCAGCGGTGTCGCCGACCGGGTCCGCGACACCTTCGGGAAACGACGGCAGGCCGAGGAGGGCTCGCGGTGACCGACAAGACGATGACCCCCGAGGAGGTCGTGGGCCGGCTGCGCAGCGGCATGACCCTCGGCATCGGCGGCTGGGGCTCCCGCCGCAAGCCGATGGCCCTGGTCAGAGCGCTGCTCCGGTCCGAGATCACCGATCTCACCGTGATCTCCTGCGGCGGCCCCGACGTGGGTCTCCTCGCCGCCGCCGGCCGGATCCGCCGGCTCGTCGCCCCCTTCGCGACCCTCGACTCCATCCCGCTGGAGCCCCACTTCCGGGCCGCCCGCGAGAGCGGCGCCCTCCGGCTGACGGAGCTCGACGAGGCCATGTTCCTGTGGGGCCTGCACGCGGCCGCCAACCGGCTGCCGTTCCTGCCCGTCCGGGCCGGTCTGGGCTCGGACGTGATGACGGTGAACCCGGAGCTGCGCACGGTCCGCTCGCCCTACCCGGACGAGGACGGCGTGCGCGAGGAGTTCGTCGCCGTGCCCGCCCTGCGGATGGACGCGGCCCTGGTCCACCTCAACCGCGCCGACCGGCTCGGCAACGCCCAGTACCTCGGCCCCGACCCCTACTTCGACGACCTGTTCTGCGAAGCCGCCGACACCGCGTACGTGTCCTGCGAGGAGATCGTGGCCGGCTTCGGCGACGCCGTCCCGCAGACCCTCCTCGTAGGGCGGCACTCCGTCACCGGAGTCGTCGAGACGCCGAACGGCGCCCACTTCACCTCCTGCGCCCCCGACCACCCCCGCGACGAGCCCTTCCAGAGGCTGTACGCGACCACTCCCTGGCCGGAGTTCGCGGCCCGCTTCCTGGCCGGCAAGAGCGAGGACGACTACCAGCAGGCCGTACGCGCCTGGCACGAGGAGCAGCGGTGACCACGACCGCCGCCGAGGAGGAGCAGTGTCCGCGAACCCCACCGAGGAGCAGCAGTGACCACGACCGCCGTCACCCGCGCCGAGTACTGCGTCGTCGCCTGCGCGGAGGCCTGGCGGGACGGCGGCGAGGTCCTCGCCGCCACCATGGCCCCCGTCCCCTCCTTCGGCGCCCGGCTCGCCAAGCGCTCCTTCGCCCCGGATCTGCTGCTCACGGACGGCGAGGCGATGCTCGTCGACCTCGACGGGGAGGTGGAGGGGTGGCTGCCCTACCGCCGTCACCTCACCATGGTCACCGGCGGCAAGCGGCACGTGATGATGGGCGCGAGCCAGATCGACCGGTACGGCAACCAGAACATCTCCTGTGTCGGCGACTGGTCGCGGCCCGCCCGCCAGCTCCTCGGCGTTCGCGGTGCGCCCGTCAACACCTTGAACAACCCGGTGAGTTACTGGATCCCCCGGCACTCGCCACGGGTCTTCGTCGAGCGTGTCGACATGGTCTGCGGCGTCGGCCACGACCGCGCGGCCGCCGCCGGGGCGGGCCGCTTCCACCGGATCCCCCGGGTCGTGACGGACCTCGGCGTACTCGACTTCGAGACGCCCGACCGTGCGATGCGGCTCGCGTCGGTCCATCCGGGGGTGAGCGTGGAGCAGGTGAGGGCGGCGACCGGCTTCGCGCTGGTGATCGGCGACGAGGTGCCGTGCACCCGGGAGCCGACCGCCGAGGAGCTGCGGCTGATCCGCGAGGTGATCGACCCCGCGGGGCTGCGCGAGCGGGAGGTCAGGGTCTGATGGAGACCGCGCTGACCCGGCTCACCGGGGTCGAGCACCCGATCGTGCAGACCGGGATGGGGTGGGTCGCCGGGCCGCGTCTCGTCTCGGCGTCGGCGAACGCCGGGGCGCTGGGCATCCTCGCCTCGGCCACGATGACCGTCGAGGAGCTGCGGGCCGCGGTCCGCGAGGTGAAGTCCCGTACGGACCGGCCGTTCGGGGTCAACCTCCGGGCGGACGCGGCCGACGCCCGGGAACGGGTGCGGATCGTCGTCGACGAGGGGGTACGGGTCGCCTCCTTCGCCCTCGCCCCGTCGCGCGAGCTGATCACCGGGCTGAAGGACGCCGGGGTGGTCGTGATCCCGTCGGTGGGCGCCCGGCGGCACGCGGAGAAGGTCGCCGCGTGGGGCGCGGACGCGGTGATCGTCCAGGGCGGCGAGGGCGGCGGCCACACGGGCGAGGTGGCGACGAGCGTGCTGCTGCCGCAGGTGGTGGACGCGGTCGGCATCCCGGTGATCGCGGCCGGCGGTTTCCACGACGGCCGCGGCCTGGTCGCCGCGCTGTCCTACGGGGCGGCCGGCATCGCGATGGGGACGCGGTTCCTGCTGACGTCGGACTCGACCGTGCCCGACGCGGTGAAGGCGCGGTATCTGGCGGCGACGGTCAAGGACGTCACCGTGACCACGGCCGTGGACGGGCTACCGCACCGGATGCTGCGGACGGAGATGGTCGCGGCGCTGGAGCGCGCGGGCCGGTTCCGGGCGCTGGCGCAGGCCGTGCGCCGGGCGGAGGGCTTCCGGAGGGTCTCGGGTCTGTCGTGGCCGCGGATGGTCCGCGACGGGCTCGCGATGCGGCACGGCAGGGACCTGTCGTGGAGCCAGGTCCTGCTGGCCGCGAACACGCCGATGCTGCTGCGGGCGTCCATGGTCGAGGGCCGTACGGATCTCGGCGTCATGGCGTCCGGGCAGGTCGCGGGCGTGATCGAGGACCTGCCGAGCTGCGGGGAGCTCGTCCTGCGGGTGATGTCCGAGGCCGCGGACGTGCTCCGCTCCCTGCCCTCAGCGGGCTGAGCCCTCGGCGCCGGTCCCCCGCCGCCGGTCGGGCGGATCGACGGGGCGGGTGCACGGGCGCGCTGCCGTCGCCCGCGGTGACCACCGCGAGACGCCGCCCGGCGCGGTGGCGCACCCCGCGGCCCGGGTCCGGGAGCGCCGCCCGTCGGCGGCGCTCCCGGACCCGGCCGGGTGTCCTACTGCGCGGCGCCCCGTCGGCCGCCGCCGCCGGTGCGGGTGCGGGTGCCCGAAGCGCCCGTGCCCGTACGGCCGTTGGAGGCGGTGCGGGTGCGGCCGCCGGTGCCGCCACCGCCGCCGCCCCCTCGGCGGGAGCGCTGTCCGCCGGTCCTGGGCGCGCCGGTCCGGGTGCCGCCGGTCCGGCCCGAGGCGGGCTGGGGCGGCTGCGGGACCTCGATGACGACCGGTATGCCGGACGGCTCGCGGGCGCCGGTGAGCCGGGCCAGCTCCTCGTCGCTGGACTTGATCTGCGCCGTACGCGGGCTGATGCCGGCGTTGGACATCAGCCGGCTCATGTCTCGCTTCTGCTCGGGCAGCACGAGGGTGACGACGCTGCCGGACTCGCCGGCCCGGGCGGTGCGGCCGCCGCGGTGCAGGTAGTCCTTGTGGTCGATCGGCGGGTCGACGTTGACGACCAGGTCCAGGTCGTCGACGTGGATGCCGCGGGCGGCCACGTTGGTCGCCACCAAGACGGTGACCAGGCCGCTCTTGAACTGGTCCAGGGTGCGGTTGCGCTGCGGCTGGGAGCGGCCGCCGTGCAGCCCGGAGGCCCGCACACCGTCGGCGAGGAGCCGCTTGACCAGCCGGTCCACGGCCCGCTTGGTGTCGAGGAAGAGGATCGTGCGGCCGTCGCGGGCCGCGATCCTGGTGGTGACGGCCTTCTTGTCGGTCTCGTCGGCGACGTAGAGCAGGTGGTGCTCCATCGTCGTCACCGCGCCCGCGGACGGGTCGACGGAGTGCACGACGGGGTCGGTGAGGAACATCTTGACCAGCCGGTCGATGTTCTGGTCGAGCGTGGCGGAGAACAGCATCCGCTGGCCGTCCGGCTCGACCTGCTTGAGCAGCGCGACGACCTGGGGCATGAAGCCCATGTCGGCCATCTGGTCGGCCTCGTCGAGGACGGTGATCGCGACCTGGTCGAGGCGGCAGTCGCCGCGCTCGATGAGGTCCTTGAGCCGGCCGGGCGTGGCGACGAGCACCTCGGCGCCGCGGCGCAGGGAGTTCGCCTGCTTGGTGATCGACAGGCCGCCGACGACGGTGGCGAGGCGCAGCTGGACGGAGGTGGCGTACGGCGCGAGGGCGTCGGTCACCTGCTGGGCGAGCTCGCGGGTGGGCACGAGGACCATGGCGAGCGGGGCCTTGGGCTCGGCGCGGCGGCCCGCGGTGCGGGCGAGCAGGGCGAGGCCGAAGGCGAGGGTCTTGCCGGAGCCGGTGCGTCCGCGGCCCAGGATGTCCCGGCCGGCGAGCGAGTTCGGCAGGGTGGCGCCCTGGATCGGGAAGGGCTCGGTCACGCCCTGGGCGGCGAGCGTCTTGACGAGCGCCGGGGGCATGTCGAGGGCGTCGAAGGACTCGACGGAGGGGAGGGCGGGCGTCAGCGTCTCCGGGAGGGTGAACTCGCGCGGAGGCGGGGGTGTGGCGGGGCCACGGCCGCGCGAGGCGCCGCCCTTGGCCTTGGGGGCACCGGAACCGCGGCGCGAGCCGGCGCCGCCGGAGGCGCCGCCCCCCGAGCCGTTACGGCCGCCGGAGCCGCGCGCGGGGCGGCCCGAGGCATTTCCGGACGGGGTTCCGGAAGTAGAGTCCGCGGCCCGGCGGGGCCGCTTTTCGGAGCGAGTCATGGGGGAAATGCCTTCCTGGGCCTGAGCACAGCACGAGCCGGGACCCGCACCTGCGCGGTGCGGGCCCCGGCTGCGAGAAACGCGTTACGGCAATCAGGCGGGGAGGATGTTCTCCGCCTGCGGGCCCTTCTGGCCCTGCGTGACGTCGAAGGTGACCTTCTGGCCTTCCTGCAGCTCACGGAAGCCGGAGGTCGCGATGTTGGAGTAGTGGGCGAAGACGTCGGCGCCGCCGCCGTCCTGCTCGATGAAGCCGAAGCCCTTTTCCGAGTTGAACCACTTCACGGTTCCAGTAGCCATGTGAATCTCCTGAATAGGTAGGGTCCCCATCCCGGAGAGTCCGGAAAACAAAATTGCGCCTGAAGGAACATTCCCGTCAGGCGCACATAAAGTTCATGGGTACCAAAACTAGCAACAGGGAGACACTAGCACGCCGTCCCGCCCGGACGGGCGGGACAGCGACGAGTGTCACACCCGGCGGGCGGACGTCACAGCCGTTCGATGATCGTCACGTTGGCCTGACCGCCGCCCTCGCACATGGTCTGGAGGCCGAACCGGCCGCCGGTGCGCTCGAGTTCGTGGAGGAGGGTGGTCATCAGCCGGACGCCGGTGGCGCCGAGCGGGTGGCCGAGGGCGATGGCGCCGCCGTTCACGTTCACCCGGTCGGGGTCGGCGCCGGTCTCCTTCAGCCAGGCCAGGACGACCGGGGCGAAGGCTTCGTTGATCTCGACCAGATCGATGTCGTCGATCGTCATGCCGGCCTTCTTCAGGGCGTGCGCGGTGGCCGGGATGGGGGCGGACAGCATCCGGATGGGGTCCTCGCCGCGCACCGAGAGGTGGTGGACGCGGGCGCGGGGGGTCAGGCCGTGTTCGCGTACGGCGCGCTCGCTCGCCAGGAGCATCGCCGCGGCGCCGTCGGAGACCTGGGAGGAGCAGGCGGCGGTGATCGTGCCGCCTTCGACCACCGGGGCGAGGGCGGCCATCTTCTCGGCGGTGGTGTCCCGGCGGGGGCCCTCGTCGACGGTCACGGTGCCGTAGGCCGTGGTCTCGCGGGCGAAGCGGCCCTCGTCGATCGCGCGCAGCGCCCGCCGGTGGGAGCGCAGGGCGAACTCCTCCTGGTCGCGGCGGGTGATGCCCCATGTCGCGGCGATCAGCTCGGCGCCGTGGAACTGGTTGACGGGGGCGTCGCCGTAGCGGGCGCGCCACCCTGCGGAGCCGGCGTAGGGGCCGTCGGTGAGACCGAGCGGTTCGGCCGCCTGCCGGGAGGCGAAGGCGATAGGGATCATGGACATGTTCTGGGTGCCGCCCGCGACGACGAGGTCCTGGGTGCCGGAGAGGACACCCTGGGCCGCGAAGTGGACGGCCTGCTGGGAGGAACCGCACTGCCGGTCGACGGTGACGCCCGGGACCTCCTCGGGCAGGCCGGCCGCCAGCCATGCCGTACGGGCGATGTCACCGGCCTGGGGGCCGACGGTGTCCAGGCAGCCGAAGACCACGTCCTCGACGGCGGCCGGGTCGATGCCGGAGCGCTCGACGAGGGCCTTCAGGACGTGGGCGCCGAGGTCCGCCGGGTGGGCGGCGGCGAGTCCGCCCCTGCGGCGGCCCACCGGGGTGCGGACCGCTTCGACGATGTAGGCCTCGGGCATGGCTGCTCCTTCGCGGGGTCAGGTGCGTACGGCGATTCCGTCCAGGACCATCGAGAGGTACTGGCGGGCGATCTCCTCCGGGCTGTGGTGTCCGCCCGGCCGGTACCAGGACGCGGCGACCCAGACGGTGTCGCGCACGAACCGGTAGGTGAGCCGGATGTCGAGGTCGGCGCGGAAGGCCCGGGTGCCGACGCCGCGCTCCAGCGTGCCGAGCCAGGCCTTCTCGAACTTCTGCTGCGACTCGGAGAGGTAGTGGAAGCGGGGCTGGTCGGTGAGGTGCTTGGACTCCTTCTGGTAGATGGCGACGGCGGCGCGGTGCCGGTCGATCTCGCGGAAGGACTCGGTGACGAGGGCCTCGATGGTCTCCCGGGGGCCGAGGCCGGCGGCGAGCACGGCGTCGTACCCCTCCCACAGCTCGGTCAGGAACGTGGAGAGGATCTCGTCGAGCATCGATTCCTTGGAATCGAAGTGGTAGTAGAGGCTGCCGGCGAGCATGCCGGCGGCGTCCGCGATCTTGCGGACGGTGGTGGCGTTGTAGCCCTGGGCGGCGAAGACCTCGGCGGCGGTGTCGAGGAGTTCGCGGCGCCGCTCGGGCGAGGGGGTCACCGGGGTCTTCCGCTGACCGCGCGGCTTGGCGCCGGGCGCGCTGTTCGGCTTGCTGTTCGGCTGGTTCGTCGGCACGTCCCCATTCTCGTCCTACGGGTGCTGGCTGCTGACCGAGACGGTCTCGCCGGTCATGTAGGAGGAGTAGCCGCTGGCGAGGAAGACGATGACGTTGGCGACCTCCCACGGTTCGGCGTGGCGGCCGAAGGCCTCGCGGGCGGTCAGCTCGTCGAGGAGTTCCGCCGAGGTGACCTTGACCAGGTGGGGGTGGAGGGCGAGGGAGGGCGAGACCGCGTTGACGCGGACGCCGTAGGGGGCCGCCTCCAGGGCGGCGCAGCGGGTCAGCGCCATGACTCCGGCCTTGGCGGCGGCGTAGTGGGCCTGGCCGGTCTGGGCGCGCCAGCCGACGACGGAGGCGTTGTTGACGATCACGCCGGGGGTGCCGGACTCCCTGAAGCGGCGCAGGGCGGCGCGGGTGCAGCGGAAGGTGCCGTTCAGGGTGACGTCGAGGACGCGGGTCCACTGTTCGTCGGTCATGTCGGCGAGTTCGGCGGTTCCGCCGAGTCCGGCGTTGCCGACGACGACGTCCAGGGCGCCGTGGAGTCGTACGGCGGTGTCGAAGAGCCGCTGGACCTGGCTCTCGTCGGTGACGTCGCACGGCAGCGCGTCGACGCGGCCGGCGCCGAACTCCGTGGCGAGGGCGGCCTCGGTCTCCTTCAGGCGGCGGGCGTGGGCGTCGCTGAGGAGGACCCGGGCGCCTTCCTCCAGGAATCTGCGGGCGGTGGCGCCGCCGATGCCGGCTCCGGCTGCGGCGGTGATGACGGCGGTGCGGCCGGCGAGGAGGCCGTGTCCCGGTATGTAGGCGGGGGCTGCCGGGGTCATGGGCGCGGCTCCTTCGGGAGGCCGAGCACCCGCTCGGCGATGATGTTCCGCTGGATCTCGCTCGACCCGGCGTAGACGGTGTCGGCGCGGGAGAAGAGGAACAGCCTCTGCCAGGCGTCGAGTTCGTACGGTTCGCCGGGCAGGACGGTGGAGGCGGCGCCGCGGACGTGCATGGCCAGTTCGCCGAGGTCGCGGTGCCAGTGGGACCAGTACAGCTTGGCGGTGGAGGGGTCGGTGCCGCGCAGGGCGCCCGCGCGCATGGCGTGGAGTCCGCTCCAGGCACGGGTGAGCCGGTCGCGGACGAGGGGGTCGGCGAGGGCTCCGGTGCGCCGGGCGAGGGCGATGAGGTCCTCCAGTTCGCGCCGGAAGCCGACCTGCTGGCCGAGGGTGGAGACGCCGCGCTCGAAGCCCAGGGTGGCCATCGCGATCCGCCAGCCGTCGCCGGGTGCGCCGACGACGTGGGCGGCGTCCGCGCGCGCTCCGTCGAAGTGGACCTCGTTGAACTCGCCGGTGCCGGTGAGCTGGGTGATCGGCCGGACCTCGACGCCCGGCTGGTCCATGGGGACGAGGAGGTAGGAGAGGCCCGCGTGCCGGTGGGAGCCGGGGTCGGTGCGGGCGAGGACGAAGCACCACTGGGACTCGTGGGCGAGGGAGGTCCAGATCTTCTGGCCGTGCACCACCCAGGTGTCGCCGTCGCGGGTGGCGCGGGTGCGGACGGCGGCGAGGTCGGAGCCGGCGCCCGGTTCGCTGTAACCCTGGCACCAGAGTTCCTCGGCGGCCCGGATCGGCGGGAGGAAGCGGGCCTGCTGTGCCGGTGTGCCGTGGGCGATGAGGGTGGGGCCGAGAAGCTGTTCGCCGATGTGGTTGACCCGGGCGGGGGCGTCGGCGAGGGCGTACTCCTCGTGGAAGGCGATCTGTTCCGCCACGCTCGCGCCGCGTCCGCCGTACTCCCGCGGCCAGCCGACGCAGGTCCAGGCGTGGGCGGCCAGATGCCGCTCCCAGGCGAGCCGTTCGGCGAACGCCTCGTGCTCGCGGCCCGGCCCGCCGAGCCCCTTCAGGTCCGCGAACGCTCCCCGGAGATGGGCCGCCAGCCAGTCCCGTATCTCGGCACGGAAGGCCTCGACGCTGTCCATGGCGCTGCTCATGGCCGTACGTTAACCTACCAAACACTTGTTAGGGAAGGATGCTCCGATGGATCTGACGCCCACCGCCCAGGAGGAGGACTTCCGCGCCGAGGCCCGCTCCTGGCTGCGCGCCCACGTCCCCGACGAGCCGCTGCCGTCCCTGGAGACCGAGGCGGGCTTCGCGGCCCATCGCGCCTGGGAGGCCCGACTCGCCGCCGACCGCTGGTCGGTGGTCTCCTGGCCGGAGCGGTACGGCGGCCGGGGAGCCGACATCTTCCGGTGGCTCGCCTTCGAGGAGGAGTACTACGCGGCGGGGGCGCCCGGACGGGTCTCGCAGAACGGCATCAGCCTGCTGGCCCCGACCCTCTTCACTCACGCCACCGAGGAGCAGCGGGCCCGTGTCCTGCCCGCGATGGCGACCGGCGAGACGGTCTGGGCGCAGGCGTGGTCGGAACCCGAGGCGGGCTCCGACCTGGCGTCGCTGACCTCGCGGGCGGTCCGTACGCGGGGCGGCTGGCTGCTGTCGGGCCAGAAAACGTGGTCCTCGCGGGCCGCGTTCGCCGACCGGGCCTTCGGCATCTTCCGCAGCGATCCGGCGGCCGACCGCCCGCACCGGGGCCTGACGTACCTGATGTTCGACCTGCGGGCACCGGGCGTGACCGTCCGGCCCGTCGGGCGGCTGGACGGCAAACCGGCCTTCGCCGAACTCTTCCTGGACGAGGTCTTCGTTCCCGACGAGGACGTGATCGGGGAGCCCGGCCAGGGCTGGCGGATCGCGATGTCCACGACCGGCGACGAACGCGGGCTCACCCTGCGCTCCCCCGGCCGCTTCCTGGCCGCCGCCGACCGTCTCGTACGGCTGTGGCGCGCGACCGGCGAGGACCGGGGCGCCCGGGACCGGGTGGCGGACGCGGTGATCGGGGCGCGGGCCTATCAGCTCTTCACGGCGGCCGGGGCCTCGCGGTTCGCGGCGGGCGCGACGATCGGGGCGGAGTCCAGCCTCAACAAGGTCTTCTGGTCGCAGTACGACATCGCGCTGCACGAGACGGCGCTCGACCTGCTGGGCGCGGAGGGCGAGCCGGCGGACGGGGAGTGGAGCGAGGGATACGTCTTCTCGCTGGCCGGGCCCGTCTACGCCGGAACGAACGAGATCCAGCGCGACATCATCGCCGAGCGCCTGCTCGGCCTGCCGAAGGGCCGCCGCTGATGAGGTTCCTGCCGACCGGGGAGCAGCGCGCCTTCAGGCGCTCGCTGGACGCGATGCTGACGGCCGCGGACACGCCGGCGGCGGTACGGGCCTGGGCCCAGGGCGCCCCGGAGGCGGGGCTCGCGGTGTGGGCCCGGCTCGCCGAGGCGGGGGTGTTCGCGCTGCCGGTCCCGGAGGCGTACGGGGGAATGGGCCCGCTTCCCGTCGAGCTGGCCCTGGCCTTCGTGGAACTGGGCCGCCACGCGGTCCCGGGCCCGCTGGTGGAGACGGTGGCGACGGCCGCCCTGCTGAGCGAACTGGCCCGCCTGGGCGAGCCGGGCCCGGCGAAGCGCCTGCTGCCGGGACTGCTGTCGGGCGGGACACCGGCGACCTTGGCGACACCCGCCCGGGGCCCGGCACAAGGCCCGGGCCGGGCCTCGGGCGGGGTGGAGGCGGGCCGGGGCGGTGCTCCCGCGGCCCGCGTCGGCGGGGGCGGTGCCGTCCCGCCCACGCCCTACGCGCTCGACGCCGATGCCGCGGCGGTCACGTGCACCGTCGTCGGGGACGAGCTGCGGATCGCCCCGGGGCACGGCCCCGTGCGGGCGTCCGCCGATCCGGCGCGGCGGCTCGCGCTCCCCGACCCGGGCGGCGAGCTGCTGGCCGCCGGGCCGGCCGTCGTCGCCGCCGCCGGACACGCCGCGCGGTGGGCGATGCTCGCGACGGCCGCGCAGTCGCTGGGGGTCGGGCTCACCCTGCTCGACCGGACGGTGGCGTACGCGAAGCAGCGCACCCAGTTCGGCGCGCCGATCGGCTCGTTCCAGGCGGTCAAGCACCGGCTGGCGGACACGCTGATCGGCCTGGAGTTCGCCCGGCCCCTGCTCTTCGGAGCGGCGCTCACGTTCGAGAGCACCGATCTCGCCGCGGCGAAGGTCACGGCCGGCGAGGCGGCCTACGCCGCGGCCCGGACCGCCCTGCAGGTCCACGGCGCCGTCGGCTACACCGAGGAACTCGACCTCTCCCTCTGGCTGCGCAAGGCCCGCCCGCTGCGGGACGCCTGGGGCGCACCGCCCTGGTGCCGGGCCCTCGTGCTGGGCACGCCGTGACGTCGTGACGTGAGGTGACGACGTGCCGTGCCGGGACGTGCCGTGCCCTGCCGTGCCGGGACGTGCCGTGCCGTGCCGTGCCGGGACGACTGGGCACGACGTCACGGCGGGGCGCCGACAGAGGGCCGCACGCCGAAAGGCGACGGTCGGGAATCCTGACGCCGGTCAGGGATCCTGGCGCGGCGCGCCGTGGTCGTCGCCGCGCCGGATCGTGCGTGGGAGGCCCTCAAGCCACGCGTTCGGAGGCGGACCGCTCCACACAGAACTCGTTGCCCTCCGGGTCGGCCAGGGTCACCCATCCCGTCCCGTCCGGGCGCCGGTGGTCGCCGACCAGCGTCGCGCCCAGCGCCGTCAGCCGCTCGACCTCCTCGTCACGGGTGCGGTCCTGCGGCTGGAGGTCGAGATGCACCCGGTTCTTCACCGCCTTTCCCTCCGGCACGGTCACGAAGAGGATCCCGGCGCCGCCGGGGGTCTCCACCAGCGACTCCTCGTCGCCCGGCGAGTCCTCGTCGGACACCTGGGAGTCCAGCACCGCGGCCCAGAACGTGGCCAGGGCGTAGGCGTCGGAACTGTCGATCGTCACGTGTCGCACCGATGAGCTCATGACGGTCACTCTCGTCCGGGGGCGCCCGCCGGGGCCAGTGGTTTTCGCCGCGGGCGTCAGCCGCGCACGATGGCCTGGGCCCGGGCGGCGGACAGCCAGGCGGGGAAGTCGGCCACGAGCCGGTCGTACAGCTCCGAGTCCGGGACGCGGCGCGGGTCCTTTCCGGCGTGGAAGAAGCCGGCGTTGTCCACGGGCCGCTTGTCCGGAACCGCCAAGTCGTCCAGCTTGCGCAGGAACTCGAACTGCCGGCTGCCCGGGTCGCCGAAGCCGACGAACTGCCAGAAGATCGGCAGCTTCGCCGCCTTGCACAGATAGCGCTCGGCGGCGAGCTTGTTGATCGGCCCGCCGTCGGTCTGGAAGACGACGAGCGCGGGCGCTGTGGCGCCGCTGTCGAGGTAGTGGTCGATGACCGCGTCCATGGCCAGGTGGTAGCTGGTCTTGCCCATGTGGCCGAGACCGGCGACGATCCGGTCGACCCTGCCCTGGTGGTCGGCGAGCGCGATGTCGGTCTCGGCGTCGATGTCGGTGGAGAAGAACACCACCGGCACCCGTCCGTCGTCGTCCAGGTTCGCCGAGAGCCCCAGCACCCGGTCGGCCAGGGCCTGGACGCTGCCGTCCTGGTAGTACGGCTTCATCGAGCCGGAGTAGTCGAGCACCAGATAGACGGCGACGCGCTGCCCGCTCATGCCGTGCTTGAGCAGGGAGACCCCCGCCGACTTGTACAGACTCACCAGCGCGGGTGCGGACTCCTCGACCTTGGTCAGGCTCAGCGCCACGGACGGCTCCCCTCCATCGTCCCGTACGGACTGCCGAGCGTACGGGATCGCCGAGGCCCTCTCGCGAAGGGCCGACACCCGGAGTAACAGGATCTGGAATCATGGGCGTTGGGGTGGTGGTGAGACGAGGGGCCCGTCGACCCGGACCACGTCGTCCTGTGCGCCGAGGAGACGGAGCTTACCGAGGACGACGTCCTCGACCGGCTCCGTCGCTACGCCCGACTGTTCGCCCTTGAGCTGCCCACGCCCGGAGGCCCGCGCCCATGAGTTCCACCGTCCCGTACGAGGACCGGCACCTGCCGCTCACCGAGGCCGCGACGACCTTCCTCTGGGAGTACCGCTCCGAGGGCGAGGGCCGGTACGAGGCGACCGGTGAGTGCCCCGCCTGCCGGTGCGTGATGACCAAGGTCTGGCCCTTCGGCCAGTACGTCGCGACGAAGGGGCCCTTCAGCCGCAAGCACCGGCCCGATGACGACGACGGCCCGTGGTACACCCCGTGCGTCTGCACGTCCTGGCACGTGAACCGGCCGGCCGGGGCGGACCGGGGCTGCGGCGCCGGTTTCTGGATCGCCTTCCCGCCGTCGGGGCTTCCCCGGTGAGCGAGTACACGGCGGAGGAACTCCGCGACGCCGAGGCGCGGGCCGGCGCGATGGCGACCCCGCCGGCGCAGCTGCGGGCGGCCCTCCAGCAGGCGGAGGGGTACCGCAACTTCCTCACGACGCTCACCGGTCTACTCACGGTGATCTTCGTGCTGAAGGGCCAGGAGAACCTGAGCAAGCTGTCGCCCGGGCCGAGGTGGTCGGTGATCGGGCTGCTCGCCGGAGCGTTCCTGCTGCTGATCGTGGCCTCGTGGATGATGGTCTCCGCCGTCCACGAGCGCCCGGGCGCGACCCGCCCCCTCGGTGCGGTGCAGATCCTCCGCTACGAGCGGAAGCGCGCCCGTACGGTCCGGCGGATGACGGACTGGGCGCGCTGGATGGGCCTGCTGGGCGTCCTGGCCGTGGCGGCGGCGTCCTTGATCACCTGGATCGCCCCGAGCGGCGGCTGACCCCTCTGCTCCCGGGACGCGCCGCGGCGCCCGCCCAGCCGTCCGGTGCCCTTCCTCGAGGCCGCCCTCGCACCGATCGGCCGCGGGCGGCCTCCCGGGCTTCGGCCGGCCGCGCCGGACTCCGTCCGCCGGGCGTGCCTTCCCGGGACGCGCCGCGGCGCCCGCCCAGTCGTCCGGTCGGGGACATTCGGGAAGGCGCCGCGCTCAGTTCCGTACGTCGTTGTACGGGACGTCTCAGGGTGCTGCCGGATCAGACCGTCAGGGAACGGTCCGTCGGGCGGATCGGGGCCGGGAGGTCGCTCGCGCCCGTCAGGAAGCGGTCGACTCCGCGCGCCGCCGAGCGGCCCTCGGCGATCGCCCAGACGATCAGCGACTGACCGCGGCCCGCGTCGCCGGCCACGAACACGCCACCGACGTTGGTGGCGAAGTCCGCGTCCCGCGCGATGTTGCCGCGCTCGTCGAGCTCCAAGCCGAACTGCGAGACGAGACCGTTCTCGACGTCCGTACCCGTGAAGCCCATCGCGAGCGTCACCAGCTGGGCGGGGATCTTGCGCTCCGTGCCCGGCTTCTGGGTCAGCTTACCCTCGATGAACTCGACCTCGACCAGGTGCAGGAACTGGACGTTGCCGTCCTCGTCGCCCTCGAAGTGGGTGGTGGAGACGGAGTAGACCCGCTCGCCGCCCTCCTCGTGTGCCGAGGTGACCTTGTAGAGCATCGGGAACGTGGGCCACGGCTGGCCGGCCGCGCGGTCCTCGCCCGGTCGCGGCATGATCTCCAGCTGGGTGACCGAGGCCGCGCCCTGGCGGTGGGCGGTGCCCACGCAGTCCGCGCCGGTGTCGCCGCCGCCGATGACCACGACGTGCTTGCCCTCGGCCGTGATCGGCGGAGCCACGAAGTCGCCCTCGACGACCTTGTTGGCGAGCGGCAGGTACTCCATCGCCTGGTGGATGCCGGCCAGCTCCCGGCCGGGGACCGGCAGGTCGCGGGCGGTGGTGGCACCGGCGGCGATGACCACGGCGTCGTACCGCTTGCGCAGGTCCTTCGCGGTGATGTCACGGCCGATCTCGACACCCGTGCGGAACTTGGTGCCCTCCGCGCGCATCTGCTCGATGCGGCGGTTGATGTGCCGCTTCTCCATCTTGAACTCGGGGATGCCGTAGCGCAGCAGGCCGCCGATGCGGTCGGCGCGCTCGAAGACGGCGACCGTGTGGCCGGCCCGGGTCAGCTGCTGGGCGGCGGCGAGACCCGCCGGGCCGGAGCCGATGACCGCGACGGTCTTGCCGGACAGGCGCTCGGGCGCCTGCGGCTTGACGTCGTTGCTGTCCCACGCCTTGTCGATGATGGAGACTTCGACGTTCTTGATGGTGACGGCCGGCTGGTTGATGCCGAGCACGCACGCGGCCTCGCACGGAGCCGGGCACAGGCGGCCGGTGAACTCCGGGAAGTTGTTGGTGGCGTGCAGCCGCTCGGAGGCCTGGGACCAGTCCTCGCGGTAGGCGTAGTCGTTCCACTCGGGGATCAGGTTCCCGAGCGGACAGCCGTTGTGGCAGAACGGGATGCCGCAGTCCATGCAGCGGCCGGCCTGCTTGCTGATGATCGGCAGCAGGGAGCCGGGAACGTAGACCTCGTTCCAGTCCTTGACTCGCTCGCCCACCGGCCGGGTCTTGGCGACCTCGCGCCCGGTGGTCAGGAAGCCCTTGGGGTCAGCCATTGGTCGCCGCCTCCATCATCTTCTCGGTGGTCTCGGCCTCGGAGAGACCGGCGAGCTCAGCGGCGTCCTTGGCGGCGAGCACTGCCTTGTACGTGGTCGGGATGATCTTGCTGAAGCGGTCGGCGTTCACGGCCCAGTCGGCGAGGAGCTTCTCGGCGACGGTCGAGCCCGTCTCCTCCTGGTGGCGGCGCACGACGTCGTGCAGCCATGCCTTGTCGGTGTCCGACAGGGCTTCGACGGCGGCCAGGTTCCCGGAGTTGACGTTGTCCCGGTCGAGGTCGACGACGTACGCGACGCCGCCCGACATGCCGGCCGCGAAGTTGCGGCCCGTCTCGCCGAGGACGACCGCGGTGCCGCCGGTCATGTACTCGCAGCCGTGATCGCCCACGCCTTCCGAGACGACCAGCGCGCCGGAGTTGCGGACGCAGAAGCGCTCGCCGGTGCGGCCCCGCAGGAACAGTTCGCCGCCGGTCGCCCCGTACGCGATGGTGTTGCCCGCGATCGTGGAGTACTCGGCCAGGTGGTCGGCGCCGCGGTCCGGGCGGACGACGACACGGCCGCCGGAGAGGCCCTTGCCGACGTAGTCGTTGGCGTCGCCCTCCAGGCGGAGCGTGACACCGCTCGGCAGGAAGGCGCCGAACGACTGGCCGGCGGAGCCGGTGAAGGTGATGTCGATGGTGTCGGCGGGCAGGCCCGCGCCACCGAACTTCTTGGTGACCTCGTGGCCGAGCATGGTGCCGACCGTGCGGTTGATGTTGCGGATCGCGACCTGGGCCCGGACCGGCTGCGCCTCCTCGGCCGAGTTCGCGCCCAGTGCCTCGGCGGCGAGCTCGATCAGCTCGTTGTCGAGGGCCTTCTCCAGGCCGTGGTCCTGCTCGACCAGGGCGTGGCGGACCGCGCCCTCGGGCAGCTCGGGCACGTGGAAGAGCGGGGCCAGGTCCAGGCCCTGCGCCTTCCAGTGGGTGACGGCGCGGCTGGTGTCGAGGAGCTCGGCGTGGCCGACGGCCTCCTCGAGGGTGCGGAAGCCCAGCTCGGCGAGGAGTTCGCGGACCTCTTCGGCGATGAACTCGAAGAAGTTGACGACGTACTCGGCCTTGCCGGAGAAACGGTCCCGCAGGACCGGGTTCTGGGTGGCGATGCCGACCGGGCAGGTGTCCAGGTGGCAGACGCGCATCATGACGCAACCGGAGACGACGAGCGGCGCGGTCGCGAAACCGAACTCCTCGGCGCCGAGCAGCGCGGCGATGACGACGTCGCGGCCGGTCTTGAGCTGGCCGTCGGTCTGGACGACGATCCGGTCGCGCAGGCCGTTGAGCAGCAGGGTCTGCTGGGTCTCGGCGAGGCCGAGCTCCCAGGGGCCGCCCGCGTGCTTGAGCGAGGTGAGCGGCGAGGCGCCCGTGCCGCCGTCGTGGCCGGAGATGAGGACGACGTCCGCGTGGGCCTTGGAGACGCCCGCGGCGACCGTGCCGACGCCGACCTCGGAGACCAGCTTCACGTGGATACGGGCGGCCGGGTTGGCGTTCTTGAGGTCGTGGATCAGCTGAGCCAGGTCCTCGATGGAGTAGATGTCGTGGTGCGGCGGCGGCGAGATGAGGCCGACGCCGGGCGTCGAGTGACGCGTCTTGGCGACCCACGGGTAGACCTTGTGGCCGGGCAGCTGGCCGCCCTCGCCGGGCTTGGCGCCCTGCGCCATCTTGATCTGGATGTCGTCGGCGTTGACCAGGTACTCGCTGGTGACACCGAAGCGGCCGGAGGCGACCTGCTTGATGGAGGAGCGGCGCGCCGGGTCGTACAGGCGGTCCGGGTCCTCGCCGCCCTCACCGGTGTTGGACTTGCCGCCCAGCTGGTTCATGGCGATGGCGAGGGTCTCGTGCGCCTCGCGGGAGATGGAGCCGTACGACATGGCGCCCGTCGAGAACCGCTTGACGATCTCGGAGGCGGGCTCGACCTCGTCGATGGAGATCGAGGGGCGGTCCGAGGTGATGCCGAAGAGGCCGCGGAGCGTCATGAGGCGCTCGGACTGCTCGTTCACCCGGTCCGTGTACTGCTTGAAGATGTCGTACCGCTTGTTGCGCGTGGCGTGCTGCAGGCGGAAGACGGTCTCGGGGTCGAACAGGTGCGGCTCGCCCTCGCGGCGCCACTGGTACTCGCCGCCGATGTCCAGCGCGCGGTGCGCGGAGGGGACGCCGGAGGCGGGGTATGCCTTGGCGTGCCGGGCGGCGACCTCCTTGGCGACGACGTCGAGGCCGGCGCCGCCGATCTTGGTCGCGGTGCCGTTGAAGTACTTCTCGACGAAGGCCTGGTCGAGGCCGACGGCCTCGAAGACCTGGGCGCCGCGGTAGGAGGCGACGGTCGAGATGCCCATCTTGGACATGACCTTCAGGACGCCCTTGCCGAGGGCGTAGATCAGGTTGCGGATGGCCTGCTCGGGCTCCAGGCCCTCGATGAAGGTGCCGGCGCGGACCAGGTCCTCGACCGACTCCATCGCGAGGTACGGGTTGACGGCGGCGGCGCCGTAGCCGATGAGGAGGGCCACGTGGTGGACCTCGCGGACGTCGCCGGCCTCGACCAGCAGGCCCACCTGGGTGCGCTGCTTGGTGCGGATGAGGTGGTGGTGGACGGCCGCGGTGAGCAGCAGCGACGGGACCGGCGCGTGCTCGGCGTCGGAGTGCCGGTCGGAGAGGACGATCAGGCGGGCGCCGCCCTCGATCGCGGCGTCGGCCTCGGCGCAGATCTCCTCGATGCGGGCGGCCAGGGCCTCGCCGCCGCCGGAGACCCGGTACAGGCCGGACAGGGTCGCGGCCTTCATGCCGGGCATGTCGCCGTCGGCGTTGATGTGGATGAGCTTGGCCAGCTCGTCGTTGTCGATCACCGGGAAGGGGAGCGTGACGCTGCGACACGAGGCCGAGGTCGGCTCCAGCAGGTTGCCCTGCGGGCCCAGGGAGGAGCGCAGCGAGGTGACGAGCTCCTCGCGGATGGCGTCCAGCGGCGGGTTGGTGACCTGCGCGAAGAGCTGGGTGAAGTAGTCGAAGAGCAGCCGGGGGCGCTCGGACAGGGCCGCGATCGGGGAGTCCGTGCCCATGGAGCCGAGCGGCTCGCCGGCGGTGCGGGCCATCGGGGCGAGGATGATGCGGAGCTCTTCCTCGGTGTAGCCGAAGGTCTGCTGGCGGCGGGTGACCGAGGCGTGGGTGTGGACGATGTGCTCGCGCTCGGGGAGGTCCTCGAGCTCGATCTCGCCGGTCTCCAGCCACTCGGCGTACGGGTTCTCGGCGGCGAGGCCGGCCTTGATCTCGTCGTCCTCGATGATCCGGTGCTCGGCGGTGTCGACGAGGAACATCTTGCCGGGCTGCAGGCGGCCCTTGCGGACGACCTTGGCGGGGTCGATGTCGAGGACGCCGACCTCGGAGGAGAGGACGACGAGGCCCTCGTCGGTGACCCAGTAGCGGCCGGGGCGCAGACCGTTGCGGTCGAGGACCGCGCCGACCTGGACGCCGTCGGTGAAGGTGACGCAGGCCGGGCCGTCCCAGGGCTCCATCATCGTGGCGTGGTACTGGTAGAAGGCGCGCCGGGCCGGGTCCATGGTCTCGTGGTTCTCCCACGCTTCCGGGACCATCATCAGGACGCTGTGCGGCAGGGAGCGCCCGCCGAGGTGGAGCAGCTCCAGGACCTCGTCGAAGGAGGCGGAGTCGGAGGCGTCCGGGGTGCAGACGGGGAAGATGCGGTCGAGCTTGCCCTCGCCGAAGAGGTCGGAGGCGAGCTGGGACTCGCGGGCCACCATCCAGTTGCGGTTGCCCTTGACCGTGTTGATCTCGCCGTTGTGCGCGACGAAGCGGTACGGGTGGGCCAGCGGCCAGCTCGGGAAGGTGTTGGTGGAGAACCGGGAGTGGACCAGGGCCACGGCGGTGGCGCAGCGGCGGTCCGACAGGTCCGGGAAGAAGGGCTCCAGCTGGCCGGTGGTCAGCATGCCCTTGTAGACGATGGTGCGGGCGGAGAGCGACGGGAAGTACGTCGCCGCCTCGCGCTCGGCGCGCTTGCGCAGGAGGAAGGCCTTGCGGTCGAGCGCGATGTCCGTGTTCCGGCCGTCGGTGACGAAGAGCTGGCGGAAGACGGGCATGGTGGAGCGGGCCGAGGCGCCGAGCAGCTCGGGGGCGACGGGGACCTCGCGCCAGCCGAGGACGTCGAGGCCTTCTTCGGCGGCGATCGTCTCGATCTGCGAGACGGCCTGTGCGGAGCCGTCGGCAGGGAGGAAGGCGATGCCGACGGCGTAGGCGCCGGCGGCGGGGAGGTCGAAGTCGGTGACCTCGCGGAGGAAGGCGTCCGGGACCTGGAGCAGGATGCCGGCTCCGTCTCCGGAGTCGGGCTCGGAGCCGGTGGCGCCGCGGTGCTCGAGGTTGCGCAGTACGGTCAGCGCCTGCTCGACCAGCGCGTGGCTGGCTACACCGGTGAGGGTGGCCACGAACCCGACACCACAGGCGTCGTGTTCGTTACGGGGGTCGTACATCCCCTGCGGAGCGGGGCGACCGTCCATGGGCGACCAGGCGTCGGAACGCATCGGCTCTCCCGTCGTCGTCGTGGCATATGCAGCAGCCGAGGGACGACGTTGGCCCTCCGCGAAATTTCGTGCAGGTTACATGATGGCTGGCTTCTCGGGAAGCGGATAGCTCATTCCAGCATGCGGACACCGCTGACACGGAGCGGTGGCGTTGGTTCACAGGTGGACAGGTCGATCTTGTGGCATTCGTAAGGATTCGACGACCTGTCGCGGAGCGGGCTTCATTGCCCGCGGCGCTTACGCCTCATGCCCTGCGGTCAGGGTTTCGAAACCGCCGGGTAACCGGCTAGATATGTCGCGCTGTGCATAGTGTCTCACTGGTCCGGCGGATCCGCTCAGGGATATACGTCACAGCCAGCATGCACGCGAAAGGCCCCCGCCGCAGGGCGTGGGCCGGGGCGGGGGCCGCCTTCCGGGGTCCGGGCAGCTACGGCCAGGGGCCGGGGGCGCCTCTACGTCAGGGGCCGGGGGTCCCGGGTCCCGGCCGGGGAGCCCGGGGCCGGGGGCGCCTACGAGTCAAGGGCCGAGGATTCCGGGCCCGGGCCCGGGCCCGGGGGATCCGGGCGCACGTGTCAGAGCGCCGCTCCGAAGAGCATGCCGAGACCGTACGTGAGGGCCGCGGCGGCGCCGCCGAGGACGAGCTGGCGCAGGCCGCTGAACCACCAGCTGCGGGCCGTCACCCGGGCCACGAGCGCGCCGCAGGCGAAGAGCCCGACGAGGGCGAGGAGCACGGCGGGCCAGAGCGCGGTCGCACCGAGCAGGTACGGCAGCACGGGGAGCAGGGCGCCGAGCGCGAACGAGCCGAAGGACGACACGGCGGCGATCATCGGCGAGGGCAGGTCGTCGGGGTCGATGCCCAGCTCCTCGCGGGCGTGGATCTCCAGCGCCTGCTCGGGGTCACGGGAGAGCTGCATCGCCACCTCGCGGGCGAGCGCGGGCTCGACGCCCCGGGAGACGTACAGCGCGGCCAGCTCCTCCATCTCGTCGACCGGGTGCTTGCGCAGCTGCCGGCGCTCGACGTCCAGCTCGGCCTGGACCAGCTCCCGCTGCGAGGCGACGGAGGTGTACTCGCCGGCCGCCATGGAGAACGCGCCGGCCGCGAGTCCGGCGAGGCCCGTGATCACGATGGTCTGCTGGGAGACCGCGCCACCGGCGACACCGGTCATGAGGGCGAGGTTGGAGACGAGGCCGTCCATCGCCCCGAACACGGCGGGGCGCAGCCATCCGCCGTTCACGTCACGGTGCGTGTGGTTGTCGCGGTGCGCCTCGTGGAGCGGCGCCTCGGTTTCGATGATGGACATGCTTCTCCCCTGTCGTTCCAGCGGGTCGGGCTGACCCCGCCACCCCCAGCACTGTCGAAAATACGCGCGATGTAAGGGGCGCGCCAGCAAGGCAGGCCGTACTTAGTAAGGCTCACCTGATCTTTCCGACGTGGCGTCAGGCGGGTGACAGAAACGGTTCCGCGCACTCTTCGCGCCCCTCGCGGGGACAGATCAGGGAACCGTGAAAGAGGAGCGAGATGGTGAGCGAGACGGGGACCAGGATCTGCGGCACGCGCGAGCGCGCCCGAGGCGCGCTGCTCGGCCTCGCGGTCGGTGACGCGCTCGGCGCCCCCGCCGAGAACATGCGCCCCTCGGAGATCCGCCGCCGCTGGGGCCGGATCGAGGGCTTCGTGACGGACCGGCCGGCCGGTACGGACGACACGGAGTACGCGATCTTCTCCGGACTGCTGCTCGCCCGCCACGGCTCCGCGCTGACCGTCCGCCACGTGGAACGGGCCTGGCACCACTGGATCGCCGACCTGGACGAGGGCCCTTTCCGGGGGGCCGGGTTCAGTGAGCGGGGCACCCTGGAGAACCTCCGGCGGGGCCTCGCCGCTCCCATCTCCGCCCAGCACCGTCACGCCTGGTCGGACGGGCTCGCCATGCGCGCCGCCCCGTTCGGGGTCTTCGCGGCGGGGCGCCCCTCCGAGGCGGCCAGGCTCGTCGCCATCGACGGCAGCGTCAGCCACGACGGCGAGGGGATCTACGGCGGCCAGGCGGTGGCGGCCGGCGTCGCGGCCGCGATGACGGGCGCGTCGGTGACCTCGGTCATCGCGGCCGCGCTCTCCGTGGTCCCGATGGACTCCTGGACGGCCCGCTCGATGCGCCGCGCGGTGGTGGCGGCCCAGCGGATCCAGCCCGACGCCCTGACCAGGGAGCGCACCGTCCGCTCGGCGGTCGTCATCGGCGGATACCCGTGGACGGACCTGGCGCCCGAGGCCGTCGCCCTCGCCTTCGGCGCCTTCGCTGCGGCGCGGGGCGACTTCCGTACGGCCGTCCTGACCGCGGTCAACATGGGCCGGGACGCCGACACCACGGCGGCGGTCGCGGGCGCGCTGGCCGGCGCGGCGGCGGGCGCCTCGGCGATCCCGGAGGAATGGGCGACGGCGATCGGCCCGGTGAAGGGCAGCTGCCTGCCGTCGATGCGGGGCTACCACGTCCTGGACATCGCCGACCTGCTGACGGCGGACGAGGAGGACGCGGCATGACGACGACGGATTCCACCCACCGCGCCCACGGCTCCGGAGCCTCCGCCGCCGCCTCCGCCCCCTCTCTGACCGAGCCTCCCGCCGTGGCCGGGCCTCCCACCGTCCTCCCATACGGCGACACCGCCATGGACGACGGCCGGCCACCGCCCGCCAGGCCCGGCATCCCGCGAACAGCGGAGGACCAGGGCGTCACCGGCGACGACGACGCCCGACCCCGGCCCGCCCAGCCCGGCACCTCCGGCCCCGGGAACGCTTCCGCAACCGCGCAGGGCGCTCCCGGGACGGGCGGGCGGGGCGGGCGGTCCCGCACCGACAGCGTCGAGGGACTGCTCCTCGGTCTCGCGGCGGGCGACGCCGCCGGCTGGCCGGCCGCCCGCCACCGCGCCGCCCGCATGCCCGAGTGGACCCGCCGGCTCACCCGCGAACTCGACACGTTCGCCGAGCAGAACGCGACCACCACCCTTCCCGTGCCCATCGCCCTCAACCAGCCCCCCGAGCCGCTCCGCCTCGGCCCCTCGGACGACGCCGAGTGGGCCGTCTTCACCGCCGAGGCCGTCCTCGCCTCCGCGGGTCCCCTCTTCTCCTCCCTCGCTCCCGACCGCCGTCTCCGGGCCGCCGTCGACCTCGCCTGGAACTCGCTCGCCGGCCAGATCGCCGCCGCCGCCGACCGCGCCCCCGAGGTGGAGTCCGCCGTCCTGCCCCTGCGGGCCCGGATCTCGGTCCGCGCCGGGCTCGGCAATCTCGCCACCGGTCTGCGCCCGCCGGCCACCGGCCACGACAACCCGCACTTCTTCGACGACGCCGCCTGCGTCCGCGCCGTCGTGCTCGCCGTCGTCCACCCGGGCGATCCGGTCGCGGCGGCCGAACTCGCCGAGTTCGACGCCCGGTACACCCAGGACGGCGACGGTGTCCACGGAGCCCGCGCGATGGCGGCGGCCGTCGCCGCGGCGCTCGGCGGGGCGACCGTGGACGACGCCGTGGCGGCCGCGCTCGCCCAGCTCCCGCCCGCCACCGAGATCGGGCGCAACGCCCAGCAGGCCGTGAAGATGGCCCAGGACGCGGAGTCCGCCTTCGAACTCGTCCCCCTCCTGGAGCACCAGATCGTCGACCACGTCTACAGCTACGGCATCGCCGCCGCCGAGACCGTCCCCGTCGCGCTCGCCCTCGCCCTCGCCGCACGCGGCCGGACGGCCGCGGCCGTGCCCGCGGCCGCCTGCCTCTCCCGCGTCGCCGACTCCGCCCCCGCGCTCGCGGGCGCGCTCACCGGGGCGCTCGGGGGCGGCGCCTCCGTCCCCGCCACCTGGCGCGACGCCTGCCGCACCCTCGCCGGTTGCGCACTCCCCCGCCTCGCGGGCACGGACCTGGTCGAACTCGCCGGGCTGCTGGGAGACACGGAACTGACCACCACGGGTGGACAATTCCGGCATGACACCCACACTGGATGACCGGATCACCGGCAGTCTCGTCGGGGCCGCCGTGGGCGACGCCCTCGGCGGCCCCGTCGAGGGTTACACCCCGACCCAGATCCTGGAGCGCCACGGCGGCCGGATCACCGGCATCGTCGGCCCCTGGAACGGCGACTCCTGGCGCACGGCCCGCCCCCTCGCGCCCTACCACAAGGGAGACGGGCATGTCACCGACGACACCTTGATGACGCACGCGCTCGTCAGGGTGTACGCGACGGTGCGCGACCACCTCGACGCGTTCGCGGTGGCGGACCACCTGGTGCCCGAACTCATCGCGAACCCCGTCTGGATCCCGGAGCTGGAGGCCGAGGCACTCCCCCTCCAGCGGATCTTCCTCGCCGAGAAGTGGATCGTGACCCGGCTCCACTACGGCCATGTCGACCCCCGCGAGGCGGGCAACGGGAACATCGTCAACTGCGGTGCGGCGATGTACATGGCGCCCGTCGGGCTGGTCAACGCGGCCGACCCGCGGGCCGCCTACGCCGAGGCGCTGGACGTCGCGGGCGCGCACCAGTCCTCGTACGGCAGGGAGGCCGCGGGGGTGTTCGCCGCGGCGGTGGCGGCGGCCTGCGATCCCTCCGCCACACCCGCCTCCGTGGTGGACACCGCGCTCTCCCTCGCGAAGGACGGCACCCGGGCGGCGATCGAGGCGGTCGCCGAAGTCGCCGCGCGGTACACGGACTTCGAGTCGGCCCTGGTACCGCTGCGCGCCGCCGTGGCGCCCTTCGACTCGGTGGGCCCCGACTACCGCGCTCCGTCCCTCGGCGCGCGCCGCCCGTCGCGTCTGCACGCGATCGAGGAGCTGCCCGTGGCCCTGGGCATGCTCCTGGTGGGCGAGGGCGACTACCGCCGTACGGTACTGGGCGCGGTCAACTACGGGCGTGACTGCGATTCGATCGCGACGATGGCGGGGGCGGTGGTGGGCGCCCTGCACGGCGAGTCCGCCGTGCCCGCCGACTGGGCCAAGCGGGTCGCCGAGGCGAGCCGTCTGGATCTGCACGCCCCGGCGGCGGCGTTGAGCGCGGTCGCGCGGGAGGTCTTCGAGCGGGACACCGCCCGGCGCCGGGCGCACGAGTCGGCGTACGCGGCCCTGACGAGCGCGGACCGATGAACCTGCGCGTCACCTGGGTGCAGCCGGAGGACCTGGTCGGGCACGAACTCCGCCAGGCGGCGGAGGACGGCCGCGACGCCTCCTCGATCGCGGCCCGCTGGCAGGCGGCGGGCGGCAGGCCGGCGCCTCCCCTGGCGGGCGCCTCACCGACCCCGCGCCCCGGCCTCCGCCCTCTGGCGGAACGCCTCCTCGACGAACTGGCCGCCCTGCCCTCCCCCCTGGCCGTCCGGGAACCCACCGCCCTCGCCGCCATCCAGGCAAGCGCGAGCACCCCCGGCACCTCACCTCCTGCGCCCCCGGGTCACGCTCCTCCCCCCGCCCGCGGCGCCTCACCTGCCGCACCGCCCCCCGGTATCTCACCGTCCCCAACCCCCGGAGCCCCTCCTCCCCCGCTCCCCCGCCCGACCACCCGGCCCACCGCCCCCGCCCCCGGCCCGGCGGAGCCCTCCCCCCTCCGTGACCGTCTGCACGCCGCCTGGCTCGGCCGCGCCGCCGGCTGCCTGCTCGGCAAGCCCGTCGAGAAGCTGCCGCTCCCCGCCATCCGCGCCCTCGCCCGCGCCGCCGGCAACTGGCCGCTCTCGTCCTGGTTCACCGCCAGGGGCGTGCCCCCCGAGCTGCTCGCCGCCCACCCCTGGAACCGCCGTTCCGCACCCACCTCGCTCGCCGAGAACATCGACGGCATGCCCGAGGACGACGACCTCAACTACCCCCTCCTCAACCTGCTTCTCCTCCAGCGGTACGGCCGCGACTTCACCACCGCCGACGTCGCCCGCCTCTGGCTCGACGAGCTGCCCGCCGGCCGCACCTTCACGGCCGAGCGCGTCGCCTACCGCAACCTCCTCGACGGCGTCGAACCCCCGCTGACCGCCGTCCGCCGCAATCCCTTCCGCGAGTGGATCGGCGCCCAGATCCGGGCCGACGTCCACGGCTGGACCCACCCGGGCGACCCGGCCGCCGCCGCCGCGCAGGCCCACCGGGACGCGACGCTCACCCACACCGCGAACGGCGTCTACGGCGCCATGTTCGTCGCCGCGGTCCTCGCCACCGCCGCGACCGGCACCGCCGACGTCCACCAGGCGCTGGCCTCCGGTCTCACCGTCATCCCTTCCCGCTCACGCCTCGCCGAGGCGGTGCGCCTGGGCATCGACACCGCGGGCGCGACCGCCGACTTCGACGCCGTCGTGGACCGGCTGCACGCCACCCTCGGCGGGTACCACTGGGTCCATGCCGTTCCCAACGCCGCCCTGCTCGCCGCCGCGCTCACCCATGCCGACGGCGACTTCTCCCGCTCCCTGTGCGCGGCGGTCTCCGGCGGCTGGGACACCGACTCCAACGGCGCCACCGCCGGATCGGTCGCCGGTCTGCTCGCCGGCCACCCCGACCGGCTGCCCACGCGCTGGACCTCCCCCCTCAAGAACCGACTGTCGACCTCGGTCCCGTCCTTCGACGGCATCGGCTTCGACACCCTGGCCGAACTGACGCATCTGGAGGCAGTACACCCATGACCGGCATCGTGGTGCTCGGCAGCACCAACATGGACCTCGTCGCGTTCGTGCCCAGGGCCCCCGCACGCGGAGAGACCGTCACCGGCCGGGAGTTCCGGACCATTCCCGGCGGCAAGGGCGCCAACCAGGCCGTCGCGGCCGCCCGGGCCGGCGCCGAGGTCGCGATGATCGGCGCCGTCGGCGACGACGACTTCGGCCTGCGGCTCCGGGCCGCGCTGGAGGGGGCAGGGGTCGAGACCGACCTGCTGCGCACCTCCGAAGGCCCCTCGGGCACGGCCCACATCGTCGTCGACGACGAGGGCGGCAACGCGATCGTCGTCGTCCCCGGCGCCAACGGCACCGTCACCTCCCTCACCCACGGCGACGAGGCCCTGATCGGCACCGCCGGCGCCCTCCTCCTCCAGCTCGAACTCCCCCTCTCCGTCGTCGCCGAAGGCGCCGCCACCGCCCGCCGCCTCGGCGTCCGTACCGTCCTCACCCCCGCCCCCGCCCCCGCCCAGCCGCTTCCCGCCGGACTCCTCGCCGCGACCGACCTCCTGGTGCCCAACGAGCACGAGGCGGCCGCGCTCACGGGCATCGCCGACCCGCACGCCGCGGCGGCGGCGCTGCTGCGGGACGTGCCCGAGGTGGTCATCACCCTCGGCGCCGCGGGCAGCCTCTACCTCGCCCGGGGCGGCGAACCGGTCACCGTCCCGGCCCCCCGCGTCCGGGCCGTGGACACCACCGCCGCCGGGGACACCTTCGTCGGCGCGCTCGCGGTCGCCCTCGGCGAGGGCCGCCCCGTCCCCGAAGCGCTGGCCTGGGCGTCGACCGCCGCCGCGCTCTCCGTCCAGCGGGAGGGCGCCTCCTCCTCGATGCCGTACCGCTCCGAGATCGACACGGCCCACGCCTCCCTCACCGGACGGGAGGTTGACGCCGTATGAGGCCCCCGCTGACGCCCCCCGGAAAGGCCGCCCCTCTCCACGGCCTGCGCGTCCTCGACCTCGCCACCCTCTTCGCCGGGCCCCTGGCCGCCATGATGCTCGGCGACTTCGGAGCCGACGTCATCAAGGTCGAGCATCCCCGCAGGCCCGACCCGTCCCGTGGGCACGGCCCCGCCAAGGACGGGGTCGGCCTGTGGTGGAAGGTCCTCGGCCGCAACAAGCGGACGATGACCCTCGATCTGTCCGCCCCCGGCGGCCGGGACACCCTGCTGCGCCTCGCCGCCGACGCCGACGTGATCGTGGAGAACTTCCGCCCCGGCACCTTGGAACGCTGGGGTCTGGGCTGGGAGGAGCTCTCCGCCGTCAACCCGGAGCTGGTCCTCACCCGGGTCACCGGCTTCGGGCAGTTCGGGCCGTACTCCCACCGCCCCGGCTTCGGCACCCTCGCCGAGGCCATGAGCGGCTTCGCCTCCATCACCGGCGAGCCGGACGGCCCGCCCACCCTTCCCCCCTTCGGTCTGGCCGACTCGATCGCCGCCCTGGCGACGGCGTACGCGGTGATGACCGCGATCGCCGCCAGGACGGCCACCGGCCGCGGCCAGGTCGTGGACATGGCGATCATCGAACCGATCCTCTCCGTCATCGGACCGCACCCCCTCTGGTACGACCAGCTCGGCTATGTCCAGCCGCGCACCGGCAACCGCTCCCGCAACAACGCCCCGCGCAACACCTACCGCACCGCCGACGGCTCCTGGGTCGCCGTCTCCACCTCCGCCCAGTCCATCGCGGAGCGCGTCCTGCGGCTGGTCGGCCGCCCCGAACTGATCGACGAACCGTGGTTCGCCGACGGAGCAGGCCGCGCCGACCACGCGGACGTCCTCGACGAGGCGGTCGGCACCTGGATCGCCCGCCACACCCGCGAGGAGGCCATGACCGCCTTCGAGAAGGCCGAGGCCGCGATCGCGCCCGTCTACGACATCCGGGACGTGATGGAGGATCCGCAGTACCGCGCCCTCGACACCGTCACCGAGGTCCCCGACCCCGAGCTGGGTCCGATCCGCATGCAGAACGTCCTCTTCCGGCTCTCCGACACCCCCGGCGCGATCCGCTGGGCCGGCCGCCCCCACGGCGCCGACACCGCCGACGTGCTCGCCGAGCTGGGCCTCTCCGCCGCCGAGATCAGCGCGCTGCGCGCCGAGGGAGCCGTATGAGCCATCCCCTCACCTGGCTGTACGCACCCGGCGACCGCCCCGCCGTCGTCGGCAAGGCCCTGACCTCCGGCGCCGACGTGGTCATCGTCGATCTGGAGGACGCGGTGGCGCCGGAACGCAAGGCATACGCCCTCTCCGCCACCGTCGATCTGCTCTCCGACCCCCACCCCGTGCCGATCCACGTCCGCATCCACACCCCCCGGGACATCGCTCCCCTGGCCTCCCTCCCCGGCCTCGGCGGTTTCCGTGTTCCCAAGGTGACACACGCCACTGACATCCACCGGATCGCCGAAGCGTTCCCCGGCGTTCCGCTCTTCCCGCTCCTGGAGAGCGCGCTGGCCGTCGAGCACGCCTACGCCATCGCCTCGGCCCACCCGGCCGTCCACGGCATCGCCCTCGGCGAGGCGGACCTCCGCGCCGACCTGGGGCTACGCCACGACAGCGGACTCGACTGGCCGCGCAGCCGCGTCGTGGTCGCCGCCCGCGCGGCGCGCCTCCCGCCCCCGGCCCAGTCCGTCCACCCCGACGTACGCGACCTGGACACGCTGGCGGCCGACTGCGCCCGGGGCCGTTCCCTCGGCTTCCTGGGCCGGGCGGCGATCCACCCGCGCCAGCTCCCCGTCATCGAGCAGGCGTACCTCCCGACACCCGACGAGGTCGCCGCGGCCGAGGAGGTCGTCAAGGCGGCGGAGGCGGAGGCGGGTGCCCTGGCCCTTCCGGACGGCCGTTTCGTCGACGCGGCCGTGGTGGACGGCGCCCGCCGCGTGCTGGCCCTGGCCGCGAGGGCCTAGGACGACGACAGGGCGGTGTACGACGACAGGGCCGCCCGGTACCTCTCGGTACCGGGCGGCCCTGTGCGCGAAGGGGGGAGGGTCAGCTCTTGCCGGAGGCTCCCGCTCCGTGGTCGGCGCCGTCCTTGGCGGACTCGCCGTCCCGCGGCGCGTCCGCCGGCTCCTCGCCCTCGGCGGAGCCGGAGTCCCCGGAGCCGGACGCCGAACCGGTCGCGGAGTCCTGGGCGTCGGCGGCCCCGCCCTCGGAGCCCTTCGCGTCCTCCGTGCCCTTGACGTCCGCGTCCTCGGACCGGCCGGACGCCTTGTCGCCCTTCGCCTCGGGCTCCACGATCTCCTCCCGTCCCGGGCGCACCCGCGACGAGATCACGATGTAGACGACGGCCAGGACGAAGACGACGATCGCCGTCCACACGTTCAGGCGCAGGCCGAGGACGTGGTGCGCCTCGTCGACGCGCATGTACTCGATCCAGCCGCGGCCGGCGCAGTACGCGGCGACGTAGAGGGCGAAGGCCCGCCCGTGGCCCAGCCTGAAGCGGCGGTCCGCCCAGACCACGAGCAGAGCGACACCGATGCACCACAGCGACTCGTAGAGGAAGGTCGGGTGGTAGAGCCCGGGCTCGCGGTTCGCACCGGCGCTGATCTTCAGGGCCCAGGGCAGGTCGGTGGGCTTGCCGTACAGCTCCTGGTTGAACCAGTTGCCCCAGCGGCCGATCGCCTGGGCGAGGGCGATGCCGGGCGCGATGGCGTCCGCGTACGCCGGCAGCGGGATGCCACGGCGGCGGCAGCCGATCCAGGCACCGACCGCGCCGAGCGCGATGGCGCCCCAGATACCGAGGCCGCCCTCCCAGATCTTGAAGGCGTCGACCCAGTTCTCACCCTCGCTGAAGTACAGCTGGTAGTCGGTGATCACGTGGTAGAGCCGGCCGCCGACGAGGCCGAAGGGCACCGCCCAGACGGCGATGTCGGCCACGGTGCCGGCTTTGCCGCCCCGGGCGATCCAGCGCTTGTTGCCGTACCAGACGGCGACGAAGACACCGATGATGATGCAGAAGGCATAGCCGCGCAGCGGAACCGGTCCGAGGTTGATCACACCGGTCGACGGGCTGGGAATGTAGGCAAGGTCCATGGCAGGACCGACGCTACCCTGCCGGGCGGGCGGGACGGCAGCCCGCCCGGCAACGTATGCGTAACTACCGGTCTCAGCCGGTGGCCTCCGGGGAGGCCGTGCCGGGCTTCTTGCCCTTGGCGGCCTCGGCGACCCACTTCTTCAGGTTCTCCGGGGAGATCTGCTCGCTCCCCTTCGTCGGGAAGATCGATTCTCCGTCGAGGAGCACCGACGGCGTCCCGCGGAAGTCGCTGTTCTTGAAGGCCGTGTTGGACTTCCCGACCCAGCTGTCGTGGGTGCCGTCCTCGACGCAGCTGCGGAAACCGGGGGTGTCGAGGCCCGGCACCTTCGCGGCCAGCTCCAGCAGCTTGGCGTTGTCCGCGAAGGCGTCGTCGGTCTCCGGCGGCTGGTTGATGTAGAGCACGTCGTGGTAGGCCGTGAACTTCCCGGCGTCCTGGGCGCACGCCGCGGCGTTCGCCGCGCGCAGGGAGCCGCTGCCGCCCATGTTGCCGTCGATGATGGTGGCCAGGTGGTACTCGGTCTTGAGGGCGCCGGACGCCTCCAGCTCGTGGATGGTGTCCCGGAACGCGTTCTCGAAGGACGCGCACGCCGGGCAGCGGAAGTCCTCCCAGATGGTGAGCGTCGCCGGAGCGTCCGTCCGCCCCGTCGGGATCGCCGGCGCGTCGTCGCCGATCGCGCCGGTGGGCGCGACGACCGGTCCCGCCTTGTCGGAGCCGCTGTCCTTGCCGCCGCTATTGGCCGCGATCACACCGACGACCGCGGCCAGGCCGAGGACGCCGACGACCGCCGCCGACACGATGAGGACGCGCCTCTGCTTCTCGCGCGCCTTGTCGCGGTCGCGCTGCTCCTTGAGGCGCTCCCGCGCGCTCTGCTTACCGTCTCGGTTCTTCTCGCTCACGCCCTCAGCAACGAACCGGGGAGGCGCGTACGCGCCTCCCCGGTCACAGTCCACCCATACGGGCTACAAGGTGCGTCGCACGCCCTCGGCGAGTTCGCCCGCCAGTTCCCTTACGGCGGCGAGCCCGGCGGCCTCGTCCTGCGCGTCGAGCATCCGCTTGACGAAGGCGGAGCCGACGATGACGCCGTCGGCGAAGGCCGCCACCTCCTTGGCCTGCTCGGCGTTGGAGACGCCGAGGCCGACGCAGACCGGGAGGTCCGCGGTGGCGCGGGTGCGGCGGACGAGGTCGGCGGCCTGCTCGCCGACCGACTCGCGGGTGCCGGTGACGCCCATCAGGGAGGCGGCGTAGACGAAGCCGGAGCCGGCGGCCGTGATGGTGGCCAGTCGCTCGTCCCTGCTGCTCGGCGCGACGACGAAGACGGTGGCGAGACCGTGCTTGTCGGCGTGCTCGCGCCAGGTCGCGGACTCCTGGACCGGCAGGTCGGGCAGGATGCAGCCGGCGCCGCCGGCCGCGGCCAGCTCCTCGGTGAAGCGCTCGATGCCGTAGCGGTCGATCGGGTTCCAGTACGTCATCACGAGCACCGGCTTGCCGGTGGCGGCGTGCGCCTCGCGGACCGTGCGCATGACGTCGGCGATCCTGACGCCGCCCCGCAGGGCGATGTCGTCGGCGGTCTGGATGACGGGGCCGTCCAGGACCGGGTCGCTGTGGGGGAGCCCCACCTCGACGATGTCGGCCCCGCCGTCGAAGACGGCGTTGACGGCCGCGATGCCGCCGTCCACGGTCGGGAACCCGGCCGGCAGGTAGGCGATGAGGGCCGCGCGGTTCTCCGCCTTGGCCTTGGCCAGGGTCTCGCCGAGAAGCTGGATGTTGCCGCTCACTTGGTGTCCCTCCGGATCTCGCCCGCGCCGTCCTCGGCGGCGGCGTCGGCCTCGACGGCGGCCGCGTCGGTGTCGTACAGGCCGAAGTACCGGGCGGCCGTGTCCATGTCCTTGTCGCCGCGCCCGGAGAGGTTGACGACGATCAGGCCGTCCTCGCCCAGCTCCCTGCCGACCTGGAGCGCGCCGGCCAGCGCGTGTGCCGACTCGATGGCCGGGATGATGCCCTCGGTGCGGGAGAGCAGCCGCAGGGCCTGCATGGCCTCGTCGTCGGTGACGGCGCGGTACTCGCCGCGGCCGGTGTCCTTGAGGTACGAGTGCTCCGGGCCGATGCCGGGGTAGTCCAGGCCGGCCGAGATGGAGTACGGCTCGGTGATCTGGCCCTCGTCGTCCTGGAGGACGTACGACCGGGAGCCGTGCAGGATGCCGGGCTCGCCTGCGGTGAGGGTGGCGGCGTGCTCGCCGGTCTCGACGCCGTGGCCGGCCGGCTCGCAGCCGATCAGCCGGACGCCGCTGTCGGGGATGAAGGCGTGGAAGAGGCCGATGGCGTTGGAACCGCCGCCGACGCACGCGACGGCGGCGTCGGGCAGGCGTCCGGCGCGCTCCAGGATCTGGCGGCGGGCCTCGACGCCGATGACGCGGTGGAAGTCGCGGACCATGGCCGGGAAGGGGTGCGGTCCGGCGACCGTGCCGAAGAGGTAGTGGGTGCGGTCCACGTTGGCGACCCAGTCGCGGAACGCCTCGTTGATGGCGTCCTTCAGGGTGCGGCTGCCGGACTTCACCGCGATGACCTCGGCGCCGAGCATCCGCATGCGGGCGACGTTCAGCGCCTGGCGCTGGGTGTCGATCTCGCCCATGTAGATGGTGCACTCGAGCCCGAAGAGGGCGCAGGCGGTGGCGGTGGCGACGCCGTGCTGGCCGGCGCCGGTCTCGGCGATGACGCGGGTCTTGCCCATGCGCTTGGTGAGCAGGGCCTGCCCGAGCACGTTGTTGATCTTGTGCGAGCCGGTGTGGTTGAGGTCCTCGCGCTTGAGGAAGATCCGGGCGCCGCCGGCGTGCCCGGCGAACCGGGGCACTTCGGTGAGGGAGCTGGGGCGGCCGGTGTAGTGGACCATCAGGTCGTTGAGCTCGCGGGCGAACTCGGGGTCGGCCTTGGCCTTGTCGTACTCGACGGCGACCTCGTCCACGGCGGCGACGAGGGCCTCCGGGATGAACTTGCCGCCGTAGGCTCCGAAATAGCCCTCGGCGCTGGGGACCTGACCCTCGGGGTCCGGGATGAAGAACTCGCTGGACATGCGGCTGCTCCTCGCGGGGCGTGTGCCCCGGGTGACGTGCGGTTGGCGGTCACGTTATGCGCGCACCGGCCACCGCCGTCGAACATCCGCGGCCCCACACGGAGGGGGCGAGGTGTCAGGCGGTGGTCGTGGTGGCGCGCGCGGTGCGCGGGCGCCATCGCATGCCGTTGACCTGGCCGGGCTCGTCGCCGATCACGTACCGCACCCGGCGGCCGTGGACACGGCGGGCGGGCGCGCGGCAGCCGCGCGGACGGCAGCCGCGGGCGAGCGGGGGGTGGACGGGCGCGGCGGCGGTACGGAGCCTGCCGCGGCGACCGGGCGCCGCCGGCACGCCGGCCACGCTCCGGGCGGCGGGGCCCGGGGCGTGCGGCGTGTCGTGGCGGCGGGTCACGGGCGGGTCAGCTCCGGCCGTGGCGCAGGGCCGGGTGGGCGCCGGCGGCGACCAGGTCGGCGACGGCGGCCTTCGGGTCGCGGCCGGTCACCAGCGACTCGCCGACCAGGACCGCGTCGGCGCCGGCGTTGGCGTAGGCGATGAGGTCGTGCGGGCCGCGGACGCCGGACTCGGCGACCTTGACGACGTTCGCGGGGATCTCCGGGGCGACGCGCTCGAAGGTGGAGCGGTCGACCTTGAGGGTCTTGAGGTTCCGGGCGTTGACGCCGATGACCCGCGCGCCGGCCTCGACCGCGCGCTCGGCCTCCTCCTCGTCGTGGACCTCGACCAGCGGCGTGAGGCCGATGGACTCGGCACGCTCGATGAGGGAGACCAGGGCCTCCTGCTCGAGGGCGGCGACGATCAGGAGCGCGAGGTCCGCGCCGTACGCCCGGGCCTCCCACAGCTGGTAGGCGGTGACGATGAAGTCCTTGCGCAGGACGGGAATGTCGACCCGGGCCTTGACGGCCTCCAGGTCGGCGAGCGAGCCGCCGAAGCGGCGCTCCTCGGTGAGCACGGAGATGACGGCCGCGCCGCCCGCCTCGTAGTCCGCGGCCAGACCGGCCGGGTCGGCGATCGCGGCGAGCGCGCCCTTGCTCGGGCTGGAGCGCTTCACCTCGCAGATCACCTTGACGCCGTCCCCGCGCAGTGCGGCGACGCCGTCCTTGGCCTGCGGCGCCTTGGCGGCGCGCTCCTTGAGCTCGTCGAGGGAGACCCGCGCCTGCCGCTCTGCGAGGTCGGCGCGCACGCCTTCGATGATCTCGTCGAGCACACTCACGCGAGAGGCCCCCTTCCGGGACGGTGATGGTGACGTTGGTGAAGATGAACCAGGTTCAGCCATGTCGATGGTATCCGCAGCGCGGCCCGAGGCCCGCATCCGGTGGAGGTGCGTCCCACGTGGTGGGACTTCACGGTGCGAGCGCGGCGCCGAACGGCAGGTTCCGCACAAGGGTGAAGGCGGTCACGACGGCGCCGATCACCCACCACCAGGGCGGGGAGATCGCGAAGCGCATCGGCACCCCGCGGACGGCGCGAATCAGCCAGACGGCCATGACGACGGCGAAGAGGCCGTAGCCGACGACGGCGAGGGCGTTGGCGCCGAGGGCGGTGCCGAGCTCTCCGTGGACGAAGGCGTGGGCGCTGCGCAGACCGCCGCAGCCGGGGCAGTACAGGCCGGTGAAGCGCAGCAGGGGGCAGACGGGGTAGTGGCCGGGTTCGTTGGGGTCGACGGTGCCGACGTAGGCGAAGGCGGCGGCGACGGCGCCGAGCGCGCCGACGGGGGTGAGCAGCCGTCGGCCGCGCGACAGTGGCGCGGCTCCTCCGGGCTGCCCGGGCAGGGGCCCGTGCCCGGGCCGGAACACCGGCGCGGCGGGCTGCCGCGGATGCTCGGGCACCGCCTCCCGAGGGGGCGCCGAGGGCGGCGGCGGGGCTGCTTCGTCGGTCACGGCGGGGGCCGTCGGCTTCGCGTCCACCCGGTGATTCTCGCCCCTGACGCGGGAAGGCGCAGCCCGGCTCGGCCGGACCGCGCCTTCTCGCGGGTCGTGCGTCAGGCTCGGGCCTTCTCGGCCGCAGCCGCGCGGGCGGCCGCCACGTGCTCGGGCTCCTTGGGCATGCCGAGGCCCGCGGCCTTCATGGCGAGGCCGACGACACCGCCGAGGGCGATGACGGCGATCCCTGCCCAGAAGCCGGGCACGTTGGCCGCCACCATGAAGACTCCGGCGATGCAGAAGCCGATGAAGGAGATGATGACACCGGTCCAGGCGGCCGGGGTGTGTCCGTGGGCGCTGCCCGCCATGAGTTGCTCCTCGTTGCTGTTGCTCGGTGGTGGCTCAGTGGTGAGGTCACGCCTGCGCGGACACTCAGGGTCATTGTCCCGCACACAGGGGCGCGGGGATGAATCGGGGTGGCGCAAGGGTCACGCGTCGCGCTCAGCCGTCGTGCGTGGGGTCCTCGCCGCGGTCCAGGGCCTTCCACAGGTCCTCGGGCCGGTCGGGGTCGGTGCCGGGCCGGGTGGCGGGTCCGCGGGCCGGGCGGGCGCCCCGGGGGCCGCCCTCGCGTTCGTAGCGGCCGCCCATGGCGGGCCAGGCGGCGCCGTAGCGCAGGGCGAGGAGCCCGGCGAGCAGGATGAGGACCGCGCCGGCGGCGGTGACGTAGGGCCACGCGGTGTGGGTCAGGCCGGTCACCGAGGCGGCGGTGTCGCCCGTGATGCGGGCGGCCTCCGCGTCCAGGGCGTCGCTGTCGGAGGCGCCGAGGAGGGAGGCGACCACGGCGCCGGCGCCGCTGAGGGCGAGAAGCCCGGAGACGAGGGTGCGGCCGGTGCGGCGGACGGCGAAGACGGCGACGAGGGCGGCGAGCCCGACGATCGCGAGCGCCGTGGGCACGCCGGTGACGGTGCCGCCGTCGGCCTCGACGGGCACGGTGCCGCCGCCGACGGTCGCGGTCCCCTCGGCCCAGATCTGCCCCGCGGAGAGCAGGACGACGGTGGCTCCGAGGGCACCGAGCAGGAGGGCCGCGGCGAGGCTGCGGCGGCCACCGGGTGCGGTGGCCGCGCCGCTCGCGCGTGCGGCTCGGGGCTGGGGTACGGGTACGGCACTCACGTACCCCACTATCCCCTACGCGCCCGGTGCGGCGTTCATCCGGTTGGCGGTGTGGACCGCGCGCAGCACGGCGGCCGCCTTGTTGCGGCATTCGTTGTCCTCGCCCACCGGGTCGGAATCGGCGACGACACCGGCTCCGGCCTGCACGTACGCGGTGCCGTCGCGCAGGAGGGCGGTACGGATGGCGATGGCGGTGTCGGCGTCGCCGGCGAAGTCGAGATAGCCGACACACCCGCCGTACAGGCCGCGCCGTGACGGCTCGAGCTCCTCGATGATCTGCATCGCGCGGGGCTTGGGCGCGCCGGAGAGCGTGCCGGCCGGGAAGCAGGCGGTGAGGACGTCGAAGGCGGTCCTGCCCTCGGCGACCCGCCCGGTCACCGTCGAGACGATGTGCATGACGTGCGAGTACCGCTCGATCGACATGAAGTCGACGACCTCGACGGAGCCCGGTTCGCAGACCCGGCCCAGGTCGTTGCGGCCGAGGTCGACGAGCATGAGGTGCTCGGCGCGCTCCTTGGGGTCGGCGAGCAGTTCGTCGGCGAGGTCGTGGTCCTCCTGCGGGGTGGCGCCGCGGTGCCGGGTGCCGGCGATCGGGTGGAGCATCGCCTGTCCGTCCTCGACCTTGACGAGGGCCTCGGGCGACGATCCGACGACGTCGAAGCCGTTCTCGAAGCGGAAGAGGTACATGTACGGGGACGGGTTGGTGGCGCGCAGGACCCGGTAGACGTCGAGCGCGGAGGCCTCGCAGGGGGTCTCGAAGCGCTGCGAGGGCACGACTTGGAAGGCCTCGCCCGCCCTGATCCGCTCCTTGATGTCCTCGACGGCGTCCTGGTAGGCCGTGCCGCCCCAGAGGGCCGAGAACTCCGGCAGTTCGGAGACGGGGAGGGCGGCGGGGGTGGACCCGACCGGGCGGGCCAGGTCGGCCTCCATCGCGTCGAGGCGGGCGACGGCGTCCGCGTACGCCTCGTCGACGCCGGTCTCCAGGTCGTTGTGGTTGATCGCGTTGGCGATCAGCAGGACCGTGCCGTCCCAGTGGTCGAGGACCGCGAGATCGCTGGTGAGGAGCATGGTGAGCTCGGGAAGCCGCAGGTCGTCGCGGCCGTGCTCGCCGATCTTCTCCAGGCGCCTGACGATGTCGTAGCCGAGGTAGCCGACCATGCCGCCGGTGAAGGGCGGCATGCCGGAGGCCAGGTCGCGCGGGGTGTGCAGGGCCTCGACGGTGGCGCGCAGGGCCTGGAGGGGGTCGCCGTCGGTCGGCACGCCGACAGGCGGCGTGCCGAGCCAGTGGGCCCGGCCGTCACGGACCGTGAGGGTGGCGTCGCTGCGGACGCCGACGAAGGAGTAGCGCGACCAGGACCGGCCGTTCTCGGCGGACTCGAGGAGGTAGGTGCCGGGGCGTTCGGCGGCGAGCTTGCGGTAGAGCCCGACCGGGGTGTCGCCGTCCGCGAGGAGCCGGCGGCTGACAGGGATCACGCGGCGGTCGGCCGCCAGCTTGCGGAAGGTCTCGAGGTCCATGGCGGCTGACCTTACTGGGAGAGCGGGAGCACGTCGGCGTCGAAACAGGTGCGGGCGCCCGTGTGGCAGGCGGCGCCGACCTGGTCGACCTTGACGAGCACGGTGTCGGCGTCGCAGTCGAGGGCGACCGACTTGACGTGCTGGACGTGGCCGGAGGTGTCGCCCTTGACCCAATATTCGCGGCGGCTGCGCGACCAGTAGGTGCAGCGGCCGGTGGTGAGGGTGCGGTGCAGGGCCTCGTCGTCCATCCAGCCGAGCATCAGCACCTCGCCGGTGTCGTACTGCTGGGCGATGGCCGGGAGGAGCCCGTCCGGGCTGCGCTTGAGGCGCGCGGCGAGGGCCGGGTCGAGATTGCTGCTCATGCGGCCATTGTGCCGTGGCCGGAGCGTTCGCCCGGCAGGGCGTCCACTGGGCGGAACGGCGGCCCGCGCCGTACGCTGGCGGGCATGTCGACCCATGCCAAGCGTGAACGACTTCTGCTCGCCGACCTGTTGGAGGCGGCGGGGCCCGAGGCCCCGACGCTCTGCGAGGGGTGGACGACCCGGGACCTCGCGGCCCATGTGGTGGTGCGCGAGCGCCGGCCCGACGCGGCGGCCGGGACGGTCGTGCCGGTGCTGAAGGCGCGGCTCGACCGGGTGCAGGCCGAGTTCGCCGACAAGCCGTACGAGGAGCTGATCCAGCTCATCCGTACGGGTCCGCCCCGGATGTCGCCGTTCACCATCAAGCAGGTGGACGAGGGGGCGAACACGGTCGAGTTCTACGTCCACGCCGAGGACGTGCGCCGTGCCCAGCCCGACTGGTCGCCGCGCGAGCTGGACCCGGTCTTCTCGGACGTGCTGTGGGCCCGTCTGGAGAAGGGCGCGCGGCTGCTCGGCCGCAAGGCGCCGGTGGGCCTGGTGCTGCGCCGTCCGAACGGTCAGACGGCCGTGGCGCACCGGGGCACGCCGGTGGTGACGGTGTCCGGGGAGCCGGGTGAGCTGACGATGTTCCTCTTCGGCCGCCAGGACGCGGCGAAGGTGGAGGTGGACGGCGAGCGGGAGGCCGTGGACCGGCTGCACCAGGCGAAGCAGCTGGGGATCTAGATCCGCCCGAGTGGCGCTCGGCCGCCCACTGCGCCGCGAGACCGACCGTGTGGGGTGAGCCCCCGCCGGTCGGACCGGCGGGGGCTCGTGCCCGGGATGTGCGTACGGAGGTCAGCGGACCGGGTGCCCCTGACGGAGGTCAGCGGACCGGGTGGCCCGCCTCCCTGAGCGCGTCCTTGACCTGCGAGATCCGCAGGTCGCCGAAGTGGAAGACGGAGGCCGCGAGCACGGCGTCCGCGCCCGCCTCGATGGCCGGGGGGAAGTCGGCGAGACGTCCCGCGCCACCGCTCGCGATCACCGGGACGGTGACGTGCCGGCGGACGGCGGCGATCATCTCGGTGTCGTAGCCGTCCTTCGTGCCGTCCGCGTCCATCGAGTTGAGCAGGATCTCGCCCGCGCCCAGCTCGGCGGCCCGGTGCGCCCACTCGACGGCGTCGATGCCGGTGCCCTTGCGGCCGCCGTGTGTGGTGACCTCGAAGGTCCCGGCGGGCGTGCGGCGGGCGTCGACCGACAGGACCAGCACCTGGCGGCCGAAGCGCTCGGCGATCTCCCGGATCAGCTCCGGGCGGGCGATGGCCGCCGTGTTGACGCCGACCTTGTCGGCGCCGGCCCGCAGCAGCTTGTCGACGTCCTCCGCCGAACGGACGCCACCGCCCACGGTCAGCGGGATGAAGACCTGCTCGGCGGTGCGGCGCACCACGTCGTAGGTCGTCTCCCGGTTGCCGGAGGAGGCGGTGATGTCGAGGAAGGTCAGCTCGTCGGCGCCTTCGGCGTCGTACAGCTTCGCCATCTCGACGGGGTCGCCCGCGTCGCGCAGGTTCTGGAAGTTGACGCCCTTGACGACCCGGCCGTTGTCCACGTCCAGGCAGGGGATCACGCGTACGGCGAGGCTCACGCGCCCTCACCGCCCTGTCCCTCGGGGCGGTACGCCTCGACCTCGACCTCGACGACCAGGCTCGGGTCCACGAACCCGGAGACGATGATCATCGAAGCGGCCGGGCGGATCGCGTCGAACAGCTTCTTGTGGGCGCGGCCGACGTCGTCCACGTCCCGGGCGTGGGTGATGTACATCCGGGTGCGGACGACGTGCTCCGCGCCGAGCCCGAGCTGCCCCAGCGCGGCGAAGGCGACGTTGAAGGCGTTGACCGTCTGGTCGTACGGTCCTCCGCCGGCGATCTGCCCGTCGACGATGGAGGTGCAGCCGGAGACCAGGACCAGGCCGTTGGGCAGTTCCACCGCGCGGGAGTAGCCGAACTGCTCCTCCCAGGGGGCGCCGGTCACGACCTTGCGGAGGGAGCCGGTCATACGGACGCCACCGCCTCCAGCGCCTGCTCCAGGGTGAACGCCTTGGCGTACAGCGCCTTGCCGACGATCGCGCCCTCCACGCCCTCGGGAACGAGCCGGGACAGGGCGCGCAGGTCGTCCAGGGACGACACGCCGCCGGAGGCGACGACGGGCTTGTCGGTGGCGGCGCAGACGTTCTTCAGCAGTTCCAGGTTGGGGCCCTGGAGCGTGCCGTCCTTCGCGATGTCCGTCACGACGTAGCGGGCGCAGCCCTCGGAGTCGAGGCGGGCCAGCGTCTCGTAGAGGTCGCCGCCGTCGCGGGTCCAGCCGCGGCCGCGCAGGGTGGTGCCGCGGACGTCGAGGCCGACGGCGATCTTGTCGCCGTGCTCGGCGATGACCTTGGCGACCCACTCGGGGGTCTCCAGGGCGGCGGTGCCGAGGTTGACGCGGGTGCAGCCGGTGGCGAGGGCCGCGGCGAGCGAGGCGTCGTCGCGGATGCCGCCGGAGAGCTCGACCTTGATGTCCATGGCGCGGGCGACCTCGGCGATCAGCTCGCGGTTGTCGCCGGTGCCGAAGGCGGCGTCGAGGTCGACCAGGTGCAGCCATTCGGCGCCGGAGCGCTGCCAGGCGAGGGCCGCCTCCAGCGGGGAGCCGTAGGAGGTCTCCGTACCGGACTCGCCGTGCACGAGGCGGACGGCCTGGCCGTCGCGGACGTCGACGGCGGGGAGGAGTTCAAGCTTCTGAGCCATGATCAGAGGGTCTCGATCCAGTTGGTGAGGAGCTGGGCACCGGCGTCGCCGGACTTCTCGGGGTGGAACTGCGTCGCCCACAGGGCGCCGTTCTCGACGGCGGCGACGAAGGGCTCGCCGTGGGTGGCCCAGGTGACCTTGGGGGCGCGGATGTTGGGGTTGCCGATCTCCAGGCTCCACTCGCGCACCGCGTAGGAGTGCACGAAGTAGAACCGGGCGTCGGCGTCGAGGCCGGCGAACAGCTCGCTGTCCTCGGGCGCGTCGACGGTGTTCCAGCCCATGTGGGGGACGATCGGGGCCTTCAGCGGCTCGACCGTACCGGGCCATTCGTCGAGGCCCGCGGTCTCCACGCCGTGCTCGATGCCGCGCTCGAAGAGGATCTGCATGCCGACGCAGATGCCCATGACGGGGCGGCCGCCGGCCAGCCGGCGGTCGACGATCCACTGGCCGCGAGCTTCCGTGAGGCCCTTCATGCAGGCGGAGAAGGCTCCGACGCCGGGGACGAGGAGTCCGTCGGCGTTCATGGCGCGGTCGTAGTCGCGGGTGATCTCGACGTCGGCGCCGACGTGGGCCAGGGCCCGCTCGGCGGAGCGGACGTTGCCGAAGCCGTAGTCGAAGACGACGACCTTCTTCGGGGTGCTCACAGTGCTCATTCCCAGATCCCCTGAATCCGCAGGACGCCGGCGACCAGACACATCACGGAGGCGATGCTCACCAGCACGATGAGGCCCTTGGGCATGTCCTGCTTGACGAAGGAGTACACACCGCCGGCGAGGAAGAGCCCCACCACGATGAGGATGGTGGAGAGGCCGGTCACAGGGCGCCCTTCGTGGAGGGCAGGATCCCGGCCGCGCGCGGGTCGCGCTCGGAGGCGTAGCGCAGGGCCCGGGCCAGCGCCTTGAACTGGCACTCCACGATGTGGTGGGCGTTGCGGCCGTACGGCACGTGGATGTGCAGCGCGATCTGGGCCTGCGCGACGAAGGACTCGAAGATGTGCCGGGTCATCGTCGTGTCGTAGGAGCCGATCATCGGCGCCATGTTCTCGGGCTCGGTGTGCACCAGGTAGGGGCGGCCCGAGAGGTCGACGGTCACCTGGGCGAGCGACTCGTCCAGGGGGACGGTGCAGTTGCCGAAGCGGTAGATGCCGACCTTGTCGCCGAGGGCCTGCTTGAAGGCGGCGCCGAGCGCGAGGGCGGTGTCCTCGATGGTGTGGTGGGAGTCGATGTGCAGGTCGCCGTCGGTCTTGACCGTGAGGTCGAAGAGGCCGTGGCGTCCGAGCTGGTCGAGCATGTGGTCGTAGAAACCGACGCCCGTGGCGACGTCGACCTTGCCGGTGCCGTCGAGGTCGATCTCGACGACGACGGAGGTCTCCTTGGTGGTGCGTTCGACCCGTCCTACGCGGCTCATGAACTCTGCTCCTTCTTCAAAGCGCGAACCGCATCGAGGAACGCGTCGTTCTCTTCGGGGGTGCCCGCGGTGACCCGCAGCCGGCCCGGTACGCCGTTGTCCCGGACCAGGACCCCGTGGTCGAGGATCTTCTGCCAGGCCGCGTGGGAGCCCTCGGCTCCGTCGAAGCGGCCGAACTGCACGAAGTTGGCGTCGGAGTCGGTGACGTCGAAGCCGATGGCCCTCAGCTCGGTGACCAGGCGGTCGCGCTCGGCCTTGAGCTGTTCGACGTACCCGAGAAGCGTATCGGTGTGCTCCAGGGCGGCGAGCGCGGTGGCCTGGGTGACGGCGGAGAGGTGGTACGGCAGGCGCACCAGCTGTACGGCGTCGACCACGGCGCGGTGGGCGGCGAGGTAGCCGAGGCGCAGTCCGGCGGCGCCGAAGGCCTTGGACATGGTGCGGGAGACGACCAGGTGCGGCCGGCCCTCGAGCAGCGGCAGGAGGGAGTCCCGGTGGCTGAACTCGACGTAGGCCTCGTCGACGACGACGAGGGACGGCTTGGCGGCCTGGGCCGCCTCGTACAGCGTCTCCACGGTCTCCGCCGCGACGGCGGTGCCGGTGGGGTTGTTGGGTGAGGTGATGAAGACGACGTCGGGGCGGTGCCGCTCGATGGCGTGCGCCGCGGCGGCGACGTCGATCGTGAAGTCCTCGTCGCGCGGGCCGGAGATCCAGCCGGTGCCGGTGCCGCGCGCGATGAGCGCGTGCATCGAGTACGAGGGCTCGAAGCCGATGGCCGTGCGGCCGGGGCCGCCGAAGGTCTGGAGCAGCTGCTGGAGGACTTCGTTGGAGCCGTTGGCGGCCCAGACGTTCTCGACGGTGACCGGGTGCTTTCCGGTACGTGTGAGATAGCGGGCGAGCTCGGTGCGCAGCTCGACCGCGTCCCGGTCGGGGTAGCGGTTGAGGCCGCGGGCGGCCTCGGCGACCCGCTCCGCGATCCGGGCCACGAGGGGCTCGGGCAGCGGGTAGGGGTTCTCGTTGGTGTTGAGCTGGACGGGGACGTCGAGCTGCGGCGCGCCGTACGGGGACTTGCCGCGCAGCTCGTCTCTGATGGGCAGGTCGTCGATGCCGACCTTGTCGTACGAGGTCACTGGCCGGGCACCTTCCATCCGAAGCGCGCCTTGAGGGCGGCGCCGTGGGCGGGCAGGTCCTCGGCCTCGGCGAGGGTGACCACGTGGTGGGTGACCTCGGCGAGGGCGTCGCGGGTGTAGTCCACGATGTGGATGCCGCGCAGGAAGGACTGCACGGACAGGCCCGAGGAGTGGCAGGCGCAGCCGCCGGTGGGCAGGACGTGGTTGGAGCCGGCGCAGTAGTCGCCGAGGGAGACGGGGGCCCAGGGGCCGACGAAGATCGCACCGGCGTTGCGGACGCGGTCGGCGAGGGCGGCGGCGTCGGCGGTCTGGATCTCGAGGTGCTCGGCGCCGTAGGCGTCGACGACCGTGAGGCCGTCCTCCAGGTCGCGGACGAGGACGATCGCGGACTGCCGGCCGGCGAGGGCCGGGACGATCCGGTCGTCGATGTGCTTGGAGGCGGCGACCTGGGTCTTCAGCTCGGCCTCGGTGGCGGCGGCCAGTTCCTCGGAGTCGGTGACGAGGACGGCGGCCGCCATCGGGTCGTGCTCGGCCTGGCTGATCAGGTCGGCGGCGACGTGGACGGGGTCGGCGGTGGAGTCGGCCAGGATGGCGATCTCGGTCGGGCCCGCCTCGGCGTCGATGCCGATGCGGCCCTTGAGGAGGCGCTTGGCCGCGGCGACGTAGATGTTGCCGGGGCCGGTGACCAGGTTGACGGGGGCGCAGCCGGGCTCGTCCTCGGTGCCCTCGGTGCCGTACGCGAACATGGCGATGGCCTGGGCGCCGCCCGCGGCGTACACCTCGTCGACGCCGAGCAGCGCGCACGCGGCGAGGATCGTCGGGTGCGGCAGGCCGCCGAACTCCTTCTGGGGCGGCGACGCGATGGCGACGCCCTCGACGCCGGCCTCCTGGGCCGGGACGACGTTCATGACGACGGAGGAGGGATAGACGGAGCGGCCGCCGGGGACGTAGAGCCCCACGCGCTCGACGGGGACCCACTTCTCGGTGACCGTGCCGCCGGGCACGACCTGGGTGGTGTGGGTGGTGCGGCGCTGCTCGCGGTGGACGATCCTGGCCCGGCGGATGGACTCCTCCAGGGCCGCCCGGACGGCCGGGTCCAGCTCGTCGAGGGCGCCGGCGATCGTCTCGGCCGGGACGCGCAGCGCGGCGACGCGGACGCCGTCGAACTTCTCGCCGTAGTCGATCACCGCGGCCGCGCCATGATGCCGTACGTCCTCGCAGATGGGCCGCACCTTCTCCAGGGCGGCTTCCACGTCGAACTCGGCACGGGGCAGCAGGTCGCGCAGCGCGGCACCCTCGGGGAGGGTGTCGTCGCGCAGATCGATTCGAGAGATCACGGGTCAATTCTCTCAGACGCCCCACGGGCGCCGGACGTCCGTATCACTGGCTGATACGAGCCACAGTGGCGTCTTGTCGCCACAGCTGACCGTTAGCGTTCAGTCCGTCACTCAGCGGGAAGAACGGCTGTACGAATCCAGGATTGCGGGTTCGTGGAAAGCGAGGGGGCGGCAGTGACCGAGCCGCACGAGGACGGTATGCCGGACGGTCTCACGGGCCCGGAGCGGTCCATGTGGTGGGCGTTCCGGGTCGGCAGGGCCTGTGACATGAGCGAGGGGGACCCGGCTCTGGACGATCCGTTCGGGCCGCGCCCCTGGGGGGACGAGCGCAGTGTGCGCGCCGAGGTGGTGGCACTGCTGCTGCTCGACGGACCGCCGGCGCGGTCGGGGCGGGTGGCGGCGCTGAAGCTGCGCGGCGTGCGGATATCGGGGGCGCTCAATCTCGCCGGCGGGACGATCGGTCCGTACGTCGAGATGAACCGCTGCCGGTTCGACGAGGAGATCGTGCTTCCGGAGGCGCACTTCGGGACGCTGCGGATGGTGGAGTGCGCGATACCCCGGCTGGAGGGGGCGCGGCTGCAGACCCAGGGCGACCTGCACCTGCCGCGCTGCCGGGTGGAGCGGGGGATCCGGCTCACCGACGCGCAGATCGGCACGGACCTGCTGATCAACCAGATCCAGGTGTGGCCCGACCGGCGTGGGCGGGCGATCACGGCGGACGGCCTGGTGGTGGCACAGGACCTGCAGGCGGAGCTGATCGAGACGTACGGCGAGCTGAGCCTGCGCGGAGCGAAGGTGGGCGTGTCGCTGAGTCTGCGGGGCAGCGTGCTGCGCGGCGCGCAGGAACGACGGGCGCTCAACGCGCCGCAGCTGACCGTGGAGCGTTCGCTCTATCTGAACGCCGCGTGGGTGTACGAGTCGACGGGAAACGCCACGGCCACTCCGCCCTACGGCATCGGGTACACCCCGGTGCGGGGGGCGCGGCGCAAGCCGGTCGAGTGCCACGGCGGGGTGCGGCTCGACGACGGGCGGTTCGGCGACGCGGTGGACCTGCACTACGCCCGCTTCATGCTGAACGGCGCGCGCCGCGAGGAGGTGTCGCTGCGCCGGATCGTCACGCCGGAGCTGCGGTTCAACGGAGAGCGCCCGGAGGAGGGGCGGGTGGTGCTCAACGGCGCCAAGATCGTGACCCTGATCGACCTGTCGACCAGCTGGCCGGGACCCGGCGGGCTCGCGATGGGCGGCTTCGTCTACGAGAACCTGGTGCCGTACGGCCACTTCCCGCTGGCGCGGCGGCTCGAATGGGTGGCCGCGGCGACCCCGGAGTACGCCCCGGAGCCGTACGAACGCCTGGCGACGGTCCTGCGCAGCAGCGGTGAGGACGCGGACGCCCGGGTGGTGCTGCTCGCCAAGCAGCGGCGGCGGCGGGAGACGCTCCCGGTGGCGGGGAAGCTCTGGGGCTATCTCCAGGACTGGACGGTGGCGTACGGCTATCGCCCGGGCCGGGCGGCTCTCTGGATGGCGGTGCTCTGGGCGGCGGGGGCGATCGCCTTCTCCCGCTACGACCCGGTGCCGCTGAAGGCGGAGGAGTCCCCCCGGTGGAACGCCACGCTGTACGCGCTGGACCTGCTGCTGCCGGTGATCAACCTCGGCCAGGAGGGCTACTGGCGGCTGGAGGGCGTCTGGCAGTGGGGGGCGACGGCCCTGATCCTGCTCGGGTGGGTGCTGGCGACGACGGTGGCGGCGGGGGCGTCCCGGCTGCTGCGACGGGGCTAGAGACAGGGCGGGGAGGCGCGGGGCCGGGCGTGTCGGAGTGCGGGGAGACACGCCCGGCCCCGGCGCGGCGCCCGGCCGGATGGAGGATCGGGGGGCGCACGGCACGGATTCCGACCAGGCTCACCCCTTTCTTTACCCTGTCTTGACCTCGGTCAGGACAACTTTCCCGCCGCCACCAAAGCTTCACAGCTCCCCACTGGCGCCGCCCTCACCTGCGGTTTTCAATGGCGGCACCATGTCATTGCTCCGCGCCCTGATCGGCACCGCCCGACTCGTCCGGCACGCGCCGCGGCTCGCCGCCGTCCTGCCGCCGGACGACGACGTGCTGCTCGACGCGCCGGACGGACGGCTCGCGCCGGCGCTGGTCGCCGCGGCCCTGGCGGACCCCGGCCCGGCGGCCAAGCTCCTCGCCACCACCCGGGAGGCCGCCGAGTGGGAGAACCGGGACCGCTATGTCGCCCGGCTGGCCACCTTCGCGTACAACCGCGACGACTGGCTGGCCCGGTGGCTCGCCGCCGCTCCCCGCGATCCGGACGCGCTGCTCGTCAAGGCGCAGCTCGCGATGCGCAAGGCGTGGGACTCGCCGGCCCGTGCCGAACGGCTGCGTGAGCTGGGCCCGATGATCGACGCGGCCGCCGAGGCGGCGCCGCGCGATCCGGTGCCGTGGCGCCTCGCCCTGGACCACGCGCGGGGCACGCATGCCGCGCACACGGAGTTCGAGACGCTGTGGGAACAGGCCGTCCGCCGCTCCCCGCACCACTACGGCTGCCATGTCGCCGCCCTGAAGTACCTCTCGGCCCAGTGGTACGGCTCGCACAGCGAGTGCTTCGACTTCGCCGAGCAGGCCGCCGAGGACGCGCTGCCCGGCTCCCTGATCCAGGCGCTGCCCGCCCGCGCCGCCTTCGCCGAACTGCTCGTCGGCGCCGGCCGCCCCCATGAGGACCGGATCGACGCCGCCGCCGACCGGGGGGTCGCCCTGTCCGCCGCGTACCCGGTCGGCGATCCGTGGCCCGCGGAGGTGCGCAATCTGCTGGTGTACGTCCTGGTCAGGCGCGGGCGGTGGGACGAGGCGCTGGAGGAGTTCCGGCGGCTCGGGCCCTGTGCGACGTCGTTTCCCTGGACGCTGGTGGGCGAGGATCCGCTCGCCCGGTTCCTCGCCGCGCGGGACGCCGTACGCGTCGAAGTGGCCCGTGCGACACCCCTGCGGGAAGCCGGACGGGGACGGGCCGGTCGAGACGGGCCACGCGGCCATTACGCTTGACCGCTGTGACCACCGCTCGCCTGCCTCTCTTCCCGCTCAACGCGGTGCTGTTCCCGGGCCTCGTGCTGCCCCTGAACGTCTTCGAGGAGCGTTATCGCGCCATGATGCGCGAGCTGCTCAAGACCGACGAGTCGGAGCCGCGCCGCTTCGCCGTCGTGGCGATCCGCGACGGCCGGGAGGTCGCCCGGACCGCCCCGGGCATGCCGGACCCGACGGCGCAGCCGGAGAAGGGCCCCGCCGCGGGCTTCGGCGCCGATCCCATCCAGGCGTTCCACCGGGTCGGCTGCGTCGCCGACGCGGCGACGATCCGGGAGCGGGCCGACGGCAGCTTCGAGGTGATGGCCACCGGCACGACCCGGGTCAAGCTGCTCTCGGTCGACGCGAGCGGGCCGTTCCTGGTGGCCGAGGTCGAGGAGCTCCCGGAGGAGCAGGGCGACGAGGCGGGCACCCTCGCCGAGGGCGTCCTGCGGGCGTTCCGCAGCTACCAGAAGCGGCTGGCCGGAGCGCGGGAGCGGTCCCTGACGACGAGTGAGCTGCCGGACGAGCCCTCGGTGGTGTCGTACCTGGTCGCGGCGGCCGCGGTGCTCGACACCCCGGCCAAGCAGCGGCTGCTGCAGGCCCCGGACACGGCGACACGGCTGCGTGAGGAGCTGACGCTGCTGCGGGCCGAGACGGCGGTGCTGCGGCATCTGCCGTCGCTGCCGGCGGTGGATCTGACCCGGGCGCCGACGAGCCCGAACTGACGGAGGAGCCCGGTGGCGAAGAAGCAGAAGAAGCAGGCGAACGGCGGCGGAACCCCCGCGACGGTGGCGCTGGCGGCCGCAGGGACCCCCTTCACGCTCCACGCGTACGACCACGACCCGGCGTCGCCGTCGTACGGCGAGGAGGCGGCGGAGGCGCTGGGCGTCTCCCCCGACCGGGTCTTCAAGACGCTGGTCGCGGACGTGGACGGCGAGCTGACGGTCGCGGTGGTCCCGGTCGCCGGACAGCTGGACCTCAAGGCCCTCGCCTCGGCCGTCGGCGGCAAGCGCGCGGCCATGGCCGACCCGGCCGCAGCCGAACGCACCACGGGCTACGTCCGGGGCGGCATCTCCCCGCTGGGCCAGCGCAAGCGCCTGCGCACGGTCCTCGACGCCTCGGCCTCGGACCACCCGACGATCTGTGTCTCGGCCGGCCGCCGCGGCCTGGAGGTCGAACTCTCCCCCGCGGACCTGGCCGCCCTGACGACGGCCGTACTGGCCCCGATCGGCCGCGGATAGCGGCGGTCCCGCCCGTGGGACGGGGCCGCCTCGGCTCCGTGCCCGGCGCGGGAGGCCTTCAGCCGCGCGCGGGCGGAGGCGTCGAGGACGGCGGGGGCGAGGCGGGCGACGGGGGCCACTCCGGCTCCGGGTCACGGGGGCCGAAGAGCGCCGTCATCCCCAGGTGGACGGCCGTCGCGGCCAGCGGCCACGCCAGGATCGCGCCCTGCCACATCTCCAGCTTCAGCGGCGCGTCGAACACCACGTTCGGGCCCACCGCCTTGGCGTGGGCCACCACGTCGTGCGTCGGCCCCAGGTACGTCCCGACGCCCCACCCGAGCAGCGAGCCCAGCACGCCCCCGACCGCCAGGCCGAGGACCAGCGCCACACCGCCGTGCCGGTGGAAGAGGAAGACCAGGAGCGCCGCGACCGCCCCGAAGCCCACCGCCAGCAGCACGAAGGTGCCGTCCGCGCCGATCGCCGACTCCCCCTCGCTGTCGCGCAGGAAGACCGCCTTGCCGTCCGAGATGAGCGGCACCCGCGGCGCCAGCCACAGCCACAGCGGCCCCAGGGCCGCCCCGACGACCGTGGAGACGGCGGCCACCACGGCGGCCTGCCGCAGCTCCGTCCCCGTGCTCGGCACATCGTCCTCCTCGGGCGACGGCGGGTAGGGCGAGGGCCAGGCGTGGGCGTCGTGCGGAGGCTGGTGAGGCGGTGTCAGGGGTGCGGTCACCCCGCCATCGTGCCAGGTGCCTCGGCGCCTCGCCTCAGCGGACCGCCGCCCGCCGGTACGCCCACGTCGCCGCCGCCAGCGACGCCACGCCCACCGCGCCGCACACCGCGAGGTCGAGCCCGACCGCCGCCCAGTCGGGACGCGGGCCGAACGTCCGGGCCAGCGCCTCCACCCCGTACGTCGACGGCAGCAGATCGCGCGCCCAGCCGATCGGCCCCGGCAGCCGGTCCGCCGGCAGCACGCCGAGCAGCAGCGCCGCCGACATGCCCAGCTGGCCGAGGAGGGTCGCCAGTTCCTGGCGTGGCGCAAGCAGTCCCAGCGCCGCGCCGAGCCCGGCGAGCGCGGCCCCGGCCAGCGGCACCACGGCGGCCAGGATCCACAGGTGCCCGAGGGGCAGCCCGAACAGCACCGAGCCGATGACGGCGGTGACGACCGTCCCGGGCACGGTGAAGGAGGCGTACGCGCCCGCCGCGCCGAGCACCACGGCGGCCGGCGGTACCGGCAGCGTGGCGTAGTGGTCGAGCCCGCCGCCGGCCCGCAGCTGGCCGAAGTACTGCGCGAGCAGGTTCAGCGCGACGAAGGCGACGACGAGGACGGACGAGCCGGCCACCACGGCCCGCGCCTCCTCCCCGCCGTCGACGACCCCCCGCATCAGGACCATGATCCCGACGGACTGGAAGGTCGCCACGAAGAGCAGCGGGATGCGGGAGACCCGGGCGCGCGAGAGCTGCGCGCGGTACACGGCCGCGAGAGCGGGCAGCAGCCGGGCGCGCGGGGCGAGCGGCGCGGCCGCGGCGCCGCCCTCGCCACCGTCGCGGGTCCACGGCGCCGACGCGCCGGTCGGCCGGACCTCGGCGGGCACGATGCTCACTGCGTACTGCTCCTGACCGTCCGGTTCCCTGACTGCACGCACGACTGCACGCACGGATTCACGCCTTCACCAGTCCCTTGGTCTCGCCGCCCAGCGCCAGGTACACGTCCTCCAGGCTCGGCGTCGCCAGTGTGAAGTCGTCCAGCGCCGCGAACGCCGCCCCGCCCGTGACGGCGGCGACCGCCGCCCGGGCCTCGTCCGGGGCGAGCCGCAGGGTCCAGCGCCGGCCGGACTCCTGGGCGGAGGTCCGCAGCGCGGCGACCTCGGGGACGTCCAGCGGGGCGCGCTCGCGCCACACCAGGTCGACCCGCACCTCGCCCGCGACGCGTTCCTTGAGCCCGGCCGGGGTGTCGCAGGCGATGACCCGGCCGCGTTCGAGGACGGCGACCCGGTCCAGTACGGTCTCGGCCTCGATGACGTTGTGGGTGACGAGCAGCACGGTCGTGCCGTGCTCGGCGCGGCGCCGGTCGACGGCGGCCCAGACGGCCCGCCGGGCGACGGGATCCATGCCGGTGGTCGGCTCGTCGAGGACGAGGACCGGCCGCTGACCGATCAGGGCGGCGGCGACGCAGGCGAGCCGCCGCTGGCCGCCGGAGAGCTTCTTCAGGGGGCGCCCGGCCAGCTCGCCCAGACCGAGTTCCTCCAGGACGGCGTCGCGGGCGGCGCGTGCGTCCCGGGCGCTCAGACCGCGCAGCCGGCCGGTCGTCTCGGCGGCGAGCGCGACGGTCAGCTCGTCGAGCGCGGTGGACTCCTGGCCGAGGTAGGCGAGCAGCCGCGCGGCGCGCTCCGGGTGGCGTACGAGGTCGTGGCCGAGCAGCTCCACCGAGCCGGAGTCGGGGCGCATCAGGCCGGTCAGCTGGCGGACGAGCGTGGACTTGCCGGCGCCGTTGGGTCCGAGCAGGCCGAAGATCTCGCCGCCGCCGACGTCCAGGCTGATGCCGTCGGTGGCGCGCACCTCGGGCGTCGCGGGGGTCCCTCGCCTGCCGCGCGCGGCGGGGTACGTCTTGACCAGATCCCGCACCACGCACACCGTACTCACGAGGGATGAGCCTACGGGGTCCGCGGCCCTACTCCCCCGCGGGGGCGTGTTCCGCGGCGGCCCGGACGTCGATCTCGCGCCAGAAACCGGCCCGGATGGCATACCGGTCGTGCTCGTCGATCTGGTCGTCCTTGTGGGCGAGCAGACCGAACCGTGCCGCGTACCGGAGGAGTTCGCCGTCGATGCGGTGCGGGATGCGCGGGTACATCGTGGCGAGCCGCTGGACGTGGCTCTGCTCGGGGAGCCGTTCCATCCAGCGACGCGCGAAGACCTGCCCCACTTCGAAGGGGTCGCCGCCGACGGTGGTGATGTCCTCCTCGCGGTCGGCCCAGCGCTGCTCCGCGCTGGTGAGCTGGGCGAGGGTGGGCAGCGAGGCCGTCTCCGCGGGTTCCCCGAGAGGGCCGCCGGGGCGTTCGATCCAGCCCTTGTCGGAGGACCAGCGCAGCGTGGCGTTGGCCGGGTGGGGGTGGGCGTGGGTCGTGTGGGGATGGGCCGGGGACGCGGGACCGCGCAGCCCGGCCAGGTCCTTGGGGGTCGGGACGCCGGCCTTGCCGGTGGGCGCGGGGACGCCCGGCGCCGATCCGTTCGCGGAGGGGGCGGCGGGCACGGGGGCCGGCGATCCGTTCTGGCCACGGGCGGCCGTGGCCGCGGCCTCGGCCGCCCGTTCGGCGGAAGCCGCGAGGGCCGACTCGGGCAGCGGGGCGGAGAGGATGGCGGCGATCTCGGGGCGGGGCACGGGCGGCGGAGCGCAGATGCCGGTGAGGTCTTTGGCGCGCACGGCGCGGGTGATCCACGCGCGGTCGAGGACCCGGCGCTCGTCCGCCTCGGCGACGAGGTCCTCGGACTGGTTGTAGTCGCCGTCGGCGGCCTGGACGGCCCAGAGGTGGACGGCGACGCCATGTTCCTTGGCGGACATCAGGCCCGGCAGGAGGTCGCCGTCGCCGGTCACCAGGACGACGTCGGAGCAGGCGCGATTTCTGGCCAGTTCGGTGAGTTCGGCGTGCATCGCCGCGTCGACGCCCTTCTGGGCCCAGCGGCCGTCGCTGCGGGTCAGGGCGCCGAGCCGGACGGTGACCCGGGGCATCACGCGCAGGCGGCGGTGTTCGGGCTGGGGCACCCGGTCGGGTGCGCCGTCGAACCAGTAGATCCGGAGCAGGGGCTGTTCGGTGTCGGCCTCGGCCCGGTCGCGGAGGCCCTGGATGAGGGCGGCGTGGTCGACGGTGATCCGGGAGCGGGCCGGTTCCCCGGCGAGGAGGCTCGCGGCGGCGCCCAGCAGATAGCCGGCGTCCACCAGAACGACGCAGCGGTCCACGTGTTCCACCCTCTTTCGGGAACCTCGGGATCGGAAGTTGCTTCGGATTTCCTTCGAGTCTGCCCGACGGTCGGGAGGTTGACGGCCGGAACTGGATCATCGGCGTGGCGGATCCCGTGCGCCGAGGGCGCTCACGGTGCGTAATGATCCAAAGTGCGGCGGTTCATACCGTATGTGAGTCTGGCAGCGGCCCTGGCCCCGAGATTCCCCTGAGGAGGCATCACCATGGCCAAGAACAAGAACCAGAAGAGTCCGCAGAAGCAGTCGCCGGCCGAGCGTGGCACCCAGCAGGCGCAGCAGTCGGCGATGGAGTCGCAGGCCGAGCAGCGCGCCGCACAGGTGACGCCCGGCGACATGGCCCGCAAGGGCCGGCAGAAGCGCTTCGGCCACAACTGATCTCACCGCGGATCTCCCCGCGACAGACCTGCGGAAGGGGCGCGCCCGTGACGACGGGCGCGCCCCTTCGGTGTGCCGCGGGCCTGGACGGCGGGCACTGTCCGGCCAGGCACGGCTCTCTCCGGCCGGGCACTGTCCGGCCGGGCCCTAACCGGCCAGGCAGGACGGGCCGAGCAGCACCTTCAGGTCGCCGAAGAGCGCGGGGTCGGGCTGGACGCGGTGCCGGTCGAGCCGGAGCACGGTCGTCTTCCGCGGGCCCTGGAGCTTGATCCGCACCTCGGTGTTGCCCTTGTGGTGGCCCAGGATCTCGCCGAGCCTGCTGATCATGGGCGGGGTGACCTTCACCGTGGGGATGGTGAGGACGACGGGCGCGTTGGTCCCGGCGTTCGAGAGGTCGGGGACCATCAGCTCCATGGCGACGAGCCGGGGGATGTCCTCGCGCTTGTCGAGGCGGCCCTTGACGAAGACGACCGTGTCCTCGACGAGCTGGGTGGACACCAGCTGGTACGTGGCGGGGAAGAACATGCACTCGATGGAGCCGGCCAGGTCCTCGACGGTGGCGATGGCCCAGGCGTTGCCCTGCTTGGTCATCTTGCGCTGCAGGCCGGAGATGATGCCGCCGATCGTGACGACCGCGCCGTCCGCGTGCTCGCCGCCCGTCAGCTGGGAGATCCCGGCGTCCGTCTTGTCGGACAGGACGTGCTCCAGGCCGAAGAGCGGGTGGTCGGAGACGTAGAGGCCGAGCATCTCACGCTCCTGGGCGAGCAGGTAGGACTTCTCCCACTCGACGTCGGAGAACTCGACGTCCAGGCCGAAGCCGGGCTCGTCGCCGGCGTCGTCGCCCATGCCGCCGAAGAGGTCGAACTGTCCCTCGGCCTCCTTGCGCTTGACCGCGACCACGTTGTCGATCATCGGTTCGTGGTGGGCGACCAGGCCCTTGCGGGTGTGGCCCATCTCGTCGAAGGCGCCGGCCTTGATCAGCGACTCGATGGTCCGCTTGTTGCAGACGACCGCCTCGACCTTGTCGAGGAAGTCGGGGAAGGAGCTGTACTTCCCCTTCGCCTTGCGCGACTTGATGATCGACTCGACGACGTTGGTGCCGACGTTGCGGACGGCGGAGAGTCCGAAGAGGATCACGTCGTCGCCCTGGGCGGCGAAGTTGGACTCCGACTCGTTCACGTTGGGCGGCAGCACCTTGATGCCCATGCGGCGGCACTCGTTGAGGTAGACCGCGGACTTGTCCTTGTCGTCCTTGACCGAGGTCAGCAGCCCGGCCATGTACTCGGCGGGGTGGTTCGCCTTGAGGTAGGCGGTCCAGTAGGAGACCAGGCCGTACGCGGCGGAGTGGGCCTTGTTGAAGGCGTAGCCGGCGAACGGCACCAGGACGTCCCAGAGCGCCTGGATCGCCTCGTCGCTGTAGCCCTTGTCCCGGGCGCCCTTCTGGAAGAGGACGAAGTTCTTCGCCAGCTCCTCGGGCTTCTTCTTGCCCATCACGCGGCGGAGGATGTCGGCCTCGCCGAGGGAGTACCCGGCGATGATCTGGGCGGCCTTCTGCACCTGCTCCTGGTAGACGATCAGGCCGTAGGTGACCGCGAGCACCTCTTCGAGGGGCTTCTCCAGCTCCGGATGGATCGGCGTGATCTCCTGCTGCTTGTTCTTGCGCAGGGCGTAGTTCGTGTGGGAGTTCATGCCCATCGGGCCCGGCCGGTACAGGGCGGACACGGCGGAGATGTCTTCGAAGTTGTCGGGCTTCATCAGCCGCAGCAGCGACCGCATGGGGCCGCCGTCGAACTGGAAGACGCCGAGGGTGTCACCGCGCTGGAGCAGTTCGAAGGTCTTGGGGTCGTCGAGCGGCAGGGCCAGCAGGTCGAGGTCGATGCCCTTGTTGGCCTTCACCATCTTGACGGCGTCGTCCATGATGGTGAGGTTGCGCAGGCCCAGGAAGTCCATCTTCAGCAGGCCGAGCGACTCGCACTGGGGGTAGTCCCACTGCGTGATGGTCACGCCGTCCGTGTGCCGCACCCAGATCGGGGCGTGGTCGACGATCGGCTCGCTGGACATGATCACGCCGGCGGCGTGCACGCCCATCTGCCGGACCAGTCCCTCGACGCCCCGTGCGGTGTCGATGACCTTCTTCACGTCGGGCTCGTTCTCGTACATCGCCCGGATCTCGCCCGCCTCGCTGTAGCGGGGGTGCGAGGGGTCGGTGATGCCGTTGAGGTCGATGCCCTTGCCGAGGACGTCGGCGGGCATGGCCTTGGTGAGCCGGTCGCCCATGGCGTAGGGGTAGCCGAGGACGCGCGCGGAGTCCTTGATCGCGTTCTTCGCCTTGATCTTGCCGTACGTGCCGATCATGGCGACCTTGTCGGAGCCGTACTTCTCCGTGACGTAGCGGATCACCTCGACGCGCCTGCGCTCGTCGAAGTCGATGTCGACATCGGGCATCGAGACGCGCTCGGGGTTGAGGAACCGCTCGAAGATCAGGCCGTGCGGGATCGGGTCGAGGTCGGTGATGCCCATGGCGTACGCGACGATCGAGCCGGCGGCGGAGCCTCGGCCGGGGCCGACGGCGATGCCCTGCTTCTTCGCCCACATGATGAAGTCGGCGACGACGAGGAAGTAGCCCGGGAAGCCCATCGAGATGATCGTGTCCATCTCGTACTCGACCTGCTTCATGCGGTCCTCGGGGATGCCGTCCGGGAAGCGGCGGTGCATGCCGCGCATGGTCTCCTCCCGGAACCAGGAGACCTCGGTGTAGCCCTCGGGGATGTCGAACTTCGGCATGAGGTTCTTCTCGACGAACATGCCCTCGGTGCTGACCTGCTCGGCGACCAGCAGCGTGTTGCGGCAGCCCTCCTGCCAGGCGTCCGAGGAGTCGACGGCGTACATCTCCTCGGTGGACTTCAGGTAGTAGCCGGTGCCGTCGAACTTGAAGCGGTCCGGGTCGGAGAGGTTCTTGCCGGTCTGGATGCACAGCAGCGCGTCGTGGGCGGTGGCCTCGTGCGCGTACGTGTAGTGCGAGTCGTTGGTGACCAGCGGCGGGATGCCGAGCTTCTTGCCGATCTCCAGGAGCCCGTCGCGGACCCGGCGCTCGATCTCGATGCCGTGGTCCATCAGCTCCAGGAAGTACCGGTCCTTGCCGAAGATGTCCTGGTACTCGGAGGCCGACTTCAGGGCCTCGTCGAACTGGCCGAGGCGCAGCCGGGTCTGCAGTTCGCCGGACGGGCAGCCGGTGGAGGCGATCAGGCCCTCGGACCACTGGGAGATGGTCTCCTTGTCCATCCGGGGCCACTTCTGGAGCCAGCCCTCGGCGTAGGCGTCGGAGGAGAGCTTGAAGAGGTTGTGCAGTCCGGTGGCGTTCGCCGCCCAGATCGTCTTGTGGGTGTAACCACCGGAACCGGAGACGTCGTCCCGCTTCTGGTGCGGCTGGCCCCAGAGGATCTTCCGCTTGTTCCGCCGGGACTCGGGGGCGACGTACGCCTCGATGCCGATGATCGGCGTCACTCCGGCCTTCTTCGCGGTGTGGAAGAAGTCGTACGCCCCGTGGAGGTTGCCGTGGTCGGACATCGCGATGTGGGACATGCCCATCTCGTTGCACGCGTCGAACATGTCCTTGAGCCGCGCGGCACCGTCCAGCAGGGAGTACTGGGTGTGGACGTGAAGGTGCGTGAAGGGCGGCTTGGTCACGGCGGGAGGCCTCCAAAACAGTCTGGGGGGACAGCCTGGAAGTCTACGTCGGCCGACCGACAGACCGGTGCGGATACGGCCGGGCGGAGACCCCCGGTATGAGGCGGCGGCCGGACGGGGGACGGGCACTCGGGGGTACCGTCGCGCGTTGAGAGAGACGGATCACCCGTCCGTTTTGTCATGCACAGCCATACGTCACGTCCCGCACCAGGAGGCACCCTCGATGTCGGTCCCCCAGCCCACCGCCGCGCAGCGCGGTGAGCAGATCCTCGCCGTCTTCGACACCGCCTTCGGCGAGCTCCTCGCCGCCGACCCGGCCGCCTTCCGGGTCAAGTTCCGGAAGATGGCCGGCTCCGCCTTCGCCTTCTACCGGGGCGCCGCGAGCCTGTTCTACGCCGACCTGGAAGGGGAGCGGCACGGCGGTCCGTACGTGGACGAGCGCACCGGCCGGGTCTGGATCCACGGCGACCTGCACGCCGAGAACTTCGGCACGTACATGGACGCCACGGGCCGGCTGATCTTCAACGTCAACGACTTCGACGAGGCCTACGTCGGCCCCTTCACCTGGGACCTCAAGCGGCTCTCCGCCTCCCTGGCGCTGATCGGCTACGCCAAGGCCCTCAGTGACGAGCAGATCACCGAGCTGGTGCGGATCCAGGCCGCCGCCTACCGGGAGCGGATCCACGCGCTCGCGACCGGCGCCAAGGACGACGAGGTGCCGTCGTTCACCCTGGACACGGCCGAGGGGCCGCTCCTGGACGCGCTGCGCGACGCCCGCGGCATGACGCGCTTCGGGCTGCTGGACTCGATGACCGAGATCCGTGACTTCGAGCGCCGCTTCTCCTCCGGTGCCGGGGCCGTCGAGCTGGACGCCGCCGCCCGCTACAAGGTCCTGGCGGCCTTCGACGGCTATCTGGAGACCCTCCCGGAGTCCAGCCTGGCCCGGCCGGACTCGTACCGGGTCAAGGACGTGGTCGGGCGGCGCGGGATCGGGATCGGTTCGGCGGGTCTCCCCTCGTACAACATCCTGCTCGAAGGCAACAGCGACGCCCTCGAGAACGACGTCGTGATCTACATGAAGCAGGCGCAGACACCGGCGGTTTCGCGCCATGTCACGGACGCGGCGGTGCGGGAGTACTTCCAGCACGAGGGCCACCGCACGGTGATCTCGCAGCGGGCGCTCCAGGCGCACGCGGACCCGTGGCTGGGCTGGACGGAGCTCGACGGATCGGGGCAGCTGGTCGCGGAGGTCTCGCCGTACGCGGTGGACCTGGACTGGTCGGACATCGACGACCCGCAGGAGATCGCGGCGACCGTCGCCGACCTCGGCCGGGCGACGGCGACGATGCACGCGGCGGCGGACGACTCCAGCGGCCACTCGCTGGTGCCGTTCTCGACCGAGCGGGCCATCGACGCGGCGATCGCCGCCGACGAGGACGGCTTCGCGGAGCTGTTGGTGGACTTCGCCCACGCGTACGGGGCACGCGCGCGTGCCGACCACCAGATCTTCGTCGACCTGTTCCGCAACGGCCGGATCCCGGGCCTCTAGGGGCGTTCGCAGGGAGCCCTTAAGAGGCTCTTACGGACGGGCATGGCACACTTCCCAGGCTATGGACATATCAGGGACGCGGCTTCGGGGGCTGCGGGCGGCGCTTTTCACGGCACTGGTCGTGACGCTGTCCGTCGGCTCCCACGTGCTGCTGTCCCGGGTCCCGCTGCCCCTGACAGCCGTCGGTCTGCTCGCGGCCGGCGTCTTCGCCGTGGCGTACGCGCTGGCCGGCCGCGAGCGCGGCTTCGGGCCGATCGCGGGGCTGCTCGTCCCGCTGGAGCTGGCGGCCGACACGGTCTTCACCACGGGCCAGGCGCTCTGTTACGGGCCCGCCGGCGGCCCGGTCGCCGGCTCGCTGCGGGCGGTGGGCGTGGACGTGCTCTGCGGCGGCGCCGTGGGCACCGACCTGCCGGGGGTGGCCGCCCCCGAGAGCGGAAGCCTGGCCGCCCTGCTGCACTCGCCGAACCCCGCCCTGCCGTGGCTGCTGCTCGCCGCCCACGTGTCGGTGGGGCTCTTCGCCGCGGCCTGGCTGCGCCACGGCGAGCGGGCGCTGGCCGGGCTCCTTCGGGCCGTGGCGGCCTTCGCGTTCCGGCCGCTGCTGCTGGCGGCGGCGCTCCGCGGAGGGGCACGCCCGGCCCCCGAGCTCGGACGGCGCCGCTCGCAGGAGCCGCGCCGCTCGCGCACCCGGCTTCTCGTGCACTCCGTCGGACGGCGGGGACCTCCGTGTTCGGGCCTCGCAGGCGCCTGAGCACGTCCGTCCCTTTCCCACCTTCCTTTTCACGGAGATCACGATCATGAGTTCACGCAACAGCCAGGCCAACAAGGCGGCCGCCCGCGAGCGGCTCCGTATCGAGCGCGAGCGCCAGGCGAAGAAGGACAAGACCCGCCGCCAGGTGGTCGTCGGTCTGACGGCGGTCGGCGTGCTGGCCGTCGCCGGCGGCGCCGGCTACATCGTCGTCCAGTCCAACAAGCCCTCCGCGTGGGAGGCCGCGGCCAAGGCGACCCAGATCACCGCGCCCAAGAACACCGAGGGCACGAACGGCACGACGGTCGTCATCGGCAAGCCGGAGGCCACCAAGACGCTGGAGCTCTACGAGGACTCGCGCTGCCCGGTGTGCGCCACGTTCGAGCAGCAGGTCGGCCCGACGGTCGACAAGGACGTCACCGACGGCAAGTACAAGATCAAGTACATAGGCGCGACGTTCATCGACAACGCCGCGCAGGGCGAGGGCTCGAAGAACGCGCTGTCGGCCCTGGGCGCGGCGCTCGACGTGAGCCCCGAGGCGTTCATGAAGTTCAAGGCGGCCCTCTACTCCACGAAGTTCCACCCGGAGGAGACGCAGGACAAGTTCGCCAAGGACTCGTACCTCCTGGAGATCGCCGACTCGGTCCCGGCCCTGAAGGGCAACGCGCAGTTCAAGAAGAACGTGGAGGACGGCACCTTCGACGCCTGGGCGATGAAGATGTCCGCCACGTTCGACGCGAGCGGGGTGACCGGCACCCCGACGCTGAAGATGGACGGCAAGACGCTGACCGCCGAGGGCAGCAAGAACCCGCCGCTGACGGTCGACGAGTTCACCGCGGCGCTGACTCCGGCCCTGAAGGGCTAGGTCGTCTCGCGCGGGAGAGCGCGACCAGGACGACAACCGGCCGACAGGCAGGCGAACTTTCCGGTTTTCGCCTGCCTGTTCGTCATACCGGTCAGTAATCTGACTGCCCGTGACCAGTCGTTTCATATCCTCCGCCCCCACCCGCCGTACGGTCGTGAAAGCCGCGGCCGTCACGGCCGTCGCCGCACCGGTGCTGGTGGGCACCGCCTCCCCCGCTCTCGCGGGCACCGAGGCCCCCGTCTTCCTCCACGGCGTCGCCTCCGGCGACCCGCTTCCCGACGGCGTCCTGCTCTGGACGCGCGTGACCCCCACGCCCGACGCCGTGCCCGGCTCCTCCACCGGTCCCGACGTCACGGTCGGCTGGGAGGTCGCCGAGGACCAGGCCTTCGGCAGGACGGTGGCCCGGGGCACCACCACCGCACGGGCCGCCTCCGACCACACGGTCAAGGCGGACGTCCGTGGCCTGCGCCCGGCGACCGCCTACTGGTTCCGGTTCACGGTCGGTGACACCGTCTCCCCGGTCGGCCGTACGCGCACCACCGCCGCCGCCGACGCCACGACCGACGGTGTCCGTTTCGGCGTGGTCTCGTGCGCCAACTGGGAATCCGGCTACTTCTCCGCGTACCGCCACCTCGCGGCCCGCGCGGACCTGGACGCGATCCTCCACCTCGGCGACTACATCTACGAGTACGCGGCCGGGGCCTATCCGAATGCCGCGTACTCCGTGCGGCAGCACGAGCCCACGCACGAGATCGTCTCGCTGGCCGACTACCGCACCCGGCACGCCACGTACAAGACGGACCCCGACCTCCAGGCGCTGCACGCCGCCCATCCCGTGATCGCGATCTGGGACGACCACGAGGTCGCCAACGACGCCTGGGCGGGCGGCGCGGAGAACCACACGCCGGGCGCCGAGGGCGAGTGGGCGGAGCGGGTGGCCGCCGCGAAGCAGGCGTACTTCGAGTGGATGCCGGTCCGCGCGTCCACCGAGGGCACGGTCTACCGGCGGCTGCGCTTCGGCAAGCTGGCCGACCTGCATCTGCTGGACCTGCGGTCGTTCCGCTCCCAGCAGGCCACGATCGGCAGCGGCTCGGTCGACGACCCGGAGCGTACGCTCACCGGCCGCGCCCAACTGGACTGGCTGAAGTCGGGGCTCGCCGGCTCGGACGCCACCTGGAAGCTGGTCGGCACCTCGGTGATGATCTCGCCCGTCGCCTTCGGCTCCCTTCCGGCCCACCTCCTCGGCCCGGTGGCCGAACTGCTCGGCCTGCCGAAGGAGGGGCTCGCGGTCAACGTCGACCAGTGGGACGGCTACACCGACGACCGCAAGGAACTGCTGGCCCACCTGACCGGGCGGTCGATCCGGAACACCGTCTTCCTGACCGGGGACATCCATATGGCCTGGGCCAACGACGTCCCGGTGAAGGCGGCGACGTACCCGCTGTCACAGTCGGCCGCGACGGAGTTCGTGGTGACCTCGGTGACCTCGGACAACATCGACGACCTGCTCCATGTGGCGCCGGGCACGGTCTCCGTGGTGGCGGCCGGGGCGATCAAGGCCGCCAACCGCCATGTGAAGTGGGTGGACATGGACCACCACGGCTACGGCGTGCTGGACGTGACCGCCGAGCGCTCGCAGATGGACTACTACACGGTCTCCGACAAGGCGTCGCCCGACGCGACGGCCGCCTGGGCACGGTCGTACCGGACGCGGAACGGAACGCAGCGCGTCGAGCGGGTGTACCAGCCGGTGTGACGAGATGACCGCATGGTCGATTTTCGGCCATGATCCCTTCTGTTAACAGCGGATCACATCGCTACGGCGGGTGGTGAGTTCGGGCGATCGAATCCGGACACACCACCCGCCTTTGCCGTCTGGTTCGTTACGTCACTGTCTCAAACTCCGGAAGTGACGAAAGTTTTTCTTCCCGATGACCCGATTTGCCGCACGGATGATTGGGCTTGATCAATGCTCAACAACGTCTGACATGGACCCGTAATCTCCCCGCGGTGGCGAGGAACTACCTCTCCACAACCCCCCGCGAGGAGTCACCTGTGCGTGCTCTTGTTCGTATATCGCCGCGTATGTCACGTCGTATGCTCGGCACCGCCGTCATGGCCGGAACCCTGGCCCTGGCCCCCCTCTCCGCCCCCGCGGCGGCCCCGGCCTCCACCACCTCCGCCGCCGGCCTCTCCGCCGAGGAGTGCGCGGACGGTACGGACGCCCACTCCAGCGCCCGCAAGTCCCGCGGCGCCACCGCGCACGCCGCCGAGCCCAACGAGGTCTCCGCCGCCCAGGCCAAGGCCATGGACGCCGACCTGAAGAAGAGACTGGAGTCGGCCCGCTCCAGCGGCATGAACGCCACCGCCGCCGTGGTGAACATCCCGGTCTACTTCCACGTCATCCACAGCGGCACCACGGGCAAGCTGACCGCCACGGACATCAGCAAGCAGCTCGCGGTCCTGAACGCGGCCTACGCCGGCCAGGGCACCGGCAACGTGAACACCAACTTCCAGTTCACGCTCGCCTCGACCGACTACACGGACAACGCGACCTGGTACAACCTGGCCTCCGGCTCCACCGCCGAGAAGCAGATGAAGCAGACCCTCCGCAAGGGCGGGGCGGGCGCGCTGAACTTCTACACCGCCAAGCTCAGCGGCGGTCTGCTCGGCTGGGCGACCTTCCCGTCCTCGTACAACTCCAACCCGTCCATGGACGGCGTGGTCGTGCTCGACTCCTCGCTGCCGGGCGGCTCCGCGGCCAACTACAACGAGGGCGACACCGCGACCCACGAGGTCGGCCACTGGATGGGGCTCTACCACACGTTCCAGGGCGGCTGCAACGGATCCGGTGACTCGGTCGCGGACACCCCGGCCGAGAAGAGCCCGGCGTACGAGTGCCCGACCGGTCGCGACAGCTGCGCCTCCAAGGCGGGTGCGGACCCGATCCACAACTTCATGGACTACACGTACGACGCCTGCATGTACCAGTTCACCGCGGGCCAGGTCACGCGGATGAACGACTTCTGGACGGCGTACCGCGCCGGCTGACACACGCACTGACGGAGGGCGCGGCGGGAGAGCCCCCGCCGCGCCCTCTCACGCGTCCGGGAGGCTGTCGAGGAAGGCCAGGGCGACCGACCAGGCCCGCTCGGCCGCCGCCTCGTCGAAGTCCGGCAGCTCCGGGTCGGTGAACAGGTGCCCGGCGCCCGGGTAGCGGTAGACCTCCACGTCGGCCCCGATCCGGCGCATCGTCAGATACCACGACGTCAGCCAGTCGTGCGGCTCGAACGGGTCCGGGTCGGCCAGGTGGAGCTGGACCGGCAGGTCGTCGACGACCGCGTTCGGCGCGATGTCCGAGGTGCCGTGGAACAGCAGCAGTCCGCGCGCCTTGTCGTCGCCCAGCGCGAGGGTCTGCGCGACCGAGGCGCCGAAGGAGAAGCCGGCGTAGACCAGGCCCCGCTCCGAGTACGGAGCAGCGGCGAGGATCGCGCGCTTCAGCAGCTCCTCCTTGCCGATCTTCTCCTTGAGCTCCGTCCCCGCCTCGACGGAATCGGCGGTTTGGCCCTCGAAGAGGTCGGGCACGCGAACCTGGTGCCCGGCGGCCCTCAGCCGCTCGGCCGCGGCCTCCACAGCGGGGCGCAGACCGTAGGCCGAATGGAAAAGCATGATGTCCATGCGCTCCATCCTGCCAGCCGGTCCCGTCGAGCCCGAGACACCTCGAAGCCTCGGAAAGCCCAGAAGGAGAGGATGAACCCGGTGCGCCCCTTGCTGGTCCTCGGAGGATCGGTCCTGCTCACCCTGCTGGTGGTCTGGCTGGCCGACCTGCTGCTGCGCCGAGCCGACGCACGGCACCCCGACACACCGCTGTGGGGTCTGCTTCGCCGCTGCCGGATCCCGCTCCAGGCCGTCCTGCTCACCGCCGTCCTGCGCGGCACCTACCGGGAGACCCGGTGGTCCCCCGTCCAGGAGCACGAGGCGGGGATCGGCCAGGGCCTGTCCCTGGTCCTGATCGGCTCCAGCGCCTGGCTGGTGACCATGATCGCGTCCGCCGTCGTGGAGTCGACCTTCGCGCGGTACGCCTCCACCAACCGTGACCCCGCCCGGGTCCGCCGGGTGCGCACCCAGGTCACCCTCATCATGCGGATCGTCACGGCGGTCGTCGCCGTCGTCGCCGTGGCGGCCATGCTGCTGACCTTCCCGGCGCTGCGCACCATCGGCACCTCGATGCTCGCCTCCGCCGGCATCATCGGCATCGTCGCGGGCATCGCCGCCCAGAGCACCCTCGGCAACCTCTTCGCCGGCTTCCAGATCGCCTTCGGCGACATGGTCCGGATAGGCGACACGGTGGTGGTGGACGGCGAGTGGGGCGTGGTGGAGGAGGTCACGCTGACCTTCCTCGCGGTTCGGACCTGGGACGAGCGGCGCATCACGATGCCTGTGTCGTACTTCACCAGCAAGCCGTTCGAGAACTGGTCGCGGGGCGGTGCCCAGATGACCGGCACGGTCTTCTTCCACCTGGACCACCTCGCCCCGGTCCCCGCGATGCGCGACAAGCTCAAGGAGATCCTGGCGGAGTGCCCGGCCTGGGACGGCCGCGACTGGAGCCTGGCCGTCACGGACACCACCCCCAGCACCATCCAGGTACGGGCGGTGGTCACGGCCAAGGACGCGGACGACGTCTGGACCGTGCGGTGCACCGTGCGGGAACAGCTCATCGCCTGGCTCACCGAGGAGTACCCGCACGCCCTGCCGCGGATCGCGGTCGCCGACGCCGTACCGGCGCCGCGGGATGCCGGAAGGCGCCTCGACGCGCCGCCGCCGCGGCCCTCCGAGGTCCACAGCAACAACGCCGACGCGTACCAGAAGGGCGGCGACGAACCGGCCCGCATCGGCCGCGGCTGAGGCCCGCCGGGAAGAGCCGGGCCGGCCGCGGCCGGTCCCTCCCGGTCTCGTCCGGCCCCGCCCGGGTCCCGTCCGGTCCGGTCACCTCATGCTGCGTACGTCCAGCTGGCGCAGCACCCGGTCGACCACCTCCGGATCGGCGCCCGGCTCGCTGCGCGCCGACAGCACCTCGTGCCGGGCGGCCGACATCATCTCCCGCTGGATGCGCTGCACCGCCTTGACCCGCTCGGCCCGTTCGGCGAAGGCCGCCCGGCGCTCCTCGTCCAGCATGTCCGGGCTGATCCGCGCCCCGATGTCGAAGGCCCCGCGCATCAGCCGCTCCTGCACCTCCTCGGGCAGCTCCTCGACGTCCTGGATCTCCTTGAGCCGGCGCTTGGCCGCCTTCGCCGCCCGGAACGCCAGGTCGCGCTCGAGAGCCCGCTCGGCGTCCGCGTCGGCCCGCACGCCGAGCCGTTTGACCAGCCAGGGCAGGGTGAGGCCCTGGACGACGAGGGTGGCGATGATCACACAGAAGGCGATGAAGACGATCTCCTCCCGGCCGGGGAACGGCGCACCGTCGTAGGTCCGCAGCGGGATGGCGAGCGCCAGCGCCACCGAGGCCACCCCACGCATCCCGGACCACCACATGACGACGGTCTCCCGCCAGCTCACCGGGATCTCCTCGTCGTAGTCCCGGTAGGTGTGGAGCCTCTTCGCCAGCCAGGTCGCGGGCAGCAGCCAGGCCAGGCGTACGCCGACGACGACACCGACCACGACGGCGCCCCAGCCGAGCATCTCGCCGATCCGGGCGTCCGCGGTGCCGAAGACGTTGTGGAGCTCCAGGCCGATCAGCCCGAAGGCGATCCCGGTGACCAGGGTGTCGACGATCTGCCAGAAGGTCTGCCCCGCGAGCCGGCCCATCACGTCGTCGGCGTCCACGGCGTGCTCGGCGAGATACAGGGCGACGACGAGGACGGCCAGGACGCCGGAGCCGTGCAGCTCCTCGGCGAGGACGTAGGCGACGAACGGTACGAGCAGGGTGAGCCCGGTCTGCAGGGTGGCTTCGCCGAGGATCCCGATGAGCCTGTTGCCGAGCCAGCCGAGGGCCAGCCCGACGGCGACGGCGACGACGCCGGAGAGCACCAGCTCCGCGCCCGCCTCCGTCCAGGAGAAGGTCCCGCCGACGGCCGCGCCGATGGCCACGTGGTAGAGCACGATCGCGGTGACGTCGTTGAACAGCCCCTCGCCCTCCAGGATGGAGACGAGCCGGCGGGGCAGCCCGAGCGATCCGGCGACGGCCGTCGCGGCGACCGGGTCGGGCGGCGCGACGAGGGCGCCGAGCGCGACGGCCGCGGCGAGCGGCAGCCCGGGGACGAGCGCGTCGGCCACGGCGGCGACGGCGGCCGTGGTGACGAAGACCAGTGCGACGGCGAGCAGGAAGATGGGCCGCCGGTTGGCGGCGAACTGCCGCCAGGAGGTCCGCTGCACGGAGGCGTAGAGCAGCGGCGGGAGGACGAGCGGAAGGATGTACTCGGGCGGGATGTCGACGTTCGGCACGAACGGCACGAAGGCGCACCCGATCCCGATCAGGGTCATCAGGACCGGGGCCGGCAGCCCGAGCCGCTCCCCGAGCGGCACGGTGAGCAGAGCCCCTAGCAACAGCAGGAACAGCAGGGCCAACTGGTCCACGGGCGCGCCCTTCTTCCGGCCTCACGGCACGGTCGACGATCGGGCTCCAACCCTGCCACGCCGGGGCGCGGATCCGGACAAACCGACGTGCGGCGCCGCTCGCGAGACCCGCCGCCGGACCGCCGGACCCGTCCGGGCCCCGAAACGTGAGCCGCGGACGCGGGGGCAGGGCTGCGGGAAACGCGGAACCGGGGCCGGGCACCGGGAAACGCGGACCCCGGCTCAGACGGCCCTGGGAAGGCGCGGACCCGGCTCAGACTGCCCTGGAAGGCGCGGACCCGGGCCCGGGCCGGCACTCAGGGCGCGCGGCCCCCGGGGCCTCGGCTCTACAGCACCCGGCGCATCGCCCGGTGCGCGATGCCGGCGTCCGGGAACTCGGGGCCGTACGCCTCGTAGCCGAGCCGCTCGTAGAAACCGAGGGCGTGGGTCTGGGCGTGGAGGTCGACGGCCTTCAGGCCGCGCACGCGCGCCGCTTCCTCGATCGCCCGGACCAGCGCCGCTCCGACGCCGAGACCGCGCGCCGCCTTCGTGACGGCGAGCCGCCCCAGGGAGCCCACGGACGGGTCGCCGCCGGTCTTGCCGGCCGCGTCCGCTCCGTGGAGGAGCCGGCCGGTGCCGAGCGGCAGACCGTCCTCGCGGAGGGCGAGGACGTGCACGGCGGTCTCGTCGTACGTGTCGTACTCGATCTCCGCCGGGACGTCCTGCTCGCCGACGAAGACCTCCCTGCGCACCGCGAAGCAGGCGTCACGGTCGTCCGGACCGAGCGCCTCCCGTACGGCGTATCCGAGACTCACGCGCTCTCCTCCGCGATCTTGTCCAGGGCGGCCCGCAGGTCCGCCGGGTACGTGCTCTCGAACTCCACCCAGCCGCCGTCCGAGGGGTGCTCGAAGCCGAGCCGCACGGCGTGCAGCCACTGCCGGGTCAGGCCGAGCCGCTTGGCCATGGTGGGATCGGCGCCGTAGGTGAGGTCGCCGACGCAGGGGTGGCGGTGGGCCGACATGTGCACCCGGATCTGGTGCGTCCGGCCGGTCTCCAGCTTGATGTCGAGCAGCGAGGCCGCCCGGAACGCCTCGATCAGGTCGTAGTGCGTCACCGAGGGCTTGCCCTCGGCGGTCACGGCCCACTTGTAGTCGTGGTTCGGGTGACGGCCGATGGGCGCGTCGATCGTGCCGCTCATCGGGTCGGGGTGGCCCTGGACCAGCGCGTGGTAGCGCTTGTCGACGACGCGCTCCTTGAACTGTGCCTTGAGCAGCGTGTACGCCCGCTCCGACTTGGCGACGACCATGAGGCCGGAGGTGCCGACGTCGAGGCGGTGCACGATCCCCTGGCGCTCGGCGGCGCCGGAGGTGGAGATGCGGTACCCGGCGGCGGCGAGGCCGCCGATGACGGTGGTGCCGGTCCAGCCGGGGCTGGGGTGCGCGGCCACACCGACCGGCTTCATGATCACGACGATGTCGTCGTCGTCGTGGACGATCTCCATGCCCTCCACGGGCTCGGCCACGACCTGCACGGGCGCCGGCGCCCCGGGCATCTCGACCTCGAGCCACGCGCCACCGCTGACCCGCTCGGACTTGCCGACGACGGAGCCGTCGACCTGGACCTTTCCGGAGGCGGCCAGCTCGGCTGCCTTCGTACGGGAAAACCCGAACATGCGGGCGATGGCGGCGTCGACGCGCTCGCCCTCCAGGCCGTCGGGAACGGGCAGCGTGCGGATCTCGGGACTCGTACTCACCCGTCGAGTATGCCTTGTGCGGACGACACCCGGTTCTGCGGTCAGTCCTTGTGGACGGTCCCGTCCGGGTCCAGGCCGCGGAACGACAGGATGACGATCAGGAAGCCGCCGCAGACGATCGCGGAGTCGGCGAGGTTGAAGACAGCGAAGTGCGCGGGCGCGATGAAGTCGACGACCGCGCCCTCGAAGACGCCGGGCGAGCGGAAGATCCGGTCGGTGAGGTTGCCGAGGGCGCCGCCGAGCAGCAGGCCGAGCGCGAGCGCCCACGGCAGGCTGTAGAGCTTGCGCGCCAGCCGGACGATCACGACGATCACCGCGGCCGCGATGCAGGTGAAGATGATCGTGAAGGCCTCGCCCATGCCGAACGCCGCGCCGGGGTTGCGGATCGCGTGGAACTGCAGCAGATCGCCCACGACGCGGATCGGCTCGTGGCCCTCCAGCTTGGCGACCACGAGCATCTTGCTGCCGAGGTCGAGGAGGTACGCGACCAACGCCACCACGAACAGCGCCACGATCCTGCGCTTGCCCTTCGGCCGCTCCTCCGGCGCCGCGGCCTCTTCGGCCCCTGTTGAATCCGGCGTACCGATGATGCGCTCCGCCTCTGCCACGTGAGTCCCTCAACCTAGGTGCCTGACTGCCCACGAGGGTACGGCACCCGGGTCGGGGACGGTCAGCCCCGGCGCTCCTGCTTCTGCTTGTCCTCGACGCAGAGCGTGGCCCGGGGGAACGCCTGCATGCGGGCCTTGCCGATCGGCTTGCCGCACACCTCGCACAGGCCGTACGTCCCCGCCTCGAGCCGCTCCAGGGCGTGCTCGGTCTGTTCGAGCATCTCGCGGGCGTTGGCGGCCAGCGCCAGCTCGTGCTCGCGGGTGATGTTCTTGGTGCCGGTGTCGGCCTGGTCGTCGCCCGCGCCGTCCCCGGAGTCCCGCATCAGCCCGGTCAGCTCCTGCTGGGAGTGGAGCAGCTCGGTCCGGAGTCTGAGCACCTCGCTCTCCAGGCCGGTCCGCGCCTCGGCGACCTCCTCGGACGTCCAGGGGTCCTCCCCGGGGCGCACGGCGAGGTCGCCGGCCCGGCCCGGGGGCGGCACCGCGGCCTCGTCCCCGGCCGTCGTGATGACTCCACCCGCGGTCTTCTTCGCTGCCACCGTGCCGGCTCCTGTCTGTTCCACCTGTGCCGCGGACGCGGCCTTCGTCGTGACCTCGGCCTTGTCGGCCGTGGCCTTCCCGGCGGCGGTCTTCTCCGCCGGGACCTGCTTCTTCGTGCCCTGCTTCTTCGTGCCCTGCTTGGTGATCTTCTTCGCGGCCTTTCCGGTGGCCTTCCTCGCGGACGCCTTCGCGGCCGTGGCCGCCTCGGCGTCGGCGCCGTCGACCTCCGTCCACTTCCGCGCCGCGGACTTCCGGGCCGCCGCCTCCTCGGCCGGGGCCTTCCCGGCGGTCTTCCCTGCCGCGGCCCTCCCGGCGGCCGGTTTCTTCGCCGGTGCCTTGGTGGCCACCGCCTCCTTGGGCGGCGCCTTCCCGGCTGCGGCTTTCTTCGCCGCCGTCTTCCGCGCCGGGGCGGGGGCCGACCTCTTCCTGACCGGCGCCTTGGCCGCGGTCTTCGCCGTGCTCTTCGCCGTGGTCTCGGTCGCGGTCTTCGCCGTGGTCTCGGTCGCGGTCTTCGCCGTGGTCTTGGCCGGCGCCTTGGCCGTGGTCTTCGTCGCGGTCTTCGCCGGCGCCTTCGCCGTGGTCCTGGCCGTGCTCTTGTGTGCCGGGACCGCCGCGCCCGCCTTCGCCGTGGTCCTGGCCGTGCTCTTGTGTGCCGGGACCGCCGCGCCCGCCTTCTCCGCGACCGTCGACTTCCTGGCGGTCACGTCCTTGGCCGACCCGCCCGCACCGGCGGAGCCGGTGGTCGAGGTCTTCTTCGCGGCGATCTTCTTCGCCACCATGTCGCGGCCCCTTCACATATTGTGATCTTGCTCGCGAATCGTGCTGGGACGATAAATCGACCCAACGCCCGCGGCAACAGGGCACGCCGCCGTCATCGCACCCGCCCATGCCTCCGGCAAGGCGAGCCTGCATCCGTTGTGCCCAACTCCCCGCCGGGTAATCCCGCCGCCCGCTCCCCCACATGGCCGCAGCCGAACTCCCCACCACCCCGTGTGGCCATTCGGGTCACCGGAATCCGGTCGGCCGCGCCGCCCCCGGGCCCGTACACTGGGCGCAGCGAAAGGCTTGGATGGGGACGAGTAGCGTCGTACGCAGCCATGAGCGACCCGGGGACGGTGAGAGCCCGGGGGCGAGCCCGATGTGAAGCATCACCCCGGAGCCGCCGGAAGAACGCCGTGAGCAGTCCCTCGGCCAGTAGACCCGGCATCGCGACCCCAATGAGGGGGCCACGGGCGCACGCCCGGGGCCAAGGAGGGTGGTACCGCGGGAGCCGCGCAGCACGGCGCTCTCGTCCCTCCGGACGGAAACGAGACAGTCCGCCGGAGGAAGATCGATGTCGCAGTACCGCCAGGTGCCCGCCCAGGTCGACCTGCCCGCGCTCGAGCACGCCGTGCTCGATTTCTGGCGCGAGAGCAAGGTCTTCGCCAAGACCCTGGAGCAGTCCGAGGGCCGCCCCGAGTGGGTGTTCTACGAAGGCCCGCCCACCGCCAACGGCATGCCCGGCGCCCACCACATCGAGGCCCGCGTCTTCAAGGACGTCTTCCCCCGCTTCCGGACCATGCGCGGCTACCACGTCGCCCGCAAGGCCGGCTGGGACTGCCACGGCCTGCCGGTCGAGCTCGCCGTCGAGAAGGAGCTGGGCTTCTCCGGCAAGAAGGACATCGAGGCGTACGGCATCGCCGCGTTCAACGACAAGTGCCGCGAGTCCGTGACCCGGCACACCGACGCCTTCGCCGAGCTGACGACCCGCATGGGCTACTGGGTCGACCTGGACGACGCGTACCGGACGATGGACCCCGAGTACATCGAGTCGGTCTGGTGGTCGCTCAAGCAGATCTTCGACAAGGGCCTGCTCGTCCAGGACCACCGCGTCGCCCCATGGTGCCCGCGCTGCGGCACCGGCCTGTCGGACCACGAGCTGGCGCAGGGGTACGAGACGGTCGTCGACCCGTCCGTCTTCGTCCGCTTCCCGCTGACCTCCGGCCCGCTCGCCGGCGAGGCGGCGCTCCTGGTGTGGACGACGACCCCCTGGACCCTGGTCTCCAACACCGCGGTCGCCGCGCACCCCGAGGTCAGCTACGTCGTCGCGTCGAACGGCGAGGAGAAGCTGGTCGTCGCCCAGCCGCTGCTGGAGAAGGCGCTCGGCGAGGGCTGGGTGACCACCGGCGAGTCCTTCACCGGCGCCGAGATGGAGCGCTGGACCTACCGGCGCCCCTTCGAGCTCGTGGAGTTCCCCGCGGAGGCGCACTACGTCGTCAACGCCGAGTACGTCACAACCGAGGACGGTACGGGTCTGGTCCACCAGTCCCCCGCCTTCGGTGAGGACGACCTCAAGGTCTGCCGCGCCTACGGCCTGCCCGTCGTGAACCCGGTCCGCCCCGACGGCACCTTCGAGGAGGACGTGCCGCTGGTCGGCGGCGTCTTCTTCAAGAAGGCCGACGAGGCGCTCACCGCCGACCTGGACGCGCGCGGCCTGCTCTTCCGGCACGTCCCGTACGAGCACAGCTACCCGCACTGCTGGCGCTGCCACACGGCGCTGCTCTACTACGCGCAGCCGTCCTGGTACATCCGTACGACCGCGGTCAAGGACCGTCTCCTCCAGGAGAACGAGAACACGAACTGGTTCCCGGAGTCGGTCAAGCACGGCCGGTTCGGCGACTGGCTGAACAACAACATCGACTGGGCGCTCTCCCGGAGCCGCTACTGGGGCACGCCGCTGCCGCTGTGGCGCTGCGAGGACGACCACCTCACGTGCGTGGGCTCGCGTGCCGAGCTGACCGAGCTGACGGGCACCGACCAGTCGGAGCTCGACCCGCACCGCCCGTACATCGACGACGTCACCTTCACCTGCACGGCGGAGGGCTGCGCGAAGACCGCCACGCGCGTGCCGGAGGTCATCGACGCCTGGTACGACTCCGGCTCGATGCCGTTCGCCCAGTGGGGTTACCCGTACAAGAACAAGGAGCTGTTCGAGAGCCGCTATCCGGCGCAGTTCATCTCCGAGGCCATCGACCAGACGCGTGGCTGGTTCTACACGCTGATGGCGGTCGGCACGCTCGTCTTCGACAAGTCCTCGTACGAGAACGTGGTCTGCCTCGGCCACATCCTCGCCGAGGACGGCCGCAAGATGTCCAAGCACCTGGGCAACATCCTGCAGCCCATCCCCCTGATGGACCAGCACGGCGCGGACGCGGTCCGCTGGTTCATGGCGGCCGGCGGTTCCCCGTGGGCGGCCCGCCGGGTCGGCCACGGCACGATCCAGGAGGTCGTCCGCAAGACCCTCCTGACCTACTGGAACACGGTCGCCTTCCAGGCGCTGTACGCCCGTACGTCGAGCTGGTCGCCGTCGGCCGCCGACCCGGCGCCGGCCGACCGCACGGTCCTGGACCGCTGGCTGCTGAGCGAGCTCAACGCCCTCGTGGACCAGGTGACGCAGGCCATGGAGGCGTACGACACCCAGCGCGCCGGCAAGCTCGTCTCGGCGTTCGTGGACGACCTGTCGAACTGGTACGTGCGTCGTTCGCGCCGCCGGTTCTGGCAGGGCGACAAGGCGGCGCTGCGCACGCTCCACGACGTCGTGGAGACCGTCACCCGGCTGATGGCCCCGCTGACCCCGTTCATCACCGAGCGGGTCTGGCAGGACCTGGTGGTCCCCGTGACGCCGGACGCCCCGGAGTCGGTCCACCTCGCGACGTGGCCGGAGGCCGACACGTCGGCCATCGACCCGGAGCTGTCGCAGCAGATGCTCCTGGTCCGCCGTCTGGTGGAGCTGGGCCGGGCGACGCGGGCGGAGTCGGGCGTGAAGACGCGCCAGCCGCTGTCCCGGGCGCTGGTGGCCGCGACGGGCTTCTCCGCCCTCTCGCCAGAGCTCCGGGCGCAGATCACGGAGGAGCTGAACGTCTCCTCGCTGGCGGCGCTGTCCGAGGTCGGCGGCTCGCTGGTCGACACGACGGCGAAGGCGAACTTCCGGGCGCTCGGCAAGCGCTTCGGCAAGGGCGTCCAGGACGTGGCGAAGGCGGTCGCGGCGGCGGACGCGGCGGCGCTGTCGCTCGCGCTGCGCTCCGGCGAGGCGGTCCTGTCGGTGAACGGCGAGGACGTGACGCTCTCCCCGGAGGAGGTCGTCATCACGGAGACGCCGCGAGAGGGCTGGTCGGTCGCCTCGGACGCGGGCGCCACGGTCGCGCTGGACCTGGAGATCACTCCGGAGCTGCGCCGGGCGGGCCTGGCCCGTGACGCGATCCGCCTGATCCAGGAGGCCCGCAAGAACAGCGGCCTGGACGTGGCGGACCGGATCGCCCTGCGCTGGACCTCGGAGTCCCCCGAGACGACCGAGGCCCTGACGGCCCACGCGGAACTCATCGCGGACGAGGTGCTGGCCACGGACTTCGCCACGACCCCCGCCGACGACTCCTTCGGCTCCCCGTTCACGGACGAGGGCCTCGCCCTGACGTTCCGCCTGCGCAAGGCATAACCCGTCCGAGAGGGCCCGGCACCCCGTGGTGCCGGGCCCTCTCGCATCCTGGGGCCCCGCCCACCCGGACGCCCCGGCCGCGGGGGGCCGGTCGCGGGGCGGGCCCGCCCTCCCCGGCCCCACGCCCGGCCCCTAGCCCGACGAGCGGGGGCCCGCCGTGCCCCCGCCCGACCTGGCCTCCTCCGGCCTTCCCGGCCGCCCCCTCGCGGCGGCGGACGTCCGCGACTCCGCGCCGAGAGCGGGACCTCGAAGGCCCCGGCCTCGCGCCGCCCTCCCGGCGCGGGCCCTCCCCGCCCTTCCGGCCCGGGGCGCGGGGGCCACTGCTCCCCCGCCGCGGGTGCGGCATCGAGCCGCCGCGGCGCCCCGTCCCGGTACGGCACCTCCCGCCCGCCCACGGCAAAAGGGCCGGGCCCCTGGTTTCCCAGGGGCCCGGCCCTCAGCCTGCCGACGGCTACGCGCTCATCGCGCGAACGCCCGCCGTCAGTTGTCGTCCTCGTCGATCAGGAAGCCGCGCATCGGCGCCGGCGCCTGCTGCATCGGCTGCGGCGCCTGCGGCCGGACCGGTGCCATCGGCTGGGTCATCGCCGGGGACATCTGCTGCTGGCCACCGTAGGAGGGCCCACCGCCCATCGACGGTCCGCCACCCATGGTGCCGTTCCCGCCGTACGACGGCGCGCTCGCGCCGGCCGAGGCCATCGAGGGCGACGGCGGCAGGGAGGCGGTCGCCGGCGTCCGCGGCGGAGCCAGCGAGTCGTCGGCCTGGGTCTCCAGCTGGCGCAGCTGCGACTCGAGGTAGGACTTCAGACGGGTGCGGTACTCGCGCTCGAAGCCGCGCAGGTCCTCGACCTTGCGCTCCAGCGTCGCGCGGGCGGACTCCAGGGAGCCCATCGCGACGCGGTGCTTCTCCTGCGCGTCCCGCTCCAGGGCGTCGGCCTTGGCGCGGGCGTCCCGCTCCAGGCCCTCGGCGCGCGAGCGCGCCTCGCCGACGATCTTGTTGGCCTCGGAACGGGCCTCCGCGATCGCCTGGTCGGCCGTCTGCTGGGCCAGCGAGAGCACACGCGCGGCGCTGTCGCCACCGGGACCCTGCTGCTGCATCGGCTGCTGCATCTGCTGCTGGGGGTGCCCCATCGGGCCGCCCATCGGCTGACCCATCGGGCCACCCTGCATGGGGCCGCCCTGCATCTGGCCACCCTGCATCGGGCCGCCCTGCATGGGACCGCCCTGCATCTGACCCGGGCCGCCCATGGGGCCGCCCTGCATCTGGCCGTGGCCACCGGGGCCGGCCGGGAGCTGCGGCGCACCGGACGGCAGCTGCGGCGGACCCATCTGCGGGGGCTGCTGCTGAACCGGCGGTCCGGATATGGCGGCGGGCACCGGGGCGCCGGGACCGACGGGACGATCCTGCTGCTCCGGCGGCTTGCGCATGCCCTGCTGCTGCTGGTTCTGCGCGGCGGCACGCGTGGCGGCGGCCAGCTTCGCGCGCAGGTCCTCGTTCTCGCGGAGCAGGCGGGTCAGTTCGGCTTCGACCTCGTCGAGGAAGGCATCGACCTCGTCCTCGTCATAGCCTTCTCGAAGGCGGACGGTCGTGAACTGCTTGTTCCGCACGTCCTCGGGAGTCAGCGGCATCTCTTCTTCACCTCTACGTAGTCGTCGGCAGTCGGCAAGACCGTATCGTCCACATTCACCTCGCGAAGCTGCTCACGACGGAGATCAGGATATAGACGATGATCATCAGAACGAAGAAGGACAGGTCGAGTGCCACGCCCCCGAGACGCAGCGGCGGAATGAACCGCCGCAGAAGCTTGAGCGGTGGATCGGTGACAGTGTAGGTGGCCTCGAGAACGACCACCATCGCCTTACCGGGTTCCCATGCGCGTGCGAACTGGAAGACGTAGTCCATGACCAGTCGGAAGATCAGCACGATGAGGAAGCACATCAGAGCGATGTAGACCACTTGTAGTGCGACGCCCATCCCGCGCTTCCCTCTCCCCTGGCTCGTGCTCTCGCTTGACCGGCCTCTCGGCCGGGCCGTTCCGGTCCCGTGGTTCTCAGCTCTGGTTGAAGAATCCGCCCTCTGCGATGCGGGCCTTGTCCTCCGCCGTGACATCGACGTTAGCAGGCGACAACAGGAACACCTTCTGCGTCACGCGCTCAATGCTGCCATGGAGCCCGAAGACGAGTCCGGCGGCAAAGTCGACAAGTCGCTTCGCGTCCGTGTCGTCCATCTCGGTGAGGTTCATGATCACGGGGGTGCCCTCGCGGAAGTGTTCCCCGATGGTACGGGCCTCGTTGTAGGTCCGCGGGTGCAGCGTGGTGATGCGGTAGGGCTCCCGCTCGGACACGACCTTGGGCATGATCACCGGTGCGTTCTTCTCCAGGCTCGGGCGTTCGGGTGTGATGGATGCCACGGGGGCGATACGCGCCGGACGTCCGCTTTCGGCGGAAAGCGGGACGGCGTGCGCGACCGGCTCGCGCGGCGCGGCCTGCTGCACCACTCGTACCGGTTCCTCCCGCTCCACCTGGCGCGGGGGCTGGTGGTGGCGCCGCTCCCGCTCGGGCTCGGGCTCCAGCTCGGGTTCGAAGTCGTCGTCGGGGTCGAATCCCCGGCCGTCGTACCCATCGTCCTCCACGAGGCCGAGGTAGACCGCCATCTTGCGCATCGCGCCGGCCATTCTCTGAGTCCTCCGCTCTGTGGTGGATCGGCCTCGTCACCAAGTGCCCGCGATCCACGCGGCCTGCCCGCCATCGGCGGGAATGACCATATTTTCTGCTGTGGTCCGACTTGCTTGGCGACGTTACCCGAGCCTGGGGCGGACACCCAGTACCGCCGTACCGATGCGCACATGTGTCGCTCCGGCCGCCACGGCCTCTTCGAGGTCCGCACTCATCCCCGCGGACACCATGTTCGCAGCCGGACGGGTCGTGCGCAGGGCAGTCGACAAATCCATCAGCCGGTCGAACGCGGCACGTTGCCGCCCGGCGTACGGTCCGGCGAGCGGCGCGACGGTCATCAGCCCGTCGAGCCGGAGTCCGGGTGCGGCGTCCACGGCGGCGGCCAACTCCTCGATGCCGTCGGGCGCCACGCCGCCGCGCTCCCCCCGCTCGCCCGACTCGGCGTCGAGCGCGACCTGGACGAGGAGGCCCAGCTCCCGGCCGGCCCTCTCCGCCGCCGCCGAGAGCGCGGTGACCAGCTTCAATCGGTCGACGGACTGCACGACATCGGCATAACTCGTCACAGAACGGACCTTGTTGGTCTGCAACTGACCGACGAAGTGCCAGCTCAGGTCCAGATCCGCGCACGCGGCGGCCTTGGGGGCGGCGTCCTGGTCCCGGTTCTCGGCGACGTGCCGGACCCCGAGTTCGTACAGGTGTCGCACATCGCTCGCGGGGTAGGTCTTCGTGACCACGATGAGGGTCACGTCCTCCCGTCGGCGCCCGGCGGCCGCGCAGGCCGCGGCGATACGTTCCTCCACCCGCGCGAGGTTCTCCGCGAGTTCGGCCTTGCGGCCCGTCATGCCCGTCATGTCTCTCTCAGTCCAACCAGACATATCCCGCGAGTCGCCCCGTGGTGCGATCGCGGCGGTACGAGTAGTGGTCGCCCGACTCCCGGGTGCAGACCGCGCTCGCCCGCAGGTCCCGGACCCCGAGCCGCTCCAGCTGGGCGTGGACTCCGGCCGTGACGTCGACGGCCGGCGTTCCCCAGCTGGTCCGCGCCCGGGCGGCCGGCTCGACCGCGGCGACCTCGTCCCGCATCTCGGCGGGCACTTCGTAGCACCGCCCGCAGACGGCGGGACCGGTGCGGGCGGCGATCCTGGCCGGGTCGGCGCCGAGTTCGATCATGGCCTTCACGGCGGCCGGGACGACTCCCGCCACCATTCCGGGCCGTCCGGCGTGGGCCGCGGCCGCCACCCCGGCGACCGGGTCGGCGAGGAGCACCGGAGTGCAGTCGGCGGTGAGGACCGCGAGGGCGAGGCCGCGCCGGGTGGTGACGATCGCGTCGACCTCGGGTGCGGGCCGTTCGCCCCACGGTCCGTCGACCACCGCCACGTCGGCGCCGTGGACCTGGTTCATCCAGACGACCTGTCCGGGGTCGAGCCCCAGGGCGCCGGCCGCACGCGCCCGGTTGGTCCGCACGGCCTCGGGGTCGTCCCCCACCGCGCCGCCGAGGTTGAGCTCCTCGTACGGAACGGCGCTCACCCCGCCCCACCTGTCGGTGAAAGCGAAGTGCGCGCCGTTCACGGGCTCGAGCCGGTCTATCACTTCAGGAAGTCCGGGACATCCAGCTCTTCGGCCTGTGTGTCCGGGTACGGGCGGGCCGGCGGGACCGCCGGCGGGGAGACCGGGGCGAGCGGGGTCTCGTTGACCACCGGTGCGGGCTCGGCCGGAGCCGGCGGCTCGTCCCGGGGGGTGACCGTGCCCAGACCGCCGAGCGGACGCTCGGTGGCGCGCGGCGCCGGGGCCGGCTCCTCGCGCTTGGCCGAGGACGAGCTGAGGATGTTGTCCCGGCGGGCCGGCGGCTGGCCGCCGTCGAAGCCGGCCGCGATGACCGTGACCCGCACCTCGTCGCCCAGGGCGTCGTCGATGACGGCGCCGAAGATGATGTTGGCCTCGGGGTGGGCCGCCTCGCTCACCAGCTGCGCGGCCTCGTTGATCTCGAAGAGACCGAGGTCCGAGCCACCGGAGATGGAGAGCAGCACGCCGCGGGCGCCGTCGATGGACGCCTCGAGGAGCGGCGAGGAGATCGCCATCTCGGCGGCGGCCACCGCGCGGTCGTCGCCGCGGGCGGAACCGATGCCCATGAGGGCCGACCCGGCCTCGGACATGACCGACTTGACGTCGGCGAAGTCGAGGTTGATCAGACCGGGGGTGGTGATGAGGTCGGTGATGCCCTGCACACCGCTCAGCAGCACCTGGTCGGCCGACTTGAAGGCGTCGAGCACGGAGACCTGACGGTCCGAGATCGAGAGCAGCCGGTCGTTCGGGATGACGATGAGGGTGTCGACCTCTTCGCGGAGCTCGGCGATGCCGTCCTCCGCCTGGTTGGCCCGGCGGCGACCCTCGAAGGTGAAGGGCCGGGTGACCACACCGATCGTCAGGGCGCCGAGCGAGCGCGCGATGTTGGCCACGACGGGTGCGCCGCCGGTGCCGGTGCCGCCACCTTCGCCGGCGGTGACGAAGACCATGTCGGCCCCCTTGAGGACCTCCTCGATCTCCTCACGGTGGTCCTCTGCCGCCTTGCGACCGACTGCCGGGTTGGCCCCGGCCCCGAGGCCGCGGGTGAGTTCACGACCGACGTCGAGCTTGACGTCGGCGTCGCTCATCAACAGGGCTTGCGCGTCCGTGTTGATCGCGATGAACTCGACGCCCTTGAGACCGACCTCGATCATTCGGTTGATGGCATTGACACCACCGCCGCCGACACCGATGACCTTGATGACTGCGAGGTAGTTCTGCGGTGCTGCCACGTCGAAGGCCTCTCGCCTCGAGTTACGTGTCGCCGCTTCGCGGGGTTAGTCGCGCTGCGTCGACGGATGCCGATGGGACGGTCCGAAACGCCGACCCAAACCCTAACCTTGAACTTTAGGGTTACCAGTGTCTCTGTTCGCTGGACTCTTCCGAACAGGACACTAAGTCGACAAGTGGCGCACGTTCAACGAACACGCCGAACCTCCCGTTTTTCTTTTCACCCTATGTGATCACCCGTAGCGCTGGCCAACCAGGGCGCTGGCCAGCGGTGATGCGCGTCAACTTCCGGACGAGGCGGGGGCGGTGGGGGCGCTTACATCGAAGTGCCCCGCTTTGGGCGTCGCCTTCATGAGCGCGGTGAGGACCCGCGCCTTGACCTCTCCGTCCTCACCACTGCCCCAGAAGACCGTCCGGCCACCGGTGAGCTCCAGAGTGATGGAGTCGTACGAGGTGACCCTGACGACACGAGTGTCCGCCGCGATTTTCCCGGGGAGTTCGCCCGTCACGCCTACCGCCTCCCGCATCAGGCGGTCCGCGTCGAACCGTCGCAGGCTCGGCGAGGAGGCGGTGTCGAGGGCGAGTTCGGGTACGCCTGCGGGGGCCTTGTCGACGGTGGCGAAACGGGTTCCGGTGGAGTCCACTTCGGTGAACTTTCCGCCCTTTTCCACCAGCAGAACCGGTTTCCGTTCCGTCACTTTCAGACCGATTCCATGCGGCCAGGAACGCTCGACCTCGACGGTGTCGATACGGGGCAATTCCCGCAGGAGTCGCGCCCGGATCGCCTCCGTGTCCACGGAGACCAGGGGGGCTCCGATCGGTACGGCGGCGACCGCCTCGACCTCACGCGGGGTCAGGACCTCGGTGCCGGTGGTCGCCACCCGCTCCACGCGCAGCCAGGACGAGCCGTAGAGGGCCCAGACGACGCCCGCCACGACCGCGACCGCGGCCAGTGCGATCATCAGTCCGCGCGGGCCGGGGAGCGGGACCCGGCCGGTCCCGCGCTCCCGGCCACCCGGGCGGGAGGGCCGCCGCGACGGGCCCTTCGGCTTGCTCGCGCCGCTCTTCTCCGCGGTCGTCGACCCGGCTGCCACCTGGCGTCCCCTGCCTTCCGTCCGTTCCGCTGGGCCCTGCCCGCCTCCGGGGCGCCGAGTGCGCCCCGTCGGCTCGCCCGCCCACCCGCCAAGGGGCCGAGCGCCAGGCTTCAGCCCTGCCGGCGGGCGGCGATCGCCTCGTACACCATGCCGACGAGCAGGTCGTCGGCATCCCGGCGGCCGAACTCGGCGGCGGCGCGGGACATCTCGTACAGACGGTGCGGATCGGCCAGTACGGGCAGGACGTTGCCCTGGACCCACTGCGGCGTCAGTTCCGCGTCGTCGACGAGGAGTCCGCCGCCCGCCTTGACCACCGGCTGGGCGTTGAGCCGCTGTTCGCCGTTGCCGATGGGCAGCGGGACGTAGGCGGCGGGCAGCCCGACGGCGGAGAGTTCGGCGACGGTCATCGCGCCCGCGCGGCAGAGCATCATGTCGGCGGCGGCGTACGCGAGATCCATCCGGTCCACGTACGGTACCGGCACGTACGGCGGCATTCCGGGCATGTTGTCCACGCGCGGCAGTTCGTTCTTCGGGCCGACCGCGTGCAGGATCTGGATGCCCGAGCGCTGGAGCACCGGGGCGATCTGCTGCACGACCTCGTTGAGCCGCCGCGCGCCCTGGGAGCCGCCGGAGACCAGCAGGGTGGGCAGGTTCGGGTCGAGACCGAAGGCGGCACGCGCCTCGGGACGGACCCGGGCCCGGTCCAGCGTGGCGATGGTGTGCCGCAGCGGGATGCCGATGTACCGGGCGCCCCGCAGCTTGGAGTCCGGGGTGGCGACGGCGACCCCGGCCGCGTAGCGCGAGCCGATCTTGTTGGCCAGACCCGGCCGGGCATTGGCCTCGTGGACGACGATCGGCACCCCGAGGCGCTTGGCGGCGAGGTAGCCGGGCAGCGCGACGTAGCCGCCGAAGCCGACCACGCAGTCCGCCTTGGTCCGCTCGAGGATCTGCTCGGCCGCCTTGATCGTGCCGCGCAGCCGCCCGGGGACGGTGATCAGCTCGGGTGTGGGCCTGCGCGGCAGCGGGACGGCGGGGATGAGCGCCAACTCGTAGCCCCGCTCGGGCACGAGCCGGGTCTCCAGACCCTTCTCCGTGCCGAGCGCCGTGATTCCCACGCTCGGGTCCTGCCTGCGCAGGGCATCCGCGAGGGCGAGCGCGGGCTCGATGTGGCCGGCGGTCCCCCCACCGGCGAGTACGACATGCACCGAAATTCACCGCTCTCCGGACGGACGCTTCTTGACGCGCCGTCGCATCGACTTCCATCTCACCCCGGCCCGCTTGCCCCAGCCGGGGCGGCGCATGGCCAGGGCCGCTTTCGCGGCGGGCTCCTGTCGCGCGAAGGCGATCAGCAGTCCGACGGCGAACATGGTCGGCAGCAGGGCTGACCCTCCGTAGGAGAACAGCGGGAGCGGGACACCGGCGATCGGCAGCAGGCCGAGCACCGCACCGATGTTGATCACGGCCTGGGCCGTGATCCAGGTGGTCACACCTCCCGCGGCGTACCTCACGAAGGGGTCCTCCGTGCGTCCGGCCACGCGGATACCCGCATAGCCTAGAGCCGCGAACAGGGCGAGTACCGACAGCGTCCCCGCCAGACCCAGTTCCTCACCGGTGACGGCGAAGATGAAGTCCGTGTGCGCTTCGGGTAGTTGACCCCATTTTTCCACACTGGCACCCAGCCCGGAACCGAACCATCCGCCCGACGCCAGAGCATAGATGCCGTGCGCCGCCTGCCAGCAGGGGTCCCCCTCGCCGCCGGGCTCGCTGGCCCCGATGCAGGCGAACCGCCGCATCCGGTTCGGGCTGGTCTTGATGAAGAGCAGCCCGATGGCGGCCGCGACGGCGAGGACGCCGGCGAAGAGCCGGGTGGGCGCGCCGGCGGTCCACAGCAGGCCGAAGAGGATCGCCGTGAGGATGATCGCCGTGCCCATGTCGCCGCCGAGCATGATCAGCCCGAGGAGCAGGAAGGCGCCGGGGACCAGCGGGACCAGGATGTGCTTCCACTGGGACAGCAGGCGCATGTCCTGTTTGCGGGCCAGCAGGTCCGCGCCCCAGAGGATCAGCGCCAGCTTGCCGAACTCGCTGGGCTGGAGCTGAAACGGTCCGCCCAGATAGATCCAGTTCTGGTTGCCGTTGACCGCGTGCCCTATCCCGGGGATCTGGACGAGCGCCATCAGGAAGACGGTGCCGACGATGAGCGGGTAGGCGAGCGCGCGGTGCAGCTTGACCGGCATCCGGGAGGCCAGGAACAGCAGCCCCGCGCCGATGAGCGCGGCCAGGAACTGCTTGCCGAAGAAGTACGAGGGGGCGAGTTCGTAGCGCAGGGCCGTGATCATCGACGCGGAGTAGACCATCACCAGGCCGAGGGTGGTGATGAGCAGTCCGGCGCCGAGGATCACGTAGTACGCGGTCAGGGGGCGGTCCCAGGCGCGGCGCGCCTGCTCGTACATCCGCCGTACCCCGCCGCCGGGGTTCCGTGGCGGCGCGGGGGCGCGGCCCGCGCCGCGCAGGGCGGACGGCCGGCGTGGTCCGGCGGTTCGGCTCGGCATGGTCGCTGTCCCCTCCGGTCGTGCCCGGCGTGGCCGGACCTGTTGGCTGGTCAGGTCAGGCGCGCCCGGTGGCGGCGAGGGCGCGGACCGCGTCCGCGAAGGCCTCGCCCCGCTTGTTGTAGTTGGTGAACATGTCCATCGAGGCGCAGGCCGGGGCCAGCAGGACCGTGTCACCCGGGCGGGCGAGCCGGGCCGCTTCCCGGACCGCCGCGGACATCGCCCCAGTGTCGGTCCGGTCGAGGTCCACCACCGGGACCTCCGGGGCGTGTCGCGCCAGGGCTTCGCGGATCAGCGCGCGGTCGGCGCCCATCAGCACGACGCCTCGCAGCCGGGGCGCGGAGGCCCGCACGAGGTCGTCGAAGGTCGCGCCCTTGGCGAGGCCGCCGGCGATCCACACGAGGGGTTCGTAGGCCGCCAGGGAGGCTTGTGCCGCGTGCGTGTTGGTGGCCTTGGAGTCGTCGACGTACGCGACGCCGTCGACGTCCTCGACGTGCTCGATGCGGTGGGCGTCGGGCCGGAAGGCCCGCAGGCCGTCCCGTACGGCCTTCGGTTCGACGCCGAAGGCGCGGGCCAGGGCGGCCGCGGCGAGCGCGTTGGCGATGTTGTGGGGCGCCGGGGGCCGGACGTCGGAGACCTCCGCCAGCTCCTGGGCCTGCTTCTGGCGGTTCTCGACGAAGGCGCGGTCGACCAGGATGCCCTCGACGACGCCGAGCTGCGAGGGGCCCGGGGTGCCGAGGGTGAAGCCGATCGCCCGGCAGCCCTCCTCGACGTCGGCCTCGCGGACCAGGTGCTCGGTGGCGGGGTCGGCGGCGTTGTAGACGCAGGCGACCGTGTTGCCTTCGTAGATCCGGCCCTTGTCGGCGGCGTACGCCTCCATGGAGCCGTGCCAGTCGAGGTGGTCGGGGGCCAGGTTGAGCACCGCGGCCGAGTGGGCGCGCAGCGAGGGCGCCCAGTGGAGCTGGTAGCTGGAGAGCTCGACGGCGAGGACGTCGTAGGTCTCCTCGCCGAGGACGGCGTCGAGCAGCGAGACGCCGATGTTGCCGACGGCCGCGGTGCGCAGCCCCGCCGCCTCCAGGATCGAGGCGAGCATCCGCACGGTGGTGGTCTTGCCGTTGGTGCCCGTGACGGCGAGCCAGGGCGCCGCCTGCGGGCCGCGCAGCCGCCAGGCGAGCTCGACATCGCCCCAGATCTCCACGCCCGCCTCGGCGGCGGCGGTGAAGAGGGGCTTGTCGGGCCGCCAGCCGGGGGCGGTGACGATCAGCTCGGTGCCTTCGGGCAGGGTCGCGCCGTCGCCGAGGCGGACGGTGATCCCCTCGGCCTCCAGTTCGGCGGCCTGCGCCCGGGAGCGCTCGTCGTCGCCGTCGTTGACGACGGTCACGACCGCGCCGAGGCCGTGCAGGACGCGGGCGGCGGGGATGCCGCTCACGCCCAGGCCGGCGACGGTGACGTGCTTGCCCCGCCAGTCGGCGGCCTGCTGATCGGTGCTCACTTCTCTGATGCCCATCCCGCGTAGAAGAGGCCGAGGCCGACGATCACGCACATGCCCTGGATGATCCAGAACCGGACCACGACCAGGACCTCGGACCAGCCCTTGAGTTCGAAGTGGTGCTGGAGCGGCGCCATCCGGAAGACCCGCTTGCCGGTCATCTTGAAGGAGCCGACCTGGATGACCACGGACATGGTGATCAGGACGAAGAGGCCGCCGAGGAGGGCGATCAGCAGCTCGGTGCGGGAGCAGATGGCGAGACCGGCGAGCGCGCCGCCGAGGGCCAGCGAGCCGGTGTCACCCATGAAGATCTTGGCGGGCGAGGTGTTCCACCACAGGAAGCCGAAGCAGGCGCCCATGAGCGCGGAGGCCACGACCGCGAGGTCGAGCGGGTCGCGCACCTCGAAGCAGGCGTTGGGGTTGGTGAGGTCCATCGCGTTGGCGCAGGACTCCTGGAACTGCCACAGACCGATGAAGGTGTAGGCGCCGAAGACCATCACCGAGGCGCCGGTGGCCAGGCCGTCGAGACCGTCCGTCAGGTTCACGCCGTTGGACATGGCCAGGATCATGAAGAGCGCCCAGACCACGAACAGCACCGGTCCGATGGACCAGCCGAAGTCGGTGATGAAGGAGAGCTTCGTGGAGGCCGGGGTGAGGTCGCGCTGGTCGGCGAACTGCAGCGAGAGGACGGCGAAGGCGATGCCGACGATCAGCTGGCCGGCCATCTTCGCCTTGGCCCGCAGGCCCAGCGACCGCTGCTTGACGATCTTGATGTAGTCGTCGAGGAACCCGACGAGACCCATGCCGGCCATGAGGAAGAGCACCAGCACGCCGGAGTACGTCGGGTCCTCGCCGGTGATGACCTTGGCGAGCGCGTACGCGATGAGCGTGGCCAGGATGAAGGAGATACCGCCCATGGTGGGCGTGCCCTTCTTGCCGGCGTGGCCGCGCGGGCCGTCGTCCCGGATGAACTGGCCGTACCCCTTGCGGGCGAGCAGCTTGATGAGCAGCGGGGTGCCGATCAGGGTCAGGAAGAGCCCGATGGCCCCCGCGAAGAGGATCTGCCTCATCGGCCGGCAACCTCGCCCTCGGAGTCGAGCAGTGCCAGGGCGACCTGCTCGAGACCGACCGACCTCGAAGCCTTCACCAGCACGACGTCTCCCGGACGCAGTTCACTGCGCAACAGGTCGACCGCCGCCCGCGCGTCGGACACGTGCACCGACTCCTCACCCCACGAACCCTCGTTATATGCGCCCAGTTGCAGCCAGGACGCTTCCCTGTCCCCGACCGCCACGAGCTTGCTGACGTTGAGCCGGACGGCGAGCCGTCCGACCGCGTCGTGCTCGGCGAGCGATGCGTCACCGAGCTCGGCCATCTTGCCGAGCACCGCCCACGTACGGCCCCCCTGGGCCTGTGCGGCCCGGCCCATGGACGCGAGCGCGCGCAGGGCGGCTCGCATGGACTCGGGGTTCGCGTTGTAGGCGTCGTTGACGATCGTCACGCCGTCCGGACGCTCGGTGACCTCCATGCGCCAGCGCGACAGGGTGCCTGCCTCGGAGAGCGCGGTGGCGATCTCCTCCACGGGCATGCCCAGCTCGTGCGCGACGGCGGCCGCGGCGAGCGCGTTCGACACGTGGTGCTCACCGTACAGGCGCAAGGTCACGTCACTGCACCCGGTGGGTGTGTGAAGACTGAAAGAGGGCTGTCCGTTCTCTGTGAGCCGGACATTCTCGGCACGTACGTCGGCTTCCGGGTCCTCTCCGAAGAGCGTCACGCGTGCCCGGGTCCGCTCGGCCATGGCGCGCACGAGCGGGTCGTCGGCGTTGAGGACGGCCACGCCGCCCTGCTCGGCCGGGGGAAGCGCCTCGACGAGTTCGCCCTTCGCCTGGGCGATCTGCTCGCGGCCGCCGAACTCCCCGATGTGGGCGGTGCCCACGTTCAGGACGAGTCCGATGCGCGGCGGGGTCAGTCCGGTGAGGTAGCGGATGTGACCGATGCCGCGGGCGCCCATCTCGAGGACCAGGTGCCGGGTGCCGTCGTCGGCCCGCAGGGCGGTCAGCGGCAGGCCGATCTCGTTGTTGAGCGAGCCGGGTGTCCAGACGGTGGGGGCGTGGCGTTGCAGGACCTGGGCGATCAGGTCCTTGGTGGAGGTCTTTCCGGCGGACCCGGTGAGCGCGACGACGTCGGTGCCGAGGCGTTCGACGACGGCGCGGGCGAGGGCCCCGAGCGCCGTCTGGACGTCGTCCACGACGATGGCGGGGACGCCGACGGGGCGGGCGGCCAGCACGGCTGCCGCGCCCGCCTCGACGGCACGCTCCGCGTAGTCGTGGCCGTCGACGCGCTCGCCGGGGAAGGCGACGAAGAGACTGCCGGTCTTCACCTCGCGGGAGTCGATGACGACGGGACCGGTGACGAGCACGGCCGGATCCGGTATGTCGGACGACTTCCCGCCGACGATGGTGGCGATCTCGGCGAGGGAGAGGGCGATCACAACTTATCCCTGACTGTTCTTGAGGCTGCGTTCCATCGCTTCACGCAGGACCTGGCGGTCGTCGAAGGGGCGGACCACTCCGGCGATGTCCTGGCCCTGTTCATGGCCCTTGCCCGCCACCAGGACGGTGTCGCCCGGCCGGGCGCGGGCCACGGCCGCGGCGATGGCGGCGGCCCGGTCCGCTTCGACCACCACGTCACCGCGCTCGTGGGCGGGCACTTCGGCGGCGCCCGCGAGCATCGCGGCGAGGATCGCGAGGGGGTCCTCGGAGCGGGGGTTGTCGGAGGTCAGTACGGCGGTGTCGGCGAGGCGCGCCGCGGCGGCGCCCATCGGTCCGCGCTTGGTGGTGTCGCGGTCGCCGCCGCAGCCGAGCACGATGTGGATGCTGCCCTCGGTGACCTTGCGCAGGGAGCGCAGGACCGATTCGACGGCGTCCGTCTTGTGGGCGTAGTCGACGACGGCGAGGTAGGGCTGGCCGGCGTCGACGCGCTCGAGGCGGCCCGGGACGCCGGGGACGGCGGCCACTCCGTCGGCGGCGGTCTGCGGGTCGATCCCGGCCACGGCGAGGGTGACGATCGCGGCGAGGGTGTTGGCGACGTTGAACGGGCCGGGCAGCGGAGCGGTGGCGGAGACGCGCTCACCCTGCGGGCCGAGGACGGTGAACGTGGAGCCGGCCGCGCCGATCTCGACGTTCTCCGCGCGCCAGTCGGCGTCCGGGTCGCCCTCGGCGGAGAAGGTGACGACCGGGACGGACGCCTCCTTGGCGAGCCGTCGGCCGTACGGGTCGTCGTGGTTCACCACGCCCTGTTTGCTGCGTTCGGGGGTGAAGAGCCGCGCCTTGGCCCCGAAGTAGTCCTCCATGTCGGAGTGGAACTCCATGTGCTCCGGGCTGAGGTTGTTGAAGACGGCGACGTCGAAGACGCAGCCGTCGACCCGGCCGAGCACGAGGGCGTGGCTGGAGACCTCCATGGCGACCGAGTCCACCCCGCGCTCGCGCATGACCGCGAACAGGGCCTGCAGGTCGGTGGCTTCCGGGGTCGTACGTTCGGACTTGATGCGCTCGTCGCCGATCCGCATCTCGACCGTGCCGATCAGGCCGGTGCTGCGTCCGGCCTCACGCAGGCCGCCCTCGACGAGGTAGGCCGTGGTGGTCTTGCCCGAGGTGCCGGTGATGCCGATCTGCAGGAGCCCGGCGCCGGGCCGGCCGTAGATCTCGGCGGCGAGTTCGCCCATGCGGCCCCGTGGGTCGTCGACGACCAGGACCGGCAGGCCGGTCGCGGCGGCCCGCTCGGCGCCCGAGGGATCGGTGAGGATCGCGACGGCCCCGAGTCCGGCGGCCTGGGCGGCGAAGTCCGCGCCGTGCAGCCGGGCGCCGGGGAGGGCCGCGTACACGTCCCCGGGGCGTACCGCCCGCGAGTCATGGGTGATCCCCGAGACGTCTGCGGAGCCGGGGGTCTCGACTCCGAGCCGGGCGGCCAAGTCGCCCAGGGGTGTCGGGCGGGCCTGCTCCGGACGGGGCGGGGCGGTTCGGTACTGATCAGCGTGTGGCACGGCGGTGAGCGTACCGGGCGTACCCGGTGCGGGGCGAAATCGCGCCTCGGGGTCGTCGGCGTTCGATTTCCGGTTCCCGGAATCGGGGGTGATCGTTGTCACTGGTGCTCCCGAGGTGTCACTCGCTGGGCTTGAAGGTCACCGGCATCCGGGCCGGCTGGCTGCCCGTCGGCGCGACGTGGAGTGTCTTGAGGGCGAACTCCATGACCTTCTTGTAGATGGGTCCGCAGATCTGGCCGCCGAAGTAGCTTCCCTTGGTGGGGTTCTGGATGGCGCAGTAGACGGTGATCTGCGGGTCGTCGGCGGGTGCGAAGCCCGCGAAGGAGGCGGTGTAGCCCTTGTAGCGGCCGAGTTCGGGGTCGACGCGGTTGGCGGTTCCGGTCTTGCCCGCGACCCGGTAGCCGGGGATGCGCGCCTTGGTGCCGGTGCCCTCCTCGTCCCCGACCACGGATTCCAGCATCCGTGCGACGGTGCCGGCGGTCTTCTCGCTGATCACCCGGGTCTGCCGGGGTGCGGGAGCCGGGGTGAAGCGGCCGTCGGGCCCCTTGATGCCGCGGACCAGGGTCGGCTCGATCCGTACGCCCTTGTTGGCGATGGTCGAGAAGACCGAGGCGGCCTGCATGGCGTTGACCGACAGGCCCTGGCCGAAGGGGATCGTGTACTGCTGCGAGGTCGACCAGTCCTGGGGCTTGGCGAGGATGCCCGAGGTCTCCCCGGGATAGCCGAGCCCGGTGGGGCTGCCGATGCCGAACTTGCGCAGGTAGGAGTGGAGGACGCGGTTGGCCTCCGGCTGGGTCGCGCCGAGCTGGCCGGTGGCCAGGATCGTCCCGATGTTGCTGGATTTGGCGAGGACGCCGTTGAGGGTGAGGTGCCAGGTCGGGTGGTCGATGTCGTCCTTGAAGAGGCGGTCGCCACGGTGCAGCCGGTTGGGGACGACGACGTGGGTGTCGGGGGTGGCCACGCCCTCCTCCAGGACGGCGGCCATGGACATGACCTTGCTGGTGGAGCCGGGCTCGTAGGCGTCCTGGAGGGCGGCGTTGCCCATGGCGGCGGAGTTGGCCGCGGACAGGTCGTTGGGGTCGAAGCCGGGGGCGTTGGCCATGGCGAGGACCTCGCCGGTCCTGGTGTTCTGCACGATGACGTAGCCGCGGTCGGCCTTGGACTTCCGCACCTGGTCGGTGATGGCCTGCTGGGCGGCCCACTGGATGTCCCGGTCGATGGTCAGCTCGATGTCCGAGCCGGGGACGGCGGGGGTGCCCTGGGAGCCGGCGGTGGGCACCCGGCGCCCGCCGGACTGGGCGAACCTGATCTTTCCGTCCGTGCCGGCCAGCTCCTGGTCGAGCATGGACTCCAGGCCGCCGGCGCCGCGGCCCTCGGCGTTGACGTAACCCAGTATCCCGGCGGCGAGTTCGCCGTTGGGGTAGACCCGCTTGGTGCTCGGTTCGCTGAGGATGCCGCCGAGCACGCTGACGCCGTTGCCGCCCTCGGCCGGCGAGGCCTTCCGCTCGTACACCTTCTTGAGGTCCTTGATCTGCTTCCAGACCTGCGGTGTCTGCTTGCGGGCGAGCAGGGTGTAGCGGGACTTGGGGGTGCGGAGCTTCTTGACCAGCTCGGCGGGGTCCTTGCCGAGGAGCGGTGCCAGGAGCGCGGCGGCCTGCTCGGGGGCGTCGCGGACCTTGGAGTCCTCGGGGGTGAAGAGCTTGGGGTCGGCGGTGATGTCGTACGCGTCGACGCTGGCGGCCAGGGCGATCCCGGCCCGGTCGGTGATCTCGCCCCGGTCCGCGGAGAGGGTGAACTCCTGGTAGCGGTGCTTCTGCGCCTTGGCGGCGTACGCGCTGGCGTCGACGGCCTGGACCTGGAGCAGCCGGACGACGAACACCAGCATGACGAGGGTCAGTCCGAGGGAGACGAGCCGCAGCCGTGGCTTGGGGCTGCCGAGCCGGATGGTGCGGGCCTTGGGGCGCGCCGGGGGCCGCGGGGTGCGGCGCGGGGCGGGTCCGGCCGGCCGGCCCGCGGCGGGGCGGGGGCGCGTGGGCCGGGCGGGGCCGGGGACCGGACGGCGCGGGGGCTCCTTGGGGGGCACTTCGGTCACCTGCCGGAGGTCGTCGGGGCGGGCGCGGGCGTGGTCGTCCTCGGCGTGTCGGACGTGCGGGGGGCGAACGGCGTGTCGGGCGACGCGGTCGCCGTGTTCGAGGCGTCCGGCGTGTCGGGCCGGAGGGCCGCCCCCGCCGGGTCCTGGGTGGCGCCTGTGTCCAGGGTGGCGGCCGGGTCCTGAGGGGCCGCCGGGTTCGGCGTGTCGGCCGCGTTCGTCCCGGCGGTGGCCGGCGGGGAGGCCGGTGCGCCCGCCGGGGGCGTCGGGGTGGCCTGGCCGTCCGTGGGCACCGGCGGGGGCGCGGACGCCTTGGACGGCTTGCCGCGGACCTTGCCGTCCGGGTCGAGGAAGGCGGGACTGCCGCCGGGGACCATGCCAAGCTCCCGGGCCCGCCGCTCCAGCGCGTCGGGCGCGGAGTAGTCGTCGACGTCCCGCTGGAGGGCCTGCTCCTCGTCGGTCAGCTCGGTGGTCTTCTTCTTCAGCTCGCTGAGCTTGAAGGAGCCCTGGTTGAGGGAGGAGTTCAGGAGCAGCAGCGTGATGAGGCCACCGCCGAGCAGAACCACGACGAGCAGGACGAAGGGGGTACGGGCGGCGGTGCTGGGCCCCGACGGCATGAACCGCCCGAGCCTCGCGGCGCGCCCTTTGAGCGGCCCCTTCGTCGTCACGGCTGCTCGCTTTCCCTCGCCCGGCGTGCCTCGGTCACCGCTCGTCCTCCCGGATGCGCTCCGCCCCCCGGAGCCGGGCCGGGGCCGCGCGGCGGTTCTCGGCGATCTCCTCCTCCGTGGGGAGTTCGGCGCCGCGGGTGAGGAGCTTCAGGCGGGGCTGGTAGCGCTCGGGGACCACCGGCAGGCCGGGCGGGGCCGTGGTCGCCGCGCCCGCCGCGAAGACCTGCTTGACCAGCCGGTCCTCCAGCGAGTGGTACGACAGGACCGCGATCCGGCCGCCGACCGCGAGGGCCTTCACGGCCGCCGGGATCGCCGCCTCCAGGACCGTCAGTTCGCCGTTGACCTCGATGCGCAGGGCCTGGAAGGTGCGCTTGGCGGGGTTGCCGCCGGTGCGCTTGGCCGCCTGCGGGAGGGAGTCGCGGATCAGCTCGACGAGACGGGCGCTGGTGGTGAACGGCTCCTTCTCGCGCTCGCGCACGACGGCGGAGACGATGCGCTTGGCCTGCTTCTCCTCGCCGTACGCCCGCAGGATGCGGACCAGCTCGCCGGGCGGGTAGGTGTTGAGGACCTCGGCCGCGCTGACCCCGGTCGTCTGGTCCATGCGCATGTCGAGCGGCGCGTCCTGCGCGTAGGCGAAGCCGCGGTCGGCCTCGTCGAGCTGCATGGAGGAGACGCCCAGGTCGAAGAGGATGCCGTCGGCCTTCGGGATGCCGAGCCGGTCGAGGACCTCGGGCAGTTCGTCGTAGACGGCGTGGACCAGCGTAGCGCGCTCCCCGTACGGGGCCAGGCGCTCGCCGGAGAGCCGCAGCGCCTCCTTGTCCCGGTCGAGGGCGACGAGCCGCGCCTCGGGGAACCGCCGCAGGAGCGCCTCGCTGTGGCCGCCCAGCCCGAGGGTGCAGTCGACGACCACCGCACCGGGGCGCTCGAGGGCGGGGGCCAACATGTCCAGGCACCGCTGGAGCATCACCGGGACGTGTCGGTCGTTGCTCAATGCGCCCTCTCAGATCCGGCGCGGCCGGGACGTGTCACCGGCTCACCGGGCCCTACCGCCGCACACGCGGGGGAGAAACTGCTGAAATCGCTCAATGTCTCCGTGAACTTCGCGCCACTTTAGTCCACGGGCCCCGACGGTCAATCAACCGGCTGGCGCGTCGCGCGGGCGACCGCGGAGACCGGGGGGTTCCGCGGAGTTCACCCCGATGGGCCTGGTCTCTCCTGCCTGTGGGTTACCTCACAACAAGGATCATTGACGTTCTTTGTCCCCTCTCACAGCGGGCCGGGGCGCCCTGTGACCATTACCGTCGATGTCATGTCGACCTCTGCGCACACCTCTGCCGACGCCATAGGTACCGGCGGCACGGTCACGGACCGTCTCGTCGAGGCCAACGCACGCTACGCCTCCGGCTTCACCGACCCCGGAATGGACGCCAGGCCCGTCCTGAACGTCGCCGTCGTCGCCTGTATGGACGCACGGCTCGATCTGCACGCCGCGCTGGGCCTGGAGCTCGGCGACTGCCACACCATCCGCAACGCCGGTGGTGTGGTCACCGACGACGTGATCCGCTCCCTCACGATCAGCCAGCGCGCGCTGGGCACGCGCAGCGTGGTGCTGATCCACCACACGGGCTGCGGTCTGGAGTCGCTGACCGAGGAGTTCCGCCACGACCTGGAGATGGAGGTCGGCCAGCGGCCGGCCTGGGCCGTCGAGGCGTTCCGCGACGTCGAGCAGGACGTCCGGCAGTCGATGCAGCGGGTGCGCACGTCGCCGTTCCTGCTGCACACCGACGACGTCCGGGGCTTCGTCTTCGACGTGACCACCGGCCTTCTCCGCGAGATCGACCCCGCGTAATCCGGCATACCCCGGCATAACGCTCGCACTTGTCCACAGGCAAGTGACACCGGGCGCCACGGGCAACAAGAATGCTCGGGTGACACCTTTCGGAAACCCTCCGGGACGGGTGTACGTGTTTCGGAGCGGGCCGCTCGTCGGCCCGCGAGTGGGCCGAGGAGGGCCGGGTGACGACCTATGACGATCGAGCGAGCCTCGCGGATCTGACCACGACGGCGGAGCGTGTCCGCCGGTCGGTGGAGGGTGTGATCGAGGGCAAGCCCGAGGTCGTACGGCTTTCGCTGACCGTGCTGCTCGCCGAGGGACATCTTCTGATCGAGGATGTCCCCGGCGTCGGCAAGACGATGCTGGCCAAGACGCTGGCGCGGTCCATCGACTGCTCGGTGCGCCGCATCCAGTTCACGCCCGACCTGCTGCCGTCGGACATCACCGGCGTGTCGATCTTCGACCAGCAGCGGCGTGACTTCGAGTTCAAGCCGGGCGCGATCTTCGCCCAGGTCGTGATCGGCGACGAGATCAACCGGGCGTCGCCGAAGACCCAGTCCGCCCTCCTGGAGTCCATGGAGGAGCGGCAGGTCACGGTGGACGGGCAGACCTACGAGCTGCCGAGTCCCTTCATGGTGGTCGCCACCCAGAACCCGGTGGAGATGGAGGGCACCTATCCCCTCCCCGAGGCCCAGCGCGACCGCTTCATGGCCCGCGTCTCGATCGGCTATCCCAGCCCCGAGGCCGAGCTCCAGATGCTCGACGTGCACGGATCGGTCTCGCCGCTCGACGACCTCCAGCCCGTCGCGCACGCCCACGACATCCTGAAGCTGATCGACGCGGTGCGCGGGGTGCACGTGGCCGACGCCGTCCGCCGGTACGCCGTGGACATCGTCGCCGCGACCCGCACCCACGCCGATCTCCGACTCGGCGCCTCCCCCCGCGCCACGCTCCATCTGCTGCGCGCCGCCAAGGCGTCCGCCGCGCTGAGCGGCCGGGAGTACGTCCTGCCCGACGACCTCCAGGCGCTGGCGGTGCCGGTGCTCGCCCACCGGCTGCTGCCGACCACGCAGGCGCAGATGAACCGCCGCACGTCCGAGCAGGTCGTCCTGGACATCCTGCAGCGCACACCCGTCCCGGCCACCGCGCCGCCCTCCGGTCCGCCCGTCGGTCCGCCGGCCGGCCCGCTCTACGGCCAGCAGCCCGGCATCCGGCAGCTGTGATGACGACCGCTGCCGCGCCGGAGGGGCAGCGGGGTGACGACCGGGACGTCCGGGCCGGTGACGACCGCGGCGGCCCACGGGCCGCGCTGAGCGGTCTCACCACGCGCGGCCGTTCCTTCCTCGCCGCCGGGATCGCCGCCGCCGCCTGCGCGTTCGTTCTCGGACAGGGCGACCTGCTGCGCGTGGGGCTGCTGCTGGCCGTCCTGCCGCTGGTCTGCGCCGCCGTGCTCTACCGCACCCGCTACCAGGTCGCGGGCAGCCGCCGCCTCTCCCCGCACCGGGTACCGGTCGGCTCCGAGGCCCGGGTCCATCTGCGGATGGAGAACGTCTCCCGGCTGCCCACCGGGCTGCTCATGCTCCAGGACCACGTCCCGTACATGCTCGGGCCGCGGCCCCGTTTCGTCCTGGACCGGGTCGAGGCGGGCGGCCGGCGGGAGGTGTCGTACCGGGTCCGCTCGGACCTGCGCGGCCGCTTCCCGCTGGGGCCCCTCCAACTGCGCCTGACCGACCCGTTCGGCATGTGCGAGCTGACCCGCTCGTTCAGCGCCTACGACACGCTGACGGTCGTGCCCCGCACCGAACCGCTGCCGCCGGTGAAGCTGGCCGGCGAGGCGGCGGGGTACGGCGACGGGCGGCAGCGCTCGCTGGCACTGGCCGGGGACGACGACATCATCCCGCGCGCCTACCGCCACGGCGACGACCTGCGCCGGGTGCACTGGCGCTCCACCGCCCGCTACGGCGAGTTGATGGTCCGCCGGGAGGAGCAGCCGCAGCGGCCCCGCTGCACGGTGCTGCTCGACACCCGCCGGATCGCCTTCCAGGGGGCGGGCCCCGACTCCGCCTTCGAGTGGGCGGTCTCGGGCGCGGCCTCCGCCCTGGTGCACATGCTGGAGCGGGGCTTCGCGGTACGGCTCCTGACGGACACCGGCAGCGCGGTCCCCGGCGAGGGCGCCGAGGGCTTCGCGGGCTCCTCACAGGACGCGGCCGAGGCCGCGGGTCTGATGATGGACACCCTCGCCGTCGTCGACCACTCCGACGGAGCCGGCTTCTCGCGCGCGTACGACGTGCTGCGCGGCGGCAACGAAGGCCTCCTGGTCGCGTTCGTCGGCGACATCGACGAGGAGCAGGCGGCGCTGGCCGCCCGCATGCGGCAGCGCAGCGGCGCGGCGGTCGCCTTCGTCCTCGACAGCGGCACCTGGCTGACCGGCGGCGCGGTGAGCGGCGCGGTCGAGGAGCGGCTGCGGCAGCTGCGGGAGGCCGGCTGGACGGCGCTGACCGTGCCCCCGGGGGCCCGGCTCGCCGAGCTGTGGCAGCAGGCCGGCGGCATGTGGGTGGACGGCCCCGCGGGCGACTTCTTGGGAGGACGGTCATGAGCGGTCGCGCGCGGCTGACGCTCGGCGCCTACGCCGCCACGCTGATGGCGGCGGGCGCGCTGCTTCCGCTGGTGCAGCCGGCGACGTGGATCTTCACGGCGGCGATCCTGCTGGCGGTGCAGAGCGGGGTCGGGGTGATCACCCGGCGGGTTCCGCTGGCCAGGCCGCTGACGATCGCGGCCCAGGCGGTGGTGACGCTGCTGGCGCTCACCCTGGTCTTCGCGCACGGGCACGCGCTGCTCGGGTTCCTGCCCGGGCCCGCGGCCTTCTCGCACTTCGCGACGCTCTTCGAGGCGGGGGCCGCCGACGTCGGCCGGTACGCGATCCCGGCTCCGGACACCGAGGGCATCCGGCTGATGGTCGTCGGCGGCGTGCTGGTGGTCGGCCTGCTCGTGGACACCCTCGCGGTGACCTTCCGCAGCGCCGCGCCGGCCGGCCTGCCGCTGCTCGCCCTCTACTCGGTCGCCGCCGGGCTGTCCGACGGCGGGGCGAGCTGGCTGTGGTTCCTGCTGGCGGCCACCGGCTACCTCCTGCTCCTCCTGGGCGAGGGCCGGGACCGGCTCTCCCAGTGGGGGCGGGTGTTCGGCGGCGCGCCGCGCCCGGCCGGCGGTGGCCCGGCGGCCGGCGACGGCGGGCAGGTGCTCGCCCCGGTGCGGACCGGCCGGCGGATCGGTGTGGTCGCCATGGGCATCGCTCTGGTGGTGCCGGCCGCGCTGCCCGCCCTCAACGGCGGGCTGCTCGGCGGGCCGGGCGAGGGCGCGGGCACGGGCGGCAAGGGCGGCACGATCTCGGCGGTCAATCCGCTCGTCTCCCTCCAGGACAATCTGCGGCAGCCCGAGGACCGCGAGGTGCTGCGCTACCGCACCAACGCCGTCGACACCAGCGGCATGTACCTGCGGCTGGTGGCGCTCGACCAGTTCGACGGCACCTCGTGGAAGTCATCGGTCCGCCCGATCGACGACGTGCCCGAGCGGCTGCCGAGGCCGGACGGGCTCAGCGACCAGGTGCGGTCGACCGAGATCACGGGCAACTTCGTCGCCTCGCCGTCGTACGAGCAGAAGTGGCTGCCGATGCCCTACCCGGCGGCCAAGGTCGAGATCGACGGCCGCTGGAGGTACGAGCCGGCCGGCCGGATGCTCGTCGGTGACGACAAGCAGACCACCCGTGGCGCCCGGTACACCGTGACGAGCCTGGACGTGCGGCCGACGCCGGGTCAGCTGGCCGGGGCGGCCCCGCCGCCGGACAGGCTCCGGTCGGAGTACACCCGGGTGCCCGCCTCCCTGCCCGCCGACGTGAAGGCGACGGCCCTGCGGGTCACCGACGGCGCGCGCAACGACTACGAGCGGGCGGTGAAGCTCCAGGACTGGTTCGCCCGCGACGGCGGTTTCCGCTACGACGTGGACGTCGAGTCGGGGACAGGAGTGCGGGCGATCTCCCGCTTCCTGCAGCAGAAGGAAGGGTTCTGCGTCCACTTCTCCTTCTCGATGGCGGCGATGGCCCGTTCGCTGGGCATCCCGGCGCGGGTGGCGGTCGGCTTCATGCCCGGCACCCCGCGGGCCGACGGTTCGGTCTCGGTGGGCATACGGGACGCCCACGCCTGGCCTGAGCTGTACTTCGAGGGGGCGGGGTGGACCCGGTTCGAGCCGACGCCGTCGCGCGGTTCCACCCCGGACTACACGCGTTCGCAGACGCCCACGGACACGCCGTCGGGTCCGGCGCAGCCGGAGACCAGCGCCTCGGCGCTCCCCTCCGCGGTGCCGAGCGCCTCGGACAGCTGCCCGCCGCAGCTGCGCCGTCAGGGCGAGTGCGGTCCCGACGCGGCGGCGGGCGGTGACACGTCCGGCGGCGGCGGGGTGGATCCGCTGAAGGTGTTCCTGCTGAGCCTGGGCGTGGCGGCGGTCGTGCTGCTGTTCCTGTCCCCGCTGCTGTGGCGCACGCGGGTACGGACCCGGCGGCTCGGCCTGCCGGGCCGCGCCGCCGAGGACACGGCGGCGCGGACCCTGGCGGCCTGGCGGGAGATCAACGACACGGCCTGGGATCACGGCGTGGCGCCGGACGAGTCGCAGACCCCCCGGAAGACGGCGGCGCGGATCGTCCGTCTGGGCGCCCTGGAGGGCGAGTCGGCGAACGCGGTGCACCGGGTGGCTCGCGCGGTGGAGGAGGTCCTCTACGCCCCGAGCCCGCGACCGGCCGTGGGGCTGACGGAGGAGGTGGGCCTGGTCAGGTCCGGCTTCCACGCGGCTTCCGGCCGCCGCGCCCGGCTGCGGGCACTGCTCGTGCCGCGCTCGGCCGTCCGGGTGCTGTGGGGCGCCTCGGCCCGCTGGTCGGCCCTCATGGACCGCTGGTCGTCCTGGCGTCAGGGCGTGGCGGCCCGCGCGGCGACGACGTTCCGCAAGGCGTCCCGCCAGCGCGGCTGAGCCCGGCTCCGTGTCCCGCCGGCGCGGCTGAGCCCGGCCCTCGCGCCTTCCGGCCCCGCTCCCGAGCCGTCGGGGGCGGGGTCGTGGCCGTCCGTGGCGAGGCGACCCGGCGGGCGGGGTTCCGACAGCGAGCGGTTCACAGGCCCCCGCACACGACGAGCCCCGCGGGGTCGGGCACCTTGGCGGTGCCGGCCCGCGGGGCTCGGGGTCGTCTGGGGCCCGTACGGCCCTCGCTCACGGGGCCGTCAGTGGCCGCCGCCCTGCTGCTCGTCCCGGCGGCGCTGCCACCGTTCCTCGATGCGGTGCATCATCGAGCGACGCTGTCGGGCCTGACGGCCGCCGGCCGCTCCACCCGCCGCCTGCTGCTCGCCCGGCTTGGGCGCCTTGCGCCAACCGGTGACGGCCAGAACCGCGCAGCCCAGCATGACGAGGAATCCCACCACGCTGATCCAGATCTGCTGTGCGACCATTCCGGCCATGAGGAGCGCGATACCCACCAGAAAGCCGACGACTGCCTGGTAGACCCGTCGCCGGGTGTACGTACGCAGTCCGCTTCCCTCGAGCGCTGTCGCGAACTTGGGATCTTCGGCGTACAGCGCTCGCTCCATCTGCTCGAGCATTCGCTGCTCGTGCTCCGAGAGCGGCACGGAGTCCTCCTAGTCGTCGGTCGCGGGGGCGACCGGTATGCGGCCCTTTCAGGATAGGCAGGGAATCGCCCCCGTGAAACCCGCCCTCAACGCCAAATCGCCATTCCGGGCCGCCATGCGGTTCGGTTGCTGAGGCGTTGATTCCCCAGCGCCCTACCTGTCATGCCGGATGGTGTGCCTCGATCATACGGGGCGAAGCCCCGGACCGGAGGGTCTGTGGCGTACTCCATGTGCGGCTGCGTCGCTGATCAGCCGGTTGCGCGCCCTTCCGGGCCCGGAGAGGGCGCGCACCGCCGGGCGGGTGTCAGGCGCGCTTGTCGCCCAGGACGTGCAGCTGGGTGGCGATGGCGTGGAAGGACGGCAGCTCCGCGGCGGCCGCCTCCAGCTTGAGCAGGGCCTCCGCGGCGCCCGGTTCGGTGTCGACCAGGACGCCCGGGACCAGGTCGGCGAAGACCCGGACGCCGTGCACGGCGCCGACGTCCAGACCGGCCCCGGTCGCCAGCGCGGTGAGCTGGTCCGCGGTGAAGCGGCGGGGCACCGGGTCGCCGTCGCCCCAGCGCCCTTCGGGGTCGCTCAGGGCGGTGCGGGCCTCGGTGAAGTGGCCGGCGAGGGCCCGCGCGAGGACGGCGCCGCCGACGCCCGCGGCGAGCAGGCTGAGCGCGCCGTCGGGGCGCAGTGCGGCGACCGCGTTCCGTACGCCCTCGGCCGGGTCGTCGACGTACTCCAGGACGCCGTGGCACAGCACCACGTCGTAGTTCTCGGGGGCCACGACGTCGAACAGGCCGCGGATGTCGCCCTGGACGCCTTCGACGAGGTCGGCGACACCGGCCTCGGCGACGCGCCGCTCCAGGGCGAAGAGGGCGTTCGGGCTCGGGTCGACGACGGTGACCCGGTGGCCGAGACGGGCCACCGGGACGGCGAAGTTGCCGGAGCCGCCGCCCGTGTCGAGGACGTCCAGACAGTCCTTCCCGCCGGCCTTGGCCCGGCGGTCGAGGGCGTCCTTGAGGACGTCCCAGACGACGGCGGTACGAAGGGAGGCGCGCGAGGGTCGCGACGACGTCTCTCGACCGAAGACAGGGGAAGGGTCCGACACGGCTGCTGACTCCTCGGTGACGGGTACGAACGCTCCCCACCCTATGGCCTCGCGCGCGAACTCCCGATCACCGCGTGGCCTCGTCCGCCCGGGGCTGGCGGGGCAGTACCGGCCGGAGCGCGAGGAGCCGCTCGACCAGCCGCAGGAACATGGTGGCGTCCCTGACCAGGTCGTCGGCGTCCCGTCGGCTCGCGGCGCCCGCGATGCCCGCCTCGGCCCGCGCCCGCCGCTCGGCGCCGGAGGCGAACAGGGCGCTCCACTCGGTCAGCTCGGGGGCGATCTCCGGGAGCACCTCCCAGGTGCTGCGTATGCGCCGCCGCCCGCGCGGGTCGGCCTCGGGCCTGCCCCGGGCGGCGAGCACGGCCGCGGCCGTACGCAGGGCGGCGAGGTGGGCGGTGGCGTACCGCTCGTTGGGCTCGGCGGACGCGGTCGCCTCGTCGAGCCCGGCGTGGGCCTTGGCGAGCAGGTCGAGGGCGGCGGGCGGGGCGGTGGCGCGGCGCAGGACGGGGTGGATGTCGGTCGGCGGTCCGACCAGGGCGGGGGCGGGGCGGCCTCCCCCACGGCCTTCGGCGTGGGAGGTGCCCCCGGGACGGCGCCGGGGTGCGGCTGCTGCGGAGGAGCTGGCCATGACGAGCCTCCTGTCGTCGTGTGACGGCGCTGTGGCCGTATGTGTCCATCGTGCAGGGCGCCACTGACAATCCGGCTGACCTGGGCTTTTGCCTCAACCTCCGTTCGGCGGTAAGTTTTTGCACTGACCGGTCAGTTCAAAAGAGAAGGGGGTGGATCCGTGGCAGCGCATGCGGAGGAGTCACAGGGCGCCGCCGTCGTCGCGGACGGGTTCGGACTGAAGGGGCCGCGCGGCTGGGCCTTCCGCGAGGTCGGCTTCCGGGCGGAGCCGGGGGCGCTCGTCGCGATCGAGGGCCCGTCCGGTTCGGGCCGCACCTGTCTCCTGCTCGCCCTCACCGGCCGGATGAAACCCCACGAGGGCCACGCCGAGGTCGCCGGGCTCCGGCTGCCCCGCCACATGGGGGCCGTGCGCCGGATCAGCGCGCTCGGCCCGGTCCCCGGCGTCAGCGACCTCGACCCGGCGTTCACCGTCGACGAGCACCTGCGCGAGCGCGCGCTGCTCCAGCGCCGCTTGGACGGTTCCCTCCGGTCCCTGCTGCGCCCGCCCGGGGAGCGGGCCGCCGCCGCGCGGCGCCGGATCGAGGAGGCCCTGGAGGCCGCCGGGCTCGACCCGGCCACCCTTCCGAAGGCCGGCAGGACCTCCGTACGGGATCTGGAGCGCCTGGAGGCCCTGCGCCTCTCCGTCGCCCTGGCCCTGATCGGCAGGCCCCGGCTGCTCGCCCTGGACGACACCGACCTCAAGCTCTCGGACACCGACCGGGCCGCGGCCTGGTCGCTGCTGCGCTCGATCGCCGACGCCGGCACGACCGTCCTCGCCGTGTGCAGCGAGGCCCCCGAGGGCGCCCTGAGGGTCACCACGGCGTCCCGCACGACGGGGACGACGGGCGGCGACGCCCCCGCCGCGGCAGCCCCTGACGCAGCCGCCGAGAGCGACGCCGGGACCGCTGCGGACACCGCCGAGGAGCGGACCGGCGACGCGCCCCGCGACCCCGACGCGACCGCCGCGAAGGACACCGCCGAGGACCGCGGCGGCCAGGAGCCCGGCGGCGAGGACCGCGGCAGCGAGGGCCCCGGCGGCGACGCGCCCCGCGACCCCGACGCGACCGCCGCGAAGGACACCGCCGTCACGAAGAACGCCGCGAAGAAGACCGTCGAGGACACCGCCGACGCGGGCGACGGCGACGCCGACACCATCGAGGAGGGGGCGGCCGATGCGCTCGCCGAAACTGGCCGCGCTTGAGCTGAAGCGCTTCGGCAGGGGCAAGCTGCCGCGGGCCGCGCTCGTCGCGATCCTGCTGCTGCCGCTGCTGTACGGCGCGTTGTACCTCTGGTCCTTCTGGGACCCCTACAGCAGGCTCGACCGGATACCCGTCGCGCTCGTCAACGAGGACCGGGGCGCCACCACCGGCGGCACGAAGGTCCACGCGGGCGACGACATCACCAAGGGGCTGCGCGAGAGCAAGGTCTTCGAGTGGCACGAGGTGAGCGACGCCGAGGCCCGCGAGGGCGTGGAGGACGGCACGTACTACCTCTCGCTGACCATGCCCGCCGACTTCAGCACCCGGATCGCGTCCAGCTCCGGCGACGCCCCGGAGACCGGCGCCTTGAGGGTCCGTACGAACGACGCCAACAACTACATCGTCGGGCAGATCTCCCGGACGGTGTTCTCCGAGGTCCGCACCGCCGCCTCCACCAAGTCCTCGCGCTCCTTCCTGGACCGGATCTTCATCTCCTTCTCCGACATCCACGACGCGACCGAGAAGGCCGCGCAGGGCGCCGGACAGCTCAAGGCAGGCGCGGACAAGGCCAAGAAGGGCTCCAAGAGCCTGGCCGACGGGCTGAAGACCGCCAAGGAGGGAAGCGGCGACCTGGCCTCCGGTCTCAGGAAGCTGGACAAGGGCGCCGCCGACCTGGAGACCGGCTCCCGGCAGGTCGCCGACGGCACCAAGGCCCTCGCCGACAAGGTCAACGGCAAGGCCGCGCAGGTCCGCCCGTACCTGAAGAACAACGGCAAGGCGATCGGTGACACCGCCCGTCTGGTGGCCGACTCCACCGCGGCCGTGCGACACGACCTCGACGACCTGGTCAGGCGCGCCCCGATCGCCCGCAGCGCCGCCCACCTCGCCGACGACACGCTCGAGAAAGTCCACCGCGAGCAGTGCGTGGACAAGCCGCTCCCGGACCCGAAGGCGTGCCCGGCCCTCAAGGAGGCCAAGGTCGCGGCCGACGACGTGGCCAAGATCGCCGACGACCTCCACGAGCTGACCAAGGACAGCACGGGTGACCTGAAGAAGCTCGACGGCCGGCTCGCCACCCTGCAGAAGCAGGCCGAGGACCTCGCCAAGGCCGCGCCGACCCTCGAGGAGGATCTCGACGGCGCCGTCGCGAAGATCAACAAGCTCAACACCGGGGCGCAGAAGGTCGCCAAGGGAGCCGACCAGCTGCACACCGGCCTCACCACCGCCAAGACCGGCTCCAAGAACCTCGACACCGGTGTCGGCAAGCTGAAGAAGGGCGCGGGCGACCTCGACGGCGGCCTGTTCAAGCTGGTCGACGGCTCGGGCGAGCTGGCCGGCGGACTCAAGGACGGGGTCGCCAGGATCCCGGACTACGACAAGCAGGACCGCGACCGCCGTACGGAGGTCATGGCCGACCCCGTCGAGCTCGCCTCCCAGTCGCTGCACAAGGCGCCCAACTACGGCACCGGCTTCGCGCCGTACTTCATCCCGCTCTCCCTCTGGGTCGGCGCGATGGTGGCGTACATGCTGATCCAGCCGCTCAACCGGCGCGCCCTGGCCGCCGGTGCCTCGGCCTGGCGGATCGCGCTGGCCGGGTGGCTCCCGGTCGCGGCGATCGGCCTGCTCCAGGTCGCCGCCCTGATGTCGGTGCTGCACTGGGGCCTCGGCCTGAAGACGACCACGGCGGCCGGCACGGTCGGTTTCCTGGCCCTGGTGACCTGCTGCTTCGCCGCGATCATCCAGTGGCTCAACGCCCGCTTCGGCGCGGCGGGGCGGATCCTCGTCCTCGCCGTGCTGATGCTGCAGCTGACCTCGGCGGGCGGTACGTACCCCGTGCAGACCAGTCCGGGCTTCTTCAACGCCATCCACCCCTTCCTGCCGATGAGCTACGTGGTCGAGGCGCTGCGCCGACTGATCACGGGCGGCGGGACCGGCCCGGTGTGGCAGGCGGTCGTGGTGCTGAGCGCGTTCACGGTGGGCGCCCTGGCGCTGACCGCCCTCTCCGCCCGGAGCAAGCAGGTGTGGACGCTGGACCGGCTCCACCCCGAACTGTCCCTGTGAGGAACGGTCCCGGTGACGGACAGTCCGGCGACGGACCGGTACCGGGACCCCGAGACCTGCCACACCTGTGAGAATCGAGCCCATGGACAGCAGCAGCACCAGACGCCGGGCCACGCGCGCGAAGCTCTACGAGGCCGCCGTCACCCTCATCGCCGAGCAGGGCTTCTCGGCGACGACGGTGGACGAGATCGCCGAGCGCGCGGGCGTCGCCAAGGGCACGGTGTACTACAACTTCAAGAGCAAGACCGAACTCTTCGAGGAGCTGCTGCGGCACGGCGTGGGCCTGCTCACCGCCTCGCTCCGTGACGCGGCGGAGGAGACGGCGAAGCGGGGCGGGAGCCGGGTCGACGCGCTGGACGCGATGATCCGGGCCGGTCTGGTCTTCATCGACCGCTATCCGGCCTTCACCCAGCTGTACGTCGCCGAGCTCTGGCGCACGAACCGGGCCTGGAACGAGACCCTCCTGGTGGTCCGCCAACAGGCGGTCGCCGTGGTGGAGGGCGTGCTCCGCGAAGGCGTCGAGGAGGGGGAGCTGAGCGAGGAGATCGACATCCCGCTGACGGCGGCGGCGCTGGTGGGCATGGTCCTGGTGGCCGCGCTCGACTGGCAGGCGTTCCAGCGGGAACGCTCCATCGACGACGTCCACAGCGCGCTCTCCCGCCTGCTGCACGGGCGGGTGAGCGGACGCTAGATTTCGGGTCCCGGTTCACCTCCGGGCGCTGAGAGCCGGGGGCCGGCCGCCCGCCCACGAGGCGGGGCACGCGCAACGCGAAGACGCCGGTCCGGCGAGGCTCGATCCCCCCGAGCCTCGCCGGACCGGCGCTTTTCCCACGCCCCCGTGCACCCCCGTGCACCCCCGTTGCGGCAGGTGCGCGGCCCCCATCCGCAGCCCCGTGTCCGCGGTTGCGGAGCCGCGCCCCTTCCGTGGTCACCACTCTGCCGTCCTCGCAGGTCACGGCCCATCCGCGCATCTACTCATCCGGACGTCTGAGTACGCGTACTCACCCCTGCGTTCCCGACCTCACGCGCGTGGGGCGGCCGCTGGCTACGATCGCGTCCGTGTCCGTACTCCCCCTGGTCTTCACCAGTGGCTGGGCGAGCGGGATCAACGCGTACGCGGTGGTCCTGCTGCTCGGCCTCTTCGGCGCGACCGGCCTCACCGACGAGGTGCCCGAGTCGCTGCAGCGCACCGACGTCCTGATCGCCGCCGGGGTGCTGTTCCTCTGCGAAGCGGTGGCGGACAAGGTCCCCTACCTCGACTCGGCCTGGGACGCCGTCCACACGGTGATCCGCCCGGTCGCGGGCGCCGTGGTCGGCGCGCTGCTCGCCGGGCAGTCCGGTTCGCTGCCGGAGCTGGCCGCCGGCGCGGTGGGCGGCACCACCGCCCTGCTGAGCCATCTGGTCAAGGCCGGGACGCGGATGGCGATCAACACCTCGCCGGAACCGTTCTCCAACGTCGGGGCGAGCCTCGCCGAGGACCTGGGCGTCGCAGGGATCGTCACCTTCGCCATGTTCAACCCGGAGATCGCGGCCGCCATCGCCGCCGGCCTGCTCGTGCTCGGCCTCGTGGCGCTGGGCTTCCTCGCCCACCGCATCCGCCGCTTCCTGCGCCGCCGGGCCCAGCGCCGGGAGGAGAAGCGGCTGGCGGCCTCCGAGGCTGCCGACAGGGCCCGTCACGCCGGCGGATAGGGTCGCTGACATGGCACGGATTGTGGTGATCGGCGCCGGCATGGGCGCCATGGCGGCGGCCGCCCGGCTGGCCGTGGCGGGCCACCGGGTGACGGTGTACGAACGCACGGAGACCTACGGCGGCGCGGTGCGCCGGTTCGAACGCGACGGGTTCGCCTTCGACACGGGGCCGGGACTGCTCCATCTGCCCGCCGTCTACCGCGATCTGTTCGTCAAGACCGGCAAGGAGCCGCTGGAGGAGTGCGTCGAGCTGACCCAGGTCGACCCGGCGAGCCGTCAGGTCTTCGCCGACGGGACCCGGGTCGATCTGCCCAACGCCTCCCGCGCGGGTACGGTCGCCGCCCTGGACGGGGCGCTCGGCGCCGGCGCGGGGGAACGCTGGGGCGACTTCATGGGCCGGGCCCGCGAGGCCTGGGACCGCACCCGGCGCCCCCTCCTGGAGGAGCCCCAGCCCGCCGACCCCTCGGCGCTGGGCCGCGAGCCCTACCCGGCGCTCAAGACGGGCTTCCTGCGGCGTCCCACGACCACGCTCGCCGGGATCGGCGCGCGGGAGCTGCGCGACCCCCGGCTCGCCGACCTCCTGGACGCGTACGCAACGGCGTACGGCTTCGATCCCTCGACCGCCCCCGCGGCGGCCGCCGTCCTGCCGTACCTGGAGCAGACCTTCGGCACCTGGTACGTGAAGGGCGGCATCCGGGCGCTCGCGGACGCCGTGTACGCGAGGTGCCTGCGGCGGAAGGTGGAGTTCGTCTTCGACGCGGCCGTCTCCGACGTGCTGGAGGAGGACGGCCGTGCCACGGGTGTCCGGCTGGCGTCGGGCGAGGTCGTCGAGGCGGACCACGTGGTCGCGGGCGCGCCCGTGCCGGCGCTCCTGCGTGACCATGTCGTCTCCTGGGACCGCCGGGCCGACCTGGCGCCGCACCACCAGGCCCTCGGTACGGGCCGGGTGACGGTCTGTCTGGCCCTGCGCGGCGCCCGGGAGGCGGACGCCGTGCACCGGACCGTCGTCCACGCGGCCGGCGACCGGCCCACCGTGACGGTCCTGCGGCCCGGCGACCCGGCGCTGCGGCCGGACGACGGGCACGAGGCGGTGACGGTCACCGCGACGGTGCCCCTGCCCCCGGAGGGGGAGCGGGACTGGCGGACGGTCGCCGACCGCGCGGTCGCCCAGGCGGAGTCGGCCGTCCCGGACCTGCGCGGGCGGCTGCTGTGGCGGGAGGTCCGCACGCCGGAGGACACCCTGCGGGAGACGGGCACCGCCGAGGTCCCCGGGCCCGCGCTCGCCGGCGGCGCCGGCGGGTGGCTGCCCGCCCCCAACCGTTCCCCGCTGGCCGGACTTCACCTCGCCGGCGGCTGGTCCCACCCCGGCGGCGGGCTCCCCCACGCCGGGATGTCGGGCGCCCTCGTCGCCGGCCTGATCGTCGAGGGCGCCGGCTTCCGCGGCTCGCAGTAGGCGGAAGCGGGAGCAGGCAGCCCGGAGCACAACCGGCCTCCCCGACGCGCGGCGCACGGCGGGGCGCCGGTCCGACGGGCCGGTTCAGTACCGGTACTGCTGGTCGTTGCCGTAGTCGTGGTTCTCCTGGCCCTGCTGGTACGGGGGCTGTTCGCCGTCCCGCTGCTGCGGGACCCAGACGCCGCCGGGCGGGGTGTCGTAGGTGTACGCGGACACGTAGGGGTCGGCATAGGGCTGCTGGCCGGGCGTGCCGTAGTCGTACGAGGCGTACTGCTGGCCGTCGGTGCCCGGGCCGATGTACGGGTCGGAGTAGGCGGCGTACTGCTGCTGCCCGGAGCCGTAGTCGTACGCGGGCTGGTCGTAGGCGGGCTGCTGCCCGTACTGCTGCGCGTAGGGGTCGTAACCACCGCCGTACGCCTGGCCCGCCTCGGACCGGGGCTCCGCCTGGTCGTACGCGCCGGCGTAGACGCCGTACTGGCCCGTGTCGTCGGGCATCGGCTGGGGCTCGTACACCGCGAAGGCGTCGGCGGCGGACGGCTCGGGCGCCACCGGCTCGTAGGCGACCTCGGTGACCTCCAGCGTCGGACCGGCGGCCTCGGCCGGTGCGGCGGACCGACGGCGGCGGCTCGCGCCGGGGCTGCCGCCGATGGCCCAGCCGGTGGAGAAGCCGCGGCGGAAGGAGAGCGTCACGTAGGTCTGCCCGACGGCGAAGGCGACGGCGCCGGCGATGATCACGGCGACCGACGGCAGCAGGACGCCGAAGACGACGCCGAGGAAGCCGCAGAACGCGAGGACGCGCCAGCGCAGCCGCGCCTTGTACTGCAGGAGCACCTCACCCAGCAGCCACAACGCCACGACACCGAACGCGATGTAGAGGACCGTCCACCCCATGCCCGCCCCTCTCCTACGGCCACCGCCGCGGGTCTGGGGCGGGTACGCCGGTCACGACTGCACGTGCAGTCCGAGATTCTCGTAGATCTCCAGCGTCGCGGTGGAGTTGTTCAGCGTGATGAAGTGCAGTCCGGGGACACCCTCGGAGAGCAGACGCGCGCAGAACTCCGTCGCGAACTCGATGCCAATGGAGCGTACAGCGGCCGGATCGTCCTTGACGGCGAGGATGCGTTCTTTCACGTCGGCGGGGAAGGCCGCGTTGCTCAGCTGGGGCAGCCGGTCGAGGGTCCTGACGTTCACAACGGGCATGACTTCGGGGATGATCGGCGTCTCGCAGCCGGCCTTCTGGACGCTGTCACGCATCCGGAGGTAGTTCTCCGGATCGAAGAACATCTGGGTGATGGCGTAGTCGGCGCCGGCGCGGCACTTGTCCACGAAGTGCCGGATGTCCGTGTCCCAGTCGCTGGAGCGGGGGTGCATCTCGGGGAAGGCGGCGACGCCGACGCAGAAGTCGCCGGACTCCTTGATCAGCCGGACGAGGTCGGCGGCGTACTGGACGCCCTCCGGGTGCTCGATCCACTCCCCGAGGGGGTCGCCCGGCGGGTCCCCGCGCAGCGCGAGCATGTTGCGGATCCCGGCGTCGGCGTACTGGCCCAGGACGTTGCGCAGCTCGGCGACCGAGTGGTCGACGGCGGTGAGGTGCGCCACCGGGGTGAGGGTGGTGTCGGCGGCGATCTTCTGCGTGGCCTTGACCGTCCCGCCGCGGGTGGATCCGCCGGCGCCGTAGGTCACCGAGACGAAGCTGGGGGCGACCGCCTCGATTCTGCGCAGGGCGTTCCAGAGGCTTCGCTCGCCCTTCTCGGTCCTGGGCGCGAAGAACTCGAAGGAGTACGAGCGTGCACCGGACGCGAGGATGTCGCGGACCGTGCGCGCGCGGTCCGAGCGGGTGGAAGCGGTACCAAGGGCCATACCGGCAGGTTAGACGGGGTACCCCCGCCGACGAAGCGGAGTCCGAAAGATGGACATCGTCAAAAGACGGACGTCATCCGGAGATCCGCTCCCGGACCCGCTTGGCCAGGCGGGCCGTGGCCGCGGCCGGGTCGTCGGCCTCGGTGATCGCCCGGACGACAACGATCCGGCGGGCCCCGGCGTCCAGGACCTCGTCGAGGGTGGTCTCGTCGATGCCGCCGATGGCGAACCAGGGCCGCTCCTGGCCGAGGGAGGCGGCGTACCGCACGAGCCCGAGGCCCGGTGCGTACCGGCCGGGCTTGGTGGGGGTGGGCCAGCAGGGCCCGGTGCAGAAGTAGTCGACGCCCGGCGCGGCGACGGCGTCGTCCACCTCGGACTCGGCGTGGCAGGAGCGGCCGATCAGCACCTCGTCGCCCAGGACGGCCCGCGCCGCGGGGACTGGCAGGTCGCCCTGCCCCAGGTGCAGCACGTCGGAGCCGATGGCGTGGGCGACGTCGGCCCGGTCGTTGACGGCGAGCAGCGTGCCGTGGCGGCGGCAGGCGTCGGCGAGGACGGCGAGGTGCTCCAGCTCCTCGCCGGCCTCCATGCCCTTGTCGCGGAGCTGCACGATGTCCACGCCGGAGGAGAGCACGGCGTCGAGGAACGCGGGCAGGTCGCCCTGGCGCCTGCGGGCGTCCGTGCAGAGGTAGAGCCGGGCGTCGGCGAGCTGCGCGCGTGGCGTGGACATGGGTGGTTCCCCCCGGTCGGTGCGGTGGCGCCGTGGGGCCGGGCGGGCCCGGCCCCACGGCGTCCTGTGCTGTCTTGGGTGCGTCAGACGGCGAGCGCCTGGGCGCGGCGCTTCACCTCCGTGCCGCGATTCTCGCTGAGGGCCTGCGCGGGCGTGCCCGGCAGGGTCGGGTCGGGAGTGAAGAGCCACTCCAGCATCTCTTCGTCGGAGAAGCCGTCGTCCTTCAGCAGCGTCAGGGTCCCGCTGAGACCCTTGACCACCTTGTCGCCCTGGATGAAGGCGGCGGGCACCTGAAGCGCCCGGTTCTCCCCGCGGCGCACGGCGATGAGCTGGCCCTCCTTGACCAGCTGCCGCACACGCGTCACCTCGACATCGAGCATTTCCGCGATGTCGGGGAGGTAGAGCCAGGCGGGGACGAGAGCATCGATTCTTGCGTCAATCTCGGTCACGGGAACAAGCCTGCCATCTGGGGCTGACAGTCGGAAGTCGGGCCCCGGCGAGCGTCCGCCGACGAGCGGCCGGCCCGGGCCGGGAGCGGGCCGGGCGGGCCTCGGTGGGCGCCTCTCGGACGGCGGGACTTCGCGGGCACTCCTCGGAGGACGGGCCTCGGAGGGCGCTCCTGGGACGGCGGGACTTCCCGGGCGCTCGTCAGAGTGCGGCCGCCTTCAGGGGCACGGAGGGGTCCGTGGCCCGTTCGGGATCGATGCGGGCGGCTGCCTCGATCAGCTTGCGGCCCTGGGCCAGGTCGCGGGGGCGCCCGACGGCCAGCAGGGCGACGAGGACGCCCTCGCGGAGCCACAGGACGGACCAGGAGGCCCCGGCGGGGTCGCCGCGGCGGACCAGCGCGTCCGCGGTGGTGTGGTGCCCCGCGTACTGGACGAAGCGGCCGAACTGCTCGGACCAGAAGTAGGGCACCGGGTCGTAGACGCCGGGGGTCTCGCCGATGATGTCGGCCGCGACCGTGCGCGGCCCCTGGAGGGCGTTGTCCCAGTGGTGGACGAGGAGCCGCTCGCCGTACCGGGCGGAGGGGAAGGAGGCGCAGTCGCCGACGGCGTAGACGTCGGGTAGGGAGGTGCGCAGCCGGTCGTCGGCGGTGACCGAGCCGCCCGCGTCGAGGGCGACGCCGGAGCCGTCGAGCCAGTCCGTGGCGGGCCGCGCGCCGATGCCGACGACGACGGCGTCGGCGGCCAGCGGCCGGCCGTCGGCCAGGACGACGCTGCCGGTCTCGACGCGGTCCACGCGCGCGCGGGTGAGCAGGGTGGCGCCGCTCTCCTCGTACCAGCGGGCCATCGGGGCGGCGACCTCGGCGGGCAGCGCACCGGCGAGTGGCCGGTCGGCGGCCTCGACGACGGTGACGGCGCAGCCGGCCTCGCGCGCGGCGGTGGCGAACTCGGCGCCGATCCAGCCCGCGCCGACCACGACGATGTCGTGGCGCTGCTCCAGGACGGGCTTGAGCCGGGCGGCGTCGTCGAGGGTGCGCAGCAGGTGGACGCCGGGCACGCCCTCGGTGCCGGGCAGGGTGACGGGGTGGGCGCCGGTGGCGATGACCAGCACGTCGTAGGGCACGGCCCCGGCCTCGGTGTCGATCGCGTGGTCGCCGGCGCGCAGGCCGGTGACCTCGAGGCCGAGGCGCAACTCAATGGAGAGCGCCTCGAAGTCGAGGTCGAAGGCCGAGTCCTCGGCCTTGCCCAGGAGGACGGCCTTGGAGAGCGGGGGCCGGTCGTAGGGCTGGTGCGGCTCGGCGCCGATGAGGGTGACCGGGCCCGCGAAGCCCTGCTCGCGCAGGGCGACGGCGGTCTGCACCCCCGCCATGCCGGCGCCCACGATCACGACATGCTGCTGTGCCTGCTTCTGCTCGCTCACCCGATCACCTTACGCAGCTGACGCGACGTCAGGAAGGTGGCCGCTCCCTCGCGCCGGGCCGGTCCCTCACCCGGTCCGTCTGCCCCGGATCGGGCCCGACCCGACACGCGCGTTCCCCAGGGCCGCTCCTGCGGGCGGGAGGCTCCCTTACCGGGCGCCGACGGCTGGGGATAGTCTGACCGCCAACGTAGAGCACTCGCGGGAGCCCGGACGCACCGGGCTGAGAGGGAGGCTGGCCGGCCTCCGACCGTACGAACCTGATCCGGGTCATGCCGGCGAAGGGAGGGGCTGGACGCCCATGCCATCACGTACGTCACACGTCCGTACGTCCTCGGACGTCCTCGTCATCGGGGGCGGGATCATCGGCCTCGTCACGGCCTGGCGCGCGGCGCAGCGCGGGCTGCGGACGGCGCTCGTGGATCCGGAGCCCGGGGGCGGGGCGGCGCGGGTCGCGGCCGGCATGCTCGCCGCCGTCACCGAACTGCACTACGGCGAGGAGACCCTGCTCGGCCTCAACCTCGCCTCCGCGCGCCGCTATCCCGACTTCGTCGCCGAGCTGCGGGACGCCACCGGCCACGACGTCGGCTACCGCTCCTGCGGGACCCTCGCCGTCGCCCTGGACGCCGACGACCGGGCGCACCTGCGGGAGCTGCACGCCCTGCAGATCCGTTGCGGCCTGGAGTCGGAGTGGCTCAGCGGGCGGGAGTGCCGTCGCCTGGAGCCCATGCTGGCGCCGGGGGTCCGGGGCGGGCTGCGGGTCGACGGCGACCATCAGGTCGATCCCCGCAGGCTCGCCGACGCGCTGGTCGCCGCCTGCGAGCGGGCCGGTGTGGTCCTCCACCGGAGCGTCGCCGAGCGGCTGACGGTGGTGGGCGACCGGGCCGCGGGCGCGGTGCTCGCCGACGGGACTCCGCTCGACGCCGAGCAGGTGGTCCTGGCCGCGGGGAGCCTGAGCGGCCGGCTCGGCGGTGTGCCGGAGGAGGTGCTGCCGCCCGTACGGCCGGTCAAGGGGCAGGTGCTGCGGCTGCGTGTGCCGCCGGCGTACGCGCCGTTCCTGTCCCGGACGGTGCGGGCCGTGGTGCGCGGAAGCCACGTCTATCTGGTGCCGCGTGAGAACGGCGAGCTGGTCGTCGGGGCGACCAGCGAGGAGCTGGGCTGGGACACCACCGTCACGGCGGGCGGGGTGTACGAGCTGCTGCGCGACGCGCACGAGCTGGTGCCGGGCATCACCGAGCTGCCGCTCACCGAGACCCGTGCGGGTCTGCGGCCCGGGTCGCCGGACAACGCGCCCCTGCTGGGCCCGAGCGCGCTGCCGGGGCTCCATCTGGCCACCGGCCACTACCGCAACGGGGTGCTGCTCACCCCCGTCACCGGCGACGTCATGGCGGAGGTGCTGACCACCGGCACGCTCCCGGACGAGGCCCGCCCCTTCACTCCCCGCCGCTTCTCTCCCGTACGTCTGGAGCAGCCCGCATGAACGTGCTGAACGTGTCCGTGAACGGGGAGCCGCGCGAGCTCGCGGGCCCCGTCTCGCTCGACGCCCTCGTCGCCACCCTGACCTCGGCGCCCTCGGGGGTGGCCGCGGCCGTCAACGAGACCGTCGTGCCGCGCGGCCAGTGGCCCGCGACCGTCCTCGGCGACGGCGACCGGGTCGAGGTCCTCACCGCCGTGCAGGGGGGTTGAGCGCGATGTCCGACGACACCTTCGTCCTCGCGGGTACGGAGTTCTCCTCGCGCCTGATCATGGGCACGGGCGGGGCTCCCAGCCTGGACGTCCTGGAACGCTCGCTGATCGCCGCCGGCACGGAGCTGACGACGGTCGCGATGCGCCGTCTCGACCCGACGGTGCAGGGCTCGGTCCTCTCGGTCCTGGACCGGCTCGGGATCCGGGTCCTGCCGAACACGGCGGGCTGCTTCACGGCGGGCGAGGCCGTGCTGACGGCGCGCCTGGCGCGGGAGGCCCTCGGAACCGACTGGATCAAGCTGGAGGTCGTCGCCGACGAGCGGACCCTGCTGCCGGACGGGGTGGAGCTGCTGGACGCGGCGGAGACGCTGGTGGACGACGGCTTCACGGTCCTGCCGTACACCAACGACGACCCCGTGCTCGCGCGCAAGCTGGAGGACGTGGGGTGCGCGGCGATCATGCCCCTGGGTTCGCCGATCGGCTCGGGGCTCGGGATCCGCAATCCGCACAACTTCCAGCTGATCGTGGAGCGGGCGGGGGTGCCGGTGATCCTGGACGCGGGCGCGGGGACGGCGTCGGACGCGGCGCTCGCGATGGAGCTGGGGTGCGCGGCGGTGATGCTGGCGTCGGCGGTGACCCGGGCGCAGGAGCCGGTGCTCATGGCGTCGGCGATGCGGCACGCCGTCGAGGCGGGCCGGCTGGCCCGGCGGGCGGGCCGCATCCCCCGCCGCCACTTCGCCGAGGCCTCGTCCCCCACGGAGGGCCGCGCTGTTCTCGACCCGGAGCGTCCGGCGTTCTGACGAGGTGATCCGCCTCACCCCGTCCCGTCACAGGTGCGCTGCAGTCCACGGTGGCGGGGACGGGGCGTCCGCCCGGGCTCGTAAACTCGGGGCCGTGGACACGACCCTTCAGGACCCTCTCGTCGGGCGGCTGCTTGACGGCCGCTACCGCGTCGACGCGCGCGTCGCCGTCGGCGGGATGGCCACGGTCTACCGGGCCGTCGACACCCGCCTCGACCGGGTGCTCGCGCTCAAGGTGATGCATCCGGCGCTGGCGACCGACGTCACCTTCGTCGAGCGGTTCATCCGCGAGGCGAAGTCCGTGGCACGGCTCTCCCACCCCAACGTGGTCGGGGTCTTCGACCAGGGCGCGGACGGCGCGTACGTCTATCTCGCGATGGAGTACGTCGCCGGCTGCACGCTGCGGGACGTGCTGCGCGAGCGCGGAGCCCTGCAGCCCCGGGCCGCGCTCGACATCCTGGAGCCCGTGCTGGCGGCGCTCGGCGCCGCGCACCGGGCCGGTTTCGTGCACCGCGACATGAAGCCGGAGAACGTCCTGATAGGGGACGACGGCCGGGTGAAGGTCGCCGACTTCGGTCTCGTACGGGCGGTGGGCTCGGCCACGAACACCACCGGCTCCGTCCTCGGCACCGTCTCGTACCTCGCCCCCGAGCAGATCGAGCACGGCACCGCCGACACCCGCGCCGACGTGTACGCGTGCGGTGTCGTGCTGTACGAGATGCTGACCGGTGGCAAGCCGCACGGCGGTGACACGCCCGCGCAGGTCCTCTACCAGCACCTGAACACCGACGTCCCGGCTCCCTCCGCCGCCGTCCCCGGGCTCGCCGCCGCACTGGACGGGCTGGTGGCGGGTGCCACCGCCCGCGACCCCGAGGTCCGCCCGTACGACGCCGTCGCGCTCCTCGCCCTCACGCGGGAGGCCCGTGCGTCCCTCGACGACGAGCAGCTCGACGCGGTACCGCCGCAGGCCCGCGCCGAGGCGCTCGGGGAGGGCCACGACGGCTCCGAGGACCGGACCAGCGTGATCCCGCGCGCCGCCGTGACGCAGCACACGAGCCGGCTCGCGAGGGAGCCGGAGCCGCGGCCGGAGCACCGGGCCGCCACGGGTGCGGGCGCCGGTGCCCGCCGGGTGTCCCTCCCCCGCGGCCCCTGGCTCGTCCTCACCGTCGTGCTGGTGGTCCTGGGGCTCGGCGGCGGCGTCTGGTACATCAATTCCGGCCAGTTCACCCGCGTTCCCGCCGTCCTCGGGCAGAGCGAGGCCCAGGCCGCGCAGCGGCTCAAGGACGCGGGCCTGGACGTCGGGAGTACCCGCCGGGCGTTCAGCGAGGTCTTCGAGCGCGGGACCGTCATGGCCACCGAACCCGCACCCGGCGAGCGCGTGCGCGGCAACGGCACGGTGACGCTCACCCTCTCCCGCGGCCCGGAGACCGTGAAGGTCCCCCACCTCAAGCGCAAGCCGCTCGCGGAGGCCCGGCGGATCCTGACCGAGGAGGGCCTGGCTCCCGGCGTGGTCGGCGAGGCCTTCAGCGAGGACGTCCCGCAGGGAGCCGTGATCAGCTCCGATCCCGAGCCCGGCACCGAACGCGCCCCCGATTCGGCCGTCGCCCTCGTCGTCAGCAAGGGTGTCCCGATCGAGGTCCCCTCGGTGGCCGGCGAGTCGGTGGCCGACGCCACCGAGACGCTGCGGAACGCCGGTCTCACCGTGAAGGTCGCCACCGAGCGGATCGACTCCCCGGAGCCGGCCGGTTCGGTCGCCGCCCAGTCCCTCGCCGAGGGCAGCCGCGCCGCCCGGGGCGACACGATCACCCTCACGGTCTCCAAGGGGCCGCGGATGATCGAGGTCCCCGACGTCACGGGCGAGCAGGTCGACGCGGCGCGCGAGCGGCTGGAGGGCGCGGGCTTCGAGGTGGAGGTCAAGAAGACCTTCCCCTTCCTCGGGGACACCGTCTCCGGCCAGTCCGTCGAGGGCGGCGCCACCGCCCCCGAGGGCTCCACCATCACCCTCACGACCAAGGGACTGTAGGACTCATGCGCAACCCCGTCGGCGGCCATGTCCCCGTGGCCGGCGGCCTCGCCACGACCGGCCTCGCCTACGCCCGCGAGCTGGGCGCCGAGACCCTCCAGGTGTTCGTCGCGAACCCGCGCGGCTGGGCCACGCCGGTGGGCAGCCCGGCCCAGGACGAGCGGTTCCGCGCCGGGTGCGAGGCCGCCTCGATGTCGGCGTGGGTCCACGCTCCGTACCTGATCAACTTCGGTTCCCACACCGAGGCCACGGTCGAGCGGTCGGTGGAGTCCCTGCGGCACTCACTGCGCCGGGGCCGGGAGATCGGCGCGAAGGGCGTGGTCGTGCACACCGGCTCCGCGACCGGGGGCCGGCCGCGCGAGGAGGCACTGGCGCAGGTCAGGGAGCGGATGCTGCCGCTGCTCGACGAGCTGACCCACGAGGACGACCCCTTCCTGCTCCTGGAGTCCACGGCCGGCCAGGGCTTCTCGCTCTGTTCCCGTACGTGGGACTTCGGGCCGTACTTCGACGCGCTGGAACACCATCCCCGGCTCGGGATCTGCCTGGACACCTGCCACATCTTCGCGGCGGGGCACGATCTGACCGGTCCGCACGGCGCGACCCAGACCCTGGACCTGCTGGTGGAGACGGTCGGCGAGGGCCGGCTGAAGCTGATCCACGCCAACGACTCGAAGGATGTCGTCGGCGCGCACAAGGACCGGCACGCGAACATCGGGGCGGGCCACATCGGGCAGGAGCCGTTCCGCGCGCTGATGCGCCATCCGGAGACCGAGGGTGTTCCCCTGGTCATCGAGACGCCCGGCGGCAAGGAAGGCCATGTGGCGGACGTGGAGCTGCTGAAGAAGCTCCGCGAGTGACTTCCCGTTGAGGAATACCCCCAGGGGGTATACGGTTCTTGGAGAGGCAGGAACCGCTACCCGACGTTGGGGGCCCGCCATGGAGCACGAAGCGCACGACCACCACTCCGGCCGCCGGAACCACGGACAGCACGAGCCGCAGGACGTCCGCCCCCCTCACCCCGACGAGCACCGGCGTGACCACCGGCACCACGGCGGCGGCGAGGTCTCCTGGTCCATGGCCGTGAAGGCGACGCTGCACTGCCTCACCGGATGTGCCATCGGCGAGGTCCTCGGCATGATCATCGGCACGGCGCTCGGCTGGGGCAACGCCCCGACGATGGTGCTCGCCATCGCCCTGGCCTTCCTCTTCGGCTACTCACTGACCCTCTGGGCCGTCGTGCGGGCCGGACTCTCGCTGAAGGCGGCCGTCGGCGTCGCACTCGCCGCCGACACCCTCTCCATCACCGTGATGGAGATCGTCGACAACGGCGTCCTGCTGCTGGTGCCGGGCGCCATGGACGCGCACCTGTCGGACGCGCTCTTCTGGGGCGCCCTCGCCTTCGCCTTCCTCGTCGCCTTCCTGATCACCACACCCGTCAACAAGTGGATGATCGGCCGGGGCAAGGGCCACGCGGTGGTCCACCGCTACCACCACTGAGACCGGCCGGAACCGCGCGCCGCGCGACGGCCCGGGACGCCTGGAGAGCGTGCGTACGGGGCGCCGCGACCCAGGCGGGGCTTTCCGGATGCGACCTAGAGCTCCGGGCCGTCGCCCGGCTCCTCCTGGTAGGAGTAGCGCTGCTCGGTCCACGGGTCACCGATGTTGTGATAGCCGCGCTCCTCCCAGAAGCCGCGGCGGTCGGCGGTCATGTACTCCACGCCCCGGACCCACTTGGGCCCCTTCCACGCGTACAGGTGGGGGACGACGAGCCGCAGCGGGAAGCCGTGCTCGGCGGTGAGCAGCTCCCCGTCCTTGTGGGTGGCGAAGATCGAGCCCTCGGCGGCGAAGTCGGAGAGCCGCATGTTGGCGCTGAAGCCGTACTCGGCCCAGACCATCACGTGCGTGACGTTGGCGGCCGGCGGGGCGAGCTCCAGGACGTGCCGGGCGGGGACCCCGCCCCATTCGGCTCCGAGCATGCTGAACTTCGTCACGCAGTGCAGGTCGGCGACCACCGTGGAGAACGGCAGAGCCGAGAACTCCTCGTGGTTCCAGCACCGCTTGTCGCCGTCGGCGGTCGCGCCGAAGACCCGGAACTCCCAGCGGTCCGGCTTGAACCTGGGTACGGGGCCGTAGTGGGTGACCGGCCAGCCGCGCTGCAGCCGCTGTCCCGGCGGAAGATCCGACTGCGCTGCTTCCCGGTGTACTCCGCTCTCCGGCTGACCCATGTCATCCATGGTGACAGACCGCGAGGGGTGGTCATGACCAGTGAGCACCGGGGTAGGAGCCTATCGGGGCAACTCCCACTAAGCCTGCACTTACTGGACGCCCCCCATCCGTGGTGCGAGGATGCGGCCATCCTGCCCAGTCATTACGTAGACATGCGTGGAAGGAGCCTCTGCGATGCAGGGCGACCCCGAGGTCCTCGAGTTCCTCAACGAGCAGCTGACCGGCGAGCTGACGGCCATCAACCAGTACTGGCTGCACTACCGCATCCAGGACAACAAGGGCTGGACCAAGCTCGCCAAGTACACCCGCGAAGAGTCCATCGATGAGATGAAGCACGCGGACAAGCTCACCGAGCGCATCCTGATGCTGGACGGGCTGCCCAACTATCAGCGGCTCTTCCACGTCCGGGTCGGCCAGACGATCACCGAGATGTTCCAGGCGGACCGCCAGGTGGAGGTCGAGGCGATCGACCGCCTCAAGCGGGGTATCGAGGTCATGCGCGCCAAGGGGGACATCACCTCGGCGAACCTCTTCGAGGAGATCCTCGCCGACGAGGAGCACCACATCGACTACCTCGACACCCAGCTGGAACTGATCGAGAACCTCGGCGAGGCGCTCTACATCTCCACGCTGATCGAGCAGCCGAGCTAGCTCGCTTCCCGCGGGCGGTCTGCGCTACGCGGCCTCGGAGAGCCCGTCAGGGACCGGCAGATCGGTCGCCAGGGCCGGCATGCCCTGGTCCAGGAGCTCCCGTCGAGGGCAGTTGCCGCGCCCGAGGATGGCCTGGATGCGCCGCACGCAGGAGCCGCAGTCGGTCCCTGCCTTGCAGGCGGAGGCGATCTGGCGGGGCGTGCAGGCGCCCGCGTCGGCGTGGGCCTTGACCTGCTTCTCCGTGACACCGAAGCATGAGCAGACGTACACGCGGTTCACCTCCTGCCGAGATCGATAAGGCTAACCTAACCTTACCCGGCGGGTCCGGCGCGTAAAAGCCCCGGAGACGACGGTGGGGCGCGGATCACATGGATCCGCGCCCCTTCGTCGTAGGAATGCACCTACTGATCGCGACGGCTAGTCGCGGTACAGCTCCGCGACCAGGAACGCCAGGTCGAGCGACTGGCTGCGGTTGAGCCGCGGGTCGCAGGCCGTCTCGTAGCGCTGGTGCAGGTCGTCGACGAAGATCTCGTCGCCGCCGCCCACGCACTCGGTGACGTCGTCACCGGTGAGCTCGACGTGGATGCCGCCCGGGTGCGTGCCGAGGCTCTTGTGGACCTCGAAGAAGCCCTTGACCTCGTCGAGCACGTCGTCGAAGCGGCGGGTCTTGTGGCCGGAGGCCGCCTCGAAGGTGTTGCCGTGCATCGGGTCCGTCACCCAGGCGACGGTCGCGCCGGAGGCCGTGACCTTCTCGACCAGCTCCGGGAGCTTGTCCCGGACCTTGTCAGCGCCCATGCGGACGATGAAGGTCAGCCGGCCGGGCTCGCGCTCCGGGTCCAGGCGGTCGATGTAGGTCAGCGCCTCGTCGACCGAGGTCGTCGGGCCGAGCTTGATCCCGATCGGGTTGGCGATCCGCGACGCGAACTCGATGTGCGCGTGGTCGAGCTGGCGGGTGCGCTCACCGATCCAGACCATGTGGCCGGAGGTGTCGTACAGCCGGCCCGTGCGCGAGTCGGTGCGAGTCAGGGCGCCTTCGTAATCGAGCAGCAGCGCCTCGTGGGAGGCGAAGAACTCGACCGCGCGGAACTCCGCCGGGTCGGTGCCGCAGGCCTTCATGAAGTTCAGCGCGTTGTCGATCTCGCGCGCCAGCTGCTCGTAGCGCTGGCCCGAGGGGGACGACTTCACGAAGTCCTGGTTCCAGGCGTGCACCTGGCGCAGGTCGGCGTAGCCACCGGTGGTGAAGGCGCGCACCAGGTTGAGCGTCGAGGCGGACGCGTTGTACATCCGCTTCAGGCGCTCCGGGTCCGGGACCCGGGACTTCTCGTCGAAGTCGAAGCCGTTGACCGAGTCGCCGCGGTACGTCGGCAGGGTGACGCCGTCGCGGGTCTCGGTCCCCTTCGAGCGGGGCTTGGAGTACTGCCCGGCGATGCGTCCGACCTTGACGACGGGCACGGAGGCCGCGTACGTCAGGACGGCGCTCATCTGGAGCAGCGTCTTGAGCTTGGCACGGATGTGGTCGGCGGACACGGCGTCGAAGGCCTCGGCGCAGTCGCCGCCCTGGAGCAGGAACGCCTCGCCACGGGCGACGGCTCCCATCCGGGCGCGCAGCTGGTCGCACTCGCCCGCGAAGACGAGCGGGGGATACGACTCGAGGTCCGCGATCACATCGCGCAGAGCCTCGGCATCGGGGTACTCGGGCTGCTGCGCCGCGGGCAGGTCTCGCCAGGTCGCCTTGGCGACGGCGTGGGAATCAGCGTTCACGGTCACACCACCACAGTACGGGGCGACACCCGCCGTCCACGCCAGTGACCGCTGGGTGAGACGGATGAGACGGACACGACACGCTCCATGGGCTACGATCACCGCCATGTTCGCGCAGACGACCCGGAACTGGTGGTGGACCGCTCATCCGGCGGCCCACTGACTGCGCGTACTCGAACACGCGAAGGCCGCCCGAGGGGCGGCCTTCTTCGTTTTCCGGGCCGTTCCTCTCCGCTCCACGGAAGGAACGCACGATGGACCTGTCCCGCCTCCTGGACGACTCCTGCCCCCCGTTCGCCCTGCTGCGCCGCCGCACCCCGGGCCGTGACCACGACACCGTCGAGGTGCTGATCGGCGCCGTGCACGAGGCCGAGCGCCTCGCGGACCTGCCGGTCGGCACGCTGCCGACGCTCGCCCTCGTGCCGTTCCGGCAGATCCGCGAGCGCGGCTTCGACGTCCGGGACGACGGCACCCCGCTCTCCGTGCTGGTCGCCGAGGAGGCGTACGAGCTGCCGCTCGCCCAGGCGCTGGTGCAGCTTCCGGCCCACCGGGTGCGGGTGGAGGGCGGGGGGTTCGACGTGTCGGACGCGGCGTACGCCGAGACCGTGCGGCGGGTGATCGACGAGGAGATCGGGTCGGGGGAGGGTGCCAACTTCGTCATCCGGCGCACCTACACCGGCGAGATCCCCGGCTTCGGGCGGAAGGACGCGCTGGCTCTCTTCCGGCGGCTGCTCGCCGGCGAACGGGGCGCGTACTGGACGTTCGTCGTCCACACCGGGGACCGGACGCTGGTCGGCGCGAGTCCGGAGGTCCACGTCCGGATGACGAGCGCGGGAGGCGAGGGCGAGGTGGGCGGAACGGTCGTGATGAATCCGATCAGCGGCACCTACCGCTATCCGTCCGGCACCGCGCCGACCGCCGAGGACCTCCTCACCTTCCTCGCCGACCGCAAGGAGACCGAGGAGCTCTCCATGGTGGTGGACGAGGAGCTGAAGATGATGTGCACGGTCGGTGACATGGGCGGGGTGGTGATCGGCCCGCGGCTCAAGGAGATGGCACATCTCGCCCATACGGAGTACGAGCTGCGCGGCCGCTCGTCCCTCGACGTGCGGGAGGTGCTGCGGGAGACGATGTTCGCGGCGACCGTCACCGGCTCGCCGGTGCAGAACGCCTGCCGTGTCATCGAGCGTCACGAGACGGGGGGCCGCGGGTACTACGCGGGGGCGCTCGCGCTGCTCGGCCGGGACGGGAACGGCGCCCAGACCCTGGACTCCCCCATCCTGATCCGCACCGCCGACATCTCCGCCGACGGGCGGCTGCGGGTCCCGGTGGGCGCGACGCTGGTCCGGCACTCCGATCCGGCGGGCGAGGTGGCCGAGACCCACGCCAAGGCGGCGGGGGTACTCACCGCCCTGGGGGTGCGGGAGCCGGGGCCGGCAGACGAGCCGGCCCCGGCGCGACGGCTCGCCGACGATCCCCGGGTGCGGGCGGCGCTGGACGCCCGGCGGGCCGGCCTGGCGCCGTTCTGGCTGAAGATGCAGGTGCGGTCGGCGGAGCTGACCGGGCACGCCCTGGTGATCGACGCGGAGGACACCTTCACCGCGATGCTCGCCCATCTGCTGCGCTCCTCCGGCCTGGAGGTCTCGGTCGTCCGGTACGACGAGCCGGGGCTGCGGGAGCTGGCGCTCGCGCACGACGGTCCGGTGGTCCTCGGGCCCGGGCCCGGCGATCCGGGGGACGCGGCCGATCCGAAGATGCGGTTCCTGCGGGGCCTGACGGCGGAGCTGCTCCGGGACCGGGACCACCGCCCCGGATCCGGCACTCGCCGAGGTTCCTCGGGCCGCCCCCGCCTGCTGGGGGTCTGCCTGGGGCACGAGCTGATCGCGGCCGAGCTGGGTCTGGAGATCGTCCGCAAGCGGACCCCGTTCCAGGGGGCGCAGATGCGGATCGACCTCTTCGGGCAGGAGCGGACGGTCGGGTTCTACAACAGCTTCACGGCCCACTGCGACGACCGGGCGGCGACCGAACTGGCCATGCACCGGATCGAGGTGAGCCGGGACGCGGCGACGGGCGAGGTGCACGCCCTGCGCGGACCGGGCTTCGCGGGCGTGCAGTTCCACCCCGAGTCGGTCCTGACGATGGAGGGCGCCGGCATCACCGCGTCCCTGCTCGCCGCGGTGCTGGTCTGACCGCTGCCGGTGCCGGGGCGGGGCGGCTCAGGAGGCCGCCGGGACCAGGACGTTCTCGCTGCGCCGCCCCGCGGCGTAGTCGAGGACGTTGCGGACGGTCGTGTCGACGATCTGGCCGACCGCGTCGACCGTGTAGTACGCCTGGTGGGAGGTGACCACGACGTTGGGGAAGGTCACCAGGCGGGCCAGGGTGTCGTCCTCGACGACCTCCAGGGACTTGTCGAGGAAGAAGAGGCCCGCCTCCGCCTCGTACACGTCGAGGCCTACTCCGGTGAACCGGCCGGCGCGCAGTTCGCCGACGAGGGCGCCGGTGTCGATCAGGCCGCCGCGGCTGGAGTTCACCAGGATGGCGTCGTCCTTCATGGCCTTGAGCGCGGCGGCGTCGATGAGGCGCCGGGTGGACGGGAGCAGCGGCACGTGCAGGCTGATCAGGTCGGACTCGGCGAGGAGCTGTTCCTTCTCGACGTACGTCATGCCGAGCTCGACGCAGGCCGGGTTCGGGGCGATGTCCCAGCCGAGCAGCCGCATGCCGAAGCCGTGGGCGATCCGGGTGAACGCCTCGCCGATCTTGCCGGTGCCGAGGACGCCGACCGTGCGGCCGCGCAGGTCGCGTCCCATGAGTCCGTCGAGCCGGAAGTCGAAGTCGCGGGTCCGGTTCGAGGCGCGGACGATCCGCCGGTTGACCGCCATCGCCAGCGTCCAGGCGAACTCGGCGACGGAGTACGGGGAGTAGGACGACACCCGGGCGACGGTGAGGCCCAGTCGTTCGGCCACGTCGAGGTCGATGTTGTTGAAGCCGGTGGAGCGCTGGGCGATCATCTTCGTCCCGCCGTCGGCGAGGATCCCCAGCACGCGGGCGCCGAGGTCGGCGTTGACGCTGGTGGACACGACGGTGTGGCCGACCGCGATGGGGGCGGTGTCCTCGGTGAGGAAGACGTCGAGGCACCGGACGCGGTGGTGTCCGTGGAACGCCTTCTCGATCAGCGGTTTCTCGTCCGCCTGTACTCCGAACGCCAGGATCTCCACGGAGCCCCTCCGGGGGTTTGCCGGATTTGTCTGGTACCCGGCGAATATACGGCCCCCGGAGGCGCCACGCGTGCCTCAGCCGAAGAAGACCCCCACCTCCGCGTAGAGCGCCGGGTCGACGGTCTTGAGGCGGGCCGTCGCCTCGGCGATCGGGACGCGCACGATGCCGGTGCCGCGCAGGGCGACCATCTTCCCGAAGTCGCCGTCGCGCACCGCGTCGATGGCGTGCAGGCCGAAGCGGGTGGCGAGCCAGCGGTCGAAGGCGCTCGGGGTGCCGCCGCGCTGCACATGGCCGAGGACCGTGGTGCGGGCCTCCTTGCCGGTCCGCCGTTCGATCTCCTTGCCCAGCCACTCCCCCACGCCCGAGAGCCGGACGTGCCCGTAGGAGTCGAGCGTCCCGTCCTTGAGGACCGCTTCCCCGCCCCGGGGCATCGCGCCCTCGGCGACGACCACTATCGGGGCGTAGGTGGCCTTGAAGCGTGAGGTGACCCAGGCGCAGACCTGGTCGAGGTCGAAGCGCTGCTCGGGGATGAGGATGACGTTGGCGCCGCCGGCGAGGCCGGAGTGGAGGGCGATCCACCCGGCGTGCCGCCCCATCACCTCGACCACCAGCACCCGCATATGGGATTCGGCGGTGGTGTGGAGGCGGTCGATGGCCTCGGTGGCGATGCCGACGGCGGTGTCGAAGCCGAAGGTGTAGTCGGTGGCGGAGAGGTCGTTGTCGATGGTCTTGGGAACCCCGACGCAGGGGACGCCGTACTCGTCGACCAGCCGGGCGGCGACACCCAGGGTGTCCTCGCCGCCGATCGCGATCAGGGCGTCGACCTCGCACTTGGCGAGGTTCTCCTTGATCCGGCGGATGCCGTGCTCCGCGTCGAGGGGGTTGGTGCGCGACGAGCCGAGGATGGTCCCGCCGCGGGGCAGGATGCCCCGGACGGCGGGAATGTCGAGGCGGACGGTGTCGCCCTCGAGCGGCCCGCGCCAGCCGTCGCGGAACCCGGTGAAGGCGTAGCCGTACTCCTGGACGCCTTTGCGGACGATGGCGCGGATCACCGCGTTGAGACCGGGGCAGTCGCCGCCCCCGGTCAGTACGCCGACACGCATGGAGGTCTCCTTCGCCGTGGCGGACGGAACGTACGACCTACGCTAGTAGTGACGTGGGTCACTCCGACACGGCACGGCGGGTGAATCGCGGAGGACTCCTCAGGCGTCGTCCAGGCCCCGCTCGATGGCGTAGCGGACGAGTTCCACCCGGTTGTGCAGCTGGAGTTTGCCGAGGGTGTTCTGCACGTGGTTCTGCACGGTGCGGTGCGAGATGACCAGGCGCTCGGCGATCTGCTTGTAGCTCAGCCCCTTGGCGACCAGGCGCAGGACCTCGGTCTCGCGCTCGGTCAGCTGCGGGGCCTTCGGCTCGTCGGTGCCGGTGGTGGTGGCCGGTTCGGTGGCGAGGCGGCGGTACTCGCCGAGGACCAGGCCCGCCAGGCCCGGCGTGAAGACGGGGTCGCCGACGGCGGTACGGCGCACCGCGTCGATCAGCTCGGCCGTGCTGGCGGACTTGAGGAGATAGCCGGTGGCGCCGGACTTGACCGCCTCCAGCACGTCGGCGTGCTCGCCGCTCGCCGAGAGCACCAGGACCCTCAGCGCGGGGTCGGCGCCGACCAGTTCCTTGCAGACCTGGACCCCGGGCTTGGCCGGGAGGTTGAGGTCGAGGACGAGGACGTCCGGGCTCACCGCCGTGGCGCGGCGCACGGCCTGTTCGCCGTCGCCGGCCGTGGCGACCACGTCCAGGCCGGCCTCGGCGAGGTCCCGCGCGACCGCGTCCCGCCACATCGGGTGGTCGTCGACGACCATCACCCTGATCGGCTCCGCCGTCCGCCGCTCGTCCGCCCGGGCCTGCGCCCGCTGCTCGCTCATGTCCGTTCACCTTCCCCCGTGGTTCCCGCGCTGCCGCGGGACCTTCAGTTCCACTTCCGTGCCCTGGCCGGGGACCGAGATCAGCTCGGCCGTGCCGCCCAGTTCCCGCAGTCTCCCGCGGATGGACAGGGCGACGCCCATCCGGCCCTCGCCCTCGGCCTGGGCGAGCCGCCCCTCCGGGATGCCGGGGCCGTCGTCCCGCACCGTCACGATCACCTCGTCCGGCCAGTCCTCCACCAGGATCCACGCCCGCGCGTCCGCGCCCGCGTGCACCCGGACGTTGTCCAGGGCGGCGCCGACGGCGGCGGCCAGTTCGCGGGCCGCGGGAGGCGGGAGCAGGACCGGGGCCCCCGGGTCGGAGAGCGTGACCCGCGCCCCGGCGCGCGGGGCGAGCAGCGTCCGCAGGTCGACCGGCGCCCCCGGGGAATCCGCCGCGCCGGACTCGTCGTCGGGGACGTCGACGTACCGGACGACGGCCCCTTCGGACTCGTCCTCGGAGATCAGGGACGGCCGGGTGAGGCCGCCGGCGACCAGGGTGCGCAGGGCGACCTCCTGCTCACCGGCCATCCGGCCCAGCTCCGCCGCCTCGCCGCCGAGGGCCGTGCCGCGCCGCTGCACCATCGCCAGGACCTGGAGCACGCTGTCGTGGATGTCCCGGGCGAGGCGCTCCCGCTCCCGGGTCGCGGCCTCGATCTCCAGGGCTCGGGCGAGGGTGCGCTCGGAGGCGCGGGCGACCTCGACGACGTAGCCGATGGCGACGGAGGCCACCCACACGAGCAGCACGTTGTGGAGGGTGTCGCGGCTCGGGTGGCCGCGCTCGACGATGTTGGCGACGGCCACCAGCGAGGAGGCGAAGGCCGCCCAGCGCCAGCCGCCCTTGATCGCGTACGCGAGGACGGCTCCGGCGGTCCATATCGAGGGCAGCGTGGGGCCGTCGACGATCCGGGCCTGGGCGTCGGCGAGCGGGGTGAGCAGGATGCCGGTGAGCGCGACCGTGAGGTCGGCGACGAGGAAACGACGGGTGCAGCCGGCCGCGTTGGCCACCTTGGGAAGGGTGGCCAGGTTCCAGACGCACATGACGGCGAGGAAGGCGACGGCCACCCAGGGCCGCTCGAAGTCGTCACGCGAGAAGACGAAGAGCAGGACCGCGTAGATCATGGTCAGGACGCGGTAGGCGGTGAGCGCCCGCCACAGCGGCTGCTCGACCGACATCCGCACGACACGCTCGCGCTTGGCCATCTCCCCCACCCCCACGGCACCCCCCGGCAGGGGTCAGGCGCCGGACTCTTCCCGTGCCGCGATCTCGGCCTTGACGGCTTCCTTGGCGGCTTTCTCGGCCTCGGCGATCTGCCGCTTGGCGGCCGTCGCGTAGATGTCGACGTACTCCTGGCCGGACAGCTTCATGATCTCGTACATGACCTCGTCGGTCACCGAGCGCAGGATGAAGCGGTCGCCCTCCATGCCGTGGTAGCGGCTGAAGTCCAGCGGCTTGCCGATCCGGATGCCCGGCCGCATCAGCTTGGGGACGACCTTGCCGGGTGGCTGGATCTTCTCGGTGTCGATCATCGCGACGGGGATCACGGGCGCGCCGGTGGCCAGGGCCACGCGCGCGAGGCCGCCCGGCTTGCCGCGGTAGAGCCGGCCGTCGGGCGAGCGGGTGCCCTCGGGGTAGATCCCGAAGAGGCCGCCCTTCTCGATGACCTCGATACCGGCCTTGATCGCGGCCTCGCCCGCGCCGCGCGCGCCGGAGCGGTCCACGGGCAGCTGGCCGACGCCCTTGAAGAAGGCGGCGGTGAGCTTGCCCTTCACTCCGGGCGAGGTGAAGTACTCGGCCTTGGCGATGAAGGTGACCTTGCGGTCGAGGACGGCGGGAAGGAAGAAGGAGTCCGAGAACGAGAGGTGGTTGCTCGCGAGGATCGCCGGCCCCTCGGCGGGAATGTTCTCGAGGCCCTCCACCCACGGCCTGAAGGCCAGCTTCAGCGACCCTCCGATGGAGAACTTCATTGCGCCGTAGATCAACTCGAGTGCCTTCCGTGTGCCGTCGGACAGACCATATCCCGCCGTGTCCCGCGCTCCCGCGCGGGAGCGGCCCATGACGGGGCACCTTCGTGCATACGGACCTGGTCGGTGTCGGTCCGGTCGCGTACGGTGAAGGTCCTTCCCCTTTTGCCGTCGCTTCGTCGAACCCCCCGAAGCCGAACCCCGAACAGGAGACCCCGGTGCCGGTCCTTCCTGGAGCCGAGCCGTACCGCCACGAGGGCGGAGAGGTCGGCGTCCTTCTCTGTCACGGATTCACCGGATCCCCGCAGTCGCTGCGCCCCTGGGCCGACTATCTCGCCGAGCGCGGACTGACGGTGTCGCTGCCCCTGCTCCCGGGGCACGGCACCCGCTGGGAGGACATGCAGCTCACCACCTGGCAGGACTGGTACGCGGAGGTGGACCGGGCCCTGCGGGAGCTGCTCGCCCGGTGCGGGCGGGTCTTCGTCTTCGGCCTGTCGATGGGCGGGGCGCTGGCGCTGCGGCTGGCCGCGAAGCACGGCGACGCGGTCCAGGGCCTGGTCCTGGTCAACCCGGGCAACAAGGTGCACGGCGTCGCCGCGCACGCGCTGCCGGTGGTACGCCACTTCGTCCGTACGACGAACGGCATCGCCAGCGACATCGCCAAGGAAGGCGTCACCGAGATCGGCTACGACAAGGTGCCGCTGCACGCGGCGCACTCGCTGCGGAGCTTCTTCCGCACCGTGGACGCGGAGCTGCCGCAGGTCACCCAGCCGATCGTGCTGCTGCACAGCCCGCAGGACCACGTGGTGCCGCCCGCGGACTCGGCCCGCATCCTCGGCCGGGTCTCCTCGACGGACGTGCGGGAGATCCTGCTGGAACAGAGTTACCACGTGGCGACGTTGGACCACGATGCGGAGCGGATCTTCGAGGAGAGCTGGGCGTTCGTCGGCCGGCTCGCTCCGGACGTCGTCGGGGAGAAGGGGAGCACGAGCGGTGGCTGAGCAGCAGGACGGGGAGCGCGAGCCGCAGCCCATCGACGAGGAGGCCGCCTGGGCGGCGATCGTCGCCGGGTACGGCGAGGAGCCGGCGGACCCTCCAGGGTCCCGGCCCTTCAGGTCGGTCGAGGACCTGGCGCTGCCCGAGCCGGTGGAGAGCGAGAGCGACGACGACGGCGAAGCCGAGGACGACGCCGAGGACGAGGAGCCGGAGAGACCGGCCCTCGGCAGTTCGGTCGTCTTCGCCCCCGGCGTGAGCGTGGGCGGTGGCCCGCGCGACTACCGGCTCGCGGATCCGGACGAGGAGCCGGCGGAGTCGGCGGAGTCGGCGGAGGGTTCCGAGGGCGGCGAGGAGGACAAGCCGGGCAAGCGCGCCGGGAGGGACGACGACGGCGAGGGGCACTTCGTCCCGCCGGAGCCGCCGCCGCTGCCGGAGGCCGACGCCACGACGAAGTTCGCATGGCTCGGTGTGGTGGGCGGCCCGGTCCTGATGCTCCTCGCGGTGCTGCTCCAGTGGGACATGACCTGGTGGCTGACGACACTGTGCGTGGGCGGTTTCCTGGGCGGCTTCGCGACGCTGGTGGCCCGGATGAAGCACGACGACGACGATGACGGCTACGACGACCCGGGCCGCGGCGCGGTGGTGTGACGGCCGCGTGCGTTGCGGTGACGCCGAGAGGCGCGGTGCTGTGACGACCGCCGGCGTGCGGTGACGCCGAGAGGCGCGGAGAGGTGACGGCCGCGTGCGCCGGGGCGTGACGACCGGGTGCGCGGCGGTGGGAGGACGGGGCGCAGGGCGCCTGGCCCGGGCCGGCCAAGGGCTCCGCACGGGGCGGGCTCGGCCCGGCGCACCCGGCCGGACCGGCCCGGCCGGGTCGGCGTGGCCCCTTCAGCTCGCCGGGATCCGGACCGCCGCGAGCACCGGCAGGTGGTCCGTCGCCGCCCTGAGGTCGGCCTCCGGAAGGCCCGGCGGGACGCCGCAGCCGAGGAACTCCACACCCTCCGTGGCGAGGATCGCGTCGATCCGCCGGCGCGGTTCGGCCGCCGAGAAGGTGTACTGCCCGCCCCAGGGGGCGACCTGCCGGCCGTCCTGGAGCTCCTTCGCCAGGCGCGTGAAACTCCGCCCCTCCGGCGGCTCGTTGAGGTCACCGCCCACGATCGTGTGCGGTGCGTCCATCGCCGCCACCCGGTCGAGGAGCATCCCCGTCTGCGCGTACCGCTCCTCCTCGCGCAGGCTCAGATGGCAGCTGATCAGCCCGACCCTCGCCGCCGCGAACCGGACGACCGCCGTCGCGAAGCCCCGGCGGTGCTGTCCCGGGGTGAGCGGCAGCAGGATGTCCTCGGTGCGCTCCACGGTCGCCCGCAGCGAGCACATCAGCAGGGGCCCGGCGGCGGTGGCGCCGCCGCTCAGCACATAGAGGTCGCTCTTGGCGGCCAGCCTGGCCGCGTGCTTGCGCCAGCGGAAGAACCGGGGCGCCTCCTGGACGAAGACGATGTCGGGCGCGCAGGCCCGGATGACCCGGGCGAGGGCGTCCTCGTCGTCCCGCTGGGAGCGGACGTTGTAACCGAGCACCCGCACGACGGCCGAACCGTCCGCTTCGGTGCGGGAGTTGGGCAGCTCACTGATCGCCATGCCCCGCAACATACGACAACCGCCCGCCGTACCCCGAGGGGCACGGCGGGCGGAGTCGCGAAGGAGTGCGGGAGGCGGTCAGCCCTGGCGGGCCAGGTCCGCCGCACCGACCAGTCCGGCCTTGCCGCCGAGCTGGGCCGCGAGGACCTGCGCGTGCGGACGCCACTGGCCGCCGATCAGCCAGCGCCGGAAGGACTTCCGGATCGGGTCGAGCACCAGCTCGCCCTCGTCCGACACCCCACCGCCGACGATGAACGCCGACGGGTCGAACAGCGACGCCAGGTCCGCCAGACCGGCGCCGGCCCAGCGGGCCAGCTCGCGGAAGGAGTCCACGGCCACCGGGCACCCCTGGCGGGCGGCCGCGCTGACGTGCTTGCCCTCGATGCCGTCCGGCGTGCCGTCACCGAGCTCCAGGAGGATCCTGGCGTTCTCCGGGGTGGCGTTGGCGCGCTGCTTGGCGTAGCGGACGAGCGCGCGCCCGGAGGCGTACTGCTCCCAGCAGCCCTGGCTGCCGCAGCCGCACAGCAGGCCGTCGGGGACGACCCGGATGTGGCCGAACTCCGCGGCGACGCCGAAACGTCCGCGGCGCAGCTTGTTGCCGATGATGATGCCGCCGCCGAGACCGGTGCCGAGCGTGATGCAGATGACGTCCTCGTGCCCCTGCCCCGCCCCGAACCGGTACTCGCCCCAGGCCGCCGCGTTCGCGTCGTTCTCGACGACGACCGGCAGGCCGACCCGCTGCTCGACCTTGTCCTTCAGCGGCTCGTGCCGCCAGTCGATGTTCGGCGCGAAGAGGACGGTGGCGCGCTTGTCGTCGACATAGCCCGCCGCGCCGATGCCGACGGCCTCGATCTGGTGACCCTTGCCGGCCTCGGACACAGCGGCGCAGATCGCGTCGACGATGCCTCCGGGGGTCGGCGGGGTGGGCACCTTGTGCGTGTCGAGGATGTTGCCCTCCTCGTCGACCACGCCGGCCGCGATCTTCGTGCCGCCGATGTCGACGCCGATGGTGAGTCCCATGTGTCCCTCAGTTTTCGGTCGAGCCCCGCTAGGGCCAACCGTACCCGAGGGGGGCGGCCGTACCGGTCAGTCGAGATCGATGTGCTGCCCGGTTCCGGGGCCTTCGTCACGCGGATCGTCGGGACGGTCGGCCGGTGCCGCGGTCCCCGGCTCCGCGCCGCCCGGGCGGTTCCCCTCGCGCGTCCAGCGCGTCTCGTGGCCCTCGACCGCCGAGCGGTACGCGGCGAGGAGCTCGCTGCCCGCCGCCGCGAGATGGTCGAAGACCTGCGGGTTCCGCTCGATGACGGGCTCGACGGCGGCCTTCGCCTGATGGACGATCTGCTGCACGGTCTGCTGGACGGCGCCCTGTGCGGCCATGCCCGCCAGCGGGCCCCTCAGCCCGGAGACCTTGTCGGCGACCGCGTCGAAGAGCCTGCGGAACTCGTCGGCGGCCGAACCGGGCTCCGTGCCTGCGCGTGCGCGGCGGCGGGCCTTCTCGGCCTCCAGGTCCTCGGCGCACGCCTTGGCCCAGGCATCCGAATCGCTCATGGCGTACTCCTTACGGCTTCTACCGTCGACGGTACACGGGCGCCGGGGCGTCCGTTACGGCGTCTTCGGCCAGAGGCCGGGATCCGGGGTGAAACGGACCCGCAGGTCGCCGTCGACCAGACCGGCGCCGGAGACGGTGCAGCGGCGCAGCACGGGCGGCAGGGGGACGTTGCGGCGGAAGGGCCCGGCGGCGAGGAGGAGTTCGTCCCCCCGGCGTACGAGGGACAGCTCCTCCTTGACGGCCCCGGGCAGCGGGAGGTGCCACACGAGGATGCCGTCCTCCCCGCGGCGGTCCTCGACCGTCCACGCGGGCGCGCCGGCGGGGACGGGCCCCGCTCCGAGCTTCTCCTCCACCGCAAGCAAGGCGAGGTCCTCGGGGCCGCCGAGGTCCCTGCCGAGGTGGGGCAGCGCGTGCACCGGGCCGTCGTACGCGTCGCGGAGCCGCTCCAGGTGCCGGTGGCGGCCGGCGGCCAGCGCGGCGAGCCAGGGGTCGGCGGAGTCGGCGGGGAGCAGCCGGTTGGCGACGACCGCGTCGAGGACCAGACCGTGCAGCGCCAGCCCGAGGCGGGCGGTGCGCAGGGTTTCGTGAGCCTCCGGGCCGGGCTCGACGACGAGGCGGACGGTGGTGCCGGGGGCGTCGACGACGGCCTGGACGGCGGCCAGCTCGGCCTCCCAGCGCCCGGTGGTCTCGTACAGCCACTGGGCGGGCATGGGGACGCCGGCCAGCTGGGCGAGCATCGGGCGCAGGGCGCGGGCGGCCTGCCGCTCGGGCGGCAGGAGGCGGCGCAGATAGCGGCGGAGCTGCTCGGGCAGGGCGACGACGGCGAGGGTGTCGGGCAGCGGCGGCATGTCGACGACGACCAGGTCCCGGTCCGTGGCGGCGGCGTCGCGCAGGGCGCGCAGGAGCGCGAAGGGCCGGCTGCCGGGGAGTTCGGTCAGCTCGGCTTCCTCGAGGGGGGCCGCGCCGAGGAGGTCGAGGGCGGTGGCGGAGCGGGCCTGGAGGTCGAGGAACTCGCGGCGGAAGTCGGCGGCCGGGTCGGGGCGGAGGATCCGGAGGGTGCCGGGGGCGGCCGCCGCGAGCGTCTCGTCGGGCCGTTCGGACACCAGGAGGACCCGGCGGCCGGCCGTCGCCTCGGCGAGGGCGGTCGCCGAGGCGACGGTGGTGCGTCCGGCGCCGCCGGGGCCGGTGACAAGGATGATCCGCATGGGGTGACGCTACCGGGCCGCCGTCGGGCGTCCGGCCCTCCCCCGGACGTCGTCCGCGGGAGACGCGAGGCGCGAGGCCGGGCGGAAGGCCCGTCGGCGGCGCGGCGGGCGCTACGCGCCGGACTCGACGCGCTTCTTCAGGCCGGCGAGGGCGCGGTCGATGATGACCTTCTCCGCCTTGCGCTTGATCATGCCGAGCATCGGGATCTTGACGTCGACCGTCAGCTGGTACGTCACCTCGGTGCGCTGTCCGCCGCCGGCCGGGGCCAGGCGGTAGGAGCCGTCCAGGGCGCGGAGCATCTGGGACTTGACCAGGGTCCAGCTGACCTCGTCGTCGCCGGTCCAGGTGTACGCCAGGGTGTGGTCGTCCTTGATCGCGCCGGCGTCCAGGAGCAGCCGGACCTTCTGCGCGCGGCCGGCCGCGTCGGTCTCCAGGACCTCGGCCTCCTTCACCTCGCCCGTCCACTCGGGGTAGCGGGCGAAGTCGGCGATCACGCCCATGACGTCGGCCGGTGCCGCCTCGATGGTGATGCTCGAGCTGGTGTGTTCGGCCATCGTGCTGGTTCCTCCACTGTGCGGTCCGGCGGAAGTCGAAGGGCACGAGCGTGCCGACCGAAGGCTATCGCGCCCCTGGGACCGGGCTCTCACCACTCCAGGGCCCAGGGCCTTCCGGTCGCCGCGAAGTGGCCGACGTTGACGCATTCCGTGGTGCCGATCCGCATCCGCCGTGCCAGCGGCTGGTGGACGTGTCCGAAGAGGGCGTAGCGCGGCCGGGTGCGGCGGATCGCGTCGAGGAGGGCGCGGCTGCCGCGCTCGAAGCGCCGCGCGACCGTGTCGTAGGTGAGCTCCGGCACCTCCGGCGGGATGTGGCTGCACAGCACGTCGACGTGGCCGAGGGCCTCGACCTTCGCCGCGTACTCCTCGTCGGAGATCTCGTACGGGGTCCGCATCGGGGTCCGCAGCCCGCCGCCGACGAAGCCGAAGACCAGGCCGCCGATCTCGATCCGCTCGCCGTCCAGGACGGTGGTCCCGTCGCGGGCGAACTCGGGCCACAGGCCGGGGATGTCGACGTTGCCGTAGGTGGCGTAGGTCGGCGTCGGGAAGGCGGCGAACAGCTCGGCGTACTGCCGGCGCACCGCGGACTCGATCGCCGTGTCGCGGTCGACGGCGAGCTCGGACCAGAGCCGTCTTCCCAGCTCACGGGCCTCGTCGAAGCGGCGCGCGGTGCGCAGCTCGACGATGAGGTCGGCGTTCTCGACGCCGAAGAGATCGGGGAAGATCCCTCGGCTGTGGTCGGCGTAGTCGAGGAAGAGCACGAGGTCACCGAGACATATGAGGGCGTCCGCCCCCTCCCCCGCCTTGGCGAGGGCGCCGGTGTTCCCGTGCACGTCACTGACGACATGGACTCTCATGCCTGGCATGAGCCCACCTTAGGGCGTCGGACCTGCGGTTACTTCCGAGTCCGTGAAGGTGTGGACTACTGTGCGCGAAGCACCGCCATACATGTGTGACGCATGGAACATCTGACCCGACCCCCCTATCGGGAACCGAGTACTGATGGGTAACGTCCGGGCAGTCCAGTCGTGCTCACCCCCACTGAGCACCTGCCCGATCTTGGACTTCACCGGTGCATCACACAGAGCCGTGGCGCCGGCGCCCGATGAGGAGCAGCAGTCTTGCGCGAGTTCAGCCTTCCGGCCCTGTACGAGGTCCCCACGGACGGCAACCTGACCGATCTCATCCGCCGCAACGCGTCTCAGCACCCAGATGTCGCCGTGATGGGGCGCAAGGTGGCCGGCGTCTGGACGGACGTCACCGCCCGGCAGTTCCTCGCCGAGGTCCGCGGGGTCGCGAAGGGGCTGATCGCCTCCGGCGTGGAGCCGGGCGACCGGGTGGCGCTGCTGTCCCGGACCCGTTACGAGTGGGTGCTCCTCGACTTCGCGATCTGGAGCGCCGGCGGGGTCACCGTGCCGGTGTACGAGACCAGCTCGCCGGAGCAGATCCAGTGGATCCTCGGCGACTCGGGGGCCTCGTTGGTCCTCGTGGAGTCCGCCGCCCACGAGGAGTCCGTGGAGTCGGTCCGGGCCGGCCTTCCCGAGCTCAAGGGCGTCTGGCAGATCGAGGCCGACGCGGTGGCCCGGCTGACCGCGACCGGTGCGGACGTCTCCGACGCGCTGCTCGACGAGCGGATGTCGTCCGCGCACGCCGACGACCCGGCGACGATCGTCTACACCTCCGGCACCACCGGCCGCCCCAAGGGCTGTGTGCTGACGCACCGCGCCTTCTTCGCCGAGTGCGGCAACGTGGTGGAGCGCCTCAAGCCGCTGTTCCGTACCGGCGAGTGCTCGGTCCTGCTCTTCCTGCCCGCCGCCCACGTCTTCGGGCGCCTGGTCGAGGTCGCCTCCGTGATGGCGCCGATCAAGCTGGGCACCGTGCCGGACATCAAGAACCTCACCGACGAGCTGGCCGCGTTCCGGCCGACCCTGATCCTCGGTGTGCCGCGCGTCTTCGAGAAGGTCTACAACTCGGCGCGGGCCAAGGCGCAGGCCGACGGCAAGGGCAAGATCTTCGACAAGGCCGCGCACACGGCGATCGCGTACAGCCGCGCGATCGGCACGCCGCAGGGTCCGTCCCTCGGTCTGCGGATCAAGCACAAGATCTTCGACAAGCTGGTCTTCTCCAAGCTGCGCGCGGTGCTCGGCGGTCGCGGCGAGTACGCGATCTCCGGTGGCGCGCCGCTGGGCGAGCGGCTCGGCCACTTCTTCCGCGGCATCGGTTTCACGGTCCTGGAGGGCTACGGCCTGACGGAGTCGTGCGCGGCGACGGCCTTCAACCCGTGGGACCGGCAGAAGATCGGCACGGTGGGGCAGCCGCTCCCCGGCTCGGTGGTGCGGATCGCCGACGACGGCGAGGTGCTGCTGCACGGCGAGCACATCTTCTCGGGCTACTGGAAGAACGAGACCGCGACGGCCGAGGCGCTGGCCGACGGCTGGTTCCACACCGGTGACATCGGGACCCTGGACGAGGACGGCTATCTCGCGATCACCGGCCGGAAGAAGGAGATCCTGGTGACGGCGGGCGGCAAGAACGTCGCCCCGGCGGTCATCGAGGACCGGATCCGGGCGCACGCGCTGGTCGCGGAGTGCATGGTGGTGGGCGACGGGCGGCCGTTCGTGGGCGCGCTGGTCACCCTGGACGAGGAGTTCCTGGGCCGGTGGGCCGCCGAGCACGGCAAGCCCTCGGGCTCCACAGCGGCTACGCTGCGCGAGGACGCGGAGCTGCTCGCCGAGGTGCAGCGGGCGGTGGACGACGGCAACGCGGCGGTGTCCAAGGCGGAGTCGGTGCGGAAGTTCAGGGTCCTGAACTCCCAGTTCACCGAGGAGGCCGGGCACATCACCCCGTCGCTGAAGCTGAAGCGGAACGTCGTGGCGAAGGACTTCGCCGACGAGATCGAGGCGATCTACCGCGCCTGACGCTCGCTCAGAACGCCCCTGGCAGCCCTCGTTCCGGGCCGCCGGGGGCGTTCGCGCGGTCCGCGAGCATGTCCGCGCCACCACCGGTACGGCGACCCGCCGCACACCGGCACACCGACAGCAAGAGGAGCAGAGGTTTCATGCGGCTCAAGCGCACCGCCGTCCTGGGGGCGGCCCTGACCGCCCTCGTCACGGTCACGGGCTGCAGCAGCAGCTGGGGAGAGGACGCCGGCCTGGCGAAGGCGGGTGACCTGGCGGGAGTCGAACGGATCGTCAGCGAGCACACCCTGTGCAGCGACCTGCGCGCCGCCTCCGGGGACGGCTCCATGAACGAGGAGTCGAAGGACCCGGCCTGGGGCATAGGCCAGCGCGCGGTCTGCGGTGACGACCGCGAGGACACCCTGACCCTGCTGACCGTCACGGACATGGAGAAGTTCCAGGAGGCCAACCGCAAGGCGGCCGCCTCGGGCGGCGGGAGCCGTTTCCTCATCGGCCAGGACTTCGCCCTCGTCCCGGGCGACGAGCGCGTCGCCGAGAAGCTCAAGGACTCCGGCACCCTGCTCTTCACCTGCGAGAAGGACTTCAAGATCCCCGACGGATACCGCCAGGAGGAGCTCCTGGTGGACGGCTGCGCGCTGACCGACTACCTGCCCGCCCCGCTCCCCGGCTAGGGAGTGTCCGGAAGGTGCAGGGACACCGCCCAGGGCCGGGGAGCCTCGGCTCCGGCCGTCAGAGCAGCTCCTTCAGCCGCTCCGCCAGCAGGTCCCAGCGCCAGCGTTCCTCGACCCAGGAGCGGCCCCGCTCGCCCATGCGCGCGCGCAGCTCCGGGTCAAGGAGCAGGGTCGCGACGCGGTCGGCGGACTCCTCCGGGGAGTCGCCGCGCACCACCCAGCCGGTCTCGCCGTCGAGGACCGCGTCCGGGGCCCCGCCCGAGTCCCCGGCGACGACCGGGAGGCCGGTGGCCGACGCCTCCAGGTAGACGATGCCCAGGCCCTCGACGTCGAGGCCGCCCCGCCGGGTCCGGCAGGGCATCGCGAAGACGTCCCCCGCGCCGTAGTGGGCGGGCAGCTCCTCCCAGGGAACGGCGCCCGTGAACCGTACGGAACCGGCCACGCCGGTCGTCGCCGCGAGCCGCCGCAGGTCCTTCTCGTACGGGCCGCCCCCGACGATCAGGAGCACCGCGTTCGGCACCCGCCGCAGGATCGCCGGCAGGGCCCTGATCAGCGTGTCCTGCCCCTTGCGGGGGACGAGCCGCGAGACGCACACGACCACGGGCCGGTCGCTGAGCCCGAGCCGCTCGCGGACGGCCTCGCCGCCCGAGCCGGGATGGAAGGTCTTCTCGTCGACGCCCGGCGGGAGCTGCACCATCCGCCCGGCCGCCGCCGGCGTCAGCGCCGACGCGATCCGCGAGCGGGTGTACTCGCCGAGGTAGGTGATCGTGTCCGTGCCCTCGCCGATCCGCCGCAGCAGCTGCCGGGAGGCGGGCAGCTGCGCCCATCCCGCCTCGTGCCCGTGCGTGGTCGCCACCAGGCGGAGCGCCCCGGCCCGGCGCAGGGCGGGCGCCATCAGGCCGAGCGGCGCGGCGGCCCCGAACCAGACCGACTCGCAGCCGTGCTCGCGCAGCAGCGCGGTGGCCCTGGCGGTGACGCGGGGGGTCGGCAGCAGCATGGTGGTGCGGTCCCGTACGACCGTGAAAGGCTGGGCCGCGTCGAACGCGGCGGTCGCCTCGGTCCCCTCGCGGCCGCGCTTCCACGTGGAGGCGTAGACGACGATCCGCTCGGGATCCAGGCGCAGCGCCATGTTGTGCAGGAACGCCTGAATTCCGCCGGGGCGTGGCGGGAAGTCGTTGGTTACGATCAAGGTCTTGTGCATCGTGGCCGAATCTACCGTGGCCGCACCACCGCCCGGCAGCACCTCCGCGACAGCGGACCGACAGACGAGGACGAGGTAGGAATGACGGGCGTATGGGGCGCGCTGCGCACGCGCGCGGCCGACGGCGCGAGTCTCCGGCTCCCGCTCGCCGTGTGGGCGGTGACGCGGGTGGTGCTGCTGCTCTTCGTCCTCAAGGTCGTGGTGATGCCCGGCCCCGACGTCACCAGCGACGTCGAGGAGATCTACCAGGGCTGGTACGAGGTCCTGCGGACGGGCACGTACCCGCTGGACGACGTCAGCTGGCAGTACCCGCCCGGCGCGGCCCTCGCCATCCTCTCCCCCGCGCTGCTGCCCTTCCTGGGGTACTCCTCGGCCTTCTTCGTCCTCGCCCTGCTCTGCGACGCGGTCGTCCTCGGTCTGCTGCTGTACGCGGGGAGGCGTCCGGGCCGCACACCGCGCGGCACCTGGATCTGGATCGCCGGCGTCCCGCTGCTGGGGCCGACGGCGTACGCCCGGTACGACCTGATGGTCACCGCCGTCGCCGTCGCCGCCCTGCTCGCCGCGCCCCGTCGTCCGACGGTCCTGGGCGCGCTGGCCGGTTTCGGGGCGGTCGTGAAGGTCTGGCCGGTGCTGCTGCTCGCCGGCACTCCGCGCGGCCGCGCCACCCTGCGGTCCTGGTCGACGGCGGCGGGGGCGGCGGCCGGTCTGCTGCTCCTGTGCACCCTCGCGGCTCCGGGCGCGCTGGCCTTCCTGACCTACCAGCGCGACCGGGGCACGGAGGTCGAGTCGCTGGGCGCGCTGGTCTTCCACGTGGCGCGGTACGTCGGCTGGGAGGGCGAGCCGCGCATGAACTACGGCTCGATCGAGTTCCTCGGCCCCGGCGTCCCCGCCGTGTCCACGGCCGCGATGGCCCTGACCGTCGCGGTGTTCGCCTGGCTGCTGCTGTGGCGGGTCCGGGCGCGGGCCTTCTCCACGACGACGCCCGCGGACGCGGCGTTCGTGGCGGTGCTGCTCTTCACGACCACGAGCCGGGTGATCAGCCCGCAGTACATGATCTGGCTGGTCGGTCTCGCGGCGGTCTGCCTGGTCTACCGGGCGAGCCGGATGCGACGGCCCGCGATCCTGGTCCTGTGGGCGACCGCGGTGACGCAGCTGGAGTTCCCCATCTGGTTCTCGCACGTGACGGACAGCGATCCGCTGGGGCTCACGCTGCTGCTGGTACGGAACGGGCTGCTGGTCGCCGCCTCGGTTTCCGCCTGCCGCGTCCTGTGGCGCCGGACGGTGAGCGAGCCGCGCGCCGGAACACCGGCGGCGCCGGTGCGGCCGGAGCGGGCGAAGACGCTCTCGGCTCCCTGAGCCGGGGCCGTGCGCGCCGCGGGCGAGGCGGCCCCTCCGGCCGGTCGCCCGGGCGAGGAGCGCGGTCCCGTCAGGGCGTGCCGGCCGGTCAGGCCAGCCGGGCGGACAGGAAGCGGCGCCAGGCGGCGGTGAACTCCTCGGGGCTCGTGCGGAGGACGTCGTGCAGGGCCTTCTCCACCGCGCCCTCGCGGGAGGGGTGGGCGCCCACCGCGCGGTAGAAGGCGGTCAGCTCCGGCTCGCCCCACCGCTCGGCGATCATCGCGCAGGCCAGCCAGCCCCCTTCGTAGGCCCGCGCCAGCGCCTCCCCGTCGCCGCCGAAGGCGAAGGCCTCGTCGTCGGGGAGCTCCGCCGGGACACGGCCGGCCCCGACCGCGCGGCGCAGTTCGGGCGCGGCCTGGGCGGCCGTGCGGCCGGTGCCCCGGTAGGCCACCCAGTCGGCGAAGCCCTCGGAGAGCCAGACCGGGGTGGCCGGCGAGGTCGAGGCCCGGGTGGCCACGTGCGTGGTCTCGTGGGTGAGGACGAACTGGCGCCCGAACGCGCCAAGCGCCCCGTACGCCTCGGGGTTGACGATCACGCGGTCCGCGGGGGCCTCCGGCCCGCCGCGGACCTCGCCGGTCGTGACGGCCGCGATGCCCCGGTAGGAGGCCCCCGGCGCCCCGAGCAGGGCGCCCATCGCGTCCAGGGAAGCCGGCACCAGGACGACCACCCGGCCCGCCCAGGCCGACGGCCAGGCCGCCGAGACGGCGGGCACCGCCCGGTCCGCAGCCGCCGCGATCGCCCGGAGGCGCTCCTCCGGCTGCCCGACGCCGAGGATGAGGCTGCGCCGTCCCCGTACCGCCTCCACCTCGCCCTGCTGCCACAGCTGCTGGACGTCGGCCCCGGCGTCCCCGGGGCGGTCGGCGCTCACGTACCACCGGCCGTTCCGCTCGGTCAGCTCCAGGAGGCGCTCGGTGGTGACGGGGCCCGGGTCGTAGCCCCGCACCTGGTAGCGCAGCTCCGCGCGGACCGTCGCTCGGCCGCCGTCCGCCCGGTCCACGTCCTTCACCCGGTAGTCCCACGAGCCGAGCGGCACCTCGGCGAGGTGGTCGAACTCCCTGAGCGCGGCCGGGGCGAGCGTGGGGTCGAGACCGACCGTGTAGGCCGCCTCGTCCCGGGCGAGCAGCGCGCGCGCCTGGCGGTCGAGCAGGCTCTGGATCTCCCGGGGCGCCGGGTCGACGGGCCCGGGGGCGGCGCATCCGCCGAGCGCCAGCAGGGCGGTCAGCAGGCAGGCCGCCGGGCGTGCCCTGCCTCCGGTGGGGCGATCCCCCTGCGCTCTCCGCCCCTGACGTGCCACGCCTCCGATCGTACGGGCACTCGTACGGGCAGGCGTACGGTCAGACCCGGGTCACCGTGACGTGCGACATCATCCCGACCGGGTCGTACCGCACCCGGGCCCCGGGGTACGGAGCGTGGATCACCTGCCCGTCGCCGGCGTAGATGCCGACGTGGCTGGCGTCGTCGCGGTACGTCACCAGGTCGCCCGGCTGTGCCTGCGCGAGCGGCACCTGTCGTCCCGCGTACCGCTGGGCCGAGGACGTCCGCGGCAGGCTGATCCCCGCCTGGCGGTACGACCAGACCATCAGCCCTGAGCAGTCGAAGGCGGAGGGACCGGTCGCGCCCCAGACGTAGGGGCGGCCGATCGCGCTGCGGGCGGCGACGACGGCGGCCGCGGCCCGTGTGGAGGCCGGGCCGAGGTCGCCGAGCGGGGGCAGGTCGTCGCGGCCGGAGCGGGAGGCCCGGGCGTCCCGGTCGAAGGACTCCCGCTCCTCTGCGGTCAGGGACGCCAGCAGCCGGCGGGCCTCGGCGAGCTTCCGCTCGACCGTGCGCTTGTGCGTGGCGACCTGGGTCCGGCTGCGCTCCAGCTCGGCGAGCAGCCGCCGTGCCTCGCTCCGCTTCTGGGTGGACGCGCGCAGCTCGTCCCGGAGCCGGCTCAGGGCGACGCCCTGCCGGGAGGCGACCCGGTCGAGGACCGAGGCCCGGTCGAGGTAGGAGTCGGGGTCGGCGGAGAGCAGCAGCGCGAGGGCGGGGTCGATGCCGCCGGAGCGGTACTGCGCGCCGGCGACCGAACCGAGCGCGCCGCGCATGCGGTTGATGCGCTCCTGGCCGCGCGCGACGCCGTCCTGCGCCTGGGCGAGCGTCCTGCGCAGCGCGTCCGCCCGCTCGTCGGCCTTGTTGTAGCCCTCGGTGGCCCGTTCGGCCTCCTCGTAGAGCCGGTCGACCGTGGCCCTGGTGGCCTCGGGGGTGCCGTTGGGGTCGGCGCTCGCGGGGACGGCGCCGAAGGCCGTCGCCGCGGTGGCCGCGGCGGCGGTCAGGACGGTGACCCTGGCGGGTCGTCGGTGGGACGCCACGAATCGCGCTCCGTTCAGCTGTGCCCGGTCTGGCGCGGCAGACAGTAGCCGCTGATCACTCCGCGTCCAACGAGGACGCCGGGCACACAAAGTGACGCCCCGCCGGACATCACAGGTCACCGGCGGGGCGTCAGGTCAGCCACGGGTGCGACGAACCACCCGATCGGGCGTCAGGTCGCGGGAGGCGCTGAAGGGGGCGGAGGCGTCAGATGCGCACACCGAACTGGAAGGTACCCATGTAGTCCATGGACTCGTAGCGGACCACGGCGCCCGGCTTGGGGGCGTGCAGGATCGTGTTGTTGCCCGCGTACAGACCCACGTGCGACAGGCTGTTGAAGAAGACCAGGTCGCCCGGCTTGAGCTGGCTGCGGCCGATCTTCACGCCGTCGTTCTGCTGGGTGTAGGTGGTGCGCGAGATGCCGACGCCCGCCTGGCGGTAGGCCCACTGCGTCAGCCCGGAGCAGTCGTACGAGTTGGGGCCCTCGGCGCCGGAGACGTACGGCTTGCCGAGCTGGGTGGCGGCGGCGCTGAGGGCGGCGCCACCACGCTGGGAGGCCGGGACCTCGTTGCCGAGGTCGACGCGGTCGCCCGCCGCGCGGCTGGCACGCTGCTCGTCCTGCTGGATCCGGGCGCGCTCGGCGGCGGTCAGGGTGTTGAGCAGCTTCTGCGCCTCGGCGAGCTTGCCCTGGAACTTCTTCTTCTTCTCGCCGAGGGTCTTGCGGACGTCCTCGAGGTCGGCGAGCTTCGTCGTCGCCTCGGCGCGCTGCTGGGCGAGGGTGCGCTGCTTGGCCTGGATCGACTGGAGCACGTCGGCCTGCTTGGCGCCGAGCTGGTCGATCGCGGACGCCTTGTCGAGGTAGGTGTCCGGGTCGGAGGAGAGGAAGAGCTGGATCGCCGGGTCGATGCCACCGGAGCGGTACTGCGCGCTGGCGACCGAACCGATGTTGTCCCGCAGGGTGTTGAGCTCCTGCTGACCGCGGGCGACCTTGTCCTGGAGGGCCCCGATCTCCTTCTGGAGCTTGCCGCGGCGCTCTTCGGCCAGGTTGTACTGCTCCGTGGCCTCCTCCGCCTCGTGGTGCAGCTTGTCGACCTTCGACTTCACGTCGTCGATCTTCGGCTTCGGAGCCGCCTGGGCTCCGGTCTGGGCGGTGAGCGCGACAGCCGCCGCGGCGGTCATGGTGAGCACGGTCACGCGGGTGCGGCTCGGCTGCTTGGGACGACGGTGGGACGCCACGAAGGCGAGCTCCTTCTTCCTCGAGCCGCCCAACCAGGCTGCGGCAGGCGGTTCCTCCGCTGTCATCCCCGATGGACGATCAACCGCGCGAAGGTTCGAGGCCTGACCCTAGTGACCAACTTGTGATCAGTTCAAATCCTCATGGGCAAAATCTCGCGCAGGCGCCACTTTATTTCCAGACATCACACAGGCAGTGATGAGCACTTGACCGTGCGCCCCCCAGAATCCGGGCATTACGGCCATGAGTTGCCAAGTGTCACGAGGCGCGCGAAAGCCGCTTGAGCAACAAGGCGGACGCGACCGGCCGCGCTCCGGACTTGGCGACGCCGTCGGCGACTTCACGGTCGGTGGAGACCACGACGACCGGCCGCCCCGGAGGCTCGGCCCGCACCAGCTGGCGGATCAGCTCGTCGGCGGTGACGCCCGGCTTGGAGAACAGCACCCGCACCCCGCGGGGCGGCGCGAGCAGCACGGGGGCGGCCAGCTCCGCCCCGTCGAAGACACAGGTGACCTCGGCGCCCGAACGGGCCGCGAGCGCGGAGAGGCCGCCGAGGAGCCGCAGCCGCTGCTTCTCCAACGGCATGGTCGGATAGCCGGTCTTGGTGACGTTGTAGCCGTCCACGACCAGATGGGCCTGCGGCAGCGCGAGCAGTTGGTCGAGCAGCGCCGGGTCGGTCTCGGACAGGGCGCGGGCCGCGATGTCCTTCGGCGACATCCGGCCGGGCTCGACCGCGTCCACGGTGTCGGCGGGGTGGACGGAGACGGGCGGCAGGGCCAGTTCGCGGCGCAGCCCCTGGGCCGCGTCCAGGACCGTGTCGAGCAGCAGGCGCAGCCTCATGTCCTCCACCGAGCGCCCCTCGCGGGCGGCCCGGCGGCTGGCCTCCAGGGCCGCCTCGACCTCGGCCAGCCGGGCCTTGAGCCGTCTGCTCTCGCTCTCGGCGGCCGAGACCCGGGCGGCGGCCTCCGCCTTGACGGCGTCGATCTCGGCCTGGGTGCGGCGCAGGGCCGCCTCGCCCCGCTTCACGTCGCTCTGGGCGCTGCGCAGCTTGCGATGAAGCGATTCGGCTTCCTTGCGGGCCGCCTCCAGGTCGTGGCGCAGCTGCTCGGTCTCGCCCCGGCCCCGCTCCCGGGCCGCGGCGACCTCCTCGCGCAGCCGCTCCAGCTCGCGCCGCCCGGCCTCGTCGGCCCGCTCGGCGTCCGCCCGCTGGACCTCCTCGCCCGCGGCGGCGACCAGCTTGACCCAGCCCCCCGGCCGCAGCACGTAGGCGGCCGCGGCGACCTCGACGGGATCGGCGGCGGCGGGCGGCGCCCCGGACTCGACGGTCGCGGCCAGCTCCGGCTGGGCCTCCTTGAAGCGCTCGCCGATCCGCTGCCGGAAGAGCGGGTCGCTCTCCAGCGCGGCGGCCATGGCGTTGCCCGCGAACTTGGCCCGCCGGGTGGGGGTGAAGCGGGCGTACTGCCGCAGCGGGCCGGGCAGCTCCGCGACGGTGAGCCCGCCGAAGGCGTCGGAGACGATCGCGACGACCCGCCGCCGTACGCCTTCCGGCAGCGGGCGGTCGAGCGCCTCGGCAGCGTCACCTGCCGCGCCGGCCGGCTCACCACCGTGCGCGGGCTGCTCCACGATCCGTCACCCCACTGTCGTTCGCACCGCTCCGTCAGGAAGCGGTGCCCGGCCTGTCCACCAGCTCGATCTGATCCACCGCGTTGCACCAACGACAGCGGACCGACTCGATGGTCTCACTGACCACCTCGCGCTCCTCCACCTTCGGCTCCCCGGCGAGGTCCAGATGGACGTACTCGACGACCTTGGAGGAGCGCGTCACGTCGAACCGGGTCAGGTTGCCGCAGAGCGTGCAGCGCCAGCGGGTCTCGGCGGTCGGCAGGGGAACCGTCGTCATCGGACCGTCCTCTTTCTTGTGCGGGATGCGGGAGCCGCGGTGCGCCGTCGAACTGCGGTGGTACTGCTCGTCACCCTACGGCCTCGGGGGGAGGCCCTGCTCGGGTGGAGCCCGGCTCGGGGGCGACCGCCGGGCGCCCCGGCGAGGCGCTCTGTCCAGGTCGGCCACGGTACGCGATGATCTGTCCATGATCGACTGGCGGGAAGCGGCCTTCGGCGCGTGGCGGGGTGCCCGGAACGGCCCCACGGTGACCTACGGCCTCATCGCCGTCTGCTGTCTCACGTTCCTGGCCGGACCGGCGTCGGGCCTCAATCCGGGGTACGGCACCGGGGACGCGTTCCTCGCGGCGCAGAGCGCCTACTTCCACCGCTGGGGGGTGCTCCCGGCCGAGCTGACGAACGGCGAACCGCGCGCCCTGCTCACCCCGCTGACCGCGCTCTTCGTGCACGGCAGCTGGCTGCACCTGCTCGGGAACATGCTGTTCCTCTTCGTCTTCGGCACGATGGCCGAGGAGCGGATGGGGGCGGCGGGGTTCCTGCTCTTCGCCGTCGGCTGCGGCTACCTCGCCCTGCTGGGCTACGCCGCCGTGCACGCGACCAGCGAGCAGACGCTGGTGGGGGCCTCGGGGGCGATCTCGGGCGTCCTCGGGGCGTTCCTGTACCTCTTCCCGCGGGCCCGGGTGACCAGCCTCTTCCCGTTCCTCTTCTTCCTGCCGCTGCGCTTCCCGGCGTGGATCGTGCTGATCTTCTGGTTCGTGCTGCAGTGGCTGGCGGCGCGCACGGCGGGGCCGGGTCCCGGGGTGGCCTATCTGGCGCACGTCGTGGGCTTCACCATCGGCTTCCTCTACGCCTGGGGGCGCTACCACCGTGGGGATAGGGTGAAGGCCCCAGCCGCGGCGACCGAGGGAGAAAGCCAGCCGTGATCACCGCGATCGTGCTCATCAAGACCAGTGTGGACCGCATCCCCGAGATCGCGGAGTCCATCGCCGCACTCGACAGCGTCAGCGAGGTCTTCTCGGTGACCGGTACGTACGACCTCATCGCCATGGTCCGGGTGCCCCGGCACGACGACCTCGCGGACGTCATCCCCGGCCGGATCAGCAAGATCCCCGGTGTCGAGGCCACGGACACGCACGTCGCGTTCCGTACGTACTCCCAGCACGACCTGGAAGCGGCCTTCGCCATCGGCCTGGAGTCGTAGGCCGCCCGCCCGGAGCCCCGGACTCCGGGCCGCCAGGGGCATGACGAAGGGGACCCCCGCGGGGGTCCCCTTCACCCGTACGAGTGGCTGCTCAGCCGCGGTCGGGGACGCAGCGTCCGTCCTCCGTGCGGTACTTCCACTGCGCGCCGTCCCGGACCAGCTCCTTGACGGCCCGTACGAAACGCTCCACGTGCTCGTCCGGCGTACCGGCCCCGAAGCTGACCCGGATCGCGTTCAGCGACTTCTCGCCCGGCTCGCCCTCCGGGGCTCCGCACTCGCCGACCTGCTGCTGGTCGCCGCCCAGCAGGGTGCGGACCAGCGGGTGGGCGCAGAAGAGGCCGTCCCGGACGCCGATGCCGTACTCGGCGGAGAGCGCCGCGGCGAAGTGGGAGCTGTTCCAGCCCTCCACCACGAAGGAGATGACGCCGACCCGGGGGGCGTCGTCGCCGAAGAGCGAGAGCACCTTGACCTCGGGCACCTCGGCCAGGCCCTCGCGCACGGTCGCGATCAGCTGCCGCTCGCGCTGGACGAGGGTGTCGAAGCCGGCCTCGGTCAGCGCCTTGCAGGCGGAGGCGATGGAGTAGACGCCGATGACGTTCGGGGACCCGGCCTCGTGGCGGGCGGCGGTGGTGTGCCATTCGACGTCCACTCCCCCGTCGGCACGGCGGGCGACCTTCCGCGAGGCGCCGCCGCCGGCCAGGTACGGCTCGGCGCTCTGGAGCCAGTCGGCGCGGCCCGCGAGGACGCCCGAGCCGAACGGGGCGTACAGCTTGTGCCCGGAGAAGGCGATCCAGTCGACGTCCAACTCCCGTACGGAGAGCGGGTGATGGGGGGCGAGCTGGGCGGCGTCGACGACGATCCGGGCGCCATGGGCGTGCGCGGCGGCGGCGAGTTCGCGCACCGGCCACAGCTCGCCGGTGACGTTGGACGCCCCGGTGACGCAGACGAGGGCGGGGCTTTCGGCCTCCGACGCGGCGGCCCGGTCGGCGAGCGCGCGCTCCAGGGTCTCGACGGCCTGGGCGGGGGTGCGCGGGGCGTTGAGGTAGGTGACCCGGGCGTCCTGCCACGGCAGGAGCGAGGCGTGGTGCTCGGTCTCGAAGACGAAGACCTCGCAGCCGGCGGGGAGGGCGGCGGCAAGCAGGTTGAGGGAGTCGGTGGTGGAGCGGGTGAAGACGACCTGGTCGTCCGGGCGGCAGTCGAGGAAGGCGGCGACGGTGGCGCGGCTGTTCTCGAACAGGTCGGTGGACAGCTGCGAGAGGTAGCCGGCGCCCCGGTGGACGCTGCCGTAGTACGGCGCGTAGGCGGCCACGTCGTCCCAGACCCGCTGGAGGGCCGGCGCGCTGGCGGCGTAGTCGAGCGCGGCGTACGTCACCTCGCCCCCGGTGACGAGCGGGACGGTCACATCGCGTCCCAGAACGGGCAGCGGGGCACAAACCGACTGGTCGGCGGCAACGGTGGAGACAGACATGGCGAACTCCCGTACGAGGCAGGCGAGATCCCGCGCCGGCGGACACGCGGCAGCGCTGGGAAAAGAAAAAGGGGTATGCGGAAGAAGGGGCGGAAGGGCCCTATCGCATTCGCTTGCTCACAAGAGGCTCCCTGAGGACCAGGACCCCAAGGCTTCGAGGGGTCCGCGCTTGCCGTGGACCTTGCTGTCCACGGCCTGGTCTTCACCCGGGGCACCCCGCCACGGACGGAGGGTTGCCGGACAGCAAGCCGGGGCTTCCTAGCTGTCACTCATGACCTGGCACAGAACGTATGTCAGCTGATCGTGTCCGCGCAACCCCGTACCGCATTCCGGGACGGGGCCGCGCGCCGACCGATCAGGGGGTGTCCGGAGGGTCCGGCGTCCGCCCCGCAGGGCGGGGGCGAGACTCTCGGGACACGGCCTGGGGTCGTGACTACGCGTTGCTGGCGGTGATCCAGCGCTCCAGCGCCTTGCGGGCGGCTCCCGAGTCGATCGACTCGGCCGCCTTCGCGATCCCCTCGCGCAGTTGCTCCACCAGGGTGCCCTCCCCCGGCTCCAGCGCCGTGAGCGCCGCCGCCGAGTTGAGCAGCACCGCGTCCCGTACGGGACCGGTCTCGCCCGCGAGCAGCCGACGGGCCACATCGGCGTTGTACGAGGCGTCGGCGCCGCGCAGCGCCTCGACGGGGACGATGTCGATGCCGACGTCCCTCGGGTCGAACGCCTCCTCGCGGACCGTGCCGTGCCGGACCACCCACACCCGCGAGGTGGCCGTGGTGGTCAGCTCGTCGAGGCCGTCGTCCCCGCGGAAGACGAGCGCCGAGGAACCGCGTTCAGCGAGCACGCCCGCCATGATCGGGGCCATCCGGGCGTCGGCCACGCCGGTCGCCTGGGCCTTGACTCGGGCGGGGTTGGTGAGCGGACCGAGGAAGTTGAAGACCGTCCGGATCCCCAGCTGGCCGCGGGCGGCGGCCACATGCCGCAGCGCGGGGTGGAACTTCACCGCGAAGCAGAAGGTGATCCCGGCCTCCTCCGCGACCTCGGCCACCCGTCGCGGGGTCAGCTCCAGGTTGACGCCGAGCTTCTCCAGGACGTCGGAGGCCCCGCTCGCGCTGGACGCGGCCCGGTTGCCGTGCTTGACGACCTTGGCCCCGGCGCCGGCCACCACGATCGCCGACATGGTGGAGATGTTGACGGTCTTGGCGCCGTCGCCGCCCGTGCCGACGATGTCCACGGAGGCGCCCGGGACCTCGATGAGGTTGGCGTGCTCGTACATCGTCCGGACGAGTCCGGTGATCTCCTCGACGGTCTCACCCTTGGCGCGCAGCGCGACGGCGAAGCCGGCGATCTGGGCGTCGGTGGCCTCGCCCCGCAGGATCCGGTCCATCGCCCAGGCGGTGTCCTCGGCGCTCTGGTCGCGGCCGGTCAGCAGGCCGTCCAGGACCGCGGGCCAGGAGCGGCCCGCCGTGGTAGGTCCTCCAGCGGGGGTCACAGCGCTCATGGCAGCTCCTGGTCATTGCCGTAACGAGACGGATACTCGCCCACCCTATCCATCCGGGGGGACGGCAAAGAGCCCCGTCCATCGAATGGACGGGGCTCTCGCTGTGGCGACCTTCAGGTCAGGTGATCAGTGGTGGCCGTGGCCGCTGGTGATCTCCTTGTACTCCTCGGCGGTGGGCTTGGGGATCTGGCTGTCCTCGCCGTAGTAGCTCCGGTTGAGCCGGACCCGGAGCTTCTCCATCCGGCTTACCTTGCGCTCGACACCGTTCTCGTCGACCCCCGCCGGCAGCTCCGCGGGCTCGTACTGCTCGTGCGCCGTGAGCGCGTAGAGCTGGCCCTGGCTGAGCGGCTCGTGGATCTCGACGAACTCACCGTGCGGCAGGCGCTTGATGATGCCGGACTCGCGCCCGTGCAGCACCTTGTCCCGGTCCCGGCGCTGGAGGCCGAGGCAGATCCGCTTGGTGACGATGAACGCGATGACCGGTCCGACGAAGAACGCGATCCGGACGAACCAGGTGATCGAGTTGATCGACAGGTGGAAGTGGGTCGCGAAGATGTCGTTGCCGCCACCCACGAGCATGATCATGTACGCGGTGATCCAGGCGACACCGAAGGCGGTGCGCGACGGAGCGTTGCGCGGGCGCTGCGCGATGTGGTGCTCGCGCTTGTCACCGGTGATCCACGACTCGATGAACGGGTAGACCGCGATCGCCGCCAGGACCAGCGGGAAGAGGATCAGCGGGATCATCACACCGAGGACCAGCGTGTGGCCCCAGAGGTTGATCTCCCAGCCCGGCATGACACGGATCAGACCCTCGGCGAAGCCCATGTACCAGTCGGGCTGGGCGCCGGTCGACACCTGGTCCGGACGGTACGGGCCGAGCGCCCAGATCGGGTTGATCGAGGCGATCGCCGCGATGATCGAGATGACACCGAAGACCAGGAAGAAGAAGCCTCCGGCCTTGGCCATGTAGACCGGCAGCAGCGGCATGCCCACGACGTTCTTGTTCGTGCGGCCGGGACCCGCGTAGTGCGTGTGCTTGTGGTACACGACGAGGATCAGGTGGGCCACCACGAGGCCGAGCATGATGCCGGGCAGCAGCAGCACGTGCGCCGAGTAGAACCGGGCCACGAAGTCGCCGCCGGGGAACTCCCCGCCGAACAGGAACATCGACAGGTACGTGCCGACGATCGGCACGGACAGGATCGCGCCCTGCATGAAGCGGACACCGGTGCCGGAGAGCAGGTCGTCCGGGAGCGAGTAGCCGGTGAAGCCGGTGAACATGCCCAGGAAGAACAGCAGGAAGCCGAACAGCCAGTTGATCTCACGCGGCTTACGGAAGGCGCCGGTGAAGAACACGCGCATCATGTGCACGAACATGCCGGCGATGAAGACCAGCGCCGCCCAGTGGTGGATCTGCCGGATGAGCAGACCACCGCGCACGTCGAACGAGATGCGCATGGTCGAGTTGAACGCCTCGGACATCAGCTGACCCTGCAGCGGGATGTAGCTGCCGTGGTACTCCACCTCGTTCATCGACGGGTGGAAGAACATCGTCAGGTACACACCCGTGAGGATGATGATGATGAAGCTGTAGAGGCAGATCTCACCGAGCATGAAGGACCAGTGGTCCGGGAAGATCTTCCGCATGTTGGCCTTGGCCAGGGTGTAGACACCCAGACGGCCGTCGGCCCAGTCGGCGACCCGCTCACCGGCGGGGGCCTTCTTCTGCGTATCGGTCGTAGTGCTCATCCGCGCTCCCAGAAGGCAGGGCCGACGGGCTCGTCGAAGTCGCCGAGCGCCTCGAGGAAGCCCTTGTCGTTCACACCGATCCGCAGCTGCGGAAGGGCGTGACCGGCCGGGCCGAAGATGACGCGGGCGCCGTCGGACAGGTCGAAGGTGGACTGGTGGCACGGGCAGAGCACGTGGTGCGTCTGCTGCTCGTACAGGGAGATCGGGCAGCCCACGTGGGTGCAGATCTTCGAGAAGGCGACGATGCCCTCGTGCGACCACTCGAGCTCGCGCTTGTCCTTGATGTCGTCCGGCTGGATGCGGACGATCATCAGGGCGGCCTTGGCGATCTCGGTCTGGAAGTCGTGGTCGTGCTCCGAGAGGCCCTCGGGCATCGCGAAGGTCAGCGAACCGACCGCGACGTCCTCGGGACGCAGCGGCTCGTGCGTGTTCATGTTGATGAGCTGCTTGCCCTTGGCCCACAGCGTGCTGCGGAGCTTCTTCTCGGGCAGCGGACCCATGTCACGCAGCAGCACGATGCCGGAGAGCGGTACGAGCGACAGCGCGCCGAACATCGTGTTGCGGATCAGCTTGCGCCGGCCCATGCCGGACTCGGCGGCACCGGCCGCGAAGTCCGCCATCACCTGCGCCTTGGTCTCCGGGGAGGCCTGGATCGGGTGACGCTCGTCCGCCACCTCGACGTCGGACATCAGGGTGCGGGCCCAGTGGACCGCGCCCGCGCCGATGAAGAAGAGCGCCAGACCGAGGGTCCATCCCAGGGCGAAGTTGAGCGCGCTCACCCGGCCGAACGGCCAGATGTAGACGATCTTGTCGACCGGGAAGATCACGTACGACGCGATGAAGCCGACGGTGGCCAGCATCGACAGCGTGAACATGAAGGCGACCGCACGCTCGGACCGCCTGGCGGCCCGCTCGTCGATGTCCTGGATGCGCGGCTTGTGGGGCGGAAGGCCCGGGTCGGCGAACGGGTCGTCGGCGACCTTCACCGCGCCGTGCGCGGTGTCCTGCTCACTGGGCAGGTTCTCTTCTGGAATCTCTTGGGTACTCATGACTTCTTGGCCTTAGCGGTGTGGGCCGCGACCCAGACGGCAACGGCGATCAGCGTGCCCAGCCCGAAGATCCAGCCGAAGAGACCCTCGCTGACGGGGCCGAGGCCACCGAGCGAGAGCCCGCCGGGGCTGTCCGACTTGTCGCTGTTGACGGCCTGGACGTACGCGATGATGTCCCTCTTCTCCTTCTCGGGCATCGTCGTGTCCGGGAAGGAAGGCATGTTCTGAGGACCGGTCTGCATGGCCTCGAACAGGTGCTTCGGGCTCACGCCTTCGAGGCTCGGGGCGTACTTGCCGTGCGTCAGCGCGCCGCCCTCACCGGTGAAGTTGTGGCACTGGGCGCAGTTGGAGCGGAACAGGTCGCCGCCGCGGGCGATGTCGGCACCGTCGGGGCTGTACTGCGACGCCTTCGGCGTGATGGGGCCGGCACCGAGAGAGGCGATGTACGCCGCGAGCTGATCGATCTCAGCCTGCGTGTAGATGACCTTCTTCTTCGGGACCTGGGCGCCCGGCTGCTGGGCCGGCATGCGGCCCGTGCCGACCTGGAAGTCCACGGACGCCGAGCCGACGCCGACCAGGGAGGGGCCGTCAGAGGTTCCCTGACCGCCGGTTCCGTGGCAGCTGGCGCAGCCGACGGAGTAGAGCTTCTTGCCCTCCTCGATGGCGAGGGACTGGGCGGTTTCATCGGCCTTCGCCGTGCCCGCGGGCGCGAAGGCGGCGTACAGCCCCCCAGTGGCCGCCAGCGCGAGAAGGAGGACGACGACCGCCGCCAGCGGATGGCGTCGTCGTGCGGAGAGCTTTTTCACGGATTACCCCGGTGTCAGGATCTTCTGCGTCGATGCTTGCTGGATGTCTCGGTGCGCCGAGAGGCGCCCGATTACTTGATCATGTAGATCGTGGCGAAGAGGCCGATCCAGACGACATCGACGAAGTGCCAGTAGTAGGACACGACGATGGCGGCGGTTGCCTGCTCGTGAGTGAACCTCTTGGCGGCGTACGTCCGGCCCAGGACCAGCAGGAAGGCGATGAGACCGCCCGTCACGTGCAGGCCGTGGAAGCCGGTGGTCAGGTAGAACACGGAGCCGTACGGGTCCGACGAGAGCGAGAGGCCCTCGTGCTTGACCAGCTCGGTGTACTCGAAGACCTGGCCGCCGATGAAGATCGCACCCATCACGAACGTGATGATGAACCACGTCCGGAGCTTCTTCACATCGCCCCGCTCGGCGGCGAAGACGCCGAGCTGGCAGGTGAGGGAGGAGAGCACCAGGATCGTGGTGTTGGTGGCCGAGAACGGGAAGTTCAAGGCCGAGGCCTTTTCCGCCCAGAACTCGGCTCCCGTCACCGATCGCAGGGTGAAGTACATCGCGAAGAGGGCCGCGAAGAACATCAGCTCGGAACTCAACCAGATGATGGTTCCGACGCTGGTGAGGTTCGGCCGATTGACCGACGGGTGCGCGTGCCCGGTTTCTACTGTCGTTACTGTCGCCACGACCGACATTATGTCGGTCGCTTATCCCGCCCTCACTCCGGGGGGTGCCGTTCGGAGTGTCAGGGGGGTGTGTCCAGCCCGAACGGCCCATCGAAGAGGTCTCCCAACCGGGGTCGAACCGGTGTTGACGGGGTGTGGGACGGAGTAGCATCCGCCGCATCGGTTGATGACCTTCACGGAGGAACGATGCAGTCGAGCGCCACGGTCCTGGTCTACAGCGACGACGCGAACACCCGCGCGCAGGTGCGGCTCGCCGCGGGACGCAGGCCCGCGGCCGACGTTCCCCCGGTCGAGTACATCGAGTGCGCGACACTCCCGGCGGTGCTGAAGCGCCTCGACGAGGGCGGCGTGGACGTCTGCGTCCTGGACGGCGAGGCGGTGCCCGCCGGCGGGATGGGCGTCTGCCGCCAGATCAAGGACGAGGTCTTCCACTGCCCGCCGGTGCTGCTGCTGATCGGCCGCCCGCAGGACGCCTGGCTGGCCACCTGGAGCCGCGCGGACGCCGCGGTGACCCTCCCGGTCGAGCCGGTGGACTTCGCGGCCTCCCTCGCGGCCCTGCTGCGCACACGGCTCGCCATCGACGCGTGAGGTGCGTACGGGACGGGCCCCGGAGGCCCGTCCCGTACGTTCCGCCCGGCCGGGCACGGCCTAGATCGACGGCCGTAGGCGGGCGATCTCGGTCGGGGCGGTGCGGTTCTTGGCGTCGGCCACCAGCGCGCTGCCCTGACGCCACTCGTCCCAGGGCAGGTTCCAGTCGCCGAAGCCGTTGCCGAAGGCGTCCATCGTGTCGCCGGAGCTGTTGACGGTCTTCACGATGTCGCCCGGACGCACGGTCTCGAAGAACCAGGCCGCGTTCCCCGTCGACATGCCGACACAGCCGTGGCTGACGTTCGCAACTCCTTGCGATCCGACGGACCACGGCGCGGCGTGGACGTATTCACCACTCCAGGTGACGCGCGTCGCGTAGTAGACGGGCAGGTCGTACGACTCCGAGCTGCCCGCGGCGATGCCGACGCTGGTGCCCCGCATCCGGACGAAGTACTCCTTGCCCAGCACCACTTTGATCCCGTTACGGGTGGAGAAGCCCGGCTTCCCGGTGGTGACCGGAATGGTGTTGATCACTTCTCCGTTGCGCCGCACGGTCATGTAGTGCGAGCCGGCGTCCGCGACGGCCTCGATCCGGTCGCCGATCGTCAGCTTCAGCGGCTTCGACTCGCCGCCGTAGAGCTTGTCGCCGACCTTGACCCCGTCCAGGTTCGCGCTCACCGCGATCGCCGCGCCCGCGGGCCAGTACTCCTTCGGACGGAAGTGCAGCTTCTCGTCGTCCACCCAGTGCCAGGAGCCCTCCACGGACGGCGTGGAACGCACCTTGAGGGCCCGCTCGACCACCGCCCGGGCCGCCTTGTCCTTCACCGGCAGGCTCAGGTCGGCCGTGATCGGCTGCCCGACGCCGTACTTGCCCGCCTCCGGGCCGAACTTCACGGTGAGCGCCCGCTTGGCCGGAGCCGTCTCGAACGTGAACGTACGGGTGCCGGGAGCGCCGTCCCCGTCCTCCGTGGCGACCTTGACGGTGTAGCGGGCGCCAGCGGTCAGGGAGCCCGTGGAGCGCCAGCGCAGGCCGTCCGCGGTGAGTTCGCCGGCCAGGTGGTGCCCGGCCGCGTCGACGGCCGTCACATCGGTGATGCGGCCCTCGTCGCCCTTGGCGGTGATCTCCAGCGCCTTGTCCGGGTCGGCCTTCCTGCCGTCCGCCGGAGCGCTGAAGGAGATCTGCTGCGCCGCGTCGTACGGCCTCGTGGACAGCGGGTGGCCCTCCGAGCCCGAGCAGGCGGTGGTGCCCGCGGAGACGGTGACGGCCAGCAGGGTGCAGCTCACAACAGTCCGAATGCGCGGCGTGTCGTTCATGACATCACCGTAAGAACAATCCTCGGGGCGAGCGCGCCGAGTGCTGCAAAAGAGGGGCCCGGCCGCTTCGGTGACGAAGCGGCCGGGCCCCTCGGGGTCCTGCGGGTCCTGCTACTGGTTCTGGTTCTCACCGCGGTAGAACTCGAACACCCAGCCGAACAGGCCGACCAGGATGAGCGGGGTGGAGAAGTACAGGATCCACCAGCCCATCGCGACGGCGAGGAAGGCGAGCGCGCCACCGATGGCCAGCGAGAGCGGCTGCCAGCTGTGGGGGGCGAAGAAGCCCACCTCGCCGGCCTCGTCCGCGACGTCGGCCTCCTTGTCGTCCTGCGCCATCGCGTCGACACGCTTGGCCGTGAAGGCCAGGTAGTAGCCGATCATGATGGACAGGCCGAAGGCGAGGAAGAGCGCCGTGGTGCCGACCGGCTCCTTCGACCAGACGCCGTAGAGGATCGCCATGGCGAGGATGAAGACGCTCAGCCAGATGAACATCTTGCCCTGGATCTTCACTTGCCGGCCTCCTTCTCACCCGCGAGGGCCTTCTCGGCACCGTGGTTCTCGAGCTGGTCGATCGCCGCGATCTCCGGGTGGTGCAGGTCGAACGCCGGGGATTCGGAGCGGATCCGCGGCAGGGTGAGGAAGTTGTGGCGCGGCGGCGGGCAGGAGGTCGCCCACTCGAGCGAGCGGCCGTAGCCCCACGGGTCGTCGACCTCGATCTTCTTGCCGTACTTGGCGGTCTTCCAGACGTTGTACAGGAACGGCAGGATCGACAGTCCGAGCAGGAACGAGGAGATCGTCGAGATCGTGTTCAGCGCGGTGAAGCCGTCGGCGTCGAGGTAGTCCGCGTAACGACGCGGCATGCCCTCGGCGCCCAGCCAGTGCTGCACCAGGAAGGTGCCGTGGAAGCCGATGAACAGCGTCCAGAAGGTGATCTTGCCGAGCCGCTCGTCCAGCATCTTGCCCGTGAACTTCGGCCACCAGAAGTGGAAGCCGGCGAACATCGCGAAGACCACGGTGCCGAAGACGACGTAGTGGAAGTGCGCGACGACGAAGTACGAGTCGGAGACGTGGAAGTCCATCGGCGGCGAGGCCAGGATGACGCCCGTCAGGCCACCGAAGGTGAAGGTGACCAGGAAGCCGATCGTCCAGAGCATCGGTGTCTCGAAGGACAACGAGCCCTTCCACATCGTTCCGATCCAGTTGAAGAACTTCACGCCGGTCGGTACGGCGATGAGGAACGTCATGAAGGAGAAGAACGGGAGGAGGACGCCGCCCGTGACGTACATGTGGTGGGCCCACACGGTCACGGACAGACCGGCGATCGCGATGGTCGCGGCGATCAGGCCGATGTAGCCGAACATCGGCTTGCGGCTGAAGACCGGGATCACTTCGGAGACGATGCCGAAGAACGGCAGGGCGATGATGTACACCTCTGGGTGTCCGAAGAACCAGAAGAGGTGCTGCCACAGCAGGGCGCCGCCGTTGGCGGCGTCGAAGACGTGGGCGCCGAACTTGCGGTCCGCCTCCAGGGCGAACAGCGCGGCCGCCAGGACCGGGAAGGCGAGCAGGACCAGCACACCGGTCAGCAGCACGTTCCAGGTGAAGATCGGCATGCGGAACATCGTCATGCCCGGAGCGCGCATGCAGATGATCGTGGTGATGAAGTTGACCGAACCGAGGATCGTGCCGAAGCCGGAGAAGGCCAGACCCATGATCCACATGTCGGCGCCGACACCCGGCGAGCGGACGGCGTCCGACAGCGGGGAGTAGGCGAACCAGCCGAAGTCGGCCGCACCCTGCGGGGTGAGGAAGCCGGCCACCGCGATGATCGAGCCGAAGAGGTACAGCCAGTACGCGAACATGTTCAGCCGCGGGAACGCCACGTCGGGCGCGCCGATCTGCAGCGGCATGATCCAGTTCGCGAAACCGGCGAACAGCGGCGTCGCGAACATCAGCAGCATGATCGTGCCGTGCATCGTGAACGCCTGGTTGAACTGCTCGTTCGACATGATCTGCGTGCCCGGACGGGCCAGCTCGGCGCGCATGAAGAGCGCCATCAGACCGCCGATGCAGAAGAAGACGAACGACGTCACGAGGTACATCGTGCCGATCGTCTTGTGGTCGGTGGTGGTCAGCCACTTCACCACGACATTGCCGGGCTGCTTGCGCCGGACGGGCAGCTCGTTCTCGTACGAGTCCTCAGCTGCTGCGGCGGCACCCTGGGGTTCGTTGAGGATGCTCACAGTTGCTTCTTCTCCGCATTCCTGGCCGGGTCCGTCTGCTCAATGCCCGACGGGATGTAGCCGGTCTGCCCCTTCTCCGCCAGCTCCTTCAGGTGCTGCTGGTAGCGCTCCGGAGAGACCACCTTGACGTTGAAGAGCATCCGGGAGTGGTCGACACCGCACAGCTCGGCGCACTTGCCGAGGAAGGTGCCCTCCTGGGTCGGAGTCACCTCGAAGGCGTTCGGATGACCCGGGATGACGTCCTGCTTCATGAGGAAGGGGACGACCCAGAAGGAGTGGATGACGTCGCGCGAGGTCAGGACGAACCGGACCTTCTCGCCCTTCGGCAGCCACAGCGTCGGGCCCGGGTTGCCGGTCTGCGGGTTCCGGTCACCGGGGATGCCGGCGTCGTAGACGCCGCCCGCGTTGTCCGGGAACTGCTTCTTGTACCGGTCCGGAAGCCCCTCGAGGTTGGGGGCCGTCTTCGCGTCACCCTCCACCCCGGGGACGTTCTCGATGTAGTTGAAGCCCCAGCTCCACTGGTAGCCGACCACGTTGATGGTGTGGGCGGGCTTGGGAGTGAGCGTGAGGAGCTTCGACTCGTCGCGCGCGGTGAAGTAGAAGAGCACCGACACGATGATGAGCGGGGTGACCGTGTACAACGCCTCGATGGGCATGTTGTACCGCGTCTGCGGAGGTACCTCCACCTTGGTGCGGCTGCGCCGGTGGAAGAAGACGGACCACAGGATCAGCCCCCAGACGAGGACACCCGTGGCGAGCGCAGCCGCCCACGAGCCCTGCCAGAGGGAGAGGATCGTGGGCGCCTCTTCGGTCACCGGGGTGGGCATACCAAGGCGGGGGAAGTCTTCCCAGTTGTACGAGCAGCCGGTGGCTGTCGCCAGGATCAGGCCCGCAGTCAGCACCTGCGGCAGCTTCCGCCGCATCGGGCGCCGCGACGAGCGGTCGGAGCCGTTGGGACTCACGTAGCGCCTTCCCGAGAGTCTCGGCCCGCGCTGGTCGGCTACGGCCGTCTCGCTGGTCGGTCGCCGCCCCGGCCGCGGGCAGGGGTTTGGATGTTTATGCGGACCAAACCCTACTGGACGCTATTTGGGGTCGCGCGGGGAGGGTGCCCAACGCGCCGTCCGACTCCCCGAAGGGGTGGACTCCGCCATTCCGCAGGTCGGTCCCACGATGTCGTCCCCCGGCCGACCCGCGGCATGACCGGGGCATCTGACGGGGGCTCATATGGCGGGGCTCTACCGTGGACGGGTGCCCTACTTCGACGCCGCGTCCGCCGCCCCCCTGCACCCCATCGCCCGCCAGGCGCTGCTTGCCTCCCTCGACGAGGGCTGGGCCGATCCGGCCCGGCTCTACCGCGAGGGGCGGCGCGCCCGGCTGCTGCTCGACGCGGCTCGGGAGGCCGCTGCGGAGGCGGTGGGCTGCCGTCCCGACGAGCTGGTGTTCACTCCTTCGGGGACGCACGCGGTTCACTCGGGAATTTCCGGAGCGCTCGCGGGGCGTCGGCGTGTCGGGAACCGGCTCGTGGTGTCGGCGGTCGAGCACTCCTCGGTGCTGCACGCGGCCGAGGCGCACGCGGGGGCCGGCGGCACGGTGACCGAGGTGCCGGTCGGCCGCTCGGGGGCGGTGGAGGCCGGGACCTTCGGGGCGGCCCTGGAGGCGGGAACCGCGCTGGCCTGTCTGCAGTCCGCCAACCACGAGGTGGGGACGGTCCAGCCGGTGGCCGAGGTCGCCGAGGCGTGCCGGGCGGCGGGGGTGCCGCTGTTCGTGGACGCGGCGCAGTCGCTGGGCTGGGGGCCGGTCGAGGGCGACTGGTCGCTGCTGGCGGCGAGCGCGCACAAGTGGGGCGGCCCGGCGGGGGTCGGTCTGCTCGTCGTACGCAAGGGGGTGCGGTTCGCCGTGCGGGGGCCGGCGGACGAACGGGAGTCGGGGCGGGCGGCCGGCTTCGAGAACCTTCCGGCGATCGTGGCGGCGGCGGCCTCGCTGCGGGCGGTGCGGGCGGAGGCCGAGGCCGAGGGGGCACGGCTCCGCGGTCTCGTGGACCGGATCCGCGGGCGCGTGCCGGAGCTGGTGCCGGACGTGGAGGTCGTGGGCGATCCGGTGCGCCGGCTCCCGCACCTCGTCACCTTCTCCTGTCTCTATGTCGACGGGGAGACCCTGCTGCACGAGCTGGACCGGGAGGGCTTCTCCGTGTCGTCCGGTTCGTCGTGCACGAGTGCGACCCTCACCCCCAGCCACGTGCTGCGCGCGATGGGGGTGCTGAGCGAGGGCAACGTCCGGGTGTCGCTGCCCGCCGGCACGCCTTCCGGTGAGGTGGACCGCTTCCTGGAGGTGCTGCCGGGGGTGGTCGGGGCGGTACGGGAGCGGCTCGGCGCCCCGGAGCCCGCGGCCTCGGCGGGCGGGGCGGACTCCCTCGTGGTGGACGCCCTGGGCAGGCGCTGTCCGATCCCGGTCATCGAGCTGGCGAAGGTGATCGGCGACGTCCCGGTGGGCGGCACGGTGACCGTCCTCGCCGACGACGAGGCGGCCCGGCTCGACATCCCGGCCTGGTGCGAGATGCGCGGCCAGGAGTACCTGGGCGAGGAGCCCTCCCCGAAGGGCGGCACGGCCTACCGGGTGCGGCGGGTGGCGTAGGGCGAGGTCTCCTCGTGGGCGGCCGGGGTGACGTACCGCCGGGGCCGGTCGCCTCGTGGGCGGCCGGGGTGACGTACCGCCGGGGCCGGGGGGCGGTGTGGTGCCGCCGCGGGGCCCGCGTGGTGCGGGCCCCGGGGCGGGGGCCGGAGCCCCTCGGCTCAGGCCAGGTGCGCCTGGACCTCGGCGCCGGCCTCGTGGCCGTACGCCTTGACGAACCGCTCCATGAAGTTGGCGCGGCGCAGCGTGTACTCCTGGGTGCCGAGGGTCTCGATCACCAGCGTGGCGAGCATGCAGCCGACCTGGGCCGCGCGCTCCAGGCTGACGCCCCAGGAGAGGCCGGTGAGGAAGCCGGCGCGGAACGCGTCGCCGACGCCGGTCGGGTCGACCTTGGCGTCCTCCTCCGGGCAGCCGACCTCGATGACCGGCTCGCCCGCGCGCTCGATGCGCACGCCGCGCGACCCGAGGGTGGTGACCCGGTGGCCGACGCGGCCGAGGATCTCCTCGTCGCTCCAGCCCGTCTTCGACTCGATGAGGCCCTTCTCGTACTCGTTGGAGAAGAGGTAGGTCGCGCCGTCGAGGAGGGTGCGGATCTCGGCGCCGTCCATGCGGGCGATCTGCTGCGAGAAGTCGGCGGCGAAGGCGATGCCGCGCGTCTTGCACTCCTCGGTGTGGCGGAGCATCGCCTCGGGGTCGTCGGCGCCGATCAGCACGAGGTCCAGGCCGCCGACCCGGTCGGCGACGGCCTTGAGCTCGATCTGCCGGGCCTCGCTCATGGCGCCGGTGTAGAAGGAGCCGATCTGGTTGTGGTCCTTGTCCGTGGTGCAGACGAACCGGGCGGTGTGCAGGACCTCGGAGATCCGCACGGAGCCGGTGTCGACGCCGTGGCGGTCGAGCCAGGCGCGGTACTCGTCGAAGTCGTAGCCGGCCGCTCCCACCAGGATCGGGTGGCCGCCGAGCTGGCCCATGCCGAAGCAGATGTTCGGGCCGACACCTCCCCTGCGGATGTCGAGGTTGTCGACGAGGAAGGAGAGGGAGACCGTGTGCAGCTGGTCCGCGACGAGCTGGGCTGCGAACCGGCCGGGGAAGGTCATCAGGTGGTCGGTGGCGATGGAGCCGGTGACTGCGATACGCACGGCTGGGCGCTCCTGCGGGACGGAGTGGCGTTGACAGTTCACGCTACCGGGCCGGAGGCCCCCCTGCCGAACAGTGGAAACTACCCCAGAGTAGGGCTTTTCTCCGAAGCCGTACCGTGCGTACGGTGCGCGTATGTCCACGCACCCCGCTCCCCGGGAGCATCAGGAGTCCGAGTTCAGCCTCGCCCAGCTGCGCGGCGACAGCGCGCGGATGGCCCCGCACTGGGTGGTCCCGGCGACCGTGGCGGCCGATCCGGTCTCCCCTTCGCTGATCCACGGTGTCGTCGTCCCGCCCGCTTCTGCCCGGCTGATCGCCGCCACGTCCGAGTACGGCGGCTGAGGACGGAACCAGCCGCTCCCGCCTTCCGTCCCATCGGTGTCTTCGACAGGATTCCGGCGGGACGAAGGAGTATGCGGTGAGCGGTACGGAGAACCCGCGAGGGAAGCGTACGGCGCCGTTGGTCGCCTCGGTGACGGCGGGCGTGCTGCTGATCGGCGGCGGCGGCGTGTACCTCGCCACGACGGCGTCGGACGGCGGTGCCGGCGATACGAGGAGCAGCTCCGCCCCTCCCCCGCCGCTGCACCTCGACGCCAAGGGCGGCACCGGCGGCGACGGCCCCGGCATCGCGCCGGGCGAGCCGGACCCGAACGACGGCGGAGCCGTCTACAAGGCCAAGGGCCCACTCCCCAAGGGGCCCTCCTCGGCCGCAGTCCACCGGCCCGAGGGCCGGGTCACCTCGGCGGAGGTGACCCGGCTGGCCACGGCACTCGGCATCGCGGGCGCCCCGAGGCTGGAGGGCGCGGTCTGGAGGATCGCGCCGGAGAAGGACGGGTCGGGGCTGCGTCTCGACGTGTCCGCCGAGGCGCCGGGCAGCTGGACGGTCTCGCGGTACGACGGCGGGCCGGCCGGGGACACCTGCCTGAAGGGCAAGGCGTGCCCGCCCCCGGGCGAGCCGAAGCCGCCGCGCGGCGGGACCCCGGTGAGCGAGGCGGCCGCGAAGGCCGCGGCCGCGCCCGTCCTGAAGGCGATCGGGCAGAGCGACGCCGCGGTGGACGCGTCCCAGGTGATGAACGGGTCGGTACGGGTGGTCAACGCCGATCCGGTCGTGGGCGGGCTGCCGACGTACGGCTGGTCGACCGGGATCCACATCGGCCCCGACGGTACGCCGGTGGCGGGCAGCGGACAGCTGATGAAGCCCGCGAAGGACGACACGTATCCGGTGCTGGGTGCGCCCGCGGCGCTGGAGGAGCTGAACAAGGCGTCCGCGGGCGGTCCGGTCGGGATCGGCGGGTGCGCCACCGACCCGCCGGCGACGGCGGACGGCCCGGCGGCGACGTGCGAGCCGGACGCCACGCCGCGGGAGCTTCCCGTGACCGGCGCGGTCTTCGGTCTCGCCTCGCAGTTCGTGAACGAGAAGCGGGTGCTCGTCCCGTCGTGGCTGTTCCGGGTCGAGCCGCAGGCCGGCGGCACGCCCTACACCGTCGTCCAGACGGCGGTGGCTCCGGAGCATCTGGCTCCGCCGGTGAAGCCGTCCGCGCCCCCCGCCCCCGACGAGGGCACGGCGCCCGCGCGCCGGATCGAGTCGTATCGGACCGACAGCACCGGCACCGCGCTGGCGGTCACCTTCTGGGGCGGGGTGTGCAGCACGTACACGGTCTCGGCGGACCAGGGACCCGGCAAGGTCTCGGTGCGGGTGAGCGAGCGGCCGGGCGACCCGGACCGGGTGTGCATCGCCATGGCGGTGGAGGTGACGAAGACGGTGACGCTCACCCAGCCGCTCGGTGCCCGGTCGGTCATGGACGCGGCGAGCGGGGAGCCCGTCCCGAAGAAGTAGGCCCGCCACCGCGCGGGGCCCGTGGACGCGCGAAGGCGGCCGCCCGGATGACCGGGTGGCCGCCTTCGCGCGTGTGGCGCCCTGGGGGCTTAGCTGAACGAGTCGCCGCAGGCGCAGGAGCCCGTGGCGTTCGGGTTGTCGATCGTGAAGCCCTGCTTCTCGATGGTGTCGACGAAGTCGATGGAGGCGCCGCCGAGGTACGGGGCGCTCATGCGGTCGGTGACGACCTTGACGCCGTCGAAGTCCTTGACGACGTCACCGTCGAGCGAACGCTCGTCGAAGAAGAGCTGGTAACGCAGGCCGGAGCAGCCGCCGGGCTGAACGGCGACGCGCAGTGCCAGATCGTCGCGGCCTTCCTGGTCGAGCAGGGCCTTGACCTTGGCCGCGGCGGCGTCAGACAGGAGGATGCCGTCGCTGACAGTGGTCTTCTCGTCCGATACGGACATCTGCTTCTCTCCCGGGTTGTACGGAGACTGCTTGCCGACGGTTGCAACCGGCGGGGCCCCGGATTCATTCCGGTTGGAGCCCGAGTCTTTCCCCTTCATGCTCGCACACCGGCTCGGGTACCGGAACGCACCAGGGGACGGGGTGCGGCGCGGACTTTCGTCACATCGACACTATGGCCATCGTCAAAGTGACGTGAACCGGTTATCATAGATAGTGTCATTTCGACGAAAAGGCCCGCTCGCAGACTCGCAGACAAGAAAGGGTGCGTGACGTGACCACCGCCCAGCCCCTGGACGTCCAGCCGACGCCGCTCGCCCTCCTGCTGCTCGGCCGCGAGGCCGACCCCAGGAGCGAGCGCGGCGTGGAGTGCCCCGGCGACCTGCCGTCGCCCTCCGACCCCGACCTGGTGGAGCGTGCCCGCGCCGCGAAGGAGAAGCTCGGGGACAAGGTCTTCGTCCTCGGCCACCACTACCAGCGCGACGAGGTCATCCAGTTCGCGGACGTCACCGGCGACTCGTTCAAGCTCGCCCGCGACGCGGCCGCGCGCCCGGAGGCGGAGTACATCGTCTTCTGCGGTGTGCACTTCATGGCCGAGTCGGCCGACATCCTCACCACCGACGACCAGAAGGTCGTCCTGCCGGACCTGGCAGCGGGCTGCTCGATGGCGGACATGGCCACCGCCGAACAGGTCGCGGAGTGCTGGGACGTGCTGACCGAGGCCGGCGTCGCCGAGCAGGTCGTCCCCGTCTCGTACATGAACTCGTCGGCCGACATCAAGGCCTTCACCGGCAAGCACGGCGGCACGATCTGCACCTCCTCCAACGCCAAGCGCGCTCTCGACTGGGCGTTCGAGCAGGGCGAGAAGGTGCTCTTCCTGCCCGACCAGCACCTGGGCCGCAACACCGCCGTCCGCGAGATGGGGATGTCGCTGGAGGACTGCGTCCTCTACAACCCGCACAAGCCGGGCGGCGGCCTGACCGTCGAGGAGCTGCGCGCCGCCAAGATGATCCTGTGGCGGGGTCACTGCTCGGTGCACGGCCGGTTCTCGCTGGACTCGGTGAACGACGTGCGCGAGCGGATCCCGGGCGTGAACGTCCTCGTCCACCCCGAGTGCAAGCACGAGGTCGTGGCGGCCGCCGACTACGTCGGCTCCACGGAGTACATCATCAAGACCCTGGAGGCGGCCCCGGCCGGCTCGAAGTGGGCCATCGGCACGGAGCTGAACCTGGTCCGCCGCGTCGCCGCCGCGCACCCGGACAAGGAGGTCGTCTTCCTCGACAAGACGGTCTGCTTCTGCTCGACGATGAACCGGATCGACCTGCCGCACCTGGTGTGGGCGCTCGAGTCGCTGGCCGAGGGCAAGCTGGTCAACCGCATCGAGGTCGACAAGGAGACCGAGAGCTTCGCCAAGCTGGCCCTGGAGCGGATGCTCGCCCTGCCGTAACCCGCGTGCGTCCGCGTCCCCGCCCCCGTTCAGGGGCCGGCGGAGGACCGGGACCCCTCGCACAACACCGCCGAAGGGCGCCCCGCGAATCGCGGGGCGCCCTTCGGCCTTGGGTGTGCCGGGCGTCAGATGTCCAGCTTGTCCAGCGCGTCGAGCAGGGTCGCGTCCCCGGGGGTCACGTCCGGCTGCTCGGGGTCGCCCGAGGAGCCGTCCCGCTTCGCGGCCTTCTTCGCCTTCTTCTCCGCCTTCTTCTTCGCGCGGCGCTCCTTGCGCAGCTCGACCATCGCGTAGAGCGTCGGGACGAGCAGCAGGGTCAGCAGCGTCGAGGTGATCAGACCGCCGATCACGACCACCGCGAGCGGCTGGGCGATGAAGCCGCCCTCGCCCGTGATGCCGAGCGCCATCGGGAGCAGGGCGAAGATCGTCGCCAGCGCCGTCATCAGGATCGGGCGCAGTCGGTGGCGGCCGCCCTCGACGACCGCCTCGACGACACCCAGACCCTGGGCCCGGTACTGGTTGATCAGGTCGATCAGGACGATCGCGTTGGTGACCACGATGCCGATCAGCATCAGCATGCCGATCATCGCCGGGACGCCCATCGCGGTGCCGGTGACCACCAGCAGACCGATCGCGCCGGTCGCCGCGAACGGGATCGACACCAGCAGGATCAGCGGCTGGATCAGCGACCTGAAGGTCGCCACCAGGAGCATGAAGACGATCGCGATCGCCGCGAGCATCGCCAGGCCCAGATTGGCGAACGCCTCGGACTGGTCCTCGGAGACACCACCGATGGAGGCGGTCGCGCCCTCCGGGAGGTCGAGCGCGTTGATCTTCGACTGGAGCTCCGTGCTCACCGCGCCGGTGTTGTCACCGGTCGGCTTGGCCGTGATCGTCGCGGCCCGCGAGCCGTCGATCCGGGTCATCGAGACCGGACCCGGGACCAGCTTCACCTCCGCGATGTCGCCGAGCTTGACCGGTCCGAGCGGCAGCGCCTTGAGCTCGGCCATCGTGGTGGCCCGCCGCGCGGAGGTCAGGACGACGTCCCGCTCGGTCTCGTCGAGGATCGCCTTGCCGGCGGGGGTGCCACGGACCGCCTGCGCGACGGCCATGCCGAGGGTCGTGTCGTCGAGACCGAGGTCCGCCGCCTTCGCGTTGGCCCTGACGGATATCCGCGGCACGGACTGCGACAGGTCGCTCTGGACGTCGGTGACGTCGTCGAGCTCGGCGACCTCGGCCTTGACCGCCTCGGACGCCTTCTTCAGGGTGTCGGCGTCGGATGCCTTGACCACCACGCTCAGGTCCTGGCTGCCGAAGCCGTCGCCCGCCGCGATCGTCGTGTCGCCGATGCCGTCGAGCCCGCCCAGCGCCTCGTCGATCGCGTCACGGGTCTTCTCGTACGACGCCGAGTCCTCCAGCGTGACCTGGTACGAGGCCTGGTTGGCGCCGGTGCCGCCGCCGAAGGCGGCCATGAAGCCCGAGGAGCCGACCGTGACCTGGTAGTCCTTCACCCCGTCGGTGGTGGAGAGGACCTTCTCGACCTTCTTCGCGGCCTCGTCGGCCGCCGCGAGGCTGGTGCCCGGAGCGAGCTCCTGCTTGATGCTCAGGACCTCCTGCTCGCCCTGGTCGAAGAAGTTGGTCTTCAGGAGCGGGGCCATGCCGAAGGTGCCGACCAGGACGACGATCGCGATCGCCACGCTGGTGAGACGGCGCCGGGTCGCGAAGCGCAGGACCGGGACGTACAGGCGCTGCAGCCGGCTCCGGTCCTCCTTCTCCTCCGCGCGGCGCCGGGCCTCCTCCGGGTCCTCGGACGTGCCCTTGGGGGCACGCAGGAACCAGTACGAGAGGACCGGGACGACGGTCAGGGAGACGAGGAGCGAGGCGAGCAGGGCCGCGGTGACGGTCAGGCTGAACGAGCCGAACAGCTCGCCGACCATGCCGCCGACCAGACCGATCGGGAGGAAGACCGCGACGGTGGTGAGGGTGGAGGAGGTCACGGCGCCCGCGACCTCGCGGACCGCCGTGAGGATCGCCGACTGGCGCTCCTCGCCGTAGCCGAGGTGCCGCTTGATGTTCTCCAGGACCACGATCGAGTCGTCGACGACCCGGCCGATGGCGATGGTGAGGGCGCCCAGCGTCAGCATGTTGAGCGACAGGTCGCGGGTCCACAGCACGATCAGGGCCAGGACGACCGAGAGCGGGATGGAGACCGCGGTGACCAGGGTGGAACGGATCGAGGCGAGGAAGACCAGGATCACCAGGACGGCCATGACGAGGCCGAGCGCGCCCTCGGTGGTCAGACCGGAGATCGACTTGGAGACGGCGGGTCCCTGGTCGGAGACGACGGTCAGCTCGGCGCCCGCGCCGAGGTCCTCGCGCAGCTCGGGAAGCTTGTCCTGGACCGCCTCGGAGATGGCGACGGCGCTGCCGTCGTTGTCCATCGTGGCCATCACGGCGAGGCTGGGCTTGCCGTCGGTACGGGTGATGGAGACCCGCGAGGACTCCTCCTGCTTCACGGACGCCACGTCGCCGAGGCGGACCGCCTCGCCCTTCTCGGGCTTGATCCGCAGGTCCTGGATCTGCTGGAGCGAGGTGTAGCCGCCGCCCACCTGGACCGTGCGGCTCTTGCCGGCCTCGGAGAACGAGCCGGCCGGGAAGGTGCCGCCGCCCGAGCGGATGGCCTCCGCGAGCTTCATGGCGCTGAGACCGGCCTTGGCGAGCTTGGCGTCGTCGGGGGTGACGGAGATCTGGAGGTCCTGGACGCCGTCGACGGAGACCTGGCCGACGCCGTCGATGTCCTCCAGGGCCGGGACGACGGTCCGCTCCAGCTGGTCGGCGAGCGCCTGCTGGTCCTTGTCCGAGGTGACGGCGAGGACGACCGTCGGGATGTCGTCGGTCGAGCCGGCGACGACCTGCGGGTCGACGCCGTCCGGCAGCGCCACGCGCGCCCGGTTCACGGCCTGCTGGACGTCGGCGACGAGCTGCTTGGTGCCCTCGTCGCCGTAGTCGAAGGTCGCCATGATGACGGCGTTGCCCTCGGAGGCGGTGGACGTGATGCCCGTGATGCCGTCGACGGCCTTCAGGGTGTTCTCGAGCGGCTCGACCACCTGCTTCTCGACCACGTCGGGGGACGCGCCCTGGTACGGGGCCAGCACCGAGACCATCGGAAGTTCGATCGAGGGCAGCAGCTGCTGCTTCAGCTGCGGTATCGCGATCGCTCCGAAGACGATGGCGACGATGGACATCAGCCCTATCAGGGCCCGTTGCGCGAGGCTGAATCTGGACAGCCAGGACATGGGGTCTCTCTTCTGTGGCGTGCTCGGCGGGTCTGTGGCGTGCTCGGCGGGTCCGAGGCGCGCTCGGCGGGGCGGAGGAAGGCCCGACCTACACCATCAGCCATGAGAAGGGCCCGGTCCTCGCCCCCCGGGCCCAAATCCTTATGCCGCGCATACCGCGCCTGGAGTACGCCGGGGTACTCCCTCACTCCACCCTTGGACGTACCAGACCCGACTCGTAGGCCGTGACCACCAGCTGGGCCCGGTCGCGGGCGCCGAGTTTGGCCATGGTCCGGTTGACATGCGTCTTGACCGTGAGGGGGCTGACTTCGAGGCGCTCGGCGATCTCGTCGTTGGAGTGACCCCCGCCGACGAGGACGAGCACCTCCCGTTCGCGGGTGGTGAGGGCGGCCAGGCGCTCGGAGTACGACGCCGGCTCCGCACCGTCGTCCGGGTCCGAACTCCCGCCCTGGGCCAGGAACCTGGCGATCAGTCCTTTGGTCGCGACGGGTGAGAGCAGCGCCTCGCCGGCGGCGGCGATCCGGATGGCGTTGAGCAGCTCCTCCGGTTCCGCCCCTTTTCCGAGGAAACCGGAGGCACCGGCCCGGAGCGACCGCACGACGTACTCGTCCACCTCGAAGGTGGTCAGCATGACGATCCGTACGGCGGACAGCTCCGGGTCGGCGGTGATCATGCGGGTGGCGGCCAGGCCGTCCGTGCCCGGCATCCGGATGTCCATCAGGACGACGTCGGCCTTCTCGGAGCGCGCGAGGGCGACGGCCTCGGCCCCGTCGGCGGCCTCGGCGACGACCTCCATGTCGGGCTCGGAGTCCACCAGCACCCTGAACGCGCTGCGGAGCAGTGCCTGGTCGTCGGCGAGCAGCACCCGGATCGTCATGTGTCCTCCCCCGTACGGGCCGTGGTGGGCAGTATCGCCTGGACGCGGAAGCCGCCGCCGTAGCGGGGCGCGGCGGTCAGGCTGCCGCCGAGGGCGATGACCCGCTCCCGCATGCCGAGCAGGCCGTGGCCGCCGGTGTCCGTGGCGGCCGCCGCGGGCTGGGGGGTGCCGTCGTCGAGGACGGTGATCTCGACGGTCCGGCCGACCCGCACCACGCTCACCTCCGCCTTGGCCGCCGGGCCCGCGTGCTTGCGCACGTTGGTCAGGGCCTCCTGGATGATCCGGTACGCGGCGAGGTCGACGGCCGAGGGCAGGGCGGCGCTGTCGTCGGTGCGGGCCAGCTCGACGGGGAGGCCGGCGTGCCGGAAGGTGTCGAGCAGCTCGTCGAGGACGGCGAGGCCGGGGGCGGGCTCGGTGGGGGCCTCCGGGTCGCCGGACTGGCGCAGCAGACCGACGGTGGCGCGCAGCTCGTTCAGGGCGGAGCGGCTGGCCTCGCGGACGTGCGCGAGGGCCTCCTTGGCCTGGTCGGGGCGCTTGTCCATGACGTGGGCGGCGACCCCGGCCTGGACGTTGACCAGCGCGATGTGGTGGGCGACGACGTCGTGGAGGTCGCGGGCGATCCGGAGTCGCTCCTCGGCGACCCGGCGCCGGGCCTCCTCCTCGCGGGTCCGTTCGGCGCGCTCGGCCCGCTCGCGGATGGCGTCGACGAAGGCGCGCCGGCTGCGGACGGCGTCCCCGGCGGCCGCGGCCATGCCCGTCCAGGCGAAGACGCCCAGGTTCTCCTGGGCGTACCAGGGCGTCGGCCCGAAGATCATCGCCGCGCCGGTCAGCACGCCCATGGTGGCGAGGCCGACGCGCCAGGTGGTGGGGCGGTCGGTCCGGGCGGCGACGGTGTAGAGCGCGACGACGACGGCCATCGCGACGGGGGCCGGGTTGTCGTCGCCGATCAGTTCGACGAGGGTGACGGCGCCGGTGAAGACCAGGACGCCGAGGGGTTCGCGCCGGCGCAGGACCAGGGCGGCGGCGACGAGCAGCATGAGCAGCACGCTGGTGGTGTCGGGGGTGCGGTCGCCGAAGGTCGGGCCGTTGGGGCTGCCGTGCGGGTCGGCGAAGGAGCCGGTGACCATGCACACGAGCACGGCCAGGGCGAGGCCGGCGTCGAAGGCGAGGGGGTGCGCCCGCAGCCAGCGCCGGCCGCGCGAGAACCCGCTGTCGAGGGAGGTCACATCGGGCAACGGTACGGGGTGGGACGCGACGGTGCCCCGCCCCCCGGGCGAGGGGGACGGGGCACCGTCGGTGTCGGAGTGCGGGCCGCCCGGGGCGGCGGGCTCGCCGGCCCGGGACCGGTCCGCCGTCAGCCGGGGATCAGGCCGTCGTCGGAGAGCATCTCGCGGACCTCTTCGAGGGTCGCGTCCGGTGACGGCAGGATCAGCTCGGACGGTTCGAGCGCGTCGTCGGCGAGGGGGTCGCCGAGGGTGCGCACCGCGTCGAGGAGAGCGGAGAGGGTGCGCCGGAAGCCCGAACCGTCACCCGACTCCATCTCGGCCAGCAGCTCGTCGTCGAGCTTGTTGAGCTCGGCGAAGTGACTGTCGGCCAGCTTCCACTGGCCCTCCCCCATGATCCGTACGATCATGACGCGCCTTCCTTAAAGGGCTCGTTGGTCGCGACTCGTCACTGCTTGTCGAAGCGGGGGTGGGACTGCTGCTGGTCCTGCGGGGTGGTGGCCCCGGCGCCGCCCTCGATCGCCTGCTTCGAGGCCGAGGAGCCTCCCGCCAGCTCCGCCTTCATCCGCTGGAGCTCCAGCTCGACGTCCGTGCCGCCGGACAGCCGGTCCAGCTCCGCCTGGATGTCGTCCTTCGCCAGACCGGACTGGTCGTCGAGCGCGCCCGAGGCGAGCAGCTCGTCGATCGCCCCGGCCCGGGCCTGGAGCTGGGCGGTCTTGTCCTCGGCGCGCTGGATCGCCACGCCGACGTCGCTCATCTCCTCCGAGATGCCGGAGAAGGACTCGGCGATCCGGGTCTGCGCCTGCGCCGCCGTGTAGGTCGCCTTGATGGTCTCCTTCTTCGTACGGAAGGCGTCGACCTTCGCCTGCAGCCGCTGCGCGGCCAGGGTGAGCTTCTCCTCCTCGCCCTGCAGCGTCTGGTGCTGCACCTCGAGGTCGCTCACCTGCTGCTGGAGGGCCGCCCGGCGGGACAGCGCCTCGCGGGCCAGGTCCTCGCGGCCGAGCGCCAGCGCCTTGCGGCCCTGGTCCTCCAGCTTGGCGGACTGGCCCTGGAGCTGGTTCAGCTGCAGTTCGAGGCGCTTGCGGGAGGTCGCCACATCGGCGACGCCCCGGCGGACCTTCTGCAGCAGCTCCAGCTGTTTCTGGTAGGAGTAATCGAGGGTCTCGCGCGGATCCTCGGCCCGGTCAAGGGCCTTGTTTGCCTTCGCGCGGAAGATCATCCCCATACGCTTCATGACACCGCTCATGGGCTTCGCGCGCCCCCTTCTGACGGACTCGGCTCAAGCACTCCAACAGGATCCACAGTACGGTCCCTGTCTCCATTACCGCACTGTTCGGGGCCGGATGTGCTCCTCCCCAAGGACGACTGCGGGCGGGCCCTCTCCGGCCCAGGGTGTAGACGGCTCTCAGGGAAACCCGCGCATGTCGTCCCGTACGTACCCCCACAGACGCAGCCCGTTAGCGGATCGTTCCCGGCGGGGCTGGGGTCCATGCTCCCCACCACGTACCCTTGGGTTTTGTGTTCCGTAGCCGTTCCAAGGAAGAGAAGGCCCCCACCGATCAGGTGACGGCGGACCTCTCCAAGCAGCCCCGCGACCCGCAGGCCCCCAAGGGCCGCCCGACCCCGAAGCGGAGCGACGCGCAGACCCAGCGCCGTCGTGCCGCGACGGTGCCGACCGACCGCAAGGAGGCCGCCAAGCGCCAGCGCGAAGCGCGCCGCTCGGACCTGGCTCGTCAGCGCGAGGCGCTGGCCAGCGGTGACGAGCGTTATCTGCCGGCCCGAGACAAGGGTCCGGTCCGCCGCTTCGTTCGCGACTTCGTCGACTCGCGCTTCGCCATCGCGGAGTTCTTCCTGCCGATGGCCGTGGTGATCCTCGTCCTGTCGATGATCCGCGTCCCGTCGCTGCAGAACATCTCCCTGCTGCTCTGGCTCGGTGTGATCGTCATGATCGTCATCGACTCGATCGGCATCTGGCTGCGGCTGAAGAAGCAGCTGAACGAGCGCTTCCCGAACGAGTCCAAGCGCGGCGCCGTGGCCTACGGGCTGATGCGTACGCTCCAGATGCGCCGACTGCGGCTGCCGAAGCCGCAGGTCAAGCGCGGAGAGCGGCCCTGAGCGGCGAAAGCTCCGGATCCGGCACCGGCGGCCCCCTGCTGCCCGCCGTCTCCCCGTGGCCGGCCGGCCACGGGGGCCTGCGCGAGACCGTCCGGCAGGAGTTGATCGCGCGCCAGCTCGACGAGCAGATAGCCGCCCGCTACCCCGTGGGGCAGCGGCTGCGGATCCTGGACGCGGGCATGGGGCAGGGCACCCAGGCGCTCCGGCTGGCCAGGGCCGGGCACACCGTGACCGGCCTGGAGGCCGATCCGGAGCTGCTCAAGGCGGCCCGTGACGCGCTGGCCACCGAGCCGGCCGGGATCCGTGAGCGGGTCCGGCTGGTCGAGGGCGACGGCCGCGAGACCGGGGTGCACTTCCTGCCGGGCAGCTTCGACGTCGTGCTCTGCCACGGCGTGCTCATGTACGCGGACGCACCGGACGCGCTGCTGGCGGGCCTGGCGCGGATGCTGGCGCCCGGGGGCCTGCTGTCCCTGGTCGTACGGAACGCGGAGGCGCTGGCCATGCGGCCGGGGCTCGCCGGGGACTGGACGGGCGCGCTGACCGGCTTCGAGTCGGACGTGTACACCGACCACAACGGGCTCAAGGTGCGCGCCGACCGGCTCGACGCGCTGACGTCGACGCTCGCCGGGATCGCGGCGCCGCTGCACGCCTGGTACGGCGTGCGGGTCTTCACCGACGGCCTGCCGGGCGAGGTGGGGCTGCCGGCCGCGGAGGAGCTGGAACGTCTCCTGGCCGCGGAGGACCGCGCGGGCCGGACGGAACCGTACCGCCGGGTCGCGGCACTGCTGCACCTGTGCGGGGTCAGGGGTTAGAGCGGCGGGGCGGGCCGACGCCGGGGCTCTCCCCCGCGGGGCCGCCCCCCGCGACGCCCTCGCGGTCCTGACGCCGCGCCCTTCGGGCCGCCCCCGGGCCGGGTGCTCCGAACCGCGCTCCCCGCGAGCCGGGCCACGGCCCTGTGAGCGGCAGTTGCTCCGGGCGCGGGGCGCCTGACAGGCACCGGCCTCCGGGGGTGTGCCCACCCGTTCCGCCCCGGCGGAACAGATGCCCACAAGAGGTCGGGCGCCGGGGGCGGGGTGACGTGCCCCGTGGTCCCGCCCCCGTCGCCGGGCGCTCTAGCCCTCCGCGTTCAGGGGCATCGGGCCGTAGATCTTCGTACCGTCCTCGGAGAGGGTGACCTGGTCCGCGCCGCCCTCGAGGAGGTCCTTCCAGTACTCACCGAGCCAGGACTCGGCGTCTCCCTGGGTGGTGAACTCCTCCGGCGTCAACGCCGGCTGGACCTCCGTGCCGTCGGACTTCTCGAACCGCCACGTCCATGCCATGTCCGCCTCCTGGGCTCACCGGATGATCGGTTTCCTGCCCGCAGCGTAGCCGGGCGCGCACCCTTCGGGGTGACGCGGGAGGATCAGGGGGTGGAACTGACTCTGCTCGGCACCGGCGCCCCCCTCGGGCTGCCCCGCCCCGACTGCCCTTGCGCCGTGTGCGCGACCGCCCGTGGCCCGCTGGCGCGGGCGGCCACCGCCTTGCTCGTGGACGGGGCGCTGCTGCTCGATCTGACGCCGGGGGCCGCGCTGGCCGCCGCCCGGTCCGGGCATTCGCTCGTCGGCGTCCGGCAGGTGCTGCTGACGCATCCGCACGACGGACCGGCCGTGGAGGTGCCGGCCGGGCTGCCCGCGGCGGGGAGGGTGCCGGACGGACGGGAGTTGACGTTGATCAGCGGGCACCGGGTGCGGGCGGTGCCGATGGACTCCCCCGGCACGGGGTACGAGGTGACGTCCCTGGACGGCGAGCGGCTGCTGTACCTGCCGCCCGGCGGCGCTCCCGCGGGCCTGCCGGAGGACCACGGCACCGCGTACGACATGGTCGTCGCGGACGTCACCGGCCGGCCCGACGCGCTGGCCAGGCTGCGGGCGACCGGGGCGGTGACGGCGCGCACCGAGGTCGTCGCCGTGCACCTGGACCACGACGTGCCCTCGGGGGCCGAGCTGGACCGGCGGCTCGCGGCGGCCGGCGCGCGGGCGGTGCCGGACGGGACGACCCTGTACGTCGGCGAGTACCACGAGGTGCCTGAGGTGCCGCGCCGCACGCTGGTGACCGGCGGGGCCCGTTCGGGCAAGTCGGTGGAGGCGGAGCGGCGTCTGGAGTCGTTCCCCGACGTGGTGTACGTGGCGACCGGCGGCCGACGCGAGGGGGACCCGGAGTGGGCGCAGCGGGTGCACCTGCACCGGGAGCGGCGGCCGCACTCCTGGCGGACGGTGGAGACCTGCGACCTCGTGCCCCTCCTGGAGGAGGAGGGCCCGCCGCTGCTGGTCGACTGTCTGTCGCTGTGGCTGACGGACGCCATGGACCGGGCGGAGGCCTGGGACGACGAGCGGTGGGAGCACGGCGGGCAGCAGGAACTGCGGAAGCGGACCGCGGAGTTGGTGGCGGCGGTGCGGGCGACTTCTCGTACGGTCGTGGCCGTGACGAACGAGGTGGGCTCGGGTGTCGTGCCGGCCACCGCGTCGGGGCGCCGCTTCCGGGACGAGCTGGGCCGGTTGAACGCGGCCTTCGGGGACGAGTGTGAGCAGGTGCTCCTCGTCGTCGCGGGACAGGCCCTGGTGCTGCGCGGGTAGGGTGCGATCACCGATGGCCACCGCCGACGTCACGAGGAAGAGCCTTGAACCTGGACGACTTCTCCGATCTGATCGAGCGCCCCGACGGGGGGATACGGCGTGACGCCGAGGAGCGCCGGGAGCGGCTGATCGTGCCGCCCGGCGCGCTCGGCCGGCTCGACGAGCTGGGCGAGTGGCTGTCGGCGGCGCAGGGTTCGGTGATGGTACGGGCGATCGAGCAGCCCCGGGTGGTGCTCTTCGCGGGGGATCACGGGGTGGCCTCGCTCGGGGTGTCGGGCCGTCCGGCCGGGACCGCGTACGAGCTGGTCCGCGCGGTGCTCGACGGCGCGAGCCCGGTGGCGGTGCTCGCCCGCCGGGCGGACGTGCCGGTGCGGGTGGTGGACGCGGCGCTGGACTGCGACCCGGAGCTGCTGCCCGCCGAGGTGGTACGCCACCGGGTGAGGCGCGGCAGCGGCCGGATCGACGTGGAGAACGCGCTGACCGCCGAGGAGGCGGCCGCGGCCGTCGCGCTCGGTGTGGCGATCGCCGACGAGGAGGCCGACTCGGGCACGGACCTGGTCGTCCTCGGTGACCTGAGCGTCGGGGGGACGACCCCGGCGGCCACGCTGGTCGCGGCGCTGTGCGGCACGGACGCCTCGGTGGTCACCGGCCGGGGCGGCGCGGGCATCGACGATCTGGCGTGGATGCGCAAGTGCGCGGCGGTGCGGGACGCCCTGCGGCGGGCCCGGCCGGTCCTGGGCGACCAGGTCGAGCTGCTCGCCGCGGTGGGCGGGGCGGACCTGGCGGCGATGACCGGGTTCCTGCTGCAGAGCGCGGTGCGGCGGATGCCGGTGATCCTGGACGGTGTGGTGGGGGCGGCCTGTGCGCTGGTGGCGCAGCGGGCGGCGTTCCGGGCGCCGGACTGGTGGCTGGCGGGTCAGGTGAGCGGGGAGCCGGCGCAGTCCAAGGCGCTGGACCGGATGGCGCTCAACCCTCTGCTCGACCACGGCGTCACTGTGGGCGAGGGAACCGGGGCGTTGCTCGCTCTTCCCCTCGTCCAGGCCGCGGCCGCACTGGCCGCCGAGCTGCCCGAGCAGCCGGAACCGACCATTCCGGAACAGCCCGCGGCGGGCCCCGCGGACGAGGAGAACTGAGGCCGATCACGGCACCGGACACGGCCCGTCCGCCACGCGCGGACGGCCGCGTCCGGCGACCGACCATGACGAGCGATGCCCCATATGATCGCTTTTCATGGGAGAGGTCCGTTTGTCCATCGAAGGAGCGCCCGGGGGAACCGCCCGATCGCGGCGAGGTGCCGCGTTCGCCGTCTGGTATCTGCGCGCCGTCACGTTCGTCAACTTCCTGAGCGCTGTCTGGTTCTCGCTCGGCCAGGACCTCCGCCGGCACAACACGGACGACTACTTCACTCCGTACATGCTGACCGCGGGCTTCGCCTCGGGCGTCTTCACGCTCTTCCTCGCGATCACCATGCGGCGGCGCAAGCGGGCCGCCTGGATCCTCAACATCGTCCTCAGCGGGCTCTTCCTGCTGCTCTTCGCCTTCGCGATGATCTTCCCGGAGATCCGGCAGCACGCCCAGAACTGGGTGTCGCTGGCCCTCACCGCCGCCTTCGTGCTCGCGCTGCTGCTCGGGCGCAAGGAGTTCTACGCCAAGGGCGACCGGTCCAACCCACTGCTCGCCGCGGTGGTGGCGGCCGGCGGCCTCCTGGTCACCTCGCTGCTCGCCGCGGTCCTGGTCACCGTCACCGACACCTCCCCCGCCCACTCCGCGTTCCTGGAACGCTGGCGGTACGGCGTGATGCGGCTCGTCACGCTGGCCTCCGACGGCTCCCGCTTCGACGGGATCGCCCCGCCCGGCTGGGTCGACGTCACCATCAACGTCCTGTCCACACTGCTGCTGTTCGCCGTGCTCTTCGCCGCCTTCCGTTCGCGCCGCGCCGTCGACCCGCTCACCGAGGACGACGAGGACAGGCTGCGCGCCCTGCTCGACAAGCACGGCGACCGGGACTCGCTCGGCTACTTCGCGCTGCGCCGCGAGAAGAGCGTCGTCTGGTCCCCCAGCGCGAAGGCCGCCGTCGCCTACCGGGTCGTCGGCGGCGTCTCGCTCGCCTCGGGCGACCCGATCGGCGACCCGGAGGCCTGGCCCGGCGCGATCGAACCGTGGCTGACCGAGGCCCGGGAGCACGGCTGGATCCCGGCCGTGATGGGCGCGAGCGAGGAGGCCGGCACGATCTACGCCCGGCACGGCCTGGACGCGCTGGAGCTGGGCGACGAGGCGATCGTGGACACCGCCGAGTTCACCCTGGACGGCCGGGCCATGCGGACGGTCCGCCAGGCGTTCAACCGGGTCAAGCGGGCCGGGTACGAGGTCCGGATCCGGCGCCACGAGGACATCCCGGCCGACGAGATGGAGGCGCTGCTCCGCAAGGCCGACGACTGGCGCGACGGGGCCACCGAGCGGGGCTTCTCGATGGCGCTCGGCCGGCTCGGGGATCCGCGCGACGGCCGGTGCGTGATGCTCGAGTGCAGGGACGGCGGCGACGGGGAAGGAGCCGGCGAGCTGCGGGCGGTGCTCTCCTTCGTGCCGTGGGGCCCGAAGGGCCTCTCGCTCGACCTGATGCGCCGGGACCGGGACGCCGAGAACGGCCTGATGGAGTTCGTGGTCATCGAACTCCTGCAACGCGCCCGGGAGATCGGGATCACGCAGGTCTCACTGAACTTCGCGATGTTCCGCTCCGTCTTCGAACGTGGCTCGAGGCTCGGGGCGGGACCCGTGCTGCGGATGTGGCGTTCGCTGCTCAGCTTCTTCTCCCGCTGGTGGCAGATCGAGTCGCTGTACCGCGCCAACGCCAAGTACCGACCGATCTGGGAGCCCCGTTTCATGCTCTTCGAGAAGAGCGCCGACCTGCTGCGCATCGGCCTCGCCGCGGGCCGCGCCGAAGGCTTCCTGGAGGCCCCAGGACTGCCGAAGTGGATGCACCGCAGGCACCTGGAGGGCCGGCGGTGAGTCCCGCCCCGCGGAGCTTCGCCCGCCGCGAGTGGGGGCCGCTGTACACCGCCGTCCGGGCGGCCCTGGTCACCCGGGGGTGGCGGGCGGTCCCGATGACCCTGGCCGCGGTCTGCCTCACGGCGCTCTTCCAGCTGACGCAGAACCAGGACTGGGGCTACCGGCCGGTGCAGGCCGTCGGCTCGGTGCGCGCCGAGGACCCGCTGTGGCTCGCCCTGGCGCGCACCCCCCTCTCGCTCTTCGTCCCCGCCCTCGACCTGCCGGTGTGGGGGGCGCTCGCGCAGATCCTGCTGGTCTTCGGCATCGCCGAGATCTGCCTGGGACGGTGGCGCACGCTCGCCCTCGCCTACACGGCGACGCTGGCCGGGACGCTGTACGCGCGGATCGGCATCGCCCTCGGCCCGGACTCCCCGCTCGGGCTGCCGGCCTCGGACGCGCGGGTCGTCGACACCGGCCCGTCGGCGGCGGTGGTCGGGCTCGCGGTCTACGTGTGCTGGCGCTACCGGGCGTGGTGGACCGGGGCACTCGTGGTCGTCGCCATGGTGGTGGAGGTGCTGGTCAAGGAGAACCTCGCGGGCAAGGAGCACCTGGCGGCCATCGCGGCCGTGCTCGTGGTCGTGGCGCTCGGAGCGTGGCGGGAGCGCCGTCAGGACGAGTCGGAGCCGCGCCCCGGCACCCGATCCTGGAAGCCCCCGATCAGGTCCTGACCCTTGCGCCGCACCTTGTCCCAGCGCCGGTCGTGCCGGTAGGCGCGCAGCCGGGAGCGGGCGCGGGCCTTGGGGCGGCGGGTGTAGGCCTTGCGTGACCACCAGGAGCCGGGGCGGGCGAGCCGTACCGCGCCGAAGAGCGCGACGAACGGCATCAGCGTGCCGATGACGGCCATCCGGAACTTCCCCTTCATCAGGGCGACGAGGACGAAGAGGAAGTTCACCGCGAGGCTGAGGATGAAGGCGCCCCGGTTCTGGCGCTCGTCGGCGGTCAGGTCGTCGACACCGAGCGGCGAGAACCCGCCGAGGACCAGGACCACCAGAGCGGCCGTCAGGACCACCACCTCGACGCTCTTGCGCCCCTGATCGCTCCAGTAGACGTCGTCGAGATGGAGGATCAGGGCGAACTCGTCGAGGACGAGCCCCGCCCCGACCCCGAAGACGACGGCGAACACGACGGCGGCGGCGCCGTACCGGCCGCAGGCGACGGCGCCGAACCCCCCGGCGACGGTGAGGACGACGCCGGGCACGACGTGGTGGATGTGGAGCCCGCCGGAGGAGACGTTGCCGAACGGCCCCTTCCCCGCCCGGATCATGCGGGTGACGATCCGGGTCGCCACGAAGGTCACCACGAAGGAGGTGAGGGCGATGAGCAGGGGAAGCTTGCCGGGCTCGACGATGTTGCGTGAGAACCAGTGACCCATGCCACCTGCTTCCGGTATGCGCGATATGCACGTCATGCGCAATTTACAAGGTGCGGCGCTGTTCTACGCTGCCCCGATGGACGGCCTGCGTTTCGCCTTCGGCACCCTCACGGTGCTCCCCGCCCGCATCACCCGCTGGGACCGGGAGACGGCGCGCGCCGGCATGCTCTGGGCACCGCTCGCCGGGCTCGTGGTCGGTCTCTGCTCCGCCGCGCTCGGCGGAGCGTTCCTGCTGCTCGGCTCCGGCCCCCTGCTCGCGGCCGTCGTCTCGGCGGCGGTCCCCTCCCTGATGACGCGCGGCCTGCACCTGGACGGGCTCGCGGACACGGCCGACGGCCTGGGCAGCGCGAAGCCGGCCGAGGACGCGCTGCGGATCATGAAGCAGTCGGACATCGGGCCGTTCGGCGTGATCGTGCTGCTCTTCGTCATGTTCGCCCAGGTCGCCGCGTTGTACCGGCTGTACGGGGAGGGCTGGGCCCAGGGCGCGGTGGCGGCCGCGCTCGCCGCGACCGTCGCCCGCCTCGCCCTCACCCACGCCTCCCGCACCGGCATACCGGCGGCCCGCCCCGAGGGCCTGGGCGCGATGGTCGCCTCCACCGTCCCGCCCCGACCCGCGGCCCTGATCACGGCCCTCGTCCTGCTGGCCTGCGCCGGCGCCGGCGCGCTGTTCTCCCCGTACGACGCCCTCCGCCACGTCCTGGCGGCGGGGGCGGGCCTGGGGGTGGCGGCGTGGCTGCTGCGGCGGTGCGTGCGGAGGTTCGGAGGGGTGACCGGGGACGTGTTCGGGGCGGTGGAGGAAGTGGCGGGAACGGTGGCGCTGATGGGGCTGACGCTGGGCGTTCTCTGATCACTTCGTGACCGGCGGGAGGGCGGCCTTCGGGGCGGGTGCCGAGCGGCTGGGTGAGGGCCGTGCACCCGCTCCGTCGTGACCCGCGCCGGAACCGTCAGCACGCCTCGCGCCACACCCCCAGCTCGAACCGCTTCCGCATCGAGCTGAGGCCGAGCTGCCGGGCCTTCGGGCAGAAGGCGTCCACCTCCACCTCGTACTCCACGTGGAAGACCGCCTTGCCGGCCTTCACGAACGGGGTCAGCCGGTCGCACTCGTCGTACTGCGCGCACTGTTCGTTGACCGCGAAGTCGAAGTCCGCGAGGAGCCCGGGGATCTGGTCCAGGTCGTTCTTCAGGCCCACCGCCAGGCCCCGGTCGTGGGCCAGTTTCGCGATCAGGCGGTTGTAGCGGAGCTGGTCGGCGGCGGTGAGGGGGAAGCCGGTGCGGTTCTCGTAGCCGTCCATGTTGTCCGGTTCGACCGCGTCGAAGCCCTTCGTGCGGCACATGTCGAGGCGTTCGGCCATCAGCGGGGCGAGCAGGTCCGTGCGGCGGATGTCGAGCCAGCGTTCACCCTTCCAGCCGTTGCCCTCGCCGAGCAGGGACGCGGGGAACTCCGAGGCGTCGGGGCGGAAGTCCTCCCAGGCGCCGGTGGAGAGGTAGCAGATCACCTTCCGGCCGCGCGTGTGCAGGTCCCGAACGGTGGCCGCCGGGTGGTCGAAGCCGTCGATGTCGTACACGGGGACGTCGACGGCCGGGTCGAGGCGGCCGCTGAGCTGCCACTGCCAGGCGAGGCCGGGCTTCGGCTGCCAGCGTGCGGACGGACGGACGTCGTCCCGGGCGGACGGGCGGCCGTCGTCCGGCGCGCTCGTACAGGCCGTCGCCAGGAGCAGCAGGGCGGCGAGGAGGAGCGGCGGGCGCCTCATCGGGCGGGCTCCAGGAGGTGCGGGAGGGTGCCCCACGGGTGGGCGCCCGCGCCCGGGACCGCGCAGTGGACGCGGGTCGTCGGCAGGGCGTCCGGCGGAGCGGCGTAGACGAGGTGGCAGTAGTGGTCGGCGACCGGCAGGTCGAGTGTGCGGTAGAGGTCCCAGGGGCCCTCGAAGGTGACCAGCAGGTCGGCGACGTCGGCGTAGCCGCGGTCGGGGTGGGCGCCGTGGTTGAGGACGACCGTCCGTGCGCCGGCCGCCCGCGCGGCGATGCCCAGGCGCCGGTAGTGCGCGAGGGCGTCGGGGCCGGTCGGCACCTGGTCCAGGAAGGCTCCGTCGGCCCCGTACCAGTCGCGGTGGCGCAGCAGTTCGGCCACGACCTCGCCGTGCGCCCGGCGGCCGTAGGCGGTGTCGGTGTAGCCGAGCACCCGCACCCCGGCCTCGCGGAGCCGTTCGGCGACGGTGGCGAAGGCGGGGTCGGGGGCCTGCCCGGCGCCGTCGGCGGGGTTCAGGACGACGCCGTAGAGCGCCGGCGCCGCCTCGATCACCGAGGCCCAGGCGTCGGGGCGGTCGGCCGGGTGTTCGTAGAAGGGAACCAGGAGGGAGGGGGTCACAAGGCGTTCCTCGCGGGTGTCTTGTCGATCGGGCCGCATCAGGGGCGGCCGCGGCTGTCGCCGGGACGAAGGGAGGGGGTTCAGGCGCGGTGGGCGGTCGGTCGTATCAGAAGAGCACAGGTAAGGACCGCGAGGACCGCCGCCGCTCCCGCGGCGATCGCCGGGCGGGTCCCGGGTGGTGCCAGGATCTGCGCGGCCGCCGCGAGCAGGCACACGGCGGCCGCGCCGCGGACGGCGCCGAAGGCCTGGAGGAGCAGTCCGAGCCAGAGGACGACGCCGACGAGGAGGAGCGCGAGGAGCCGGGTGGCGGTCGGACGGGGGGCGTCGGGCCAGAGCAGGGTGCCGGTGACGGTCAGGGCGAGGAGGACGGCGAGGTAGCCGCCGAGGGAGCGGGCGAGGACGCCGGCCGTGGCCCGGCGGAACTGCCGGGCGGTGGTGAGGATCCGCAGCCGTGCCAGGCTGCCGCTGCGGAAGCGGTGCAGCAGCCACTCCGCCGGCCCCATGGACAGGGTCAGCGCGACGACGGCGGCCGGGTCCGCCGTGCACAGGACGAGCAGTCCGGTGCCGAGGCCGAACAGGCCGTACGGGAGGGAGGCGGCGAGCGGCGGACCGCCGCTGCCGCTCGCGCCGGGCCGGGCCCCCGGCCGGAGGACGAGCGCGGCGAAGGCGACGCTCGCCGCGAGCGAGACCAGCAGCAGGGCGGCCCGCAGGACGCCCGGCAGGTCGTACCAGAACGCGGGTACGGCACCCATCAGCGGCAGCAGCGCGCACAGCAGGGCGCGTTCGCGGCCGAGGACGAGCAGGACGGTCGCGGCGGCGAGGTAGAGCGCCTGGCCCGCGGCGAAGGCGGCGGCGTGCCACTCCCCCGGCCCGGCGGCCGCGCAGGCGACGACCGCTCCGGCGAGGGCGCCCGCCGGGGCGCCGAGGAGCAGCGCGCGGACGGCGGCCCGCCGGTCGCCGAGCCCCAGCCAGGAGTACGCGCGGTGCGCGAGGGCCTGGTTCCACACCCAGCCGGTGACGGCACCCGCGAGCAGGGGGATCGTTCCGGCAGGCAGGCCGTGGGGGCCGCGCGGCCCGGCCAGGAGCGGCGCCCCGAGGACGTAGGCGAGCCCGGGCAGGGCGAAGACGAGCCCGCGCAGGAGGCAGCCGGCGAGACCGGTGTGCCAGGGCCCGGTGGGCGGCGCCTCCGGGGCGATGTGGCGCCGTTCGACGCGGGCGTAGAGGTCCTCGGCGAGGGAGAAGGAGTCGGCGCGTCCGTAGGTGAGGCGGATGTGGTCGTCCGTCATGCCGTCGGACTCCAGGATCGCGGCTATCTCGTCGGGGTGGACGGCCGCGGCGGCCAACGCGTCCAGGCGGAGGGCGAGTTCGTCGAGGGGGTCCGCGGCCGTGCGGCCGGCCTCGCCCCGGTCGGTGTCGCCGGGGGCCGCGGCCGCGCCGTCCGCGGCGGGATGCCCGCAAAGCTTCGGATCGGCGGCGGGCGCGGCGGGTTCGTCCATGGCCAGGGAGCCGTACGGCCGCTGACGCGGTATCACCGGCAGGGCGTCCCGCATGGTGCCGTTCGTCAGCCAGAGGGAGCCGCTCATGACAGCGAGCCTCCCCCGACGAGGTCCTGGCGCCAGGGGTCGGTGAGGCGGACGGTCCAGTCCTCCGGGTCCGGGAGCGGGGTGACGGGCTGTCCGGCCAGTTCGCGGTAGATCTGCCGGAAGCCGTCGACCGAGCGGTGCAGGGTGAACCGGTCCACGACCCGCTGCCGAGCCCTGCGCCCCAGCTCGGCCCGCCGTTCCCCGTCGCGCAGCAGTTCGGTGACGGCCGCGGCCATCACCGCGGGCTCGCGCGGCGGGACGACGATTCCGGTGTCGCCGACCGCCTCCCGCACCCCGCCCACGTCCGTCGACACCGTCGCCCGGCCGCACGACATGGCCTCGATCAGGGAGAAGGGGAACCCCTCGCTGATCGAGGACAGCATCACGACGCTGCCCGCCGCGTACGCGCCGGCCACGTCGGAGACCCGGCCCTCGAAGGTGACGCCGTCGGTCACGCCCAGTTCGGCGGCGAGCTTCTCCAGACGGGTCCGGTAGTCCTCGCCGCCGGCCGGGACCGGTCCGAACAACCGCAGTCGCAGTTCGGGGAGTTCGGCGCGGACGATCGCGTACGCCCGGATCAGCGTCTCCAGGTCCTTGATGGGGTCGACCCGGCCGGCCCAGCTGAGCGTGGGCACCTCGGGTTCGGGGCCGGCGTACGGGAAGGCGGCCGGATCGACGCCGTTGTAGACGGTCCGGATGCGGTCGGAGGGCGCGCCGCCGCGCTCCTCCCACCGCCGGTTGTACTGGTTGCACGGGGTGATGAGGTCGGCCTTGCGGTAGCCGAGCGAGTTGAGTTCGCGGTAGAAGCCGAGCATCAGGGCCTTGACCGGCCAGCGTTGGGCCTCGGTGCGGTAGCCGAGGTAGCGCTCGCGCAGATAGATGCCGTGTTCGGTGAGCAGGAACGGCACTCCTTCGAAGTGCTGGGCGGCGAGCGCCGGCAGCGTGGCGAGTCCGCTGGAGACGGCGTGCGCGACGCTGCCGTCGGCTATCCGGCCGGCGAGGGGCCGGAGCGCGTGCTCCAGCAGGTCGGTGGCGGTCAGCGCGTCGTGGACGGTGGGCCGGGCCGCGGCGGTCGGCAGGTGCGGCATGGTCCAGATCCGCATCAGCGTGCGGAGCACCCGCTCGGAGCGCAGGGCGGCGGTGAGCCGTCCGCTCCGGGCGAGTCCGGCCAGGGCGTAGAGGCCCTCGCCGAAGTCGCACCCGGCGTCCGGGTCGAGGACCGACAGCAAGAAGCGTTCGTACGTCTCCAGGAAGCGGCGGCCCTCCCTCCCCCGCGGGGGCCGGCCGCGAGCCGGCCCCGGGGAGGCGCCCCAGAGGGGGAACGACGTGTGGCGGTAGAGGTTGGGCGGCAGCTCCCAGGTGACCGGTTCCCGTCCGCTGCCGGTGAGCGCGAGGACGGCGAAGTCGACCTCGGGCATGCCCCGGACGAGCTGGTCGCACCAGGTGCTCACGCCCCCGTGGACGTGCGGATAGGTGCCTTCGGTGAGCATGGTGACGTGGCGGCCACTGCTCGGCATGTGCGTTCCCCCCTCGACGTGCTGGTCAGGCGGACGGGAGCGTGAGGGTGATCGCGGTCTGGAGCAGCTCGGGCGCGGTCCAGGCCGAGCGCGTTCCGGCGTAGGGCGTGCCGAAGGCCGCGGTGCCGAGGGCGAGCCGCTTGCGGGTGCCCTCGGGCGCGGTGATCGGGGCGTCCACTCCGGCGGGGGCCTTGACCGTGACGGTGGCGCCGACGCGGTAGGCGGTGACCTTTCCGGCGGCGAGGGCCTGGTCCCAGGCGGCCCGGCGGCTCAGCTCGGTGCCGACGTCGCGCTGGCGCGGGTTCACCAGAGGGGTGCTCTCCGCGAAGAGGGCGCGGTAGTCGGCGAGGACCTTGTCGAGGACGGGGTAGAGCAGCCGCTCCTCGGCGAGGTTGGACTGGTGGACGTAGTGCGGGCGCGGGTCGTTCGCCACCACGTGGGAGAGCGCGATGCGGGCCTCCTGCGGGACGATGTGGGAGGCGTACCCGGTGGCGGTGTCGAGCGGTGCGGGCAGGCAGGTGGAGGCCGGGTTCGTCTCGCAGACGCCGCTGCCGCCGTCGGCGCGCGAGGTGTAGATCCAGTTGTATTCGTCGGCCATCTCGGCGGCCGTGCCCACGTTGTAGTACACGTTCATGGGGTGGCGCGGGACGGTCCTGGCGGTGCCGACGGCGCGCTGCGCGGGTTCGCGGGAGTTGTCGCTCGCCAGCCACTTCACCCCGTTGTCGGCGAGCGCGCCGGCGAGGTTGGGGTTGTCGGTGTTCTGCTGCGGCAGGGTCTTGAGGCCGGAGTGCTCACCGGTGACGAGTTCGGTGCGGTCGACGGAGATGCCCTTGCCCACGGCCCAGTTGTGGTTGTTCCGGATCTGTCCGGAGATCTCACTCCGGCTCGTCCACAGGGTGGCTCCGGCGGTGTTCCTGGCGCACTGCCAGGGGACGGTGGCGGTGTCCTGGACGCAGCCGAGGAAGGGGTGGGTGTAGGTGTGGTTCACCCAGCGGTACTGGGCGCGGTCGGCGATCAGTTGGGCGGCGAGCGGGTCGCTGCCCGCGTGCTCGGTCTTCCACTGTTCGCCCTGGCCGCCGTTGTAGACCATGTCGAGGGTGAAGCCGGCGGACTTCTGCCAGGCGGCGGCGTGGCGGGCGTCGTCGGCGGTCATCCGGACCGGGTTCACGCCCTCGCCGTCGTCGCCGACGCAGTCGAAGTCGCCCGGGGTGCAGTTGCGGACGGTGTCCCAGCGGGCGTCGGGGGCGAAGACGTCGTCGACGTGGACGGAGAGGTAGTTGCGGCTCCGGCCGAGGTGGACGCCCTGGGTGAGCCATTCGACGATGCCGCGGGCGAGCGCGCGGAACTGCCGCTGGTACTGGTTGTAGGCGAAGGTGACGACCAGTTCGCGGCGGCCGTCGTGGGCGTACTCGCCGATCAGGCTGGCCCGGCCGCCGTCCTCGACCGGGATGTCGAGGTAGCTGGTGTAGCCCTCGCGGGGACGGCCGGCGTAGCCGTGACTCTCGCTGATGGCGGGGTCGTTGTCCTCGAAGGTCAGCGGCCCGTCGAGGTGCTTGAAGGGCCCCGCCTTGCCGGCGGCGGTGACGGAGGCGGTGGCTCCGTCGAGGGGGCCGGAGAAGCCGTGGTCGTTGGTGTAGTCCAGGCCGACGCCGGGGTGGGCCCAGGTGTACGCGTCGACCTGCGGGATGCCGAAGGTCCGCTCGTACGCGAGGAGCGCCGCCTGCTCGGCGGAGTCCGGGCCGAAGGCGGACTCGTGGGGGACGACCACGCCCTGGTACTTGGCGCGGGGGCGGCCGGTAGCGCTGTCGGAGGGGTCGCTGAGGAAGCCGGGCGTGATGACCGGGCGGCCGGAGTCGTTCAGGTCGACCGTGCGGTAGGGCACGCCGGTGGAGCGCAGCTCGGAGGTGATGGCCTGCACGGCGCTGCCGCCGTCGTCGAGGACCAGGACGGTGAGGTCGATCCGCGGGACGGGTACGGCGGCGCTCGCCCCGGCCGACGGGATGACCGTGGCGAGCAGGGCGGCGGCGAGCAGGGCTCCCGCGGTACGGCCCCGGCGTCCGGAGCGGGCGGGTCCGGGCATGCGGATTCGGTCGGATTCCATCGAGTCGTGTCCCCCTCGGCAGGCCGCCCGCACGCGGGGGACCTGTGGAGATGATGCGAAGACGCGGTGGCCGCGCTTGCGTGAATGAGGCGAGTGTGGACGAGCTCTCCGAGCTTGCGCGGTAAACGTGAAAGAGACACCACGGATGAGTGAATCACCGTCGCCGTGAGCGAACACGGACGGCGAGCGTAGGCTCGTTCACGGCGCCGTCTGGGCCGAAATACGATGCGGCGGGCACGGTCGGCCCATCCCTCGACCGCCACAGGACTCAATGGAAGCGAGATTTCACCACCGTGACTGCTCTCACTCTCAGCACCGCCGGTGCGGCGACGCTGCGCGCCGACGCGCTCGTCGTCGGCGTCGCCACGTCGGGCAAGGCCCTCGTCGTCGCTCCGGGCGCCGAGGCCGTGGACAAGGCGTTCGACGGCCGGCTCGCTGCCGTCCTGGAGACATTGGGCGCCTCGGGTGCCGAGGGTGAGGCGATCAAGCTGCCCGCCCCCGCCGGCCTCAAGACCCCCGTCGTCCTGGCCGTCGGCCTGGGCACGGCACCCGAGGACGGCGAGGCGTTCGACGCCGAGGCGCTGCGCCGCGCCGCCGGTACCGCCGCCCGCACGCTGGCCGGGGCCAAGAAGGCCGCCTTCGCGCTGCCGATCACCGCCCCCGAGGACGCGGAGGCGATCGCGGAGGGCGCGCTGCTCGGCGCGTACGCCTTCACCGCCTACCAGGACAAGGGCAAGGACGCGAAGCTGCCGCCGGCCGAGATCGTCCTGCTCGGCGGCAAGCCGCGCGACAAGGCCTTCAAGGCCGTCGCGGAGCGCGCGCTGGCGCTGACGGAGGAGATCAACCGCGCCCGCGACCTGATCAACATGCCGCCGAACGATCTGACCCCGGCCGCCTTCGCCGCCACGGCCCAGGCCGCGGGCAAGGAGCACGGCCTCAAGGTCCAGGTGCTCGACGAGAAGGCCCTCGCCAAGGGCGGCTACGGCGGCATCCTGGGCGTCGGCGCCGGTTCGCAGAACCCGCCGCGGCTGGTCCGCATCGCCTACACGCACCCGGACGCGGAGCGGACCCTCGCCCTGGTCGGCAAGGGCATCACCTACGACTCGGGCGGCATCTCGCTGAAGCCGGCCGGGCACAACGAGACGATGAAGTGCGACATGAGCGGCGCCGCCGCCGTGTTCGCCGCGGTCGTCGCCGCCGCCCGGATCGGCCTGGCCGTCAACGTCACCGGCTGGCTGGCGCTCGCCGAGAACATGCCGTCGGGCTCGGCCACCCGCCCCGGCGACGTGCTGCGGATGTACAGCGGCAAGACCGTCGAGGTCCTCAACACGGACGCCGAGGGCCGGCTCGTCCTGGCGGACGCGCTGACGAAGGCGTCGGAGGAGAACCCGGACGCGATCGTCGACGTGGCGACCCTGACCGGTGCGATGGTCCTGGCTCTCGGCAACCGCACCTTCGGCATCATGGCCAACGACGACGACTACCGCACCGCGATCCACGAGATCGCCGGAGAGGTCGGCGAGCAGTCCTGGCCGATGCCGCTCCCCGCGGACCTGCGCAAGGGCATGGACTCCCCGACGGCCGACATGGCGAACATGGGCGAGCGGATGGGTGGCGGCCTGGTCGCCGGTCTCTTCCTCAAGGAGTTCGTCGGCGAGGGCATCACCTGGGCCCACCTCGACATCGCGGGCCCGGCCTTCCACGAGGGTGCGCCGTACGGCTACACCCCGAAGGGCGGCACGGGATCGGCCGTCCGCACCCTGGTGAAGCTGGCGGAGCGCACCGCCGACGGCGCGGTCTGATCGTCTTCGCGGCCCGGCTCTCCTCCGGGGCGCTCGGTGCCGCGGTCGACGGTCGACCGTGCTCGCCCTTCCGACGGCGTCGCGCCCCTTCGGTTCGCTCGCACTCCCGCGCACCGGCTCCCGGGTTCCCGCCCACGAGCCGGTGCGCCGGCGGTCCACCGGCGACGAAAACCGCCCTCCTCCCGGACGATCACCTCTCCGTACGGGCGATCCGCGGGTCTCACTGACCGGCCCCGCGTCCCGCCGTCCGGCAACAAGTGCGAAGATGGGTTCTCGGCAGGACAGGGCCCCCACCACAGGGCCGAATAAAAAGCGGCCGAACACCAGCCGCCGCCCGGTCAGAGAAGGCCGGCGACCGGCGCACATGCATGGAGGACGTGACGTGGCGAACGACGCCAGCACCGTTTTCGACCTAGTGATCCTCGGCGGCGGTAGCGGCGGTTATGCCGCGGCGCTGCGCGGAGCGCAGCTGGGCCTGGACGTCGCACTGATCGAGAAGAACAAGCTCGGCGGCACCTGCCTGCACAACGGCTGCATCCCCACCAAGGCCCTGCTCCACGCCGGTGAGGTCGCGGACCAGACCCGTGAGGCGGAGCAGTTCGGTGTCAAGGCCTCCTTCGAGGGCATCGACATCAAGGCCGTGCACAAGTACAAGGACGACGTGATCTCGGGCCTGTACAAGGGCCTGCAGGGTCTCGTCGCCTCCCGCAAGGTGACATACATCGAGGGTCACGGCCACCTTTCCTCCCCGACCTCCGTCGACGTGGACGGCCGCCGCGTCGAGGGCCGGCACGTCCTCCTCGCGACCGGTTCCGTACCGAAGTCGCTGCCGGGCCTGGAGATCGACGGCAACCGGATCATCTCCTCGGACCACGCGCTGACCCTGGACCGTGTCCCGGAGTCCGCGATCATCCTCGGCGGCGGTGTCATCGGCGTCGAGTTCGCGTCCGCGTGGAAGTCCTTCGGGACCGACGTGACGGTCATCGAGGGCCTGAAGCACCTGGTCCCGGTCGAGGACGAGAACAGCTCCAAGCTTCTTGAGCGCGCCTTCCGCAAGCGCGGCATCAAGTTCAACCTCGGCACGTTCTTCCAGTCCGCCGAGTACACCGACAGCGGCGTCAAGGTGACCCTCGCCGACGGCAAGACCTTCGAGGCGGAGGTGCTGCTCGTCGCCATCGGCCGCGGCCCGGTCTCCTCGGGTCTCGGCTACGAGGAGCAGGGCGTCGCGATGGACCGCGGCTACGTCCTCGTCGACGAGTACATGCGTACCAACGTGCCGACGATCTCGGCCGTGGGCGACCTCGTCCCCACGCTGCAGCTCGCGCACGTCGGCTTCGCCGAGGGCATCCTCGTGGCGGAGCGCCTGGCCGGTCTGAAGACCGTCCCGATCGACTACGACGGCGTGCCGCGGGTGACGTACTGCCACCCCGAGGTCGCCTCCGTCGGTATCACCGAGGCGAAGGCCAAGGAGATCTACGGCGCGGACAAGGTCGTCGCCCTGAAGTACAACCTCGCGGGCAACGGCAAGAGCAAGATCCTGAAGACCGCGGGCGAGATCAAGCTCGTGCAGGTCAAGGACGGTGCCGTGGTCGGCGTCCACATGGTCGGTGACCGCATGGGCGAGCAGGTCGGCGAAGCGCAGCTGATCTACAACTGGGAGGCGCTGCCGGCGGAGGTCGCGCAGCTCATCCACGCCCACCCGACGCAGAACGAGGCGCTCGGCGAGGCCCACCTGGCCCTGGCCGGCAAGCCTCTCCACTCCCACGACTGACGCTCACGTCATCAACGGGCGCGACGACCACTTTCCGCAATTCGTTAGGAGCAACTGAAACCATGCCGGTTTCCGTAACCCTGCCGGCGCTCGGCGAGAGCGTCACCGAGGGCACCGTCACCCGCTGGCTCAAGGCCGAGGGCGAGCGCGTCGAGGCCGACGAGCCGCTGCTCGAGGTCTCGACCGACAAGGTCGACACCGAGATCCCCGCCCCCGCGTCGGGTGTTCTGGCCTCCATCAAGGTGGCCGAGGACGAGACCGTCGAGGTCGGCGCCGAGCTGGCCGTCATCGACGACGGTTCGGGTGCCCCCGAGGCCGCCGAGCCGGCTCAGGCGGAGCCCGCCCAGGCCGAGGCTCCGGCCGCGGCCCCGCAGCAGGAGGCCCAGGCCCCCGCGCCGCAGACCACCCCGTCCACGGACGTCGAGACCCCGGCTCCGGCTCCCACGGCCGAGGCCACCTCCGGCGGCGGTTCGGCCGAGGGCACCGACGTCGTTCTCCCGGCGCTCGGCGAGTCCGTCACCGAGGGCACCGTCACCCGCTGGCTGAAGTCGGTCGGCGACTCCGTCGACGCCGACGAGCCGCTGCTCGAGGTCTCCACGGACAAGGTCGACACCGAGATCCCCGCCCCCGCCTCCGGCGTTCTCCTGGAGATCGTCGTCGGCGAGGACGAGACCGCCGAGGTCGGCGCCAAGCTGGCCGTCATCGGTGCCGCGGGTGCCGCTCCCGCCGCCGCCCCGGCTCCGGCCGCCGAGGCTCCCGCCCCGGCCGCCGAGGCTCCCGCCGCTCCGGCCGCTCCGGCCCCGGCGCCCGCTCCCGCGGCTCCGGCCGCTCCGACTCCGGCTCCGGCTCCGGCTCCGGCTCCGGCCGCCCAGGCTCCGGCTCCCGCCGCGCCCGCCGCCGCACAGCCGGCGGAGGACGGCGCCTACGTGACCCCGCTGGTCCGCAAGCTCGCCACCGAGAACGGTGTCGACCTGGCGGCCGTCAAGGGCACCGGCGTCGGTGGCCGCATCCGCAAGCAGGACGTCATCGCGGCCGCCGAGGCCAAGAAGGCCGCTCCGGCCCCGGCCGCCCCGGCCGCCGCCGCCGCGCCGCAGATCCCGGCCCTGGAGGCGTCTCCCCTCCGTGGCCAGACCGTCAAGATGCCTCGCATGCGCAAGGTCATCGGCGACAACATGATGAAGGCGCTGCACGGCCAGGCCCAGCTGACCTCGGTCGTCGAGGTCGACATCACCAAGCTGATGCGCCTGCGCGCCGCCGCGAAGGACTCCTTCGCGGCCCGTGAGGGCGTCAAGCTGTCCCCGATGCCGTTCTTCGTGAAGGCGGCGGCCCAGGCGCTGAAGGCCTTCCCGGTCATCAACGCCCGGATCAACGAGGACGAGGGCACCATCACGTACTTCGACTCGGAGAACATCGGCATCGCCGTGGACTCCGAGAAGGGTCTGATGACGCCCGTCATCAAGGGTGCGGGCGGCCTGAACATCGCCGGCATCGCGAAGGCCACCGCCGAGCTGGCGGGCAAGGTCCGTGGCAACAAGATCACGCCGGACGAGCTCTCCGGTGCGACCTTCACGATCTCCAACACCGGCTCGCGCGGCGCGCTGTGGGACACGATCATCGTTCCGCCGAACCAGGTCGCCATCCTGGGCATCGGTGCCACGGTCCGTCGTCCGGTCGTCGTGAACCACCCCGACCTGGGTGAGACGATCGCGATCCGCGACATGACGTACGTCGCGCTCTCCTACGACCACCGTCTGGTGGACGGCGCCGACGCCGCCCGCTACCTGACCGCGGTCAAGCAGATCCTCGAGGCCGGCGAGTTCGAGGTGGAGCTCGGCCTGTAGGCAAGCTACCGAGCTGTAACAAGGCTCACCAGCGGCGCCCCTGTTCGGGAGTACTCCCGGCAGGGGCGCCGCCGTATTGTCATAGGCGTCAGCACGTCCCTAAGGAGCGGCTTCATGAGCGTGCCCGTCGTCCACTCGCTGCGCGAACAGATCCGCGAGCACATCGTGGAGGGCATCGTCAGCGGCCGCTGGAAGCCGGGCGAGCGGATCGTGGAGCGGCGCATCGCCACCGAGCTGGAGGTCAGCCAGACCCCGGTCCGGGAGGCGCTGCGGGAGCTGGAGTCGCTGCGCCTGATCGAGTCGGCCCCGAACAAGGGCGTGCGGGTACGGAACCTCACGGCGGCCGACCTGGAGGAGAGCTACCCCGTCCGGGCCGGTCTCGAGCAGATCGCGGCGGAGCTGGCGGCGAGCCGTCTGGCGGCCGACTGCTCGGCTCTGGAGCCGCACGTGACGGCGCTGTACGAGGCGGACCGGACGGCCGACGGCACGGCGCAGGTGCGGCACACCGTCGCCTTCCACCGGGAGCTGGTGAAGGCCGCGGGGAACGGCGTGCTGCTGCACACGTGGGAGGGCCTGGGCATCGAGGTCTTCACGGCCCTGTCCATCCGCTGGCTGGGCACGGTCCAGAAGTCGTACGCGGAGGAGCACCAGGAGCTGGTGGAGGCGTTCCGCCGGGGCGATCCGAACATCGGGGCGATGGTCAAGGCGCACGTGCTGGGCTGCGCGCCCCGGGCCTGACCTCGGAACCACCGAGCCCCGAACCCCTGTCGTGACGAGCGGATCCGCCCCTGGCGGGTCCGCTCGTTTGTGCGATCAGGCTCTCAAACGGCTCCGGGATCCCGCCCCCCACCTGCGGAAACAAGGCACCCGGTGCCCCCTTTCGCGGCACCCTGTGCCGACTTTCTCGATCTGAAGAGGTTTTCCCCTTCAACCCTTTGATCGATCATCGATCGTCGGATTACAGTCTTCGGCGGGCCGCACCCCGGCCCTTCGCCCTGTCCTGCCAGACAAGGCACCCCTTCTCCACCCCCATCTGTCCGGAAGGCGGCGATCATGACCGATCCCGTAGGCAAGAATCCGAGTGAGCTCGACCAGCTCCCGGACCGTGACACCGAGGAGACCGCCGAGTGGGCGGCCTCCCTCGACGCCGTCACCAAGGCCGCCGGCCCTCATCGGGCCGCCTACCTGATGCGCCGCACGCTCCAGCATGCCGAGGGCGCGGGCCTGGCCCTGCCCAAGCTGCTGGAGACGGACTACGTCAACACCATTCCCACCTCCGCGGAGCCGGCCGTCGACGGTGACGAGGAGATGGAGCGGAGGATCACCGCCTGGAACCGCTGGAACGCGGCCGCGATGGTCTCCCGCGGCGCCAAGCACGGTGTCGGCGGCCACATCGCCACCTTCGCCTCGGCGGCCTGGCTGTACGAGACGGGCTTCAACCACTTCTTCAAGGGCAAGGAGCAGGACGGCTCGGGCGACCAGCTCTACATCCAGGGCCACGCCTCCCCGGGCATCTACGCCCGCGCCTTCCTCGACGGCCGCCTCACCGAGGCGCACCTCGACAACTTCCGGCAGGAGTCCGGCGGCCAGGGCCTGCCCTCCTACCCGCACCCGCGCCGCCTCCCGTGGCTGTGGGAGTTCCCGACCGTCTCCATGGGTCTGGGTCCGCTCTCCGCCATCTACCAGGCGCGCTTCAACCGCTACCTCACCAACCGCTCCATCAAGGACGTCTCCGCCTCCCACGTGTGGGCGTTCCTCGGCGACGGCGAGATGGACGAGCCCGAGTCGACGGCGGCCCTCGCGCTCGCCGCCCGCGAGGGTCTGGACAACCTGACCTTCGTCATCAACTGCAACCTGCAGCGCCTCGACGGCCCGGTCCGTGCCAACTTCAAGATCGTCCAGGAGCTGGAGGCCCAGTTCCGCGGCGCCGGCTGGAACGTCGTGAAGTCGCTCTGGGGCAACGCCTGGGACGAGCTGTTCCGGCTCGACACCACCGGCGCCCTCGTCCGCCGCCTCCGCGAGGTCCCCGACGCGCAGGTGCAGACGTACCAGACCCGCGACGCCGCCTACATCCGCCAGGACTTCTTCGGCTCCGACCCGGCGCTCGTGGAGATGGCGAAGCTGCTGAGCGACGACAAGATCCTGGAGTGCTTCCACCTCTCGCGCGGTGGCCACGAGCCGCGCAAGGTGTACGCCGCGTACAAGGCCGCCCTGGAGTTCAAGGGCGCGCCGACGGTGATCCTCGCGCAGACCGTGAAGGGCTTCACCCTCGGCGAGGGCTTCGCCTCCAAGAACGCGAACCACCAGATGAAGAAGCTCTCGGTGGACGAGTTCAAGAACATGCGCGACCTGCTGGAGCTGCCGATCTCGGACTCCCAGTTCGTCGACGGCGTGGTCCCCTACGGTCACCCCGGCGCCGACGCCCCCGAGGTCCGCTACCTCCAGGAGCGCCGCGCGGCCCTCGGCGGCCCGGCCCCAGCCCGCCGCGCGCAGCCGCTGGCCCCGCTGCCCGCCCCGGCGGAGAAGGCCTTCACCGCCTTCGACAAGGGCTCCGGCTCGCAGTCGGTGGCGACCACCATGGCGTTCGTCCGCCTGGTCAAGGACCTGGTCCGCGACAAGGAGACCGGCAAGCGCTGGGTCCCGATCGTCCCGGACGAGGCCCGGACCTTCGGCATGGAGTCGCTCTTCCCGTCGCTCGGCATCTACTCGCCGAAGGGCCAGACGTACGAGCCGGTCGACCGCGACCAGCTGATGTACTACAAGGAGGCCGTCAACGGCCAGATCCTCAACGAGGGGATCACCGAGGCCGGGTCCATGGCCGACTTCATCGCCGCCTCCTCGTCGTACGCGACGCACGGCGAGGCGATGATCCCGTTCTACATCTTCTACTCGATGTTCGGCTGGCAGCGCACCGCCGACCAGATGTGGCAGCTCGGCGACCAGCTCGGCCGCGGCTTCCTCGTCGGCGCCACCGCGGGCCGTACGACGCTGACCGGTGAGGGTCTGCAGCACGCGGACGGCCACTCCCCGGTGATCGCGGCGACCAACCCGGCCGCCCTGACCTACGACCCGGCGTTCGCCTACGAGGTCGCGGCGATCGTCAAGGAGGGTCTGCGCCGGATGTACGGCGAGGCCGCCGAGGGCGAGGACCGGGACGTCTTCTACTACCTCACGGTCTACAACGAGCCCATGCCGCAGCCCGCCAAGCCGGCCGGGGTCGACGAGGGCATCATCAAGGGCCTGTACCGCTTCAACACGGCGGAGTCGGCCGGTCTCGACCTTCCCGCCAACGCCGCGCGGATCCAGCTGCTCTCCTCCGGCACGGCCATCCACTGGGCCCTGGAGGCGCAGAAGCTGCTCGCCGCCGAGTGGGGCGTGGGCGCCGACGTGTGGTCCGCGACCTCCTGGACCGAGCTGCGGCGCGACGCGCTGGAGGCCGACGCCGCGCTGCTGCGCGGCGAGGAGCGGGTCCCGTACATCCGCCGGGCGCTCGAAGGCGTCGACTCCCCGGTCCTCGCGGTGTCGGACTACATGCGGCAGGTCCCCGACCAGATCGCGCAGTGGGTCGAGCAGGACTACTCCTCGCTCGGCGCGGACGGCTTCGGTCTGTCCGACACCCGCGCGGCGGCCCGCCGGCACTTCGGTGTCGACGCCCAGTCGATCGTGGTCGCGGCCCTGGCCCGGCTCGCTTACCGCGGCGAGGTCCCGGCCTCCGCGGTGAAGGAGGCGCGCGAGCGCTACGGCCTCTGAGCCACTCCGGTCGGCCGGGCAGAATGCGTGTCATGCGCGCTGCCCGGCTGATCAAGATGGTGCTGCTGCTCCAGTCCCGTCCGTCGATGACGGCGGCCGAACTGGCCGAGGAGCTGGAGGTGTCCGAACGCACCATCACCCGTGATGCCCTCGCCCTCTCGGAGGCGGGGGTTCCGGTGTATGCGGACCGGGGGCGGGCCGGTGGCTACCGGCTGATCGGCGGATATCGCACCCGGCTGACGGGCCTGGCCCGGGGCGAGGCGGAGGCACTGTTCCTGTCCGGTCTGCCGGGCGCCCTGCGCGACATGGGGCTCGGCGACGCGGCCTCCGCGGCCCGGCTCAAGGTGTCGGCGGCGCTGCTGCCCTCGCTGCGGGACGCCCCGGAGTCGGCGGCGCGGCGGTTCCTCCTCGACGCGCCGGGATGGTGGCAGGAGCCGGAGACGCCCGAGCTGCTGCCGGCGATCGCGGAGGCGGTATGGGACGACCGGACGGTCGCGGCGCGCTACCGGCGCGGGGACGGCGAGGTCGCGCGCGAACTGGCGCCGCACGGGCTCGTCCTGAAGGCGGGGACCTGGTACGTCTGCGCCCGGGCCGGTACCTCCTTCCGTACGTACCGGGTGGACCGCTTCACGGCGGTCTCGGTCGGGGAGGAGCGCTTCGTCAGGGACCAGGACTTCGACCTGGCCGCGTTCTGGGAGGAGCGCTCGGCGGAGTTCGCCCGGTCGCTGCTGCGGGCGGAGGTGGTCCTGCGCCTCTCCCCCGCCGGCGCGCGGGCGCTCCCGCACGTCACGGACCGGGCGGCGGCGCACGAGGCGCTGGCCTCCGCGGCCCGCGACGACGCCGGTTTCGTGACGGCCAGGCTCCGCGTGGAGAACGACGAGGTCGCCTTCTCCCAGCTGATGAGCCTGGGCGCGGATGCCGAGGTCCTGGAACCGGCGCCGCTGCGGGCGCGTTTCGCCGAGGCGGCCGGACGTCTGGCGGCGCTCTACGGGTAGTCGCCCCTCCTACGGCCCGCGCTCTACCGGTAGTCCTCCACGCTCACGTCCTCGCCGGCCTCCTTGGCCATGATGAAGGCCCAGGCGTCCGGCCGTGAGCCGTCCGCGTCCGTGAAGCCGTACTCCTTGGCGAGCTGTGCGCTGGAGAGCGACTGTCCGTTCCAGCGGGCCCGCTCGGGGTCGGCGGCCAGGGCGGCGACCGCGCGGCCGACGTAGACCGGGGACTCGGCGACGGCGAAGTCGGGGAGCTTCTCGACGGCGTCGCGCCAGTTCGCCTCGGTGACGCCGAAGTGGTCCAGCATCTGCTCGGAACGCAGCCACCCCGGGGTGAGCGCCACCGCCGTCCCACCGGCCTCCTTCAGGTCGTGCGCGAGGGCGTACGCCATCCGGAGCGGCGCGTTCTTGGTGAGGTCGTAGAAGAAGTTCTCCCGGAAGCGGGCGTTGTACTCGGCGGTTCCGTCCGTCACCTCCACGACAAGGCCGCCCGGGTGGCGGACGAGCAGCGGTAGGGCGACCGCGCTGGTGACGACATGGGTCTTCACGCCGAGTTCCAGCATGCGCAGGCCGCTGTCCAGGTCGGTCTCCCAGATCTTCTTCCCGAAGGCGGGGACGAGGAGGTGCTCGCCGCCCCAGATGTCGTTGACGAGGACGTCGAGGCGGCCCTGCTCCTGGTCGATCCGGGCGACCAGGGCCCGTACCTGCTCCACCTCCAGGTGGTCCGTGACCACGGCGATGCCCTCGCCGCCGGCGGCCGTCACCAGCTCGGCCGTCTCCTCGATGGTCTCGGTGGACCGGTTGACCTCGCTGACCTTCGTCCGGGTGGTGCGCCCGGTGACGTACACGGTGGCGCCGGCGGTGCCCAGCTGGACGGCGATGGCGCGGCCCGCGCCCCGGGTGGCGCCCGCGACCAGTGCGATCCTGCCGGCGAGCGGCTTCGTTTCAGTCGTCATGGAAACGACCATGGCAGGAAAGTACGACATCCTCTGTCGGGTTTGATTCGGCCGTTTCGGGGTGCGTCGCCCTCCGCGAAGGCCGATGCTGGTCCCGTGATGGACGAGACGGAGTTCTGGGAGATCATCGACTCCACCCGCGAGGCCGCCGAGGGCGACCCGGAGGACCATGCCGACCTGCTCGTCGAACGGCTGCTGCAGTTCGACCCCGACTCCGTGCTCGACTTCGCCCGTCACTTCGAGGCCCGCTACAACCGCGCGTACCGCTGGGACCTGTGGGGCGCGGCGGCGGTGCTGCTCGACGGAGCCGGCGACGACGCCTTCGACTACTTCCGCTGCTGGCTGATCGGCCAGGGGCGTGAGGTCTTCGAGGGGGCGGTGCACGATCCGGACGCGCTGGCCGAGCTGCTCGACGAGTTCGACGAGGAGATCGACGGGGACGGCGAGGAGCTGGGGTACGCGGCGGACGAGGCGTACGAACAGCTCACCGGCGCGGAGGCGCCGGATCTGGGGATTCCGCCGCAGCCGGCCGAGCCGGAGGGCAGCCCGGTCGACCTGGCGGACGACGCGGTGCTCGCGGCGCGCTACCCGAGGCTGTGGGAGCGCTTCGGGTCGTAGGGAGTGTCCTGCCGATCCTGCCGGGGCGCCCGACCGGCGGGGCGTCAGAAGTGGGTGCCGCCGTCGATGCGGACCTCGGTGCCGGTGATGAAGCGGCCGTCCTCGCTCGCCAGCATGGCGACGACCCCGGCCACGGTCTCCGGCCCGGCGAAGCCGTGGCCGAGCGCGGGGGCGAGCTTCACGAAGAGGGAGAGGTCGGCGTCCTCCGGCAGGCCGGGGCCGACGCTCTGCCGGCTGGCTCCGGTGCCGTCGGTCATGCCGGAGGAGATGGAGCCGGGCTGGACGGCGGTGAAGCGGATGCCCTGCTTGGCGTACTCGGCGGCCAGCGCGTGGGTCATGGACTGGATACCGCCCTTGCTGGCGGCGTAGGCGGCCATGTACGGGTGGGCGAACATCGCCGAGGTGGAGGAGAAGTTCACGACGGCGGAGCCGTGGCCGTCGAGGAGCGCGGGTATCGCCTCGCGGATCACCAGGAAGGTGCCGGTGAGGTTGATCCGGAGGACCCGCTCGAAGGAGTCGAGGCTCGTCTCGTGGGTGTGGGACGAGCGCAGGATCCCGGCCGCGTTGACCAGGACGTCGAGACCGCCGAGCGCCGCGACGGCGGCGGCGACGCCCTCGCGTACCGAGGTCTCGTCGGCGACGTCGACGACGAGGGTCGTCAGGCGGTCCGCGTCGGCTCCGGCCCGGGCGAGGGTGTCCTCGAGCCCGGCCTCGCTGATGTCGGCGGCGACGACACGGCCGCCCTCGGCGAGCATGCGCAGCACGGTGGCCTGGCCGATGCCGGAGCCTCCGCCGGTGACCAGTGCGCGGCGTCCTTCGTAGCGGTTCATGTCCCGATCCGACCTCTCGCTGGGGCTTCGCTGCGGCTCTTCGCGGGACACCGTACGCCTTGGTGGCACGTTTTGCCATCGGTGCACGGCATGCCTTCGCGGCAAGGGCGGGCGTACGCTTGCCCGCGTGAGCACCAAGCCCCCCTCGCTGACGGAGCGCCGCAAGGCGGCCACCCAGCTCGACATCGCCCACGCCGCCGCCGAGCTGTTCACCGAGCGCGGCCCCGACGGGACGACGGCCGAGGACATCGCCCTGCGGGCCGGGGTCGCCCTGCGCACCTTTTACCGCTACTTCCGCTCCAAACAGGACGCCGTGGCCCCGCTCCTGGCGGGCGGCGCGGACCGCTGGCGGGAGCGGCTGGCGGCGGCCGGGCCCGGCGCCGCGCTGCCCGACGCGCTGGAGAGGTCCGTCGCCGAAGCCCTCGCGGCGGCCGACGGCGAAGCCGCCGAGGGGCTGCGCCGGACCCGCGGTCTGCTGCGCGCGGCGGCCGGGGACCCCGCGCTGCGGGCGGTCTGGTACCGGGTGAACCAGGAGTCCGAGGACCGGCTCCGGCCCGTCGTCGCGGCGCTCGCCGGGCCCGACGCGGACCCCCTGGAGGTGCGCCTCGCCGCGGCGGCCGCGACGGACGCGATCCGCATCGCCCTGGAGACCTGGGCGGAGACGGACGCGCCGGTAGGCGGGGAGGGCTCACCGGCCGCGCTCGCGGTGCGGTGTCTGCGGGAGCTGGGGGGCGGGATGCGGCTGCTGGGACGGCCCGCCGTCACGGAGCCAGGGAGCGCCCCATGAACACGTCGTCGACGTACCGGCCGTCCAGGAAGAACTCCTCGGGCAGCACGCCCTCGACCGCGAAGCCCTCGGAGGCGTAGAGGGCGCGGGCCGGCTCGTTGTGGCCGAGCACCCGCAGCGTGATCCGCCGGCCGCCCTGCCGCACCGTCTCCGCCACGGCGGCGCGCAGCAGCGCACGGGCCACGCCCCGGCCTCGGGCCTGCGCGGCGACGGCGAGGCCCTGGATCTGGCGGACGTGGGTGTTGCACGCGAGCGGGGTGGGCCGCCCGAGCTTCAGATAGCCGACGACGACCCCGCCGTCCTCGGCGACGAGATGGTCCTCCGGACGGTTTCGGTCGTCGAAGAAGGGGCCGTACGGAGGCAGGGGCGCGGGCTGCACGGCGTGCAGGGGCGACCAGGTCGCGCGGTCCAGCTCCCCGAGGGTCTCGCCGTCCTCCGCGAGGGCGGGACGAATGCGTATCCGGGTCTGCGTCTGGATCTGCGTCTGCGCCTGCGGCGACTCATGAGGAACGGCCATGGCCGCCACTGTGCCACGCGGGGCCGCGGAAGGGCAGGATGGCCCCATGCAACGCTCCCGTATCGCGGTCACCGGCGCCTCCGGACTCATCGGCTCGGCCCTCGTGCGCTCCCTGCGCGCCGACGGCCACCACGTCTCCCGTCTGGTACGGCGGCCCGCCCGGACGGCGGACGAGGTGGAGTGGGACCCCGCGCGGCTGTACGTCGACGCCGCCGGACTCGTCGGGGTGGACGCCGTCGTGCATCTGGCGGGAGCCGGGGTCGGCGAGCGCCGCTGGACCGAGGCGTACCGCAAGGAGATCCGCGACAGCCGCGTGCTCGGCACGACGGCGATCTCCCAGGCGCTCGCCTCGCTGGCGGAGCCGCCGAAGGTGCTGGTGTGCGGGACGGCCCTGGGCTACTACGGCGACACGGGTACGCGCGCGGTGGACGAGAGCGCTCCGGCGGGCGAGGGCTTCCTGCCGTCGGTGTGCGTGGAGTGGGAGGCCGCGGCGGCTCCCGCCGAGGAGGCCGGCATCCGGGTCGCCTATGCCCGCACGGGCCTGGTGGTGGCCCGCGAGGGCGGGGCGTGGGGGCGGCTGTTCCCGATCTTCCGCTCCGGGATCGGCGGCCGGATGGGCGACGGCCGGCAGTACTGGAGCTTCATCTCGCTGCACGACGAGGTGGCCGCCCTGCGCCACCTGATCGACACCGACTCCCTCTCGGGACCGGTGAACCTGACGGCCCCTGAGCCGGTCACCAACCGGGAGGTGACGGCGGCGATGGGCCGCGTCCTGCGCCGCCCGACGCTGCTGCCGGTGCCCGCATCGGCCCTGAGGGCGGTCCTGGGCGACTTCGCGCAGGACGTGCTGGGGAGTCAGCGGGTGCTTCCGGTGCGGCTGTTGGAGTCGGGGTTCGACTTCGCCTTCCCGACGATCGACGAGTCGATCCGCGCGGCGGCCTGACGGGCCGTCGCGCCCGAGCCGCCGCGGCGCGGTGTCCATGGACCCGGCCGAGCGCGAGGCCGTCGCGGTACGGCACGGCGTGCGGACCGGCCCTCGGCCGGGGAGGCGCGGGGTGTGCGCCACCCTGTGCTGCGTGCACCCCGGTGCGCGCGGCTGGCATCGGGCGGAGCGGTGCCTAGGCTGGACGGCCCCTGAATGCCCCCCGCGGCCACACGACGAACCGTGGACCCGAACCGGGGCATTCCGGGGGCCTGTTGGGGGCATGAGCCTCCCACCAGCCGCGCCGACCCGGGGAGGGGCACGTGCTCAGTACCGCACGCCATGCGCACCACACGGACGTCGTGACGGACGTCGTCATCGTCGGAGCGGGAATCGCGGGGCTCGCCGCGGCACACCGGCTGACCAGAGCGGGGCTCTCCGTCACGGTCCTGGAGGCCGCCGAGCGGGTGGGCGGACGGATGGTCACCGACGAGGTCGACGGCTTCCGGCTCGACCGCCTCGGCCCGCTGCTGACCCTGTCGTACCCGGAACTGCGCCGCATCCCGGGGCTCGACGGCGCCGTCCTGCGTCCGTTCGCGCCGGGGGTCCTGGTCCACAGCGACGGACGGTACGTCAGGAGCGGCGGGACGGGGAGCATGCGAGGGGCATTCACCATGGCGCGCGCCCTCGCGAGCGCCCCCCGTCAGGCGGCCGCGTCACTCGACCACGCGCGGCTGGGGGCCACGCTGGCCCGGCTCGCCGCCACGCCCGCGCAGCGGCTGGCGACCCGGCCGGAGCGGACCGCCCGCGAGACCCTGAACGCCCGGCTGCCCGCCCGTACGGTCCAGGGCTTCCTGCGCCCCCTGCTGGCCGCGCTGCTGGGCGACCCCGATCTCGCCGTGTCGAGCCGGGTCGCGGATCTCACGCTGCGGTCGTTCGCCCGGGGCCGGTTGTGCGTGCCGCAGGGCGGGTCGGGAGCGCTGCCCGAGCTGCTGGCCGCGTCGCTGCCGCCCGGGACGGTCCGTACGGGTGTCCGGGTCACCGAGGTCTCGATCACCAGGGTGGCGACGGCGGAGCACGGGGAGTTCGGCTGCCGGTCGGTCGTCCTGGCGACCGGGGCGCGGACCGCCGCCGAGCTGCTGCCGGGTCTGCGGACGCCGCGCTTCCACGCGGCCACGGTGGTGCACCACACCGCTCCCGCCGCGCCGCTGGCCCACCCGCTCCTGCTCCTGGAGTCGGACCCCGGCGGTCCGGTGGCGCACACGGCGGTGATGAGCGCGGTCGACCCGCTGCGCGCGCCCGCGGGGCGGGTGCTGGTCACCTCGACCATCCTGGGCACCCCGCCGGACGACGTCGAGCGCCGGGCCCGCAAGCACCTCGCCACGCTGTACGGCACGTCGACGGACGAGTGGGAGCTGCTGGCCCTGCGGCACACGGCCGACGCCTTCCCGGCGATGCCGCCGCCCCACGACCCGCGCCGTCCGGTGAGGCTGCTCTCCGGGCTCTACGTCTGCGGCGACCACCGCGACACCGGGACACCGCAGGGCGCCCTCTTCTCCGGTCGCCGCGCCGCCCACGCCCTGATGCGGGACCTGGGCATCCACCCGGTGAAGGAGGCACCGGCGACGGCCGAGGCGGCGGCCTAGCGAACGGCGTCCGGTCGCGCCGCACGTCGCGAGGGGGCGTCGTGCCCCCGCGCCACGCGGACCACGGCAGGCCGGCCGCCGCCCTCCCCGGACGGGAACAGGGCGGCGCCGGCCCCACGCGGGGCCACGTGCCCTGTCGGCCGATGGCCCGGCCTGGGCGGACGGGAACCCCCGCCCCTGACCGGGGATCGCCCGGAGGCACCCCGGCCGTACGCCAAGCCGCGCGCCCGGTGTCCGGCCCGCCCTCCGACGCCCCCGCCGGCCCATCGGCCGGCGTCAGCCGATCGCGGCCACCCGGTCGCGGTACGTGCGGACGGCCGCCGCGTCGCGGTAGGGCTCCAGGCGGCGCTCGAAGTCGCGGATGTACTCGGTCGCGCGGGCCGAGCGCATCTCGGAGGCCTGTTGGGCGGCCTCGGCGCCCAGGGCGCAGGCCTGGTCCAGTTCGCCGAGGCCGAGGCGGGCGGAGGCCAGTACCACGCGGCAGAAGAGGCGGCTGCGCGCGAAGCCCGGCGCGCGGAGCTGGAGGGAGCGTTCGGCGTGCTGCGCCGCCGAGCGGTACTGCTGCAGGTCGCGGTGGCAGTGCCCGAACTCGTCCGCGAGCTGGGCCTCGTCGAACGAGCGCGCCCAGTAGGGCACCTCGTCGCCCGGCCGGGCCGCTTCGAGGGCGCGCTCGGCCCGCGCGAGCGACGCGGTGCTCGCCCGCGCCTCGCCGAGGACGCCGTGCCCGCGCGCCTCCACCGCGTGCAGCAGCGCCTGGACGACGGGCGGCGCGGACGTGCCGACGCCCTGCTGGGCGACCCGCGCGAGCTGCACGGCCTCGCGCCCGTGCCCGAGGTAGACCGCCTGCCGGCTCATCGTGATCAGGACGTACGAGCCGTAGGCGCGGTCGCCGGCCGCCTGGGCGAGCCGCAGCGCCTGGACGAAGTACCGCTGCGCCAGACCGTGCGCGGCGATGTCGAAGGAGGTCCAGCCGGCCAGCCGCGTCAGGTCCGCCGCGGCGGCGAAGAGCCGGCGGCCGACGGACTCGCCGTAGGTGCCCCGCAGCATCGGCTCGGCCTCGTGTTCGAGGTAGCGGACGAGTGCCTGGCGCGCGTGGCCGCCGCCGTAGGCGTGGTCGAGGGTGCGGAACAGTTCGCCGACCGAGCGCAGGGCGGCGATGTCCCCGCTGGAGACCCGCTGGCCGGGCCCCCGGTCGGTGCCGCGCTGGCGGGGGACGGAGAAGCGGCCCTGGGGCGGGACGCGGGCGTCCTGCGGGCCGCGGGAGAGGCCCTCGGCGGCGGCCCGGACGTCGGTGCCGGTCCTGCCGTCGGCGCCGAGGCGCTCCGTACCGAACCTGCCGTCCGCGCCCCCGCGCCGTTCGGCGCCCAGGCGTCCCTCCGGGGCGCCGAGCCGGCCCTCGGTCCCGGGACGCTGGTCCGGGGCAGGGCGGGGTTCCTGTCCCGGCCTGCCGGCCGGGTATCCGTCCCCCCGGGCCACCCGCTCGTCCGCGCGGCCGATCAGCCAGTCCCGGCTGGGGACGACCAGACCGGCCGGGGTGAAGGCGATCTTGCGCAGCTCGGCGTGGCTGCCCGAGTCCTTCCGCCACAGCCCGCTGACGATGTCGACCGCCTCCTCCGGCGTCGCCGCGAACTCCAGACCGGCGTAGACCGGCGCGCAGGCGTCGAGGCCGAGGTCCTGGGCCGAGAGGCGGCGGCCGAGGCGCCGGGTGAACACCTCGGCGATCAGGGCCGGAGTGGTGCCGCGCGGCTGCTGACCGCGCAGCCAGCGGGTCACGGAGGTCTTGTCGTACCGCAGGTCGAGGCCGTGCTCCAGACCGAGCTGGTCCACCCGCCTGGCCAGGCCCGCGTTGGAGAACCCGGCTTCGGCGATGAGTGCGGCGAGCTGGCGGTTCGGGATGCGCTGCGGGGGTCGTTCCGTCATCAGCTGTGCGGTCTCCTGCCTTCCGGGCCCGGGTGGCAGCCCTCGTGGACCCTCATGGAACGGCGCGAATTTAGCGGCCCTCACCGCCCGTACCGCCACCTTCGCCCCACATTCATCCGATCGTGTGAGGATTGGGGAGGCCGCTGACGTGTCAGCCCCCCGCCGCACCTGCCGGACGGGCGTGTCCGGTGCGGCCGTACAGTGGCATGGGCGCGAATGACGCAGGGTGCCGAGCCGGCCCCCCGGGACGATCCCCGGATCACGGCCTCCGGCACCCAGGAGGAGGCATTGCCGTGAGTGAGCTGCGATTCGTCCGCTTGGGCTTCGGCGACGAGGCCGTCGAGTACCAGGTGGCCTGGGACAAGCAGCGCGAGGTGCACGCGGCCCGGTTCGCCGACGAGACCGAGGACACCTGCCTGCTCCTCGAGCACCCGCCCGTGTACACCGCGGGCCGGCGCACGGCGGAGAGCGAGCGCCCCCTGGACGGTACGCCGGTGGTGGACGTGGACCGCGGCGGCAAGATCACCTGGCACGGCCCCGGCCAGCTCGTCGGTTACCCGATCATGAAGCTGCCCCGCCCGGTCGACGTCGTCGCGCACGTCCGCCGCCTGGAGGAGGCGCTGATCCTCACGGCCGCCGAGTTCGGCCTGGAGACCACCCGGATCGAGGGCCGCAGCGGCGTGTGGGTGCTGGGCGACCCGGTGGAGCGGCGTCCGTCGCTGGGCGGCCTCTCCCTCGACTTCGACCCTCGGCTCGATGACGAGGAGTTCGACCCCCGCCTGAACGGCCCGGAGTACGCCCCGTCCAACGCGGGCCAGCGCCGCGAGGACCGCAAGCTGGCGGCGATCGGCATCCGGGTCGCCAAGGGCGTCACGATGCACGGCTTCGCGCTGAACGTGAACCCGGACAACACCTGGTTCGACCGGATCATCCCGTGCGGCATCAGGGACGCGGGCGTGGCCTCGCTCGCGAACGAGCTGGGCCGGGACATCACGATCGAGGAGGTCCTGCCAGTGGTGGAGAAGCACCTGAAGGCGGTCCTGGAGAACGCGGAGCCGAAGCCGCGCGAGGTCGTACGCGAGACGGCTCGGGCCGCCGCGCCCGCTCCCGCCGCCGCCCCTCTCACCGCCTCCGCCTCCGCTTAGGGGGCGCCGGCGGGGAATGCCGGGCCCCGGTCACAGGTTGGCCAGACGGAAAGACGTACGAACCAACGGGCGTACCCTGGTGGGCGCCGAAGAATCGAAGCTACAGGGAGCCGGTCGTGTCCGCAGTCGCACCCGACGGACGCAAGATGCTGCGCCTGGAGGTCCGTAACGCTCAGACCCCCATCGAGCGCAAGCCCGAGTGGATCAAGACCCGGGCGAAGATGGGTCCCGAGTACACGAAGATGCAGAGTCTCGTGAAGAGCGAGGGCCTGCACACGGTCTGCCAGGAGGCGGGCTGTCCCAACATCTTCGAATGCTGGGAGGACCGCGAGGCCACCTTCCTCATCGGCGGTGACCAGTGCACGCGGCGCTGCGACTTCTGCCAGATCGACACGGGCAAGCCGGAGGCGCTGGACCGTGACGAGCCGCGCCGCGTGGGCGAGTCGGTCGTCACGATGGACCTGAACTACGCCACGATCACCGGCGTCGCGCGCGACGACCTGGAGGACGGTGGCGCCTGGCTGTACGCGGAGACGGTGCGCCAGATCCACGAGCAGACGGCGGACCGCGCGGACGGCCGTACGAAGGTGGAGCTGCTGGCCCCCGACTTCAACGCGGTGCCGGAGCTCCTCGCGGAGGTCTTCGCCTCGCGCCCCGAGGTCTTCGCGCACAACGTCGAGACGGTGCCGCGGATCTTCAAGCGCATCCGTCCGGGCTTCCGCTACGAGCGTTCGCTGGACGTCATCACCCAGGCGCGGGACTACGGTCTGGTCACGAAGTCGAACCTGATCCTCGGCATGGGCGAGACCCGCGAGGAGATCAGCGAGGCGCTGCGCCAGCTGCACGAGGCCGGCTGCGAGCTGATCACCATCACGCAGTACCTGCGTCCGTCGGTCCGGCACCACCCCGTGGAGCGCTGGGTGAAGCCGCAGGAGTTCGTGGAGCTGAAGGAGGAGGCCGACGAGATCGGCTTCTCCGGCGTGATGTCGGGTCCGCTCGTGCGGTCCTCGTACCGGGCGGGCCGTCTCTTCCAGCAGGCGATGGAGAAGCGCGGCGAGGCCACGCTCGACCGGTGAGGCGAGGCGCGGGCCCGCCGACGATGTGAATCCGCGCACAAGTAGTTACCGGCCGGTAATGGCCGAATCCGACGCGGCTCGTACACCTCCGCAGGTCAGGGAGGCCGTACGGGCCGCGTCGGCGTCTCCCGGGCCACCCGGCCGCGCGCACCCACGCTTCATCAGTGTTTGACCACCGGGTCATGCGCTGGTAACACCGAACCGTGACCCTTGGGTCACGGAGGGTTGTCCTGGACCGCCGCTCCCCTCGCCCTTCCCCCACCTCGTCTCATCCGCTCTCGAGGGAGGACCCACATGCAGGCCGCGACACATGTCCGCGCCACCGCGATCCCGTCCGTCACCGACGCCCTGAAGGCCGTCGAGGCGCTGCTCCTGGCCGGAGGCCAGCGCACCGCCCGCCGTAACGCCTGGACCTCCGTCCTGGAGGACCGCCGCCGGGCCAAGGACCGGGTCGAGGCCCAGCATGTGATGGAGGCCGTGGCTGGCCACGCTTCGCGGGCCACGTAAACTTCAGGACATGGCGAGGAAGGCAAACACGGGCAGCGGTGACGCTGCGAACCAGGGGCGACTGAAGCAGATCGCCCTCACGTACAAGATGACCCGAAAGGCCGACCCGAAGGTCGGGCTTGTCGTCGCTGGCGTGGGCATCGTCGTACTCGGTGTCCTCCTCGCGATCGGCTTCCTGATCGGGCACCCGGTCTACGTCGGCATCCTGGGCTTCATTCTGGCCCTGCTGGCGATGGCGATCATCTTCGGACGGCGCGCCGAGAAGGCCGCCTTCGGTCAGATGGAGGGCAGGCCGGGCGCGGCGGCGGCGGTGCTGGAGAACATCGGGCGCGGCTGGACGACCACCCCGGCGGTGGCGATGAACCGGAACCAGGACGTCGTGCACCGCGCGGTCGGCCGGGCCGGCATCGTCCTGGTGGCGGAGGGCAACCCGAACCGGGTGAAGACGCTGCTCGCGGCCGAGAAGAAGCGGATGGCCCGGATCGTCGTGGACGTTCCGGTGCACGACATCGTCGTCGGCGACGGCGAGGGTCAGGTGCCGCTGAAGAAGGTCCGTACGACCATGCTGAAGATGCCGCGGGTGCTGTCCGGCCCGCAGGTGACGGTCGCCAACGACCGGCTCCGGGCGATGGGCGACCTGATGAGCAACATGCCGCTGCCGAAGGGTCCGATGCCCAAGGGCATGCGGATGCCGCGCGGCGGAAAGATGCGCTGAGGTCCCGCACACGACGAGGGCGCCCCCGGAACCGAGAGGTTCCGGGGGCGCCCTTTCGCTGGGACGGGGTCCGCCGCCGGTGCGGTCAGATCCTGACCTGGACGGCGCCGGCGAGGCGGTCGTGGAGGCCGCGTCCGTCGCGGTCCCAGATCAGGGCCGGGATCGCGAGGCAGACGAGCACGCTGCGGAGCACCACGCGGGGGAAGCCGAGGCGCCCGCCGTGCACGGAGGCCACCCGCAGACCGAAGAGCCGCTTGCCGGGGGTGAAGCCGACCGTGCCGACGGTGAGCACGCTCACGGCGAACAGGATGACCAACGCCCAGTTGCCGGTCGCCTGGTCGTAGCCGTGCGTGACGAGGCCGTATGCGATCAACATGCACAGCGCCCAGTCCACGACGAGGGCCCCGATCCGCCGCCCGGGGCGGGCGATCGAGCCCGGCCCCTCCTCGGGCAGACCCAGCTGCTCCCCCCGGTAACCGAAGTCCACACCGGCGTCCTCGGCCGCCGCGCGGGGTCCCGAGAGCCACGATCCCAATGCTTGCCTGTTGTCCACGCGTCCACGGTACTGTGCCCGCTTTTGATCACTTCGGCCTGGGTGCGGACCGGCCCGCCGCGACGCCCGTCACACGCGCGCCGGTTAACTTGGGCGAAACAAATGGGTCATGCTTGAGAAATCCCGTCTGCCTATGGTCGGGTCCAGCGTGTGCCACCGCACTGGCCGCACGACCGAGCTGCAACCCCGCCCCTCCCCGGGCCGGGAGTAGGAGGAGTTGGATGTTCCAGAACGCCGACGAGGCCAAGAAGTTCATCAAGGACAACGACGTCAAGATGGTCGACGTCCGTTTCTGTGACCTTCCGGGAGTGATGCAGCACTTCACGATCCCGGCGACGGCGTTCGACCCGTCCGACGAGCTCGCCTTCGACGGTTCGTCGATCCGCGGTTTCCAGGCGATCCACGAGTCGGACATGGCCCTGCGCGCGGACCTGTCGACGGCCCGCCTGGACCCGTTCCGCCGTGACAAGACGCTGAACATCAACTTCTTCATCCACGACCCGATCACGGGCGAGCAGTACAGCCGTGACCCGCGCAACATCGCGAAGAAGGCGGAGGCGTACCTCGCCTCCACCGGCATCGCCGACACCGCGTACTTCGGCCCCGAGGCGGAGTTCTACGTCTTCGACTCGGTGCGCTTCGAGACCTCGGCGAACCAGGGCTTCTACCACATCGACTCCGAGGCCGGCGCCTGGAACACCGGCAAGGTCGAGGACAACCGGGGCTACAAGGTCCGCTACAAGGGCGGCTACTTCCCGGCCCCGCCGGTGGACCACTTCGCCGACCTGCGCGCGGAGATCTCCCTGGAGCTGGAGAACGTCGGCCTCCAGGTCGAGCGCCAGCACCACGAGGTCGGCACCGCCGGCCAGGCGGAGATCAACTACAAGTTCAACACGCTGCTCGCCGCGGCCGACGACCTGATGCTCTTCAAGTACATCGTGAAGAACGTCGCCTGGCGCAACGGCAAGACCGCGACCTTCATGCCGAAGCCGATCTTCGGCGACAACGGCTCGGGCATGCACGTCCACCAGTCGCTGTGGTCGAACGGCGACCCGCTCTTCTACGACGAGCAGGGCTACGCGGGCCTCTCGGACACCGCCCGCTACTACATCGGCGGCATCCTCAAGCACGCCCCGTCGCTGCTGGCCTTCACCAACCCGACGGTGAACTCCTACCACCGCCTGGTGCCCGGCTTCGAGGCCCCGGTCAACATGGTCTACTCGCAGCGCAACCGCTCCGCGGCCATGCGCATCCCGATCACGGGCTCGAACCCGAAGGCCAAGCGCGTCGAGTTCCGCGCGCCGGACCCGTCCTCGAACCCGTACCTCGCCTTCTCGGCGCTGCTCCTCGCGGGCCTCGACGGCATCAAGAACAAGATCGAGCCGGCGGAGCCGATCGACAAGGACCTCTACGAGCTGGCTCCCGAGGAGCACGCGAACGTCCAGCAGGTCCCGACCTCGCTCCCGGCGGTCCTCGACGCCCTGGAGGCGGACAACGAGTACCTCCAGGCGGGCGGTGTCTTCACCTCCGACCTCATCGAGACCTGGATCGACTACAAGCGCACGCACGAGATCGCCCCGATCCAGCTGCGCCCGCACCCGCACGAGTTCGAGCTCTACTTCGACCTCTAAGCCGTACGCACGCACCGGCGCGGCGAAGGCCGCCACCCCTCGCGAGGGGTGGCGGCCTTCGCCGTTCTCCCGGGGTGCACGACCGGGTCGGGACGCGGCCTCTCCGGCGTCAGCGGCCGTAGCGGATCAGGGTGCGGACCATGCGGCAGGTGGTGTCGGAGGGCGGGTGGATGCCGAGCTGCTCGGCCGTGGTGCGTATCTTCGCGTTGCCGGCCTTCGCGGGGTCGTAGACGCCCGAGTCGAGCAGGGCGATCGCGAGGCGCATCGCCTTCAGGCGGCGGTTGTGGCTGACGTACCACTCGCGGGGTCGGCCCGCGGGGAGCGGCTGCTTCCGCAGGGGCTTCCAGGGTTCGAGGGACAGCGTCCGGATCGTGGCGACGGCCATGGGCGACCTCCTGGCGAACGGTGGGTGCGGGCCCTCCCCGGGACCCTCACCTTCACTCATGATTTTACCCGTCACCACTGACAATCATCCCTGGCCAGACCGGGTTTGAGGCTCTCGGCGGGTACCGTTCGCACCATGGAGATCTGGATCAATCCCGCCTGCTCGAAGTGCCGCGCCGCCGTCGAGCTGCTCGACGACGAGGGCGCCCGGTACACCGTGCGCCGCTACCTGGAGGACGTGCTGACGCCCGACGAGATCCGGGCCGTTCTGGAGCGGCTCGGGCTCGAGCCGTGGGACATCACCAGGACGCAGGAGGCCGACGCCAAGGAGCTGGGTCTGAAGGACTGGCCCCGGGACGAGGCGAACCGGGACCGGTGGGTGGAGGCGCTCGCCGAGCGTCCCCGGCTGATCCAGCGGCCCATCATCACGGCGGACGACGGTACGGCGGTGGTCGGCCGGTCCGAGGAGGCCGTACGGGACGCTCTGGGGCGGTGAAGCCGGGCGAGGGGGCAGGGGGCCGAGGAGGAGACGGGGGTGACCGCGTGACGGCGGGCGGGTGGAGCGACGCGGCCGAGGTGCTCGGGGCCGACCTGCATCTGGAGCTGACCGGGGCGGGGAGCCGGCGGGCGGTGCTGATCAGGGCGTTGCGCGAGGCCGTACGGAGCGGGCGGCTGGAACCCGGGACGCGGCTGCCGCCGTACCGGTCGCTCGCCGCCGATCTGTGTCTCACCCGGAACACCGTCGCCGACGCGTACGCCGAGCTGGTCACCGAGGGCTGGCTGACCTCGCGTCAGGGGTCGGGGACGCGGGTGGCCCGCGGGGCGGTGGCCGTGGACACGAGGGCCACGGGCGACGGGACCCGGGCGGGCGGGGCGCCGGTGCCTCCCCTTCCGTACGACCTGGTGCAGGGCAAGCCGGACCCCGCCGCCTTCCCCCGCGCGGCCTGGCTGGCGGCGGCACGGCGGGCGTTGACGGCCGCGCCGCACGAGGCGTTCGGAATCGGCGACCCGCGCGGGCGGGTGGAGCTGCGGCAGGCGCTCGCCGGATACCTGGCGCGTGTACGCGGGGTGCGGACGGGCCCGGACCGGATCGTCGTCTGTTCGGGCGCGGCGCACGCCCTGCGGCTGCTGGCCCGCGCCGTGCCCGGGCCCTGGGCCGTGGAGTCGTACGGACTCCCCTTCCACCGGCGGCTGCTCGCCGAGGCGGGGATCCGCACCCTGCCCGTCGACGTCGACGAGGACGGCGCCGACGTCGGGGCGCTCCCCGGGGGCGTCGGCGCGGTGCTGCTGACGCCCGCACACCAGTTCCCGACAGGGGGACCGCTCCTGCCCGACCGCCGGGCGGCCGTCCTCGACTGGGCGCGGGAGACCGGCGGACTCGTCGTCGAGGACGACTACGACGGGGAGTTCCGCTACGACCGGCGGCCCGTGGGCGCCCTCCAGGGCCTCGCCCCGGACCGCACGGTGCTGCTCGGTTCCGTCAGCAAGAGCCTGTCCCCCACCCTCCGGATCGGCTGGATGGTGCTGCCCGCGCCGCTGGTGGACGCCGTCCTGGCGGCGAAGGGCGAGCGCGAACCGTACTCCTCCGCCACCGAACAGCTCACCCTCGCCGACTTCGTCGCCTCGGGCGCGTACGACCGGCACGTCCGCCGGATGCGCCGGCATCACCGCGGGCGGCGCGACCGGCTGGTGACGGTGCTCGCCGAACGCGTGCCGCAGGTGCGGGTGACGGGGGTCGCGGCGGGGCTGCACGCCGTCGTGGAACTGCCGGCGGGGACGGAGCGGGCGGTGGTCGAGGCAGCCGCCCGTCACGGGGTCGTGGTGGAGGGACTTGGCGGGTTCCGGCACCCGGAGGCGGTCGGGGCGGCGCGGGCGGACGGCCTGGTCGTCGGCTATGCCACGCCCCCCGAGCGGCTGTACGGCGCCGCCCTCGATGCCCTGTGCACGGCTCTGCGGGAGGTCCTGGGCGACTGAAGGACCGCCTCCGATTGAGCGGAACGGGCCCGCTGCTCGTATCTGACGCCACAGGAACCGACAGGAAACGAACGGAGCCTCACGTGTCACGCAGGAGAACGCTCAGCCGCAGGAAGAAGCTCACGCTGGTGGCCGGTGCCCTCGTACTCGTCGGCGGCACGGCGGTGGTGCTGACGGGTACGAGTCAGGCCTCGGCCGCCTGCGACGGTATGGCCACCGCACTCGCCAACAACGAGCGGTTCATCGCGGACCAGCGTGCCCGGCCGGACGCGCTGTCGGCGGCCCGCATCGCCAACCGTGAGGCGGTGATCGCCGAGATCCGGCGGCAGCAGGCGGCGGCCGGATGCGGCGCCGAGGCCGGGGGCGCGGACGAGGCCGCGAACGGAGGAGGGAACGGCAACGGCAACGGCAAGGGGTACGGAGCCGGGAACGGAAAGGGGAACGGGAACGGAGCCGGGAACGGGAACGGGATGGGGAACGGCGGTGGGGGTGACGCCGACGACGGTGCGCAGACGCAGGCTCCGCCGGCCGAGGCCGATCCCGCGCCTCCCGCCTCGGCGCCCCCGGCCGACGGGGCCGGTGACGTCGTCTGCGCCGGGTCCACCGTCACCCTCTCCGGCGAGGCCGGCGCACCGGCAGCGTCCAGCGGCGAGTTCCCTCCCGGCACGCGGCTCAGGGTGACCAACCTCGACAACGCGAAGTCGATCACCGTCGAGGTCACGTCGGCCTCCGGCAGCTGTGTGCTGCTCAACAACGAGGCCTTCGAGCAGGTGCGCGAACCGGGGAAGTTCCTGATCCGCAAGGCCCGGATCGAACGCGTCGGCTGAGCCTGGCCGGTGGTGGCGCCGGCGGCGACCGGCGGCGCCACCACCGCCTCCGCCTACGCCTCCGACGCCGCCTTCGTCTCCGCCTCCGTCAGGATCTCCGTCAGCCGCAGACCGAACCGGGCGTCGCACCCGTGCGGCGCCCCCGTCCGCGCCGACGCGAGGAGCGCGGCGATCGCCCCGCCCAGCGCCCCCACGGCACCGTCCCAGCCCGGCATGACCGCGCGTCCCCGCTCGCCGTGCAGCGTGAGCGCGGCCTCCGCGGCCCCCGGCGGGGCGCTCAGGGTGAGCGTCGCCGTGCTGCTCGCACCCGAGGTGTGGCGCAGGACCAGGTGGCGGGTGTCCGCCGGGCCGCGTACGCAGCTGATGTCCGTGACGTCACCGAGCACGGGGAGGTAGACGGAGAGCACGTGCGGGCCGACGTCCCACAGGCCGCCCTTCTCGCGCCGCCACGGGGAGGCCGCGTACGCGCTCGTCGAGCCGGGGGCGAAAAGCGAGCCCAGCCAGTGCGCCTCCCCCAGGAACCAGCCGCCGGCCGCCGCCTGCTCGTCGATCCACCGCGCCGTCGGCTCCGCGAACCGCAGCGTGCAGAAGACGACCGAGGCCACGCCCGCCTTCTCGACCGCCTCGGCCACCTCCCTGGCCGCCGCGACCGTCGTGGCCACCGGCTTGTCGAGAAGGACGTGGCAGCCGGCGGCGGCCGCCCGCGCCGCGAGCGGCGCCTGGATGTCGGGCGGCAGTGCGAAGGCCACGGCGTCGCTCGCCTCGAAGAGGGCGTCGACGTCGTCGTACGCGCGCGTGCCGCACGCCTCGGCGATCCCGGCCGCCGCCTCGGGCCGTCTGCCCCACACCCCGCTGAACTCCACACCCTCGTGCGCGGCGAGCGCGGGCGCGTGGGTCCGCCCGGCCCAGGGGCCGGTGCCGAGGAGTCCGATACGGGGCGTGGCGCCCGGAAGCTTCGTCATGCCCCCAGTCTGCCGGTCCCCGCCGACAGCGGGCCCCGGCGGGTGCGGCCGCGGACCCGGTGGAGCGGTCCGGCCACCGGCCGGGTGGCGGGCGAGGTGCTGCGAGGTGTGGGCGGACGCGCCTGGACCCGGAGCGCGGACGCGCGCCGTCCGGGTGAACCCCCGTATACGACACACGGGGTGGTGAGCCACGGCGGCCGGCGCCGCACGTGCCGACGGCGGGGATCAGGGGTGCGGAGGGTCCGGCGGCGCTGGTGGAGACCGCTCCGGACGTATCCGGACCGGCGGACGGAGCCGTTCCCGAAGGGGGTCCCGATCCGGCCCGCTCCGCCCGGCCCGCACCGGCTGCGGCCGGCGGGGACGTCGGCCGGACGTCGGGACGGGTCGGAGCCGGTGGAAGGGCCGAGGGTTCCGGGGCTCGGGGAGTCGCCGCGGGTCTTCGGGGTCCACGCCGGGCGGTGCGGGCCGATGCCGTACGTCGACGACTCCCCGGGGGCCGCCTTCGCCGTCCCGCTCCCGGCCGAGGAGCGGCACCTCGGCGAGCCGGCCACCGACCGCACGGGGCGGACAGCCCGTCCGCGGGCGTTCCGGCTCTCCGGAAGCCAGGATCCGTCGCGGTCGTCCGCCGCGCCGGTTCCGCGGCGCGGACGCGCACCCCGGGCGCGCGGCGGAGACGCTCGGCATCGCGTACGCCGAGGTCGCGCGGTGGGTCGGGGCGGCCGGCCCCCTCTCGCCGCCGCACGCGCGGGTGATCGCACAGCGTCCGCGGGAAACGCAGGAAGGCTGAGTAACACGGGGTTCACAATCGGGCAACGGGCGGGAAATCCCGTGTTGCGAAGCTGCGCGCAGACACCGAGCACGACACCGCAGCTCTCGCAGCGTCGCGAGCCGCCGCGCGTCCCCGCAGCAGCATGCCCAAAGGATGAGGCCCGTGACCTTCAAGGCTGAGTACATCTGGATCGACGGCACCGAGCCGACCGCGAAGCTTCGCTCGAAGACGAAGATCATGGCGGGTTCGGGCGCCACCCTCGCCGAGCTTCCCATCTGGGGCTTCGACGGATCCAGCACCAACCAGGCCAAGGGCCACGCCTCGGACCGCGTCCTCAAGCCGGTCTTCGTCTGCCCGGACCCGATCCGTGGCGGCGACGACATCCTGGTGATGTGCGAGGTCCTGAACACGGACATGACGCCGCACGAGTCCAACACCCGTGCCGCGCTGGCCGAGGTCTACGCGAAGTACGCCGCGCAGGAGCCGATCTTCGGCATCGAGCAGGAGTACACCTTCTTCGACGGCGAGCGTCCGCTCGGCTTCCCGGTCGGCGGCTTCCCGGCGCCGCAGGGCGGCTACTACTGCGGTGTCGGCGCCGATGAGATCTTCGGCCGCGACGTCGTCGAGGCGCACCTGGAGAACTGCCTGAAGGCGGGTCTGGGCATCTCCGGCATCAACGCCGAGGTCATGCCGGGTCAGTGGGAGTTCCAGGTCGGCCCGCTGGCGCCGCTGGAGGTCGCGGACCAGCTGTGGGTGGCCCGCTGGCTGCTCTACCGCACGGCCGAGGACTTCAAGGTCTCGGCGACGCTGGACCCGAAGCCGGTGAAGGGCGACTGGAACGGCGCGGGCGCGCACACCAACTTCTCGACCAAGGCGATGCGCGAGGGCTACGACGCGATCATCACCGCGGCCGAGTCGCTGGGCGAGGGCTCGAAGCCGCTCGACCACGTCAAGAACTACGGCGCCGGCATCGACGACCGCCTGACGGGTCTGCACGAGACCGCCCCGTGGGACGAGTACTCCTACGGCGTCTCGGACCGCGGCGCCTCGGTCCGCATCCCGTGGCAGGTCGAGCAGGACCAGAAGGGCTACATCGAGGACCGCCGCCCGAACGCGAACGTCGACCCGTACGTGGTGACCCGCCTCCTGGTGGACACCTGCTGCGAGGCCCTGGAGAAGGCCGGCCAGGTCTGATCCGCACCGCACGACGCCGAAGGGCGCCCGCCGTGACCACGGCGGGCGCCCTTCCGCCTTTCCGGGCCCGGCACTTGGGGCCGCGGCCGGCCTGGGGAAGTGTCGGGCCCCTCGCCGATCCGGCCGGTAAAGCGGGGTCGGGAGGCATTCCCGAGTAGTATACTAGGGATATGGCCATCACTCAGAACGACATCGCGACGGGTCGTCACGACCTCGAGCCGTTCTGGCCTTCCCGTCAGCACCACGACTTCGACCGGTGCTGTCGGCGCGTGAGGAACGCGTCGGCCCTCTAAAGCCCCGATCGGTACGGTCCGATCCCCGGCCTTCGGCCCACGCGCACGACGTACGACGCCTCCCCGTCCGTTCCCTCGCGCGAAATGAGCTGATCCGTCATGGCCCCCACCCCGAGCGCCTCCCTGAGTACGCCCCTCACCGCCGTCCGTCCCGGACGTCACCGACTCCGGGCCGTCGATCCGAACGAGGTCGCCGAACTCTCCCGCGTGGCGGAGTTCCTGCCGCCCGGCGCCACGCTGCTGCCCGCGCCGCCGCACACCCTGCCGACGCTGCCCGGACGGCCCCCGATGGTCGGGTACCTCGTCCTCGTCCCGGCCGACCAGCAGGTGGCGGTGCCGTCCCCGGCCGGTGAGCCCCTGGCGGCAGCGGAGACCGTCGCCGAGCAGGGGCCGGTCACCATCGACGGCGCCCAGCGGATCGCCGTCGTCGACGGGGAGCCGCTGGACCTCACGTACCTCGAGTTCGAACTGCTCGCCCACCTCGTCGCCCACCCCCACCGGGTGCACACCCGGGACCAGTTGGTGACCACGGTGTGGGGGTACGGGCATGTCGGCGACGGCCGGACCGTGGACGTCCACGTGGCCCGGCTGCGCCGCAAGCTGGGCGCCGAGCACCGCCACACGATCCAGACCGTGCGGCGGGTCGGCTACAAGTACACGCCCTGATCAGGCCTCACGGGTGAGGTCCCGGTCCCGGGACCTCACCTTCGTCACGGCTCCGGCCGCGAGGTCGGCCACCAGGAAGGCGAGCAGGCTCAGGCCGAGCAGCGGCACGAACCAGCCGGCCAGGGCGGTGACCGCGAGCAGCGGCAGCAGCATCGTCGGCGGCACGCTCCGCCACGCCCCGCGCGCGGCCGGGCGGCCCGGGCGGCGCAGCCACCACATGCGGTAGCCCGAGACGATCAGCACGATGAGCGCGAGCGCCAGGGCGGCGAGTGCCAGCTGGTTGAACAGGCCGAGGAAGACGCCCATGTGGGCGTCGATACCGAAGCGGGTCGCCTGGGCCAGCACCGGGTAGTCGGCGAACCGGAGTTCGTCGATGACCGTGCCGTCGGCCGGGTCCACGGCCACCGAGTCCAGGTGGACGGGGAACCGGGCGTCGGTCTCCTTGACGACATAGCCCTTGCCCTCGGAGGGCAGGGTGACGGCCGTCGGCCCCTCGATGCCGGCCGCGCGGGCCGCCTCGACCGCCTTGTCGATGCCGACGTCCGCGCCCCGGGCGGGTGCGGCGTCGTGGCCGGAGCCGTGGCCCGCGTGCTCCCCGGACCCGCCGGCGGCCGCGCCGTCGAGCGCCGCGGAGACGGACGGGGTGGCGCCGCCGAGCTGCGCGCGGACCGTGTCGATGTTCTCACCGGCGTACCGCGACCAGGTCAGACCGGTGGCGGAGAGCAGCAGGAGTCCGGCCACCGCCGCCAGGCCGATCGTGCCGTGCCAGGAGAGGGTGCGGCGGCGGGACTTCGGTCCGCGTTCCGGTACGAGCAGGGCGCGGCGGTTCTTCCGGCGACGGCCGAGCCAGAGGGCCAGGCCGCCGAGCGCGACCACCCAGAGCCAGCTGGCGGCCAGCTCGCTGTAGTGGCGGCCGAGGTCGCCGAGGTGCAGATCGCGGTGGAGTTCGTCGATCCAGGTGCGCAGCGGCAGCGCTCCGGAGCCGCCGTAGCTGGGCAGTTGTCCGCGTATCTCGCCGGTGTAGGGGTCGACGAAGACGGCGAGGGACCTGCCCTCCTCGACGTCCGGGTCGGCCATCAGGACCCGGGTGGTGGCGCCGGGTTCGGCGGAGGGCCAGACGGCGGTGACGGTGCCGTTCGGGTTCACCTTCGTGGCGGCGTGGACCTGCTGGGACAGCGGCAGGGTCCGCTCCCCGACGGGGACCTCCAGTTCGTGCGCGTACAGCACCTTCTCCGCCTGGAAGGAGAGGGCGTAGAGCAGGCCGCTGGTGGCGGCGACGAGCAGGAAGGGGGCGATGAGCAGGCCGGCGTGGAAGTGGAGGCGCAGGACGAGGGGGCGCAGGGCGCTCCAGCCCCGCGGCCGCGAACCGTGGCCGGAGCCGGACTCGGCGGCGGGCCGGTGGGGGGGCTCGGTGACCGGCTCGGTGCCGGGGTCGGCGAGGGCGCCGCCGGCGGTCTCGGTGGTTCTCGGTTCGGCCGTGTCAGGGCGTGCGGGATCGTCGATGGTCATGACTGTCCTCGGAGTCGGTGTCGACAGGGGGAATCGGCCCCCGGGTCAGACGTGGACTCCGAGGGCGGTGGCGCGGGGTGCGGACAGCCGGGGCGGGCCGCGCCGGGAGAGGGTGTGCGCGAGGACGACGCCGCGCAGCCGGTGGTGGTGGTGCGGACGCGTGCGGACAGGTCGTGGGCGCGGTGGAACCGGTACGGGTGCGACGGCGAGCAGCAGCCGCAGCGGGGTGAAGGTGCGCGCCGCGACGGCCCGGGCGAGGGCGAAGAGCGCGGCTTCGCCGTGGGCCAGCCAGAGGCCGCAGATCACGGCGGCGAGGAGGTGCGCGGCGAACATGCCGACGGAGGTGTGGCCGGTGACCGTCTCCAGGGCCGTGTCCAGGAGCGTGTCGGCCGTGGGCGCGTCGCCCACGGCGGGACCGGCCGCGGAGGTGTGCCCCACCGGCGGCCGCCCCATGAGCAGGTGGTCCGTCGGCGTGTGCGCCGAACCGGTCGCGCCCGCGTGGGTGTCGGCGGCGGCGTGCGACTCGCCCCACGCGAAGACCAGGTGCAGCGCCGACTGGACGGCGAGCAGGCCGGCGCCGATCGCGAGGGGCCCTCGGCGCCGGCCGCTCGCCGTCCAGGCCAGGGCGGTCGTGCAGGCGAATGCGACGTACAGGCGGCCGGGGTCGATGTCGTGCGCAGACATGGACGAATGCCCCACGGCGGCCAAGGTCACGCACACCGCCGCGAAGAGGGCGGCTCGCAGGGCGCGTACCGGCGACCGGGCATCCGTCATGGTCCTGACATGGTGCCATCCCGCCGTCCGGGGCGGGAGACCACCGGCCGCGTCCCGCCGGGACGCCGTCTCCCCCGCCGGCTGTCGCCCCTGCCGGACGGCCTCTCCCCCGTCACCGGCCGCGTCCCGCCGGACGGCCTGCCCCGCGTCCCTGACCGGTTCCCCTTTCCTCCCGTGGCGGAACGGCTGGGGGAACGGCCCTGCCCGGGTGCACAGTCGTGGCATGAGACTTCTGATCTTGGGTGGAACGGAGTTCGTCGGACGGGCCGTGGCCGAGGCCGCGCTCGCTCGCGGCGCGGAGGTGACGGTCTTCCACCGGGGGCGCCACGAACCGCCGGACGGTGTCCGCACGCTGATCGGCGACCGTACGGCGCCGGCGTCCGAAGGGCTCGCCGCGCTCGCCGACGGGGAGTGGGACGTCGTCGTCGACACCTGGTCGTCGTCGCCTGCGGCGGTGCGGGACGCGGCGCGACTCCTCGCCGACCGGGCGGGGCGGTACGTCTACGTGTCCAGCCGCTCGGTCTACGCCTGGCCGCCGAAGGCCGGTCTGGGCGAGGACGGACCGCTGGTCGAGGGGGATCCGGACGCCGGTGAGGTGCCGTACGCGGAGGCCAAGCGGGGCGGCGAGCTGGCGGCGCTCGACGCCTTCGGCCCCGACCGGACCCTGTTCGTCCGGGCGGGGCTGATCGTCGGCCCGTACGAGAACGTCGGCCGGCTCCCCTGGTGGCTGGGCCGGATCGCCCGGGGCGGCCCGGTCCTCGCGCCGGGACCGCGCACACTGCCGCTCCAGTACATTGACGTGCGCGACCTCGCCGCGTGGACGCTCGACGCCGCCGGAGCGGGGCTTTCCGGCCCGTACAACCTGGTCTCGCCTCCCGGGCACACCACCATGGGCGACCTCCTCGACGCCTGTGTCCAGGTCACCGGTTCGGACGCGGAACTGCGCTGGACGGACCCGGAGACGATCCTGGCGGCGGGCGTCGAACCCTGGTCCGACCTGCCGGTCTGGATCCCACCGGGCGAGCTGTACGACGCGATGCACACCGCCGACGTGTCGAAGGCCGTCGCCTCGGGGCTGCGGTGCCGGCCGGTGGCGGAGACGGTCGCCGACACCTGGGCATGGCTGGAATCGATCGGCGGCGCGGCACCCCAGCGGCCGGACCGTCCGTCGCTCGGTCTCTCCGCGGAGCGGGAGGCGGCTCTGCTGGCGTCGTGACGTCGCACCGATGTCCGATCGGAATCGGGTTGAACACCCGGCGCGTCCCGTCCGTATAGAGCCGCATGGGACGCACACGAAAACGTTCGACACGCGCGAAGCGTGTGGTGGCCGCCTCCGTCGCACTCGTGCTGGGCGGAGGCGGACTCGTCGCCGCCAATGTGTACGCCTCGGCCGGTGAGAGCCGGGGCGATCCGGCCGCGGTCCGGGCCACGCCGCTCTCCACGATCGACTGTCCCGACGTGGGCGAGGAGCTGCCCGAGGTGCCCGGGTCCGTACGCGGCGCGGTGGACAGGGAACTCGCCACGCTGGACAACCAGATCACCGTCGCGTACCAAAGGTTCGCCGACAACAAGCAGCGGGCCGAGAGCGATCCGGGCTTCGCCGAGCAGCAGATCCTGACCCCGCTGAAGAACGAACGCGTCAACATTCTCCAGCGCATCAGCCTGATGCTCCAGCAGCCGTCGATGGAGGGCCTCGCGCCGTGCACCCTGCGCGCCGACGACGAGGACCCCGCGGAGGGCGGCCAGGAAGGCGGGCAGGACGACGGCGAGGAGGGTGGGCAGGAGGAGGAGCCGGGGCAGGCCGGCAACGGGCCCGAGGCCTCGGACTTCGTCGACATCCAGTCCGTACCGCCGAACGTGAAGCTGCCCCGGCAGCGCAGCGGCGCCTCCCGGGGCACCTTCACGACGAACTGCGGGCGGAACGAGAACGGCAAGTTCAACCCGGACAACGTGATCGTGGCCCCGGGCGTGAGCAACGGCGCGCACCACATGCACGACTACGTCGGCAACCAGGCCAACGACGCCTTCGCCGGAGACGACGATCTCGCCAGGGGGCGGACGACCTGCCGCAACCAGGGTGACCGTTCCACCTACTACTGGCCGGTGCTGCGGCTGCAGAACGGGCAGGCGGAGGACGACGCCGAGGCGGACGGCGGCGGCAAGGACCAGAACGTGGGCGAGATCCAGACCCCGGCGCAGGTCACCCTGAACTTCGTCGGCAGTCCGGTCTCCAAGGTCACCGCGATGCCCCGCTTCCTGCGGATCATCACCGGGGACGCGAAGGCGTTCACGAACGGCGACGCCAACGCCAACGCCTCCTGGTCGTGCACCGGTTTCGAGGACCGTCAGCTGAAGGACAAGTACCCGATCTGCCCGCAGGGCAGCAAGGTGGTGCGGACGTTCCGCTTCCAGAGCTGCTGGGACGGGCAGAACACCGACAGCGCCAACCACCGGACGCACGTGGCCTTCGCGGATCCGGCCTCGGGCCGGTGCGGCAACGGCTTCCGGGCGATTCCGCAGCTCGTGCAGCGGATCGTGTACGACGTGCCTCCGGGGCCGGGGTTCGCCGTCGACTCCTTCCCCGAACAGCTGCACAAGCCGATCACCGACCACGGCGACTTCATCAACGTCTTCGACCAGCGCCTGATGAAACGGGTGGTGAGCTGCCTCAACGATGGACGCCGCTGCACCTGACCCTCACGGGTGCCCCCCGGGGCGCCCCTGACGGTGTCCCCCGGGGACGCCCTCAGGGGCGCCCTCCGTCGTGGTTCTCAGTGGTGCCCCTCGGCGTGGGAAGGGCTCGCGGAGTGCGAGGAGTGCGGCGCGTGCGGCTCGGTGGTCTCGACCTGACCGCCGAGCCGTCCGCGTACGCGCTCCACCGTCCGCTCGTCCCCCGCCACGGTCCACTTCCGGCCCACGAGATAGGCGCCGCCGTAGTCCTTGGCCTCGTTGATCCACTCGCGCTGGCCACGGTCGCTGGCGAAGGTGAGAAGGACGTACGTGCCGTCGCCCGTCGCGCACTTCGCCTGGCGCAGTTCGGCGGCGTCCGTCTGGAGGTCGGGCTCGCACTCGGCCTTCGCGGCGATCTGTTCCAGGGTGCCGGTGGCCTCCTCGGGGGCCTCGCCCCCGGCGCCGCACCCGGCCGTCACCAGCACCGCGGCGGCCAGGACCGCCGCCTCCACCGTTCGCCGCGTACGCATCACCATGGGCTCATCCTGCCCCTCCGGCCCTCCGTTCGGGGCCCGAACGCCAGGAGTGGTGGAATCCGATCGATTACGGTTTGGTACGAAAAGGACCGATCCGGAGGAGTCGACGCCATGCCCGCCATTCCCGCCGCCACCGTCGCCAACCTCCGGGACCTCGGCACCCTCCCCCTCGGCGAGAACCGCAGCGTCCGTTCCGGCCGGATCTTCCGCTCCGGCCGGCTCGACCGGATGGACCCGGCCGACCCCGTGGTGGCCGGACTGGGCATCCGGACCATCGTCGACTTCCGGACCGCCGCCGAGCGCGCCGACCGGCCGGACCACGTCCCGGACGGCGGGCGGCTGCTCGTCGCGGACGTGCTGGCCGACCATCTGGCCGCGAGTGGCCTGCCGCCCGCGGCCCGGCTGAAGACGCTGCTCGCCGACCCGGCGCTGGCCGAGGAGCTGCTGGGCGGGGGCAAGGCGCGCGAGGCCTTCGTCCGGACGTACCGGGCCTTCGTGGCCAGCGACTCCGCCCGCGCCGCCTACCGGGCCTTCCTGATGGAGCTGGGCGATCCGCACACCGGTCCGCTGCTCTTCCACTGCACGGCGGGCAAGGACCGCACCGGCTGGGGGGCGACGATCGTGCTGTCCGTGCTCGGCGCGGACGACGAGACGGTGATGACGGAGTACCTGTCGGTCAACGCGGCCGTCCGGCAGGCCTTCGCCCCCATGATCGAGGGGTTCACGGCGCAGGGCGGCGACCCGGAGCTGGCGCTGGCGCTCATCGGGGTCGTACCGGAGTACCTCGCCGCGGCGCTCGACGAGGTGGCGGTCCGGCACGGCTCGATGGAGAAGTACGTACGGGAAGGGCTCGGGGTGCCCGACGACGTGACGGCCGTGATCCGCGAGCGGCTGACGGTCCACGGGGCCTGAGCGGCCCGACGCGCCCCGCGAGCCCCGGCCTCAGGGCCGTACGGCCGGGGTGACCATCGCATGATTCGCTCGTTCTGCTGAACGTGACCACCCAGGAACTCGCCACCTCCCCCCACGGCCCCGGGCGGCCCGGCCCCGGTCCCGTCGACGTCGAGCAGGCGGAGGCCGCCCTCGTCGAGCACTACCCCCGGCTGGTCCGGATCGCGTACCTCGTGCTGCCGCCCTCGCTGGGGCGCAACCGGCGGGTGCTGACCGCGCACGCCCTCGTCCAGCGCTCGCTGCCACGCCGCCGCGTCTCCGGCGGTGGCGTCCCGGCAGCCCGCCGCCCGGAGGACGCCGTCGACCCCGGGTACGCGTACGTACGCGGCGCGGTGCTGCGCCAGGCGCTGGTCGCCGGGCTGCCGTTACGGCGCCCGGCGCTGCCGCGGCGGGCCCAGCTCCCGCCGCTGCTGCCGCACGTATGGGGACTCCGGCTGTTCCCGCGGGCCGGCGGCGCCGACGAACTGGCCCTGGACCAGCGGCTCTCGGCGCTCTCGGGACCGGCGCGGGCGGCCTACGTCCTGCGCGGCCTCGAACGCCAGGGCGACCCGGAGGTGGTGCGGGTGCTCGCGGCGGCGGGCGTGCCGGAGGCGGACGCGCGGGCGGCGCTCGTGGAGGCGGACGGGGTGGAGGCGGCGGGAGGTGTCGGTGCGGCCGCGCTCCTCGACTCCCCCGAGTTCGACCCGTGTTCGCTCCAGGCCAGGCCGACGGATCTCATGCGCCGCCGCCAGCACGGCAAGGCGGCCCTGGCTGCCGCGGCGGCCGTGGTGGTGTGCGGGACGCTGCTCGGACTGCCCGGGGACGGCTGGGGCAGAAACGGTGCTGCGGCGCCGTCGTACGCCCGCAACCCGGCGGCGGAGGCGGCCCTGGACCCGGAGGGCCTGAAGCGGGTCCCGGCGGGTTTCTGGCAGCGCTCGACGCGCAGGGACTTCTCGGTGTGGCCGGAGCGCGGGGGCCTGGCCGGGGACCGGGCGCTGCTGCGCCGGGCCCTCGCGGTCTGGGCCCGGCCCGGCGGGTCGGTGCAGACGTCGGCGACGCCCGGCACACCGGCGGGGCCGCCGATGGGCTCGCCGCAGCTGCTGTACGCGGGCGAGGTCGACGGGGCCCGGGTGGTGCTGTTCCACGACGGGTTGCGGGCGGTGCGGTACGCGGAGCCCGCCGGGGGAACGAACGGGGCGGCACTGGACTTCGCGCGGACGGACGGGGCGGACGAGGTCGGCTCGTCGGCGCTCGTGGTCTCGCGTGCGGCGGGCAACGTCCGCTATCTGACAGCGCCGTGGGTGCGCGAGACGGCGGTACGGGACCTGCTCGCGCCGTCGAAGGAGCCCTGGCCGCTGGAGCGGGACGCGGACGGTCTCACCCGTGCGCTGCCCAGCCCGGTGGCGGCGCGGGGGTGCACGGTCTGGAACACCCTCCAGCTGCGGGACACGGCGGGAGTGCGGCTGCTGACCGACCTGGGCGAACTGGCCCCCGCCCGGCTGACGGCGGGGCCGCCGACCGCACCCGTGGACGCGACGGGCGAGGAGGCGCGGACGGCGTGGGCGCGGACGGCGTGCGGCCTGACGGCGGTCCGTTCGCACGGGGTCAGGGCGGTGAACTCCTGGCGGTTCGCCGCGCAGCGGCTTCCGGAGGACGGGGGCCGGGCCGCCTGGCTGTGCACCCGGGCGGAGACGTGGCGCGGCACGGGCGGCAGGGTGCTCGCGCAGTTCCAGGCGTCGGCCGGGGCTCCGGCGGCGCTCGTGGCGAAGGCCGAGGAGACACCGGCCTGCGGGGTGCGTGACCCGCGGGTGCTGGCGGGTGTGCTGTGGCAGGCGAAGAGCGGACAGTGGTACGTCCTGGCGGCCGGGAGCGAGGACGTCGCGTCGCTGACGACCTCGGGGGGTGTGGTGGGCCGGGCGGACGGGCACCTGCTCGCGCTGAAGGCGAGGCCGGGCGCCCGGGCGGATCTGCGCGGCACGCTGAAGGACGGCACGCCCGTGGGGGCGCTGCGCTGAGCGGCGGTGCCGCTCAGCTCGTCGTCCGGCATCGACCGGTGTCCCCGGACGTCCCGAGACGTCCGCGGGGCTCCACGGGCGCCGACCGGGCACCGGCCAGGCGCCCGACCACCCGCGACCAGGCGAGGACCAGCCGCGCCCAGGCGGCGGGATCAGGCGCCTCCCAGGCGCCGGCCAGGCCGGATCGCGGGTGAGGCCCGCCGTGGGAAAAGCCGGTGCACGACCCTGTTGCCAACCGCTTACCCCTCAGTACATTGACGCCATGTCTAATACGCAGCCTGCACCGGTGGCGTCGGAGCACATCGAACTCAAGGCCCGCAAGGTCTCCTTCGCCTGGGAGGAGACCCCGCTCCACTGGGTGCCCGGCGACCCGTTCACCACCCACACCATCAACGTGCTGCACCTGCTGCTCCCGGCAGGCGAACGCTGGTTCGTGCACGTCTACAAGCAGGTGCTCCCGCTCATCACCGACGACAGGCTGCGTGCGGACGTCATCGGCTTCATCGGACAGGAGGCCGTCCACTCCCAGGCGCACGACGACGTCCTCCCCCACCTCAAGAGGCTCGGCCTCGACCCCACGCCGTACACCGCGCAGGTCGACTGGTTCTTCGAGAAGCTGCTCGGCGACCGGACGCTGCCGCCCGGCAGGCCGCGCCGCTGGTGGCTGATGGAGCGGGTCGCGCTCATCGCCGCCATCGAGCACTACACCGCCTTCCTCGGCGACTGGGTGCTCAACGCCGAGGAACTCGACCGCCGGGGCGCCGACCCCACCATGCTGGACCTGCTGCGCTGGCACGGCGCCGAGGAGGTCGAGCACCGCTCGGTCGCCTTCGAGCTCTTCACGCACCTCGACGGCGGCTACCGTCGCCGCGTCCGCACCTGGGCGACCGCCTTCACCGCGATGGTCTTCCTCTGGCAGCGCGGCACCCGCTTCTTCATGGAGAACGACCCCACCCTCACCGACGGCAGGGCGTCGGTCGGGCAGCTCGTCCGCAAGGGACGGGAAGGGGTGCTGCCCTCCACCCCCGACCTGCTGCGGTCCATCCCCCGCTACCTCAGCCGCGCCTACCACCCCTCCCAGGAGGGAGACACCGCCCAGGCCGTCGCCTATCTGGCGAACTCCCCCGGCGCCAACGGAGGTCGCTGACCATGCCCCGCCTGCGTACCGTCGTCCTCGTCGCCGGGACGGCCCTCCTCGCCACGCGCGCCAAGCGCGCCGTGCGCCGCCGCATCGAAGCGGCGCCGCTCTGGCCGATGCCCGCCCTCGAGGAACCGGTGTCGGGCCGCGGCCGCCTCGCCACCGTGACCCGCAGGGTCCTCGTCACCCGGCGCACCGAGCCCGCCGAGGGCGTGGTGCGGCTCCGTCTGGAGGGCACCGGCCTGCCCCGCTGGCAGCCCGGCGCCCACCTCGACCTGGTCCTGCCGTCCGGGCGGGTGCGCCAGTACTCGCTCTGCGGGGACCCCGCCGACACGGACGCCTACACCGTCGCCACCCGGCTGATCGAGGGGGAGCGAGGGGGCCGGGGCGGCTCGCGCGAGGTCCACGAACAGCTCCGCGAGGGGACGGAGGTCGAGATCCGGGGGCCGCGCAACCGCTTCCCGCTCGTCGACGCCCCCGCCTACGTCTTCGTCGCCGGAGGCATCGGCATCACGCCCGTCCTGCCCATGCTGCGCGACGTGGAGGCGGCGGGCGCCGACTGGCGGCTGCTGTACTGCGGGCGCTCGCGCGCCACCCTGCCGTTCCTCGGCGAGATCGAGCGGCTCGCCGAGGCGGGCGACCGCCTGACGGTGGTCGCCGAGGACGAGTCCGGCCTGCCCGACCTCGGCTTCCTCGCGGACGTCCCGCCCGAGACGGCGGTGTACTGCTGCGGCCCGGACGGACTGATGGACGCGGTGACCGCCGCCCTGCCCACGGGCCGCCTCCCGTATCTGGAGCGCTTCTCCCCCGCCGCCCCGGCCGCCGGGGGCGCCTTCGAGGTCGAACTGCGCCGCTCGGGGCGGACGGTGGCGGTCGGGCCGGAGCAGTCGGTGCTGGCCGCGGTGCGGGCCGCGGTCCCGGGGGTCCCGTACTCCTGCGAGCAGGGGTTCTGCGGGACCTGCCGCCAGGGGGTCCTGGAGGGCGAGGTCGACCACCGGGACGAACTGCTCACCGACGCCGAGCGCGCCGACTCGATGCTGCTCTGCGTCTCGCGGTGCGCGGGCGAACGGCTGGTCCTCGACCTGTAGTTCCGGCAGGTGCGGCAGGTCCGGCAGGTCCGGCTACGGGAGGATCAGCCAGTCGAAGGCCAGCGCGGCGGCGAGGCCGCTCACCAGGAGCCAGGTCCCCAGCCGCGTGCGGCCGTTGCGGGACAGTTCGATCACCACGCCGCAGAGGATCATGGCCAGTCCGTACACGCCGACGACCAGGACGGACGTACGGCTGGCCAGCCGGATCACGAGGACGACCGCCATCGCGACCAGCAGGACGGAGGCGGCGGCTATCCGGAGCCGGCGGGCCTGCGTGGGCGTCATGCCCGCCGTCACGGACCCGTCCGCGTCCTCGGCCTCGTCGGCCGCCGGCCCGTCCTCGGCCCCGTCGGTCTCGTCGGTCTCATCGGCTTCCGCGGGGCCCTCCGCCTCGGTGCCGGGCGTCCGGGTCGCCGTCGCCTCGGAGTCGACTGCCTCGGTCTCCGTCGTCGCCGTCGCCTCGGTCGCCGTTGCCTCGGTGTCCGGTACCGGTGTGCCCTTGGCCGGTGTGTCCTGGTCGGAAGCGCTCATGTGGTGGGAGCGTAACGGACGCCCGTTAGGCTGTTCGCATGACGACCGGGGTACGCCGCAGGATGGGCGTCGAGGAGCGCAAGCAGCAGCTGATCGGGGTGGCCCTGGAGCTGTTCAGCCACCGATCGCCCGACGAGGTCTCCATCGACGAGATCGCGGCCGCCGCGGGCATCTCACGGCCGCTGGTCTACCACTACTTCCCCGGCAAGCAGAGCCTGTACGAGGCGGCGCTGCGGCGGGCGGCCGACGAGCTGGCGGCCCGTTTCGTGGAGCCCCCGCAGGGCCCGCTGGGGGCGCGGCTGCTGCGGGTGATGGGCCGGTTCTTCGACTTCGTGGACGACCACGGTCCCGGTTTCTCCGCGCTGATGCGCGGCGGCCCCGCGGTGGGCTCCTCCACGACGAACGCGATGATCGACGAGGTGCGCCAGGCCGCCTACGAGCAGATCCTCGCCCATCTGGAGGTGGAGGCCCCCTCCGCCCGGCTCGAGCTGGTCGTCCGCTCCTGGGTCTCGCTCGCCGAGTCGACCGCGCTGATCTGGCTGGACGGGCGGCGGATCCCGCGGGCGGAGCTGGAGCTCCAGCTGGTGCACGACTTCGCCGCGCTGGCCTCGGTGAGCGCCGCCTACGACCCGGAGATGGCGGAGGTCCTGATCCGGATCCTGGGCGACGAGCCGGCCGACGGCCCCTTCGGGGACCTGGTCGGCCGGCTCCTGGCCCTGGCGCCGCGGATTCCGGCTCAGCCCTTGCGGTAGGACGCCTCGAGGTCGCGCACCTCGACGGAGAGCCGTACCCCCTCCGTCGCCTTGAGGTGGTCGGGCAGCAGCGCGAGGACGGCCTCGGAGAGCCGCGCCTTGAGCTCGTCGGAGCGGCCGGGCAGCAGGGCTATCTCCACGTGCACGATCTCGTCGTCGGTCGAGCCGTCCCCGACGACCGTCTCCTCGACCTCGCGGAAGCGGGTCTTGCAGCCGTCGAGCCGCGTGTCGACGGTCTCCACGACGAGCGGGTGGAGGGCGAGCGCGAATCCGCGCCGGTCGAGCGGTGCGGAGTGGTCCACGGTGATCTGCGGCATGAGGGCTCCCGGTCGAAGGGTTGTCTGGCCACACCTTGGCGGTGATCGCCGTGACCGCACAAGTGACCTTCCGGCAGGCGGACATCGGCGCTCCGGGACGTCCGGCCGGCCACGCGGAGCGGGAAGGGTCCGGCACGCGGCGAGGCCGGCCGGGTGGGCCCGGCCGGCCTCGCGTGACGCGGTGCGGTGGGGTGCGGTCAGCGCGTGGTGAACACCGCCACCGTCCGGGCCGGGACCGTGAAGGTGCCCGAACCGGTGTCGTAGGCAGCGGACTTGACGGTGGTGTCCGTGCCCGACGCCTGGACCGGGTGGAGGGCGTAGCCCTGGCCGGCCAGGGCGGCGACCCGCTGGGTCTGCCGCTCGGGGGTGGCGTTGAAGACCACGACCAGGCCGCCGAGGCGCATGGTGATCACGCCGGGCGTCTCACCGGTGCCGGAGAGGGGGAAGGACAGGGCGTCCTGGACCTGTCCGGTGGTGGCGAGGGAGAAGGCGGGCTCGGTCGTACGGATCCTCTGAAGGTCGCGGTAGGCGGCCGCGGCCCCGTCGATCTGCTCGCAGCCGACGGTGAGCGCCCCACTTGTCAGGAGCGGCTTTCCGAAGGCCCACTTGGCCTGGTTGTCGGGCGCCGGGGGCAGGCCGCGGCCGAAGCCGTTGCCGTCGCGGCAGTCCCAGTGGATCGCGTTGAACCAGTCGCCGCTGTCGTACGAGTTGCGGTCGAGGGACTTGGACCGCAGCAGGTCCGAGCCCGCCTGGGAGAGCGCGGGGCCCTGCGAGAGCGTCGCCGTCGCCATGGCGAGGACCTGCATCCTGGCCCGGTCTGCGGGCGAGGTGGCCGCCGGGAGCTTGAAGGCGAGCGCGTCGTACAGGGTCTCGTTGTCGTGGGCGTCGGCGTAGGCGAGGGCGTCGCCGGGGGCGGCGGCGTAGCCGGCCGGGGAGCCGTTGTAGTCGACCTCCGAGCCCTTGACCGTCCGGCCGGAGGTGTCGGTGAAGGAGTAGGAGGCGAGGTTGCCGGAGAGGCCGACCTTGATCAGGTCCTGGTAGTGCAGGAGGCGGGCCTTCTGCTGCTCCGGGGTGCCGTTGGCGGCCTTGGGGTTGGGGTCGGTGTAGAGGCCGGAGGCGAAGCCCTGGACGCCGGGGTCCTCGTCGAAGGGGCCGCCGCCGCGGACGGCGTCGCGGGCCCGGTCGGAGAAGGTCGCGATGCCGGTTCCGGCCATGTTCTTCTGGGTGGCCTGGACGAAGCGGGCGTCGTCGGCGATCTCGCCGAAGTTCCAGCCCTCGCCGTAGAGGACGATCGCCTTTCCGTCGACGCCGTCCTTGGCGAGGGTGAGTGCGTCGAGGGCCTTGCGGACGGCGAGGATGTTCTCCTTCGGGTGGTGGCCCATGAGGTCGAAGCGGAAGCCGTCGACCTTGTACTGCTTGGCCCAGGTGACGACCGAGTCCACGACGAGCTTGCCCATCATGGCGTTCTCGGGCGCGGTGTTGGCGCAGCAGGTGGAGGTGGCGACGGAGCCGTCGGCCAGGAGCCGCTGGTAGTAGCCGGGCACGATCCGGTCGAGGACCGACTTGTCGGACTGGCCGGCGGCGACGGTGTGGTTGTAGACGACGTCCATGACCGTGCGCAGGCCGGCGCCGTTGAGGGCCTGGACCATCCGCCGGAACTCGACGGTGCGGCGGGTGCCTTCGGGGTCGGTGGCGTAGGAGCCCTCGGGGACGGTGTAGTGGAGCGGGTCGTAGCCCCAGTTGTAGGCGTCCTTGGCAGCGGCGGCGGCCACGCAGGCCTGCTGCTCCTGGGAGTCGGGGGCGTAGACCTTGAGGTCGCAGGCCGGCTCGGTCCGCTCGGACTTCTTCTCGGGGATGGTGCCGATGTCGAAGGCCGGGAGCAGGTGGACGTAGGAGGTGCCGGAGGCGGCCAGCTGCCGCAGGTGCCGGGAGCCCTTGCTGCCGGGGTCGGTGAAGGCGAGGTACGTGCCGCGGTGAGCGGCGGGGGCCGTGGTGTCCGCGACGGAGAAGTCGCGGATGTGCAGCTCCTGGATCTGCGCGTCCCGCAGGGGCACGGCCGCGGGCTTGGCCAGCGACCTCCACCCCGTCGGGGCGAGCTTCGGGTCGGCGAGGTCGGTGACCAGGCTGCGCGCCGAGTCGGTGGTCAGGGCGGTGGCGTAGGGGTCGGTGACGTGGTTGGTGACGATCTGGCGCACGCTGGGCGCCCAGATCTTCACCACGTACCGGTACGGCTTTCCGGTCCACGCGCGCGTGCCGGTGACCGACCAGACGCCGGAGGCGTCGTCGCGGCGCATGGGGACGGTCTTCCCGTCGAGTTCGAGGGCGACGGACTGGGCGGTGGGGGCCCAGAGGGAGAGGGTGGGGGTGCCGCCCCGGAACACCGGGCCGAGGGAGGCGGTGGTGGCTTTCGGGGCGTACAGGTCGTCGAGGACGCCGGCGAGCTGGACGCCGGTGGCGGTCAGGACGGCGCCGTTCGCCGCGTACTGGGCGGCGACGAGCTGGCCCTTGAGCGCGTGCCGGACGCGGTCGCGGTCGCGGGGGTCGACGGTGAACGCTCCGTACGCCTTCAGGTGGGGGAAGGCGGCCTTCTGCGCGTCGGTCAGCTCGGTCCTGTTCAGGCGGAGCACCTGCCGGTCGCCGGTGAGGGCGCCGTTCTCGACGGCGATCGATCCGTCGCGGGAGGTGAGGAGCATGCTGGAGGCGGCGGCGTCGCTGCCGTTCCAGGCGAGGGTGGTCGCGTCGAGCCAGACGGCCTGGGCCTTGGTGAGGTCGAGCGCGGCGCCGCTGCCCTTGGGCTGCGGCAGCAGGTACTTCTCCTGGCCGCCGAGCATCCAGACCTCGTGGCCGTGGGCCTTCAGGTCGAGGGACTGGTCGGTGGGCAGGTCCTTCTCGTCGCCCTTGTGCAGGATGTAGGAGAGGGAGGTCGCGCCGGGCGCGAGCGGGACTTCGTAGACGGCTCCGTAGGCGTCCGTGCGGACGGGCTCCAGGGGCTTGGTCCAGTCGGTCGGGTTCGCCGCGCCGGTCCAGGTGTGCAGGCCCCAGCCGTCGTACTTCCCGTCGGCGCGCTGGTAGTGCAGGACGGCCTTCGTGGTGTCCTGGGGCGGGTACGCGCCCGCGGGGGCGGCGTTCAGGACCTCCGGCCTGCCCTGCTCGATCCACACCTCGCCGGTCTTGGAGAGGTCGACGGCCCGGTCGGCGTCGGTGTCCTTGACGCCGTCCTTGTTCACGGCGATGAAGCCGACCGAGGAGGCGCCGGGCTTGAGCTTGACGTAGGCGAAGGCGCCGTAGGCGTCACGGCCGGTGAAGGGCTTGCCGGCGGGCCAGGTGGTGCCTTCGCCGTCGGCGATGTCGCCCCAGGTGTAGAGGCCCCAGTCGTCGTAGTTCCCGTCGGCACGCTTGTAGTGGACGATCGCGTGGTCCCGCTGGGTGGCGGTCGGCGGCTGCTCGACGGCGGGGGCGCCGCTGGTGGTCGCGGCGGTGGCGCTCGCGGTGCGGCCGGCGGTGTCGATGACGACGGCCTTGTAGCGCAGCGCGGTGCCGGCGGGTGCGGTCACCTTCTGGGTGACCTTGTACGGGGCGTGGTCGGCGGAGCCGAGGACCTGCCACTTCCCGTTGCCGGTCTGGGCGGCGAAGACGACGCGGTCGAGGCCGCCGCCCGTGACGTCGGCGGAGATCTCGACGGTGCCGGTGGCGCCGGCCTCGGGGGCCTCGAGGGTGAGCGCGGGCGCGGCGGCGGGGGCGGCGAGCGGCTTGGACGCCTTGAGGACGAGGGAGCCGAGCGCGGGGACGGTGACCTTGACCGTGGAGTCCGCGCCGCTGGTGACGCGGGCGTCGCCGCCGTGGATCGCGGTGAAGGCGGTGTGCGCGGCGGATCCGGTCGGGATCTCGACGGTCTTCGCCTCGGTGGAGCCGTTCACGGCGACGACGTATTCGACGGGCCCGGTCTTCGCGCGGGTGTCGGTGCGGGAGAAGGCGTAGACCTGGCCCTCTGCGTACCGCTGCTGCTGGACGCCGTCGCGCAGCGCCGGGTGCCTCGTGGTGAGGTCGGCGAGTGCGGCGATCTGCCGGTAGAGGGGGTGGCCGGTGTCGTACGCGTCGTCGGCGTGCGTGCGGTCGGTGCCGAGCTGATCGTCGTCCAGGTAGTCGGCGGTCTTCGACGCGAAGAGCGTCTGGCGCGCGTCCTTGTCGCCGCCGGGGCCGGTGAAGCCCTGCTCGTCGCCGTAGTAGACGACGGGGTTGCCGCGGCTGAGGAACATCAGCTCGTTGGCGAGCCGGTAGCGGGCGAGCAGCTCGGCGTCGCCGGCCTTCGGGTTGTCCTGCTTGAGGAAGGCTCCGAAGCGGCCCATGTCGTGGTTGCCGAGGAAGGGCACCGACTCGTAGGCGTTGGCCTTGTCGGTGGTGTAGCGGTAGTCCTGGGCGAAGAGGTTCGCCAGCTTGTCGGCGGAGCCGCCCTGGGAGGCGAAGGTGCGGGCCGCGTCCTGGAAGGGGAAGTCGAGGGTGGCGTCCAGGCGGCCCTCGGTGACGTACGGCGCGGTGATCGCCGGGTCGGCGGAGTAGACCTCGCCGAACATGAAGAAGTCGTCGCGGCCGCGCCGGGCGGCGTACTCGTCGAGGGCGGTGGCCCACTGGGTCCAGAACTCGGTGTTGACGTGCTTGACGGTGTCGATGCGGAAGCCGTCGATGTCGAAGTCGCGCACCCAGCGCTGGTAGATCTTCTCCATGCCCTCGACGACCTCGGGACGCTCGGTCCACAGGTCGTCGAGACCGACGAAGTCGCCGTACGCGGAGGACTCGCCGGCGAAGGTCGAGTCGCCCCGGTTGTGGTACATCGTCGGGTCGTTGAGCCAGGAGGGGACCTTGAGGTCCTTCTTGTCGGGGGCCACCACCGGCGTGCGCGGGAAGGACTCCCCGTCCACGCGCGGGAAGCGCTTCGTGCCGTCGGCGTAGTCGGCGTCGTCGAAGGGGACGCCGTCCTTCGTCAGGTAGGGGAAGGCGCCCTTGGAGAGGTAGTCGTAGGACTTCTCCCGGTAGTCGACGACGTCGGCGGTGTGGTTGGTGATGACGTCGAAGAAGACCTTCATGCCCTTGGCGTGGGCCTGGTCGATCAGCTTCTCCAGGTCGGCGTTGGTGCCGAAGTGCGGGTCGACCTGGGTGAAGTCGGTGATCCAGTAGCCGTGGTAGCCGGCGCTCGCGTCCTTGCCGGCGCCCTGGACGGGCTGGTTCTTGAAGATCGGCGCCATCCAGATGGCGGTGGTGCCGAGGCCCTTGATGTAGTCGAGCTTCCGGGTGAGGCCCTTGAGGTCGCCGCCCTGGTAGAAGCCCTTGTCGGTGGGGTCGTAACCGGTCTCCAGGCGGGTGCCGGTGAGGCCGCCGCGGTCGTTGCGGGTGTCGCCGTTGGCGAACCGGTCGGGCAGGACGAAGTAGAACTGCTCCCGGGTGAGGTCGTGGCGCGCGGGCTGCGCGGCGAGCGCCTTGTCGGAGGGCGGGGGCGGCGGCGGGGGCGCCGCGGCGGCGGGAAGGGCGGGCACCAGCGCCGCGCACAGGGCGGTGGCCACGACGGCCGCCGTTCTCTTGCGTATCACGGGGGTTCTCCCTGGAGGTACGGGAAGGGGGGCCGCCCCGGTGGGGCGGCCCTGGTGGGAGGGGCGGTCAGTTACGGAAGGTGTCGTCGAGGACGATCTGGCCGGAGGCGGGGACCGTGGCGACACGGTTCGCGCCGGATTCCCAGGTCACGTTGCCCGCCGCGTCCTTGCGGACGTACTTGTACTCGAAGGACGTGCCGGCGGGCAGGGGGACCGTCAGCTTCCAGACGGGGTAGCTCGTCGGGTCCAGCTTGGGGGCCGCGGCCGGGGACCAGTTGCCGAGGGCGGCGTGGTTGCCGGTGACGTGGATGTTCTGGCCGAGGGCCGTGGTGGCGTTCACCTGGAAGGCGGCGGCGCTGCTCGCGGGCGGCGGGGTCGTGCCGCCGGCCTGGCAGGTCTTGGCGTTCACGTGCAGGGCGAGCGCGGTGTGGGCGCCCAGCGTCGCCGTGAACTGGCCGGCGGAGTTCACCGTCACGGCGGTGTTGCTCTGGACGTCGCAGTAGGTGCCGGCGGCGAGGCCGGTCTGGAAGGTGCGGGAGAGCGTGGAGCCCTCGCGGTTCAGGGCGACGTAGGCCTTGTCACCGCGGCCGAACGCGATCGCGTTGTTGCCGTTGTCCCACCAGTGGGATACGGCCGCGCCGCGGGCGGCGTTGCGGAAGCCGACCATGGAGGAGATCTCGCGCCAGGCGTGCTGGCACTTCCAGCCGTCGGTGTAGCAGGCGTTCACCTGGCCGCCGTTCGGCGCGCCGGCGTCCTTGTCGGACCACTCGTAGCCGGAGTGGACGTCCGGGGAGCCGTAGGGCCAGGCCAGCATGAAGACGCTCGCCAGGGTGTAGGCGGAGCCGCTCTTGTAGGTGAGGGTCTCGCCGTTGCGCTCGGTGTCGTGGTTGTCGACGAAGACGCCGGACTTGCCGGAGGGCATGTAGCCCCAGGACTCGCCGAAGGTGGCGAGGTGCGCGAGCTTCTCGGAGCCGAAGATCCGCTTGAGGTCGCGGGCGTAGCGGAACTCCTGTACGTCGCCGTTGCCGAGGTACTCGCTCGGCGAGACGGCCTCTCCCCCTCCGTATATCGCCTCCTGCTTCCAGTGGACGCCCGGGTTGCTCAGCCGCGACTTGATGTTCGCGAGGTCGGCGGCCGGCATGTGCTTGGCGGCGTCGATGCGGAAGCCGTCCACGCCGAGGGAGAGCAGGTCGTTCATGTAGCCGGCGATCCGGCCGCGGACCCAGTCCTCGCCGGTGTCGAGGTCCGGCAGGCCGACGAGTTCGCAGTTCTGGACGTTGGCCCGGTCCTGGTAGTTCGCGATGGTGGCGCGGCAGTCGTCCATGTCGCCGCCCGAGTACAGGCCGGGGTAGTCGTACTTGGAGAACGAGGTCCCGCCCGTTCCCGTGCCCGAGGCGTTGGCCATGTGGTTGATCACGGTGTCGGCGACGACCTTCACGCCCGCCGCGTGGCAGGTGTCGATCATGTTCTTGAAGGCGGTGCGGTCGCCGAGCGGACCGGCGATCTTGTAGCTCACGGGCTGGTACGCGGTCCACCAGGTCGATCCCTGGATGCGTTCCTGCGGCGGCGACACCTGCACGTAGCCGTAGCCGGCCGGGCCGAGCTGCTCGGTGCAGGCCTTCGCCACGGAGGCGAACCTCCACTCGAACATCACCGCGGTGACGTCCTTCTCACCGGGCGGGGCGGCCTGCGCGGGGGCGGGCGCCGTGACGGCCACAGCGGCTCCCGCCACGATGGCGAGTGCAGCGGCCACGGTCTTCTTGGCCATGATTCCTCCTGCTGAATCCTCGGGGGATGGGAGGTGCGGGGGGCGAGGATCGCAATCTCTTGCTGCAAGACAGCAGCAACTATTTTCGGTCGTGACCGTACGAGGGCCCCGGCCCGGGGTCAACCCCTCGGACACACTCGCGCCACATACCGGAAATCCGCAGGAAGCTTCAACGCAAGGACTTACGCAAGGAGTTGCAGTGGTGCTACGTTCAACCACAGCTCCGGGCCGGCCGGCCGAGGGTCCCGCTCCCCCCGGGGCGGGTCCCACGCGCCCGGCCGGCCGGTCCGGTCATCGACCGGGCTGGGCGGTGGAGCCCCGTACCACCAGCTCCGGCTGGAAGACGAACTCCGTGCGCTGCACGGGGTTTCCCTCGATCTCCTCGAGGAGCGCCCCGACCGCGGCCGTCGCCATCGCCTGCACCGGCTGACGGACGGTGGTGAGCGGCGGACTGGTGAACGCGATCAGCGGCGAGTCGTCGAATCCGATCACCGACACGTCGTCGGGCACGTCCAGACCGCGCGCGCGCACCGCGCGGATCGCTCCGAGCGCCATCAGGTCGGAGCCGCAGACGATCCCCGTGCACCCCTGGTCGAGCAGGATGTCGGCCGCCGCGTGCCCGCCCTCGACGCCGAACAGCGTGGGGCGGACGTAGCGCTCGGCCTCCGCGCGCTCGATGCCGAGGAGATGGTGCAGCTCGGCGGCGAAGCCCTCCGCCTTGCGGCGCGAGGGCACGTAACGGGTGGGACCGATCGCGAGGCCGATCCGCTCGTGGCCCAGCTCGACCAGATGCCGTACGGCCATCCGCGCCGCCGCCCGGTCGTCGGGCGACACGAAGTTGGCGTCCACGCGCTCGTTGAAGCCGTTGATGAGGACGAACGGCACGCCCCGCGCGGCGAGGCGCACATAGCGGTCCGGGTCGGCCATGGCATCGGCGTGCAGTCCGGACAGGAAGACGATGCCGTTGACCCCGCGCTCCTCCAGCTGCTCGACCAGCTCGTCCTCGGTGGCGCCGCCGGGCATCTGGGTGCAGAGCACCGGGGTGTAGCCGTGTCCGGCCAGGACCTGCTCGATGACCTGGGCGAACGCCGGGAAGATCGGGTTGGTCAGCTCGGGCACGACGAGGCCGACCAGGCCCGCGCTGCGGCGTTTGAGGCGGACGGGACGTTCGTACCCGAGCACGTCGAGCGCGGCCAGCACCCGGTGCCGGGTCGCCCCGGCCACGCCGGCCTTGCCGTTGAGGACACGGCTGACCGTGGCCTCGCTGACGCCGGACTGGGCCGCGATGTCCGCGAGCCGCGGGGTGCCGTTCCCGGCACCCCGCGGCAGGGGGATCGTCACACCGCCCACCAGACGGTGGTGTCGGCGGGCAGCTCCACGACGCCTTCCCCGTGGGAGACAGGCTCGTTGGAGAGGAGGAACCGGCCGGGCAGCGGGACGGAGATGGCCCGGCCGGTGGTGTTGGCGGTGCACACGAAGCCGTCGCGGCGGAAGGCGAGGACACCCTCGGGCGCCTCCATCCACGCGATGTCCTCGCCCGCACCGAGCCCGGGCTGTTCGCGGCGCACGGCGAGCGCGCTGCGGTACAGCTCCAGGGTGGAGCCGGGGTCCCCGGCCTGCGCCTCGACGCTGAGCCCGCCCCAGGTCGCCGGCTGCGGCAGCCAGCTGCCGCCGTCGCCGAAGCCGTACGACGAGCCCTCGACGGTCCACGGGATGGGCACCCGGCAGCCGTCGCGGAAGCCGTCCTGGCCGGTGGCCCGGAAGAAGGACGGGTCCTGGCGTACCTCGTCGGGCAGGTCGGTGACGTCCGGCAGGCCCAGCTCCTCGCCCTGGTAGACGTAGGCGGAGCCGGGCAGCGCCAGCATCAGCAGGCTCGCCGCGCGGGCCCGGCGCAGACCGAGTTCGCGGTCTCCGGCCTCCCGCAGCTGGGTGCCGAGGCCCGCCGGGTTGGCGAACCGGGTGGCGTGCCGGGTGACGTCGTGGTTGGACAGCACCCAGGTGGTGGGGGCGCCGACCGGACGCATCGCGGAGAGCGAGGCGTCGATGACCCGGCGCAGCTCGGCGGCGTCCCAGTGGGTGCCCAGGTACTGGAAGTTGAACGCCTGGTGCATCTCGTCGGGGCGCACGTAGTTCGCGGTGCGCTCGACGGTCGGGGTCCACGCCTCGGCGACGAGGACGCGCTCACCGTCGTACTCGCTCAGCACCTGGCGCCAGGAACGGTAGATCTCGTGGACGCCGTCCTGGTCGAAGAAGGGCATGACGTCGTTGCCGAGCAGCTTGAGCTGGTCGTGCGCGCCGATGTCGGGCAGGCCCTCGGCCTTGACCAGGCCGTGGGCGACGTCGACGCGGAAGCCGTCGACGCCCATGTCGAGCCAGAAGCGCAGGATGGAGCGGAACTCGTCGCGTACGGCCGGGTGCTCCCAGTTGAAGTCCGGCTGCTCGGGCGCGAAGAGGTGGAGGTACCACTCGCCGGGGGTGCCGTCCGGCTCGGTGACCCGCGTCCAGGCGGGGCCGCCGAAGATGGACTCCCAGTCGTTGGGCGGCAGTTCGCCGTCCTCGCCCTTACCGGGTCGGAAGTGGTAGCGCTCGCGCAGCGGGGACCCCGGGCCCTCGCGCAGCGCGCGCTGGAACCACTCGTGCTGGTCGGAGGAGTGGTTGGGGACCAGGTCGACGATGATGCGCAGGCCCAGCTCGTGCGCGTCGCGGATGACCGCGTCGGCGTCGAGGAGGCTGCCGAACATCGGGTCGATGGCCCGGTAGTCGGCGACGTCGTAACCGGCGTCGGCCTGCGGGGAGGCGTAGAAGGGGGAGAGCCAGACGGCGTCGACGCCCAGCTCCTTCAAGTACGGCAGCCGGCTGCGGATGCCCTCCAGGTCGCCCATGCCGTCGCCGTTACCGTCGGCGAAGCTGCGCGGATAGACCTGGTAGATCACCGCGTCTCTCCACCAGCCCGTGTGCGTGCCGGTGGTCGGGGCGGCGGCGGGGGCAGCGAGGTGCTGGGTCATGACTTCCCTGGGAGGTAAGGAGTTGCGTACACGTACGGGCGGGTGGGCCGCCAAGGGGTGCTCAGCCCTTGACGGCGCCGGCGGACATGCCGGTCACCAGGTGTCGTTGGGCGACGAGGAACACCAGCGCGGCCGGGATGGCGATGAGCACGGAGGCCGCGGTCATCGGGCCCCACTGGGCGCCGTACTGGTTGACGAACTTCTGCAGGCCGCCGGCCAGGGTGAGGTTCTCGTCCCCGACCATGAAGGCGGAGGCGTAGGCGACCTCGCCCCAGGCGGTGATGAAGGAGTAGAACGCGGTCACCGCGATGCCCGGCTTGGCCAGGGGCAGGATCAGCCGCCAGAAGGTGCCGAACGGGGTGAGCCCGTCGACCTGGCCCGACTCGTCGATCTCGCGCGGGATGGTGTCGAAGAAGCCCTTCATCATCCAGGCGCAGAACGGCACGGCGATGGTCAGGTAGGTGATGACCAGACCGGCCGGCTGGTTGAGCAGCCCCATCGACGACATGATGTTGTAGATCGGCACGATGAGGACGGCCACCGGGAACATCTGGGTGATCAGCAGCGTCCACATCAGCCCGCGCTTGCCCGGGAAGCGGAAGCGGCTGACGGCGTATCCGGTGGTGGAGGAGATGAAGACGCCGAGCAGGGTGGTCAGGCCGGCGACGAGCAGCGAATTGCCGAACCAGCTGACGAACTCGGTGTTCTCCAGCAGGTCGGTGTAGTTCGCGAACGTCGTCTCCTTGAAGAAGTCGGTGGTGTTGGCGTACTGCGCCGGCTTGATGGAGGTCAGGAAGACCCACAGCACCGGGAAGACGGCGATCACGGAGGCCACCGCGAGGGTGGTGTGCAGCGCGATCGAGGCGAGCGGCGAACGGCGACCGCGGAGCGGCGCGTTGGTGGCGGTGGTCACCAGACTTCTCCCTGCTTGCGGAGGACTCGCCGGTAGACCGCGGCGAAGATCATCAGGAGGACCAGGATGAGGACGCCCCAGGTGGACGACTGGGCGTAGTCACGCGGGCTGATCTCGAAGGAGAACTTGTACGCCTGGGTGACGAGGATCTGGGTGGCCTCGCCGGGCCCGCCCCGGGTGAGCAGGAAGATCACCGGGAACATGTTGAAGGTCCAGATGGTGCTCAGCAGGATCACGGTGGTGGACACCGAGCGCAGGCCGGGCAGGGTGATGTGGCGGAAGCGCTGCCAGGCGCTCGCGCCGTCCATCTCGGCGGCCTCGTACAGCTCGCCGGGGATGGACTGCAGGCCGCCGAGCAGGGCCACCATCATGAAGGGGATGCCGAGCCAGACGTTGACGGCGATGACCGAGAACTTGGCCCAGGTGGGGTCGTTGAGCCACGGCACGGCGTCGATGCCGCCGCCGGCCAGGATCTGGTTGAGCATGCCGCGGCGCTCGTCGTAGAGGAAGCGCCAGGCGAAGACGGAGACGAAGCCGGGGACGGCCCAGGGCAGGATGAGCAGCATCCGGTAGACGGAGCGGCCGGCGATCCTGCGGTTGAGGATGTTGGCCAGGGCGAGGCCGAGGACGAAGGTCACCGAGACGCAGGCGACCGTCCACACCAGCGTCCAGCCGAGGGTGCCGAGGAACTGCGTTCCGGTGAGCGCGTCGACGTAGTTGTCCAGGCCGACGAACTCGTAGGTCGCCGGGATCTGGTTGACGCCGATGCTCCGTGCGACGTTCCGCTCGTTGGCGTCGGTGAGCGAGAGGTAGATACCCCGGACCAGCGGATAGCCGATGATCACGCCGATCACCACGGTCACCGGGGCGATCATCGCCCAGGCGTACCAGTGGGTGGAGAACGAGCGCCTGAGCTTCCGCTCGGGGGTGCCAGTACCGCGGCTCCGGCCGCGGGCGACGTCGTCGCCCGCGGCCTTCGCCACCGACTGGCTGGTGGTGTCCACAGCCATCAGCCGGCCTGCCTTCCTTGTTACTTCCAGTCCTTCAGGAGCTTGCGGTAGGCGTCACCCGTCGCCTTGGCGCCCTGCTCCGGGCTGGTCTGGCCGGTGAGGACCTTGGTGTACTCGACCTGCAGGGGGGCGAAGAGGCTGCCGCCCTCGGGGACCCAGGGGCGCTCGACGGCCTTCTCGACGACCGGCTTGAAGAAGCTGATCATCTGGTTGCTCGCGACGTCGGGCTTGATGTAGACGGACTCACGGGTGGGGAGCAGGCTCAGCTCCGTGGCCGCGGTGGTCTGCGCCTCGACGGAGGTCATGTACTCGGTGAAGGCGTAGGAGGCCTCCAGGTTCTTGGAGCCCGCGTACACGGCGAGGTTGTGACCGCCCTGCGGGGCGCCCTGGCCGGCGGAGCCGGCCGGGACCGGCGCGATGCCGAGGTTCGCCTTGTCGGCGAACTCCTTGCCGGCGTAGGTGTCGGTGACGGCCCACGGGCCGTTGATCATCATCGCGACCTTGCCGTCCTTGAACGCGGACTGCATGTTGTCCCAGCCGTTGGTGGCGTCCGTGATCGCGGCCTTGGAGTCGACCAGCTCCTTGACGGTGGTGAAGGCCTTCACGCCGGCGGCGTTGTCGATGGTGATCTTCTTCTGCTCGGCGTTGACCATGTCACCGCCCTCGCCGTAGAGGAAGGAGAGGAACCAGTAGGCGTCGTCGCCGCGCAGGTAGAGGCCGGTCTTGCCGGTCTTCTGCTTGATCTTGGTGGCGACGCTCTTCAGCTCGTCGATGGTCTTCGGCGCCTCGACACCGGCCTCCTTGAAGATCTTCTTGTTGTAGAAGATGCCCATGGAGTCGATGACCTGCGGGACGGCGTAGGTCTTGCCGTCGTACTTGGTGGAGGCGGCGGCCTGCTCCAGGAAGTCGTCCTGGTTCTTCAGGGCGGCGGTGCCGTCCAGCGGGGCGAGGTAGCCGAGGTTGGCGAAGTCCGGGGTCCAGGCGACCTCGGAACGAATGACGTCGGGAGCGCCGGAACCGGACTGGGCGGCGTTCTTGAACTTGTTCTGCGCCTCACCGAACGGCACGTTCACGTACTTGACGGTGACCTTGGGGTGCTTCTTCATGAAGCCCTCGGCCAGCTTCTTGAAGACCTTGTCCTCGCTGCCGACGTTGGACGTGTCCCACCAGGTCACGGTGCCGGAGAGCTCGCCCGAGCCCTTCGAGGCACCGGTGTCGCCGCCGTCGCTACCGCATGCCGCCAGGGTCACTCCCAGGGCCGCGACCAGCGCGGTGGCCGCTATGCCACGCCGCATGTGAACTCCTTCAAACGATCCCGGGTGAACGAGGGGCGAAGACCTTCCTCATGCGACCGCTCCCTCGCGGCGCGCCGGGTTGCCAGGAACGTAACAGGGATGAAAACGAGCCGAAAGAGCTTGCGAGAAATTTCTGCAAGGACCGGGGATCGTTACATCCGCGTGTCCCGAAGGTTGCCATCGAGTCGCTTGACAGGGTGGTGGGAGGGGTTCTTGCGGAGTCCGCCCCGGCCTGCAAGCCTTTGCGTGATTCCTTGCAGGAGCGTTTCAAGACCGGCCTGACCTCGTTGTCAGGACGGAAGACCGCAGATCCTCGGCCCTGGAACACGCGAGAGGGACACCGCACATGGCCCACGAGCTCACCGACCCGTCGCCGCTGCCGGACCTTGCAAACCCTTGCGAGCGCCGCGCGGGGTGGTGGCGGGACGCGGTCATCTACCAGGTGTACGTCCGCTCCTTCGCGGACAGCGACGGCGACGGGATCGGCGACCTGCGAGGTGCCCGCGAGCGACTGCCCCATCTGGCCCGGCTGGGCGCGGACGCGGTCTGGCTCACGCCGTTCTACGCCTCCCCCCAGGCCGACGGCGGCTACGACGTGGCCGACTACCGCGCGGTCGACCCGGTCTTCGGGGACCTGGCGGACGCCGACGCCCTGGTGCGGACGGCGCACGGGCTCGGCCTGAAGGTCATCGTGGACATCGTCCCCAACCACACCTCGGAGCGGCACCCCTGGTTCACGGCGGCCCGGGCGGCGGCCGGTCCGGAGCGGGACCGCTACGTCTTCCGGCCGGGGCGGGGCCCCGACAGCTCCCTGCCTCCCAACGACTGGGAGTCCGTCTTCGGCGGCCCGGCCTGGACGAGGGTGGCCGACGGATCCTGGTACCTCCATCTCTTCGCCCCCGAGCAACCCGACCTCGACTGGGAGAACGCCGAGGTCAGGGCGGAGTTCGACTCCGTGTTCCGGTTCTGGCTCGACATGGGCGTGGACGGCTTCCGGATCGACGTCGCCCACGGCATGGTCAAGGCGGACGGCCTCCCCGACATCGGCCACGGCCGTCAGGCGAAGCTGATCGGCACCCAGCGGCTGCCGTTCTTCGACCAGGACGGGGTCCACGAGATCCACCGGGGGTGGCGGCGCCTCCTCGAGTCGTACGGCCCCGACCGCATCGGGGTGGCCGAGGCCTGGGCACCGACCCCGGAGCGCCTCGCCCTCTACGTACGCCCCGACGAGATGCACCAGGCGTTCAACTTCCAGTTCCTCAACTGCCCCTGGGACGCGGCGGCGCTGCGCTCGGTCGTCGAGGAGTCGCTGCGGGCCACCGCATCGGTGGGGGCCGCGACGACCTGGGTGCTCTCCAACCACGACGTCGTGCGGCACACCACGCGGTACGGTGCGGGCGACCCGGTCACGGGCCTGCGGCGGGGCCGTGCGGCGGCGCTGCTGATGCTGGCGCTGCCCGGCTCGGTCTACCTCTACCAGGGCGAGGAGCTGGGCCTGCCAGAGGTCACCGACCTTCCGGACGCGCTCCGCCAGGATCCGGCGTTCCTGCGCGGCGAGGGACAGGACGGGCTGCGCGACGGCTGCCGGGTCCCGCTGCCGTGGACGGCCGAGGGCCCCTCGCTCGGCTTCGGCCCGGCCGGCGCCTGGCTCCCCCAGCCGCCCGAGTGGGCCGCTCTGAGCGTCGCCGCCCAGAGCGGCGACCCCGGCTCCACCCTGGAGCTGTACCGCCGCGCCCTGCGGCTGCGCCGGGAGCACCCGGCGCTCGGCGCGGGCGCGACGGTGGAGTGGCTGGACGCCCCCGCCGGTGTCCTCGCCTTCCGGCGCCGCTCGTCCGACGGCGACGTGCTGGTCGTCCTGAACACCACGGACCGGGACGCGGCGATCGAACCGCCGGGTCCGGTGGCGCTCCTGCTGAGCAGCGAAGGCGGCGAGGCGCCGGGGACGGGGGGCACGGGCGGGCCCGCGGACAACGCCGGAGGCGGCGAGGGGATCGGCAGGGGGGACGGGATCGCCGTCGGCGCGGGGGGCGGCGCGGGCGATCCCCTCGTCCCCTCCCCCGCCCGCGAGCCGGCCCCGGCCACCGTCCCCGCGCAGGACACCGCGCACGTCCTGGTGCCCGCCGAGTCCTGCGTCTGGTGGGCAATCTGACGTGCGACCGGTACAGTCCAACTCCATGACCGCGCGGCTTGCCGACATCGCAACCCAGGCGGGGGTCAGTGAAGCCACAGTCAGCCGCGTGCTCAACGGCAAGCCCGGTGTGGCCTCGGCCACCCGTGAGTCCGTGCTTGCCGCGCTCGACGTCCTCGGCTACGAACGTCCCGTGCGGCTGCGTCAGCGCAGTGCCGGGCTCGTCGGACTGATAACCCCCGAGCTGGACAACCCGATCTTTCCCGCGCTCGCGCAGGTCATCGGGCAGGCCCTGACCCGGCAGGGCTACACCCCCGTCCTCGCGACGCAGACCCCCGGCGGGTCCACCGAGGACGAGCTGACCGACATGCTCGTCGAGCGCGGGGTCTCCGGCATCATCTTCGTCTCGGGCCTGCACGCCGACACCACCGCCGACATGACGCGCTACGACCAGCTGCGCGGCAAGGGTGTCCCGTACGTCCTGATCAACGGCTTCTCGCCCAAGGTCCAGGCCCCCTTCGTCTCGCCCGACGACCGGGCCGCGATGCAGCTGGCCGTGACGCACCTGGCCGCCCTCGGGCACACCCGGATCGGGCTCGCGGTCGGGCCCAAGCGGTTCGTGCCGGTGCTGCGCAAGATCGAGGGCTTCCAGCTCGGCATGCGGGACCGGCTCGGGCTCTCGCCCGAGGAGTCCGAGAAGCTGATCCAGCACTCCCTCTACACCCTGGAGGGCGGGCAGGCCGCCGCGGGCGCGCTGATCTCCGGCGGCTGCACCGCCGTCGTCTGCGCCAGCGACATGATGGCGCTGGGCGCCATCCGCGCCGCCCGGCAGCAGGGCCTGCACGTCCCCAAGGACGTCTCGGTGGTCGGCTTCGACGACTCGCCGCTCATAGCTTTCACGGATCCGCCGCTCACCACCATCCGCCAGCCCGTGCAGGCGATGGGGCAGGCCGCGGTCCGCGCGCTGCTCGAGGAGGTCGGGGGGACCCCGGCCCCGCACAGCGAGTTCGTGTTCATGCCCGAGCTGGTGGTGCGCGGTTCGACCGCTTCCGCCCCAACCCCGAGAAACCCCTGATCCCAGCGGCCTCCGCCTCGTTCCCCAGGCGGAGCACATGCGGCCCGGACCCGACCGGAGGATGATCGGTCGAGGGGCGTGGATCTGGCAGACTCTCTCCCTATGGGTGAAACGACCGTGAAGAGTTTGGAAGGCCGGACAGCGGCCACCCCGTCACCCATCGTGGCCGGCGGCAGGTGGGCGCGGCTGCGGACGCGCGTACCCCGGCGCCCGCGGATCTGGTTCGAGATCCTGCTCATCGCGGTCAGCTACTGGACGTACTCGCTCATCCGCAACGCGGTGCCGGAGCAGAAGGCGCAGGCGCTGCGGAACGCCGACTGGATCTGGCGGGCGGAGGAATCCGTCGGCCTGGCCTTCGAGCAGACCGTCAACCACGCCGTGAACTCGGTGACGTGGCTGATCGTGTCGATGAACTACTACTACGCCACCCTGCACTTCATCGTGACCATCGGCGTGCTGGTGTGGCTGTACCGATGGCAACCGGGCCGTTACGCCGGGTTCCGCACGGTCCTGTTCTCCACCACCGGTGTGGCGCTGGTCGGTTACTACCTGTACCCGCTCGCACCCCCTCGGCTGATGAACGGCCAGGCGTTCGTCGACACCGTCCTGGTGCACCACACCTGGGGCTCGATGGCCTCGGGCAACCTCAAGAACATGTCGAACCAGTACGCGGCCATGCCGTCGATGCACATCGGCTGGTCGCTCTGGTGCGGTCTGACCATCTTCCTCCTGGCCAAGGCGCCGTGGGCGCGTGTGCTGGGCCTGCTCTACCCGGCGGCGACGCTGGTCGTCATCGTGGCCACGGCCAACCACTTCTGGCTGGACGCCGTGGGCGGCATGATCTGCCTGGCCTTCGGCTTCGCCGTCTCCTTCGTCCTGTACGGCGCGATGCCCCACCGGCTGCCCCGCGAGGTGGCCGTTCCGGAGCCCGCGCGGCGCGGTGCCGCACCGGACTCCGCGGCGCCGCAGGACTCCGCGCCTCAGGACTCCCCGCGCCCGGACTCCGCAGCTGAGGACGAGCGGCAGGGCGCCGCTCGGGACACCGACCGTGACACCGAGCAGCCACGGGTCGGCTCCCGTAGGTGACGCCGCCGGTCGCCGAGGGCCGGAGGGGCGTGCGGCCTGTCTCGTCGGCCGGGGCCTCCGGCGGAGCGCGACAGGCTTCCGGGGCGCGGGTCAGCCGCCGTAGAACAGCTCCTCGACCACGGCCCTGGCCCGGCGGGTGATCCGGCGGTAGTCGTCGACCATCTCGCCGATGCGACCGGGGCCGTATCCGAGGTAGCGCCCCACCGCCGCCAGCTCGCGGCCGTCGGAGGGGAAGGTGTCCCCCGGCCTGCCGCGGACCAGCATCACGGCGTTGCGGACGCGGGTCGCCAGGACCCAGGCCTCGTCCAGGATCCGCGCCTCGTCCGTCGGGATCAGCCCCGCCGCCCGCGCGGCGGCCAGCGCCTCACGGGTACGGGTCGTGCGCAGACCGGGTTCGGCCCAGCCGTGGCGCATCTGGAGCAGCTGGACCGTCCACTCGACATCGCTCAGCCCGCCCCGGCCCAGCTTCGCGTGGAGCGTCGGATCGGCGCCGCGCGGCATGCGCTCGGTCTCCATCCGGGCCTTGAGGCGGCGGATCTCGCGGACCGCGTCCTCGCCGAGGCCCTCCGCCGGATAGCGCAGGGGGTCGACCAGCTCGATGAACCGCTTGCCCAGCTCCACGTCCCCCGCCATGGGCTCGGCGCGCAGCAGGGCCTGGCTCTCCCAGACCAGCGACCAGCGACGGTAGTACGCCTCGTACGACTTCAGCGTGCGGGCCAGGGGGCCGCTCTTGCCCTCTGGCCGCAGGTCCGCGTCGATCAGCAACGGCGGATCGGCGGTGGGGACCTGCAGGAGCCTGCGGATCTCGGTGACGACCCGGTTCGCGGCCCGGGCCGCCTCGTGCTCGGGTACGCCCTCGCGCGGCTCGTGCACGAACAGGACGTCGGCGTCGGAGCCGTATCCCACTTCGTGCCCGCCGAACCGGCCCATGCCGATGACCGCGAAACGGGTCGGCAACCGGTCTCCCCACTCGGCGCGCACGGCGGCCCGCAAGGCGCCGGCGATCGTGGCGGCGTTCAGGTCGGTCACCGCCTGGCCGACCCGGTCGACCAGCGCCGGGTCCGGCTCACGCGGGCTGTCCTCCGTCCCGTACGAGCCGATGAGGTCGGCCGCCGCCGTACGGAACAGCTCTCGGCGGCGTACGCCACGGGCCGCCGCGACCCCCTGCTCGGCGCCGTCGGCGCGGCCCACCGCCGCCAGGACCTCCTGCTCCAGGTGGTCGCGGCCGCGCGGCTTCAGCCCCTCCGGATCGCCGAGGATCGCCACCGCCTCCGGCGCCCGCAGCAGCAGGTCGGGGGCGAGGCGTCCGGCGGAGAGCACCCGGGCGAGGTTCTCCGCCGCCGCGCCCTCGTCCCTCAGCAGCCGGAGGTACCAGGGCGTCTTGCCGAGCGCGTCGGACACCTTGCGGAAGCCGAGCAGTCCGGCGTCGGGGTCGGCGGAGTCCGCGAACCAGCCGAGCAGGACCGGCAGGAGCGTCCGCTGGATCGCGGCCTTGCGCGTGACGCCGGAGGCGAGCGCCTCCAGGTGCCGCAGGGCCGCGACCGGGTCGGCGTACCCCAGCGCCTCCAGACGCTGGCCGGCGGCCTTCGGGCTGAGCCGGGTCTCGCCGGGGGTGAGCTGGGCGACGGCGTCGAGCAGCGGCCGGTAGAAGATCTTCTCGTGCAGCCGGCGGACGACGGCGGCGTGCCGCTTCCACTCCCGGTTGAGCTCCGCGACCGGGTCGGTGCGAAGCCCGAGCGAGCGGCCCAGGCGCCGCAGGTCCGCGTCGTCCTCGGGGACGAGGTGCGTGCGGCGCAGCCGGTAGAGCTGGATGCGGTGCTCCATGGCGCGCAGGAAGCGGTACGCCTCGTCGAGCTGGGCCGCGTCCGCGCGGCCGACGTACCCGCCGGCGGCGAGCGCCTTCAGGGCGTCCAGGGTGGAGCCGCTGTGCAGGGTGGCGTCGCTGCGGCCGTGCACCAGCTGCAGGAGCTGGACGGCGAACTCGACGTCGCGCAGGCCACCGGGGCCGAGCTTCAGCTCGCGCTCGACATGGGCGACGGGGATGTTGTCGACGACCCTGCGGCGCATCTTCTGCACGTCGGGGACGAAGTTCTCGCGTTCGGCGGCCTGCCAGACCAGGGGTGCGACGGCGTCGATGTAGTCGGCGCCCAGCTGGAGGTCGCCCGCCACGGGGCGGGCCTTCAGCAGCGCCTGGAACTCCCAGGTCTTGGCCCAGCGCTGGTAGTAGGCCAGATGGGAGGAGAGGGTGCGGACCAGGGGGCCGTTGCGCCCTTCCGGCCGAAGGTTGGCGTCCACCGGCCAGATGGTGCCCTCGACGGTCGTCTCGGAGCAGATCCGCATGAGGTGGGAGGCGAGCCGGGTGGCCGCCTGCACCGCCTTGCCCTCCTCCGCGCCGGACGCGCCCTCGACCGGCTCCCCGACGAAGATCACGTCGACGTCGGAGACGTAGTTGAGCTCGTGACCGCCGCACTTGCCCATCGCGATGACGGCCAGCCGGCAGAGGGCCGCGTCCTCGGGGGCGGCGGCCCGGGCGAGGGCGAGGGCGGCGCGCAGGGTCGCGGTGGCGAGGTCGGCCAGCTCGGCGGCGGTCTGGGCGACGTCGGCGGTGCCGCAGACGTCGCGGGCGGCGATGGCGAGGAGGCAGCGGCGGTAGGAGACGCGCAGGGCGACCGGGTCGCCGGCGTCGGCCAGGCAGCGCTCGAACTCGGCGACGCCGGGGTTCAGATCGGCCGCCTCGTACGTGACGAGGGCCTTCCAGTCGCGGGGGTGGCGGGCCAGGTGGTCGCCGAGCGCCTCGGACGCGCCGAGCACGCCGAGGAGCCGGTCGCGGAACGGTTTGGCGGAGAGCAGCGTGGAGGTGAGGGTCTGGCGCTCCTCCTCGGGCTGGGCCTCGACCAGCCGGACCAGGCCGCGCAGGGCCAGGTCGGGGTCGGCCGTGGCCCCGAGGGCGTCGAGGAGCACGGAGTCGCCGCGCACGGCGGCCAGTTCGGGGACGTCGAGCAGACGCTCGGCGCCGGACGGATCGGTGAACCCGTGCCGCAGCAGCCGCGTGAAGATACTGCTCCTGCGTCCCGGCACCGTCATTCCGCCGCTCCCTCCACCGTCCACGGATTCGAGCCTATCCGCAGCGGGGTTCGGGGTCGCCCCGGGCACGGGCGGGCGAGGGGCCGCCGGGCTGCGGGGGCCCTCGGCCGGGGGCTCGGCCCAAGGCTCCGGTCCCGCGGGATCTCTGCCCGGCGGGGGTTCTCGGCCCGGCGCCTCTCGACTGGGGCCCGGCCCGGGAGACCGGTTTCCGTGCTGCCGGCGCTGTGCGCGCGAGGGCCGGTCACGCCCCCGGCCCACGCCCTTTGTCGACACGTGCGGGACCCGTTGGGCGATTCGACGTGCGGGAGGGCCCGTCCGTGGGCCACGGTGGACCCGCCCCGGTCCTCGCCGCCGCGCCCGTACGGCCTGCGGCTGTGCCCGGGGCGGGCCGTTCGGCCACACCCGCTGGTGTTTCTGAGGAGACTCTCCATGAACTGGACGCTCGAAGTCGTCCCCGTGCCCGTGACCGACATGGACCGGGCGAAGGAGTTCTACGGCGACAAGTGCGGTTTCAAGATCGATCTCGACGACGAGGTCGCGCCGGGGATGCGGATCATCCAGGCGACCCCGCCCGGCTCGCGCTGTTCCATCGCGATGCTCAGTGGTATGCCGACGATGCCGGGTACCCGGCAGATGGCCCCGGGCTCGCTGCACGGCCTCCAGCTCTGCGTGACCGACATCGAGGCGGCCCGCGAGGAGCTGGTCGGCCGTGGCGTCGAGGTCACCCCCATCCGCCATGTCGGCGAGAGGGGCTGGGAGGACGGCAAGGGCGAGACGTGGAACTCGTTCATGTCGTTCGAGGACCCGGACGGCAACGGCTGGGTGGTGCAGGAGGCGCCGTCGGACCTGTCGGAGCGCTGAGGCGGCCGAGGAGTGGGCCGGGGGTGGCGGGACGCGTCAGGCGGTGAACTCCACCCGGTGGAAACGCAACCGCTCGTCCTCCCCCACGCACGTCATCCCGACCGCCTCCATCACCCGCTGAGAGGCCACGTTCCCGAGGTCGGCGTCGCCCTTCACCCCGGCGGCGCCCGCCTCGCGGGCGAGGTCCAGCACGGCCCGCAGCGCCTCGCGGGCGTACCCGCGGCCCCGTGCGCCCGGCACAAGGCCGTACCCGACGGTCACGAACCGCCGCTCGTCCGGCGGCCCGTGGAACCCGATGCCGCCGACGGTGACCCCGTCGTCCCCGCGCCGTATCTCGTACGCCCGGAACACCCCCGGATCCCCGCTCTCGGCGTGGCCGCGCAGGAACCGGCCGACCCCGGCGACGTCCCCGTCGCCCGGATAGCCCTCGGCCCAACGGTCCCCGGGACCCGGCTCCCGGGCCACGACGCGCTCGCCCTCCTCGACGGTGAGGGGGTGCAGCAGGAGCCGCTCGGTGGTGAGCGGCGCGGGGGTCTTCACGATCTTCATGCGCGCAGTGTTCGGCGCCCGCCCGGCGCCGTCAACGGAGTTTCCGGCGTCCGGCTGCCGGCGTGGCGCCGGTGGCGTGCTGCTGCCCGCCGCCGCTACGAGCCGGGGGCCCGGTATCCGACCCGACTCGCTGTCCGCAGGGCTTCGAGCGTCTCGTCGACGGTCAGGAGGACGGTCGTCTCGAACGAGCTGAGCGCGCCCCCTCCGCTGATCGCGAGCGCGACCCCGGCCATGGACACGTTGTCCGGCGCCTCCCAGAGGTTGTAGCCGTCGTACGTCCCGAAGGCGTACCAGAAGCCGTGGAGCTTCCCGCCGACGGACTCGATGTACGTCCGGGCGGCCGCGGCCCGGTCCTCGGGATGGCCGGTCAGCCTCGCCCAGGTCTCCGGGGTGTAGCTGAACCTCGACAGATAGAGCGGCATCACGCGTCCCTTTCGTTCCGACAAGGAATGCCCCGGCGAAGGCCCCGGGGAGCGCGATCCCGCCCGGGAGGTGGCCTCATGTCCCCCGAACGGCGGCCTCTCGGCGATCGGCGGGCGGCTCGGCGGCCTTCTCCGAAGCCGGCTCGACCTTCGTGTGGAGGATCTCCCGTGCCTGCTCCGCGGCGCGGGCGATGCTCTCCGAGACGAAGTCGAGGAAGCGGGCGATGTTCTCCAGGCGGGCGGCCGCCGGGCTGTCGGCGCCGAGGACGCCGACGCCCTGCCGTGCCGTCTCGACCAGCTCGGCGGTGGACCGGGCGCTCACCATCATCGACTGGTACCAGACGTCGTCGTCGACGATGTAGCGCTCGCGACGGCGCTCGTCGCGCTCCCGGCGGACGAGGTTCTGGCCTTCGAGGAACGCGATCGCCTTGGAGACGGACGCCGGGCTGACCTGGAGGCGCTGGACGAGTTCGGACGCGGTGAGGCTGCCGGTGTCGCTGGTGTAGAAGCAGGTCAGCACCCGGGACATCATCTTGGGCAGGCCCGATCCCATGAGGACGGTGGTGAACACCTCCTCGTACGCGCGCACGGCCTCGGCGTCGCGCCCGTCGGACCGCGGGGGCGTCCTGCGATCGCGCGTCGCGGTCTGGGCGCGGCGGTGGGCGCGGTGTTCGGTGGCGCGGTGGGCGAGGTCGGCGCGGTAGGCGGCGGGGCCGCCGTTGCGCGTCACCTCGCGGGTGATCGTCGAGGTGGGGCGGTCGAGGCGTCGGGCGATCTCGGCGTAGGCGAGGCCGTCGGCAAGCCCGAGAGCGATCTGCTGACGTTCCTGCTGAGTGAGTCTGCCTCCCGGCATCGCGGTCCCCTCTGCGGTCGTTGCTGCTGCCTGATGTCTCCACCATAGCGTTCACCGTCATTCCATTGCAATGAGAGAGGGGAAGGTCGTTGCGTTATCCTCGAAACCATTGCAATGAAATGCCACCTTCCACCTGCGGCTACTGCATTTACAGGCAACGACATTGTTGCCACTTCCCTGAACGCAACGTAGCGTTTCTCTCATCGGAAACGACGCTTCGGGCGACGGAGCGCACGATGCCTCAAGGAGAGCACCATGCAGAAGTTCGACACCCCCGCCCCGGTCTCGGCCGTCCTCGACATTCCCGCGGGCCGTATCCGGCTCATCGCCGCCGACCGGTCCGACACCACGGTGGAGGTCCTGCCGGCGGACGCCTCGAAGAGCCGCGACGTGAAGGCGGCCTCGCGCACCGAGGTCACCTACGCCGACGGCGTGCTGCGCGTCGCGGTCCCCGAGGCCGCCCCCCGGATCCTGGGCGCCGCGGGATCCGTCGAGGTCACCGTCCAGCTGCCGGCCGGCTCCCGTGTCGAGGCGAAGGCCGCCGCCGCCGAACTGCGGGGCGTGGGACGGCTCGGCGACGTCTCCTTCGACACCGCGCAGGGCACGGTCAAGCTCGACGAGAGCGCGGCCACCCACCTCACCCTCCTCGCCGGAGACCTCCGCATCGGCCGCCTGGCCGGACCCGCCCGGATCACCACCCAGCAGGGCGACATCCACGTCACCGAAGCCCTGCGCGGCACCCTCACCGTCCGCACCGAGAAGGGCGACATCACCATCGGCGCGGCCCGCGGCGTCTCCGCCTCCCTGGACGCCGGCACCACCTACGGCCGCATCCACAACACCCTGAACAACACCGAAGGCTCCGCCGCCGACCTCGCCATCCACGCCACCACCGCCTACGGCGACATCACCGCCCGCAGCCTCTGACCGACAGCCCGGAGAAGGAGCACTCCTCATGACCTTCTGGTCGAAGTCGGTCGTCCACCGCGACCCGCGGTAGCGGCGATGGGCACGCGGGGCACCTCCCGCGACGCGCGACGGCCCACCAGGGGCCCGCGGCGCGTGAGACGGATCAGGGCCGGCGGCTGAATGCCGTCGGCCCTGATCGTCGTGAGGGGCTGTACCCGCTCCGACCTGCGGTTACAGCACCGGAAGGTTCTTCCGCAGCTCGAAGGCGGTGACCTCGGAGCGGTACTCCTCCCACTCCTGCTTCTTGTTGCGCAGGAAGTAAGGCCCCACTAGCGCAAACAGGAACGATCGGGGACGCTGCACGTGAGAACACGTATCCGTCGGTGGCCAACGGTGGGTATCAGCGGCCCACGGTGGCCCTCGGACGGCCCACAGACGGCCCAGCACTGGGCAGCCTCAGGCCCACCAGGCTGTTATGCAATGCCCGTGTGGGCGCGGCTGGATCCTAGCGTCGAGACTCCGATGGGGCTGCGCTACAGCGCCCGGGCCGATTACTCAAGAAGTCCGAAACGCTCGCGCACGCGATCGTCCAGCTTTCCTCCTTCCAGGTCGCTAAGCGCGGCTGCGTACCCGGCCAGGGCCGCCTCGTGTACGAGCTCGTGCACTTCGACCGGGATCATCGCGTAGACGCCCGAGCAGATGTTCTCGGCTGCGTCGTGGGCTGGGCGATAGTGGGGATCACGGATGTTGCCGCCCAGATGACGGACAAGCTCGTGTATGTCTTTCTGCAGGTCGTCGGCCATGTTGAGCCAACTACCCTTCCCTGCTGAGCGACAACCTCACCGCCAGCCGTGCACGGGTCAGCTCTCGTCCCGTCCACAGATACGGCACTCAAGGCCCGCTTGCGACGGCATCATGGGCGTCATGGATGCGGGGATAGCCGCCGTGCTGGGCGCGGGAGTCGGAACATTGGGCATGATCGTGACTGGTTGGACTGCAAGGTCAGCAGCCAAGCTGCAGATGCGCAACGAGTCGCTGCGTGAGCGGAGGGAGCCACGAAAAGCCTCCTATGAGGCGTTTTCCTCGGCTGTTACGACGCTCCACGATCACCTACAACCCTGGGTGCACTTCGGGCGACTCCTCGACCAGTCGAGGACCTCTGTTGATGGGATCACGGAGGCTGTGGCATTCCTGAAGCACAGCGAGTTTAAGGATGGATATGTCGATCAGGCCCTTGCGCTCGCTGACGAGGTTAGCCGCTACGGTCGGCATGTTGTCCTGGACGGACCGGCAGAACTCGAACCATTCGTAGCAAAGGTGGCGGGATTGTCGAGTGACCTCGTAGCCCCGTTTCGAATCCTGCTGAGCTTCGCTCGCCTCTCCGACGGGGTACGCGACTCAACCGTTGCTTACGACACTTCGCAGTTCCCCGAAAAACTTAAGCAGTTGGACCATGGGGTGCGGGAGTTCCTTCAACATGCGAGTTCGGCGTTGGACCGTGACATCGCCAGGTGATCGAGCAGTCGACGGGATTCCCGTGACTCCAGTCAAGCATCGACGACCGTGTAATGGAGCGCTGCTTTGTAAGCCTGGCGCCGAGCACACAGGGGTCTTGGCTGGTCAACGGGCGTACAACGGCACTGCGCGCCCTACGCTCGTCTCCGCCGAAGCGAACCCCGTTTGACCGTGGCTGACTGAGCTTCTTCAGAACGGCTCCGATCGGGTGACGGCTGCGTCTCGCGACGTCGACTGCTGTCGCAGCTCAGAAGCCAGTCAACCGAGAAGAGCCGTCCACCCCCTGGTGTGACCGCTGAAGAAGCTCACTGCTCGATCTGGCACGGATCTGGCACGAGCCCTACACCCGGCACTTGATCGAACCCACCGCGCACGGCCAACCGCCGAGGGCTCGTCCACTTTTCTGAGACCGCCTTCGATCACCTCGCGTGCTCACCTGATGATGTCAGTTGCTGGTCACCACCACGACCACTTCCTCTTCCGAAGCTCGTGCTTCTTCGCTTCGGCTTCCTTCTTCTTACTGGCCGCCAGTGCACGAGCTGTCCACGCTCCTTGATGCTCCCAGCACTGACCGCTGCCCAGGTCGGCCGGCCGCCTACACCGGCCTCCCTTCTTCTTCGGAGCCCCGCACTTCGGCTGGGTCACGCTCTCTCCTCTCCCCGCCACGAACCTGCATGGACCTGGCAGCATCCAGGCGACACCGCAACCCGGGAAGGCGCACACGGGTGCGCAGTGAGGCACACGGCTCCAGAGACCCGCTGCGCCTGAGCCGTCTGAGCCGGTCAGGGGCCTACCGTCGAGTGGCGACGCCTTGTCGGTCCACGAAGAGACCGCAACGCAGGAAGCCCGTGTTTGGGCTACGCCTCGCTCGCTGACGCCCTACGCCGTAGCCCGCCGAGCCTGCAGGCGACCCCGGGCCCGCGACTACCGGCGGACACCTGCTGCCTTGATTCTGAGGCACTCCTGCGGCAATCCAACGGCGGGAGCGCCCTGCCGTCGTACAGAATTGCTGGCGTGGGTGATCTAAGTGGAAGCGTCTACATCCGACCCATCCGTCTGGCGATGGCGTTGGCTCCAACGCCCGTAAGCCTGCTACGAGCGGTCGAAGCGGCAACGTCAACGTGGGGTGGGGTACACCATGTCTTGCTGACACCAGGAGGCTCAGAGGGCATTGACCTGGCCCGCGCAGCTGGCGTCGATGTCGTCCATGCTCTGGATGACACGCCTGAATGCCAAAGGCTCGCGGACACACCGGGCTTCCAGTGGCAGGGAGCGGGGAACTGGGGGCCCCTTGGGGACCCCAGCACCGGCGTCAGCAAGAGGATCATGGGTCCTGAGGCCTCCATGGCTCAAGGCGCCCTGAATCGATTTCACCCCAAGTGGGAGCCAGACGATCCACTCGCTCTCATGTTCGCCGTCTGGTTCGGACAATATGGCGCTTCCCGTTACGAGCAGCACCTAGCGGAGCGATTTTACGACGGCGCCCACCCCCTGAATATTTGTCCGCGTGATGAGCTACAACTACCGACTGGAGGATTGACGCCCCTCGCCGCAACGGCGATGGATGTCGAGTGCAGCACTCATGACGGGATGACGGGAATCGTGCCGCTCAGACCGGGTGAACCTCTCGATCTGGTCACATTTTGGAATATTCGCGCATGCGGCGGGCGTGTAATCCCTTGGCCGATTGGGTACGAGAATAGATTCATCGATTTGACGAAAACATGGCTGCGAGACGTCATGGAGATTCATGGCTCCGGAGGCGCAGCACGTCACACTCCCCAGGTTTGGAGCAGCAGCACCGCTCCCGATGCTGACCTCGCCCCCGTCCCCGAAGATATCGCTGAAATTTACCGAACCGAAGGCATCGAACCTCCACAGAGCCTCTCTATCTGGAGCCGAGAGACCATGTGGAGAAGAGTTCACCCTCTTTCAACTAGTTACTCGCGAACGTTCTCGGTGACTGTTGGCGAGGGTGAAATCGGCGCGAATCTGCCGATGCCATCTTGGCAACCTCAAGCTTATGGCGACGACAGGTTTCCAACCCGGCTAGTGGCCGCACAGGTTGAAATCCTAGAGGAATCCGGTTTCCCGCCTGAGGCGACCTTCTGCGTGCCGAACTCGCGGCCGCTCGCCCCTCTACTTGCAACCCTCGGTGGAAACTGGCCCGAGCCGTTCCATCGCCCCACGCACAATGGCCGCGTCGTTGGTGTCGGCTGGGATTCTGAACACATCAGGGTGAATTGGGTTCCCACCTTTGATGTTTTCAGGACATTGCTGGAAGGGGATGGCTGGTCATGCGGACGGAGCGAAAGCGGCCGTTTCACTACCAGGATCATCGAACTTTTGGGCGGCACCAATTCAACCGCAGGAAATCAGCCCGCTATTAGATGGGTGCTCGATGAAGCTGCACGATCGCCGCACGGCCATCCGATTTCGCGACTGATTGAAACGGCGCGCAGAAATCAGGGCACGTGGGCGGCGAGATCCTTCGATTCCAACTACCCTAAGAATGCCGTCTATTATCTCCTTTCTAAGAAACTGCTCCGGCCGTTGCTCCCGGTTCGATGCCCCGCTTGTGCAACGACATCTCACCTCCCCCCCGAAGAACTGACTACTGAAGTCAAATGTGACATGTGTGAACGCACCTCTCCCCTCGGCTGGATACTCGGGTTGTCGGGAAAGAATGCAGACTGGCATTATCGGCCCGCTTCTGCGCTGACAGCGAGCCGACTTGCTGAAACCATGCCAATTATGGCTTCCTTGAACGTGCTTCGTAACGTACTCTCCGGCTTCACGGGAAGCACGGGCGCCCAGTTGGGTCTTACGGTTTCAGAGGGAAAGTCGTGGGCATGCGAAATCGACGTAGCGCTTTTCGCCTCTGAACGCGGAGCACCCTTGGTAATTATCGGAGAAGTAAAAAGCTACCGCGATTCAATTACTCCAACAGACCTAAGGAACCTCGCCAAGGTGCAGCAGCGCCTGCGCTCAAGAGGTATCGAATGCCTTGTTCTTGTGGCCACGCTACGGAAGCAATTCGAGGCAGATGAACTAGAGGCGCTACGCTCCTTTGCCGAAAAATCCCCACCGGACAGCGTCTTCAACTTCGGCCAAGTGCGTCCAGTTCTTCCGATTGCCCTCACAAGCGAATCTCTTTCAACTCCCCCTTTCAGTGAAGGCCATCCAACACACTGGGATCGCCCCACTCTCGAAGTGCTGGGGTTGGCGCAAGCGTCATGCGAGCGAAATCTCGGACTCAGCCGGGTCGAAATCGATTGGACGCCTCAAGAAACCGGCTGGACTTTCTCTTGGGAGTCGGACGCATAAGGCTGGGCACCCCACCTTCGCATCCCAAACTCCCATCCCGTTTGCCGTCGGCCCACACTTATGTCTGCTCGGCTCTGCCTGGGTCGACGGCGGACGGGATGGGAGTTCCCAACCGCCACACCCCACCGGCCGGCACCCGCGTACGGTGCCCCCGCCATCCCGGAGCCTGAGGCCCCCGCCGGAGGCATGTCGGTGACCTTGAGAATCAGCGGCCGTCGGGGCTCGACTCATGCCCTTGGGGCCTTATCCCGTCTTGCAGGGGCGGGCGTCGGCGCAGCGGGGGCGGAGCGGGCCGAGGGCAGGAGCGGCGCCCCGAGCGGAGCTGGGAAAGCCCGCCCGGCGGAGCGGAGCGCAGCCGGGTGCCTTGATGAGGTAGAGGGAACTCGAACGCGTTAGGGGCGTGCGGCTTCCAGAGCCGCAATCACGGTTGCAGGGTCCCCGTCGTACAGCAGGTGTGGTTCGTCTGCCTGAGGGGGGATGAATCGGGTTCGGTAGCGCTGGAGGTCGCTCTCGGAGAAGTAGATCGCGTTCGGATCATTCGCGTGGAACTCGTTGCGCATGCTGATCCGTGCCCACAACTCGTCGTGGCTGGCCGGGAGATAGACGAGGACGGGAGTCGCGCCGGCATCGTTGGCGATCGCTCGCCACCTCTCTCGGTCCTCCGGAGTCCAGAAGCCGTGGTCCACGACGACATCCCGCCCGGCCTTGAGCTGTTCCCTGAGATCGGCCGCCACGTCCTCTAGGACCGGCCGCTCAAGGGTCGGGAAGAGGCCCCGGGGGAAGTCGACCCCGTAGACGCCGTGCCGGCGGAACATCTCTTCGTCAGGACACAGGCGCGCGAAGCCGCGGGCAGTGAGAGCGCGAGACAGGGTGGTCTTGCCAGAGCCGGGGAGTCCGGCCATCAGGACGCAGAACGGCGGGTGCTGGGGCATGGGCCTTGTCAGAGTCCGGGAGATGGCGTCCATCTCCGCTTCAACTTCGGGCGTGCTTGCGCCTGCTCGGCGGACCGCGAGCAGGGCCCCTAGGCGGTCTTCGAGCATGTTCGCGAGCGTGTCATCTACGACCGTCACGGGGTGACCTCCGATTCCGTGCGCCATGTCCGGCCAGGCCCCCCAAGGTCTACCCCGTACTCCACGATGTTGCCCTCGCTGTCGACGAACTTGGCGGTCATCACGACCACTGGCTCCATCGGCAGGTTGCCGGCGTCCAGCTCCAGGAGCTGCGCGTAGTCGGGCGTCAGCAGGGAGGCTGATGCCGTGTCGATGCGGTGGCTGATCGGGTTTCCGGTTGCCTGGGCGATGAGCTGGAGCGAGGTTCCCCCCGCCAGGCGCTCGCTCTCTGCCAACTGAGGGATCAGCTTGCCGTAGCGGGCGGGGATCCAGGACGTGCTGTGCGCGACGATTCCGTGCCGATCCCTGTACACGCGGCTACGGCGTACGACGTCGGAGCCAGGCTCGATGTCCAGGGCTTGCGCCACGTCGGCGGGTGCGGGCACTACGGCTGCCTGATGGGAGTCGGACCTCTCGCCGTCCCCCCAGCTAGAACCGGTCCGGCGACCGCGGTCCTGCCGTTGGGATCCGGAGGACATCGGCGACGGCGGGTCCAGGACCTCGGTGCCGATGCCGTGGATGCCGCGAATCAATCCCTCGTTCCGCAGCTTGCGCAGTGCCTTCTCGGCCGTCGCGGTGCTCACCCCCCACTCTTCCGAGAGGTTCTTGATGCTCGGCAGGAGCGTGCCCGGCTGAAGCTGACCCGACGTAATCAGCTCCGTGTAGTGGGCCGCGATCCTTGCGTACGGCGCCCGATTGTCGGCCTGACCTGCCATGTCGCACGCTCCCTTTCGCCACTTCCCTGAGGTTCCCTAGCTTACTGCTTGACACCACAGGGAACCCTAGGGAACCTTAGGGATGTGCCCGCCGATCGGTCCAGCCGGTTGGTGGGTGCAGGACCTCAGTGCGCCCGATACGCAGGGCTGTTCGAGGTCAAGGGGCCCGGGACAGAGCGGGCCGAGGGCGCCCCCGACCCTGGTCATTCGGGAGGGCTTAGACCGAAAGGTCACGTCTCCATACGCCTACAACGGGGTCATGCCGCGCTACCTAATACGGGCGCGATACCCCCGAAGGAGACACATTCCCCGCCCCGGCATTAGCCGCGAAGGGTGCCGGATCGAATCCGGCCCGGGGCACTGGCCGCCGCTTATGCGGTCAGCCGCACCGTCACGTGCGGCATTCCCTCTACGGCGTGAGCCCCCGGTGCGGGAACACCGGGGGCTCTGTTCGGGCCGTTCCTGAAAGAGAGGAACACACCCAATGAAGTTCATCGCTGCACTTCAGGCCGTTGTTACGGCCGTCCCGTTCGACGGTGAGCCGTCGGACGCGGAGCTGGACGCGATCGAGGGCGAGATGCCGCTGATTCTGGCGGAGGTCGACTTGCTCGACGCGCAGATCATGGCCATCGACCGGCCGGCCACCGAGCTGGACGCCCGGCGGATCCGCAGGGCCCGTAACCGGGTCATGGCGGCTCACCGGGACCTGACCAACCGCGCCGGCGTCGTCCAGTCGGGCGGTGCCGCATGAGCACCCAGCCCGACGTTCCGCTCACGTCTGAGGCGCGGGTGGAGGCGAATCTGACCGCGGCGCATGCGGAGGTGAAGGCGGAGATCGCCCGCACCGACACCAAGGCGTCGCTGCTCCTGGCGTTCGACGGCGCGGCCCTGGCCGCATGCTGGACGGCCGTCACCGGCCTGCGCCTGCCGACCGCGACGCTGATTGTGGCCGGTGTCGGGGTGGCGCTGCTGGTGGCCGCTGCCGGCGTGCTGCTCGCGGTGGTCCGGCCCCGGCTCGGCGGCCCCGCGCCGGTCGGCTTCCCTCGCTGGGCGACGCTGACGGCCGAGGAGATCCGGGCCGAGCTGCACGGCGATCACCGGCCGCAGGACATCGCGGCCCTGGCCCGGATCGCGGTGGCGAAGTTCGCCCGGCTGCAGAGGGCCGTGGACCTGACCCGCGCGGCCGGCGTCGTGTTCGCCCTCGCCGCCGTAATCGCCCTGGCGGCGCGGATCGGCGTTGCAGCATGAGCACGCAGACGCGGGAGCTGTCCAAAGCGCAGCGGATCGTGCTGGCGGCCGCGTTCGTACCGATGGTCGGCACGGGCGTGGCGGGCGGGATCGGGACGTTCTCCAACATCGAGGCCGCCTACGGGCGGGGCACGGCGGTGGGAGCGGTCGCGGCCGGCGAAGGAGCGACCGCAGTTCTGGCGATCGTGCTGCTCGGGCTGACGATGCTGGGGCAGTCCTCCCCGCGCGTCATCCGGGCAGGGCTATGGGCTCTGCCCGCTGCCGCGTCGGCCATGTCCGCCACCGCCGCCACCAGCCCCGGCGAGATGGTCATCTACGCCCTGACCCCGATGGGCATGACCGCCTCTGCCGAGGGCGCCGCGTTCCTGGCACGCAGGATCGTGGTCTACCGCGACGGCCGCGATGCCGAAGCCGAAGCACACGCAGCGGCGATCGTGCAGTCACTCGCCTACCACCAGGCCATGGCAGCCAACCACCCCGACGAGAAGGTCCGGCGCAAGTCGGAACTGGAGTCGTGGAAGCTCGCGAAGAAGGTCGGCACCGGCGACCTCTCGTTGGGGGATCGGCTGATCGACGTCCAGCGCGAGCGGGTCACCGCCGGCGCCGGCGCGGCCTGGCAGCCATGTTCGGAGCCACGATCGACGCCCCCAACATCGCGGACCGTTCGGCTCCGGTCGTGGAGCTAGAGGTCGACCGGTCCACCCGACCGATCGACCCCGCGAATGCGGAGGAATCTACCCAGTCCACAATAGAACGGTCTATCTCTGACCTGCAGGTTCCGGCCCTGGAGCCCGCTCCGGTCGACCCCGTCCCGGCCGAGGAGGAAGAGTCCACCCCGGCCGCTCCCGACCGCTCGACTGGTCGGGTCGTGGTCAATGCGGTTGCGGCCGCGCAGGCGCCCCGCCGCCGGGCGACCGGTCGGGTCCCTGCCGCCGCGAAGGCGACCCAGCCGCGCCGCACGAAAGACGAACTTCTCGCCGAGGCGCGACAGCTCACAGAGTCGTGGCCGGCCAACGACCTGACCGCCGACCGCATCCGGCGGGCGGTCCGCACCTCGCCGGAGAAGGGCCGGTGGCTGCGCGAGACCCTGCGCGCTGAGCGAGGCGGGGCCCCCTCCACCGCGCCCACCCGCGCCTAGCCGAACAAGGCGTCGGCGATTTCTTCCACCCAGTACCGCACCTGGTGCCGCCGGCGGCAGAACCGCTTCGGCCGTCGCCACCGGCGGCCGTCGAGCGGCCGGTGGCACTGCTTGCACTGCTTCACGCGCGTCTGTCGTTCCCCCATGGCCGCGACTCTAGCGGCCCCTCTGACCAGGGAGAACCCGTGAACAACCTTCCCGAGCCCGCGCCCGTGGTGCGGCTCCCCGACGGCACCTACGCCTACGCCGACCACCTGCCCGCCCCGATCCAGTCGGCCGGGCCGCAGGTGGTCCACCAGCACATTCACCAGGCCGCCCCGGACCGGACGGTCCAGCGGCTCGCTCTCGGCTCTGGGGTCGGTGCCGGCGCGGTCGCCGCCGGGGTCTACTTCGGCCCGCTGCTCGTCGGCGCGCTGACCGCGATCGCCGCGAACCTGGCCATCCTCGCGTTCCTCGCCGTCGCCCTCGCCTGGGGCGTCGTCACCGTCGTGAAGACCGTGGGCGGCACGGACGGCAAGGCCGCCGCCAAGAGCCTGCGCAGGGCCCGCCGCCGTCGCTGACGGCTGCCTGTCCGCCCCGGATACCCGGGGCGGGCGGGGAGCCGGACAGCCCGGCCCCGGAAGGGAACGTCCGCTGTGACCAGCAACGAGTACCGCGAACGCGCCGAAAAGCTCCTGGCCGCCCAGGTCTACCGCGACCAGTGGCCCGGGATCGTCGCGGAGGCCGCCGTGTGGGCCCAACTCGCCCTCGCCGCCGCTGTGACCGAGACCGCCGACCAGAAGAACGCGGAGGTGAAGTGATGGCCGATCACCCGAAGCTGACCGCCGGGGAGCACGCCCGGATCGCGTTGACCGTCGCCCGCATGGCCAAGCGCTCGATCGCTGGGGAGAACGTCCACCAGCGCGACCTGGAACGCAAGGTCGAGCGCGTCATCGACAAGGCGCGTAAGCGCGCCGAGAAGGACGCCAAGCGCAAGTAGCTGTGCCCCGGGGACGGCCGTCCCGGCCAAGGAAACCGCGCCGTCCCCGGGCCCTGCACGACCGCCCTTATCGAGCAGCAGCAGGAGACCAGCATGACCGAGAACGTCATACCTCTGTTCAAAGACCCGCAGACCGAACACCCCACTAGCGCGCCTGCCCCGGCCCTGGCCGTGGTGGAGCCGGTCAAGCCGGTGAGGGTGTGGAAGCGCACCGGCCGCGCCGTCGCCGCCACCGTGACGCATGAGCGCACCAAGGGCGTCGGTCGGGCCGTCGTCCGCCACGGCTCGTACGTGATCGGCGGCACCAGGATCGTCACGCGTCGGGCGTGGGACGGCCGGACCGGTGCCCGCTATGAGCGGCTGTTGCGTGCGGCCGAGGCGGCGGGGAACTACGAAGCTGCGGGCGACTGGGAGGAGCGTCTGCACCGGTTCCGCGAGCAGCGGCACAAGCGGCGCATGGATCTGCTGATGGCCCCGGAGAAGCTGGTGAAGGGCGCCGCCTACGGCGCCGGCGGCGGCATCGGCGCCCTGCTGGCGATCGGGGTCGCGCTGGCCATAGCCAACAAGGACATCACTGACGTCGTTACTCCGCTGATGGCCCTGGTGGAGCTGATCCGTCTGCTGGTCACCCTGGTCACGATCCTGTGGGGGCCGCTGGTCGCCGTCGGCCCGTGGCTCGCCCTCATGGGGGTGTGGGCGGTCGGCCGGCACCGGGAAGCTGCCCCGCAGTGGGCCCTTCCCGCGAACTCCCGCAGCGACGACGCTGGAGCGCCGATCACCCCGTCCATCGTCGTCACCGCCCTGCGGGACCTGGGTGTGGCTCCGCTGCGCAACGCCATCAAGGAGATGGGCGACGCCGGGGCGGCGATGCTCGGCCCGATCCGGATCGCCGGATGCGGCGTCGAGGTCGACGTCACCCTCCCGTCGGGGGTCTCGACGGCGGAGGTTCAGAGCCGCCGGCGCAAGCTCGCCGAGAACCTGGCCCGGCATGAGCACGAAGTGTTCATCACCATCCCGACCGCCGCCCGCACCGTCCGGCTGTGGATCGCCGACTCCGGCGCGCTGGACGAGCCGATCGGCCCGTCCCCGCTCACCACGGACGAGACGATGACCGCCGACTACACCAAGGGCAAGGCTCCGTGGGGTCAAGACCTGCGCGGCGACGCGGCCGCCCTGAGCCTGTATCAGCGCCACCTTCTGATCACCGGCCTGTCCAACCAAGGCAAGACCGCCGCCCTGCGCTCCCTCGCCCTCTGGCTCGCTCTGGACCGGTCGGTGGAGTTCCGGGTGGCGGACCTGAAGGGTGCCGGGGACTGGGCCATGTTCGACGGGCTCGCCACGGTCCTGATCCAGGGCCCGACCGACGAGCACGTCATCGACGCGACCGAGATGGTCGAAGGCGGGGTCACGGAGATGGAGCGCCGTCTCCAGGCCCCACCCGGCACGAAGTTCGACCCGCTGATCCTGCTGGTCGATGAGGCACAGGTGGCATTCATGTGCCCGGCCGTCGACGGCGACAGGCGCCCCTACGGCGGGTCCAAGGCTACGTCCCGGTACTTCATGGCCGCCCGGAAAATCCACAACCAGGGCCGGGCGGTGAACGTGCTCCTGTGGCAGGGCACGCAGGACCCGACCGACCAGAACCTTCCCAAGCTCGTCCGCGAAGGCGCCCACACCCGCGCCTCCCTCGCCCTGGGAACCGAGTCACAGGCCCGCATGGCGCTGGGCGACAAGGCCGTCGACGGCGGCGCCGCACCGAACCTCCTGCGCCCGGGCCTGGACAAGGGCACGGTCGTGGTCGCCTCGGACGGCATCACGATCCCGGCCGGACAGGCCTCCATCACCGTCCGCACCCACTACATCGACACGGACACCGCGACCGCCATCGCCCAGCGGGCGAAGGCGCTGCGGGACGGGGTCACCACCCTGCACGTCATCGACCAGGGCGAGGAGCGCGACGCCCTCGCCGATATCGCCACCGTCCTCGGCGACACCCCCCGGGTCCTGACGGCCGACGTCCTCAAGCGGCTGTCCGCGCTCAGCGAGAAGACCTACGGCACCTGGACGCCCGGCGACCTCAAGCGCGTCCTGGAGGACGCCGGCGCCGAGCCGTACAAGTCCGACGGCCGCATGGTCGTCGGCCGTGAACGCGTCACCCGCGCCCTCGCCAACCGCACCGATGGTTCCACTTCCGCCGAAGCATGACAGGGAACCGACCCCCGAAGCGGCAGGGAGGCAGGGAGAACTCCCTGAACCCCTCCCTGACCCGCCTCCCTGGCCCTGACCTGCACAAACAGTCGATCAGGGAGGCAGGGATGCGCCCCGCCACCACCTGCGGAAACCCCCTCCACAAGCCACCCGGCAGGGGGTGCACCCGCCTCCCTGGGCGACCGCAATCAGTGGTTCCGGTTGCCGTCGCCACAAACGCCGAGAGCGGCCCCACAAGTCCGCCAAGACCGGGCCGCTCTCGCCATCCAGCACCGTCTGCAGAACTGGAGACACCCAGCATGACCCATGCGACCTCGATCCGGCGAGATGCCCGGATCGGCCGACACCTCGGCGTCGCCCTGACGCTCGCCGCAGACGGACTGCCGGTCCTGCCGCTGCGGGCGGGGAAGGTGCCGTTCGGCAACTGCCGTGCCTGCGATGACCTTGCCTGCGGCGGCCGGCCGAACATGAAGACCCCCGGCCCCTGCGCCTGCCCCCGGCCGTGCCACGGGTGGGCCGCCGCCACGACCAACCCGCACGTCCTCACCTTCCCGGCGTGGAAGGCCGCGTGGCAGCACGCCGAGACCGTCGCCTACCACCCCGGCGGCGCCGGCGTCACTGTGGTCGACCTGGACGACGCCGACGCGATCGCGTGGGCCCGCGAGAGCCTGCCGCCGACCCGGACCGTGGCCACGACGCGGGGCGAGCACTGGATCTACCGGGGCACGATGCCCTCCGCCAATGGCGTGAGGCCGGGCGTGGACATCAAGTCGTCCATGTCCTACGCCCGGTGGCTCGGCCCCGGAAGCGGCACCCTGGCCCCCCTCCCAGCGGCCGTCCGCGCCCTGATCGTCAAGGCGCCTACCGCCGTCCGCCCGACGCGGTGCAGCGTGCCCGCGCCGGCCGGGAACGGGAAGTGCCCGCACCGGTCGCCCGTGTTCCTGGAGCGCGGTATCGCCATGGCGGAGCAGCGCATCACCGACGCCACCAGCGCGGTGCACACCACCGTCTACCGCACCTTCCTCGCGGTGCTGTCCGCGCACGGGCGATGCGGCTGTTTGACCGAGCCGCACATCGACCGGCTGTTCACCGCCGCTCAGGCCAAGGGCGAATCCGCCCGGCACTGCACGGACGCCTGGACCAATGCCCGCACCGCACTGGGGATGTGACCATGTCCGACGACGAGAAGACCCCGGCCCGCGAAGTCATCACCGACTACGCCCAAGCCCACTTCCGGTACTTCCGCACCGCCGACGGCACCGTCTACGCCCAGAAGAACGGACACCCCGTCGCCCGCCCGATCCGCTCCCAGGGCACCACCGGCAGCCACCGCCAAGAACTCATGGTCGGCCTGTTCAAGGACGGGCACGGCGTGTTCAACGGCACCGCGCTTAAGGAAGCCCTCGACCTCATCGAGGCCCTGGCGCTGACCGAGGACGTACAGCCGGTTCACATCCGCGTCGCCCCCGGATTCGACGGCGCAACCTGGCTCGACCTCGGCCGCAACGACGGACAGTCCGTCCGCATCCACCCCACGGGCTGGGACATCACCGTCCCCGCCCCGCGCGAGGTGTGCTGGCGGCGCACCCAGCTCACCGGGGAACTGCCCCTGCCTGCCAAGGACACCAACGGCAAAGGCATCGACCTGCTGATGCGGTTGTGCAACTTCGCCAATGCCGAGACCGAGTGCCTGGCCATCGCCTGGCTGATCGGCTGCCTCGGCCCGTCCGTGCCCGTCCCCGCCCCGTTCCTCACCGGCCCCCAGGGCGCGGGCAAGTCCACCGGCGGCCGGATGCTCGTGCGGATCATCGAGGGCATGAGTGGCGACCTGCGCCGCGCTCCGAAGGACGAGGAGAACCTGATCGCGGCCGTCGCCGCCGGATGGGTCACCGCCCTGGACAACCTCTCCCACATGACCCCCGACCTGTCCGACGCCATGTGCTGCATCGTCACCGGCGCCGAAAGCGTCAAGCGCGCCCTGTTCACCGACGGCGACGTCGTCCGCTCCCGCTACCGCCGCCCGATGCTGCTGACCGGCATCGACGTCGGCGTGATCCGCCCCGACCTCGCCGAACGCCTCCTGCCGCTGCGCCTGGAACGCCCCCGCGTGCGGCGCACCGAGGCGGAACTGTGGGCGGAGTACGACGAAGCCCTGCCCGTCATCCTGGGCTCGCTCCTCGACCTGACCGTCAAGGTCCGCGCCGCTCAGGCCGACATCCCGACCGACCTGCGCATGGCCGACTTCGCGCACCTGTGCGCGCAGCTCGACGCCGCGACCGGCCTTGGGGCGCTGGACGCCTACCGGGCCAGCCTGGACGACCTCAACGACGACGTCATCGAGGGCGACCTTCTGGCGCAGACCGTCCTCAAGCACGCCGCCGGCCTCGCTCCGGGCGCGGACGTTCGGATGACGTCCTCGGAGTGGCTGCACGCCCTCACCGCCCTTTACAGCGGCGAGGAATGCCGTCCCCTGCCCAAGGGGTGGCCCACCACCGGCAAGGTCCTCTCCGACCGACTGAAGCGTCTCCAGCCGACGCTCGCCGCCAGGGGCGTCCTGGTCGACTGGGGCCGCACCGCCACCGCCCGGTACGTCGAAATGACCCGCCGCGCCGCCCCGGCCCCGGAGCAGCCCAACCCGATGTTCTGACCCGCCCCGCCACACCGGCTCACGCACAAGCAAGAGGAGCACCCCCGCCCCCGGCCAGGGGTGCTCCTCTTGCTGTTCGGCGGCTCGCCGCCGCCCAACGGACTCGCCGCGAAGCGGCTCCCCTCTTCTCACCCTGAGGCCCGCACAACCACAGACACCACCCCTCTTCTTTTCCTAAGAAGGGAAGCGCTGCGTCACCCGCGTCACGACGGCCCCGCGTGTGGCTCGTGACCTGGGGCTACGGCGCTGACGCAGGAGCGAATCCGTGCGTCACTCCGCGTCCCCTGCGTCATGGCGTGACGCAGGCAGTGACACGGCCTATGACACACGAACCGGTTCCTGCGTCGAACGAAACCGCAGGTCAGACGCGCGAAAGACGCAGATGACGCGATGACGCAGAAATCCTCACCTCGGACAGAGGCAGCCGCCCGAGGCGGGAGAGCCGACGTCACTGCAATCCCCGGAGGGCCATCCAGTGTCGCCCACATCCGATCCACGCTCCGCGCTCCGCGGCGGTCTGCCGGACCGCTACCTCACCCCCGAGGACATCGCCGAGCTGTTCGGCGTCCCCATCGAGACCGTCTACCACTGGCGCAAGCAGCGCACCGGCCCACCCGGATTCCGCGTCGGCCGCCACGTCCGCTACGACCCCGCCGCCGTCCAGTCCTGGGTCGTTCAGCAGAGCGACCTCGACGCTGCCGCCTGATCCTCTCTCCTCGGCCCGTGGCGCTCCCACAGGAGCTCCACGGGCCTTCCCCGTAGCTGAAGGGACCGCAGCCACGCATGGCAGGCCACATCCAAGACCGCTGGTTCAAGACCGAGACCGGCTCCGACGGCAAGACGCGCCAGGTCAAGACCGACCGCTACGGCCTCGGGCTCCGCTACCGCGCCCGCTACATCGGCCCCGACGGCACCGAGAAGTCCAAGAGCTTCCCCGACAAGCAGAAGCGCCTCGCCACCCAGTGGCTCGCTCGCATCGAGGCGGACATGTCCCGGGGCCACTACATCGACCCCGCCGCCGGCCGGACCACGTTCCAGCAGTACGGCGAAAGGTGGCTCGCTTCTCAGACGACGGACCCGACAACGCGCACGGCCGTCAACGTGCAGCTTCGGCGCCACGCGTTCCCGTACCTCGGGACTCGGCCGCTCGACTCGTTCCGGCCCGAGCACATCCGTGACTGGCTCAAGGAGCTGGAGACGGCCCTGCCCGTGTCCTCGTACCGACGCGTCATCTTCGCCAGCGTCTCGGCGGTGCTCGCCGCGGCCGTGGACGACGAGCTGCTCGCCAAGAACCCGTGCACGTCACGCTCGGTCCGGCCGCCGGCGCCGGTACTGCCCCGGGTGAAACCGTGGACCCCGGATGTGCTGTTCGCGGTGCGCTCGGCGCTGCCCAGGCGATACCAGGCGATGGTCGACGTCGGCGGCGGGTGCGGGCTCAGGCAGGGGGAGATCTTCGGTCTTGCCGAGGAGCACGTCAGGTTTGACACCGGATGGCTTCACGTGGCGAATCAGGTGAAGGTGGTCAACGGTCACCTCGTATTCGGCCCGCCAAAGCGCGGAAAGGAGCGTGACGTGCCACTCCCCCGCCAGGTCGCCCGAGTTCTCCGCGAGCACGCCGAGGAATTCCCGCCTGTTGACGTCACCCTGCCGTGGGCAAGCCCCGAGGGGCCACTCGTCACGAAGCGGCTGTTCTTTTCGCTCACGGGTGGCGGCGCCGTTCGGCGGACCGACTTCAACACCCGGGTCTGGAAATGCGCGCTCGTCCAGGCCGGCGTCCTTCCCGAGCCCGAGGAGGGCGAGCGCCACCAGGCCGCCCGCGAGCACGGGATGCACGCCCTGAGGCACTTCTACGCCTCCGTCCTCCTGGACGCGGGGGAGAACATCAAGGCGCTGAGTACGTACCTGGGCCACAGTGACCCCGGCTTCACGCTCAGGGTCTACACGCACCTCATGCCGAGCAGCGAGGGGCGGACGCGCGGAGCCGTCGACGACATGTACGGGGCGCTCGGTTAGACGTCGGACGGCCCACAGACGGCCCAAGGCGTCTGAGACGACTCAGGGCCAGCGGCAGTCAGCCGCTGGCCCTGATCGTCGTTTCGGGGCTACACCCGCCCTGACCTGCTCTTACAGCACCGGAAGGTTCTTCCGCAGCTCGAAGGCGGTCACCTCGGAGCGGTACTCCTCCCACTCCTGCTTCTTGTTGCGCAGGAAGAAGTCGAAGACGTGCTCGCCCAGCGTCTCCGCCACCAGCTCGCTCTTCTCCATCAGTGCGATCGCCTCGCCCAGGTTCTGCGGCAGCGGCTCGATCCCCATCGCGCGGCGCTCGGCGTCCGAGAGGGCCCAGACGTCGTCGTCGGCGCCGGCCGGAAGTTCGTAACCCTCCTCGATGCCCTTGAGGCCCGCCGCGAGGAGGACCGCGTAGGTCAGGTAGGGGTTGGCGCCGGAGTCGATGGAGCGGACCTCGACGCGCGAGGAGCCCGTCTTGCCCGGCTTGTACATCGGGACGCGGATCAGGGCCGAGCGGTTGTTGTGACCCCAGCAGATGTAAGAGGGGGCCTCGCCGCCCGCGCCCGCGCTGCGGGCCGAACCGCCCCAGATGCGCTTGTAGGAGTTCACCCACTGGTTGGTGACCGCCGAGATCTCGGCGGCGTGGCGGAGCAGGCCCGCGATGAAGGAGCGGCCCACCTTGGAGAGCTGGTACTCCGCGCCCGACTCGTAGAACGCGTTGCGGTCGCCCTCGAAGAGCGAGAGGTGGGTGTGCATGCCCGAGCCCGGGTACTCCGAGAACGGCTTCGGCATGAACGTCGCCTGCACACCCTGCTCCAGCGCGACCTGCTTCATGACCAGGCGGAAGGTCATGATGTTGTCCGCCGTGGAGAGCGCGTCGGCGTAGCGCAGGTCGATCTCCTGCTGGCCCGGCGCACCCTCGTGGTGGGAGAACTCCACCGAGATGCCCATGGACTCCAGCATCGTGATCGCCTGGCGGCGGAAGTCCATCCCCACGTTCTGCGGGGTGTGGTCGAAGTAGCCGGAGTTGTCGGCCGGGGTCGGCTTCGAACCGTCCAGCGGCTTGTTCTTCAGCAGGAAGAACTCGATCTCGGGGTGGGTGTAGAAGGTGAAGCCCAGGTCCGAGGTCTTCGCCAGGATGCGCTTCAGGACGAAGCGCGGGTCCGCGAAGGACGGCGAACCGTCCGGCATCAGGATGTCGCAGAACATCCGGGCCGTGCCCGGGGCCTCAGCGCGCCAGGGCAGGATCTGGAAGGTGCTCGGATCCGGCTTGGCGATCATGTCCGATTCGTATACACGGGCGAAGCCCTCGATCGCCGAGCCGTCGAAGCCGATTCCCTCGTCGAAGGCCTGCTCGAGCTCGGCGGGTGCCACGGCCACCGACTTCAGGAAGCCCAGCACGTCGGTGAACCACAGCCGCACGAACCGGATGTCACGCTCCTCGAGCGTCCGGAGCACGAATTCCTGCTGCTTGTCCATTTCCACACCCATCTTTGCTGGTCAGGCCGCCTGTTCCCACCGCCTCGGGCACATCGGGGGGCACCTGAGCATCCCACCACATGGTTTCGCGCACGTTGCATACCCATAGTGCCTGGTCGCTGTGACGCAGGTAACGGGGGACCGGCCGATTCCGGGTGCCCGCCCGCCGCCTCCGGTATCGATCGGTACCCCGTCCGGCCCACGGACGGCCTTCTCCCACTACGATCTCCGCCCATGGGGGCCCCGCGGCTCGTACGGCCGCCTCGGCACGCGCGTCCCACGGCACTGGTGAGTGCGGTGGCGACGCTCCTCGCCGCGCTCTTCGTCTGCGCGGGCACCACCGACGCCCCGGCGCACCACGCGGGGGAACGCCGGGTGACGCTCGCCGTCCCGGCCCACCACCCCGGTGAGGCGCGGGTGGCGCTCGGCGCCCGGGCCGACGCGTACGTCTGCCCGTACGACCGCGGCGACTGCTCCCTCTTCCCCTCGCTGAGCCCGGCGGTGCTCACCGCGCCGCCGCTCGACCCGCCGCCGCACGCGGAGGGCCGTCTCCCGCGCCTCGACACGCCGCACCACCCCGGCCGGGCGCCCCGCTCCGGCGCGCAGCCGCGCCCGCCGGACCTGCACGTCCTTCAAGTCCTGCGGACGTAGCGGCCGGATCTGCCTCACCGCTCTTCCCGTACGCCACGCACGTCATGACACCCCTCACCGAAGAAGGACGACATCACCATGGCCGCCAACCGCTCCTCCACCGCCGACCGCCGCGCCCGAATAGAGGAGATGCGCCGCACCGAGCAGGCCCGCGAGCGCCGCAACCGCTTCCTCACGATCGGCGTCGCCGGCGTCGTCGTGCTGGGCCTCGTGGGCTTCGGCGCCTACGTGCTCAACGAGGAGTCCGAGAAGAAGGAGCAGAAGGAGGCCGTCGCCAAGGCCCCCATCAAGGACGAGAAGTCCTGGGACGCCAAGAAGCTCGGCCGCAACCACGTCACCACGGCCGTCACCTACCCGATGAAGCCCCCGGTCGGCGGTGACCACGACCAGGTCTGGCAGAACTGCGACGGCGACGTCTACAAGGCGCCGATCGCCGAGGTGAACGCGGTGCACGCGCTGGAGCACGGCGCCGTCTGGGTCACGTACAGCAAGAAGGCCGCCGAGGCCGACGTGAAGAAGCTGTCCGACAAGGTCGGGAAGACCCCGTACTCCCTGATGAGCCCGGTCGACGACCAGGCCGGCGCGATCATGCTGAGTGCGTGGGGGAAGCAGGTGACGGTGGACGGCGCGAGCGACCCGCGCGTGGACGCCTTCTTCACGAAGTACGTGCAGGGCCCGCAGACCCCGGAGCCGGGCGCCGCCTGCACCGGCGGGATCGGCCAGTGAGCGGCGTCCGGCCCACCCGTACGCAGTGGGCGGCGATCACCGCCGTCGTCCTCGCGCTGCTCTTCGCCGGGGGCGCGGTCACGGTCGCCTCCGCGCAGCGCGAGGAGGCGCCGAGCACGCCCGCGTCCGACTCGGCGGACGCGGGCTTCGCCCGTGACATGTCGGTCCACCACCAGCAGGCCGTCGAGATGTCGTTCATCGTCCGGGACCGTACGACGGACGAGGAGGTGCGCCGGCTGGCGTACGACATCGCCAACACCCAGGCCAACCAGCGCGGCATGATGCTGGGCTGGCTGGACCTGTGGGCCCTGCCGAAGGTCGAGTCGGGCACCGAGCCGATGGCCTGGATGGGCATGGGCATGGGCGGGCACGGCCACGCCGCTCCGGCCGACGGTGCGCTGATGCCGGGCATGGCGACCCGGACCGAGCTGGACCGGCTGCGGAAGGCGGACGGCAAGGAGGCCGAGATCCTCTACCTCCAGCTGATGACCGACCACCACGTGGGCGGTGTCCACATGGCCCGGGGCTGCGTGGAGAAGTGCTCGGTGGAGGTCGAGCGGAGCCTCGCGCAGGGCATGGTCGACGCCCAGGAGTCGGAGATCTCCCTCATGGCGCACCTGCTGGCGAAGCGGGGCGCGAAGCCGCGCGCCTGACGCCCGCGGCCCGCACGGCACGACGGCCCCCACGACCCTCACCGGTCGCGGGGGTCGTCGCGTACGCGGAGAATGGTGGGGGCTCGGGGACGTAGGTACGACGACGTTCTACGGAGGTACGCACCCCATGACCACGGCGAAGGACATCATGCATTCCGGGGCCACCTGGATCCCCCGGCACGAGACGCTCGACCGCGCGGCGCAGATGATGCGGGACCTCAACGTCGGCGCGCTGCCGATCGCCGACCAGGACGAGCGGCTCTGCGGCATCATCACGGACCGTGACATCGTCGTCGGCTGTGTGGCCGCGGGCCACGACCCGTCGAAGGTCACCTGTGGCGAGATGGCGCACGGCACCCCGCGCTGGATCGACGCCGGCTCGGACGTGAGCGAGGTCCTCGACGAGATGACGGGCCACCAGATCAAGCGGCTCCCCGTCATCGAGAACAAGCGCCTGGTCGGGATGATCAGCGAGGCCGATCTGGCGCAGCACCTCGACGACGAGCAGATCAAGGAGTTCTGTACGCGCGTCTACGCCACATCCTGACCGAGCGTCAGCACCGCCCGCGCGACGGCGTCGGGGCGGTCCAGCATCATCAGATGGCCCGACGGTTCGACCGCCTCGTAGCGGGCGCCGAGCCGCCGGGCCAGTGCGCGCTGGCGGCCTGCCCAGCGGGCCGAGCCGTCGGGGGCGGCGAGGACGGCGACGGGGACGCCGTCGGGCATCGGGAAGCGCTCGCGCAGGGCGAGGAGTTCGGCGGCGACGGCGCGGTAGTGGGTGTTCTCCAGGAGCGCTCCCCGAAGGACGCGCGAGGTGCCGTAGACACGGCGCAGGAGCGCTGCGGGCGCCGGGTCGCCGCCCGAGGCGCGGGAGAGGCGGACGGCGGCGCGGCGGACGGCGGGCCCCGCGGCTGCCGGGGCGCCGACGGCGCCGACCAGGGCTCCGAGCCCGCGCGCGGCGGCGGTGCGCAGGGCGGGGGCCGCGGGCGTACGGGTGTGCTCCTCGACGGACGAGTCGACCAGGACGATTCCGGCGGCGCGGTCGGGGCACAGCCGGGCGAAGGCCTCCGCGTGGAATCCGGCGATGGAGTGCCCGACGACGACGGCCGGGCCCGGCAGGCCCAGGGCGTCCAGGAGGGCCGCGATCCGGTGGGCCTCCCCCGCGGCGTCGGGCGCCACGGTGGCCGGAGCGGAGAGGCCGTGTCCCGGCCGGTCGAAGCGGACCACCGTGCGGTGCGGGGTGAGCAGCGGGACGACCGGGTCCCAGTCGAACCAGCTCATGGCGAGGCCGGCGCTGAGGACGCAGACGGGCCCGGAGCCCTCGACGACGACGTGATGGGCCACGCCTCCGATCCGTACGAACACCCGCAAGAACGCCCCCTGCCACGAGTCGGCGAGTAGTCCCGCCAGCCTGCCATGCGGCGGCCCGGCGGCCGCCGCCGGGCCTTCCGAGGGCGTGCGGGGGTGGCCGCCGAGGGGTCCTGAGGGCCGTACCCCAGGACATCGCGTCGCTTTGACGATTACACTGGGCGGGTGCCTCAACTACGCCTCGCTCTGAATCAGATCGACTCGACCGTCGGCGATCTCGCCGCGAACGCCGAGGCGATCGTCCACTGGACCCGGCACTCCGCCGCGCAGGGCGCGCATCTGGTCGCGTTCCCCGAGATGGTGCTGACCGGCTACCCCGTCGAGGACCTCGCGCTGCGGTCGTCCTTCGTCGAGGCGTCACGGGCCGCCCTGCGGGCGCTCGCCCGGCGGCTCGACGACGAGGGCTTCGGGGACCTTCCCGTGATCGTCGGCTATCTCGACCGCTCCGAGCGGGCGCAGCCGAGGTACGGCCAGCCCGCCGGGGCCCCGCAGAACGCCGCCGCGGTCCTGCACCGGGGCGAGGTGGTGCTGTCCTTCGCCAAGCACCACCTGCCCAACTACGGCGTCTTCGACGAGTTCCGCTACTTCGTGCCCGGCGACACGATGCCCGTCCTGCGCGTCCACGGGATCGACGTGGCGCTCGCGATCTGCGAGGACCTGTGGCAGGAGGGCGGCCGGGTCCCGGCGGCCCGCAGTGCGCGCGCCGGCCTCCTGGTGTCTGTCAACGCCTCGCCGTACGAGCGGAACAAGGACGACACCCGGCTCGAACTGGTCCGCAAGCGCGCCCAGGAGGCGGGCTGCGTCACGGCGTATCTCGCGATGATGGGCGGCCAGGACGACCTCGTCTTCGACGGTGACTCGATCGTCGTCGACGCGAGCGGCGAAGTCGTCGCCCGTGCCCCGCAGTTCTCCGAGGGCAGCGTGATCCTCGACCTCGACCTGCCGGCCGCGGCGGCGGACGCGCCGACCGGTGTGGTGGACGACGGGCTGCGGATCGACCGCGTGGTCCTCTCCGAGGACCCGCTGCCGGCGTACGAGCCGGAGCTGACGGGCGGTTACGCCCACCGGCTCGACGACGACGAGGAGATCTATTCGGCGCTGGTCGTCGGCCTGCGGGCGTACGTCGCGAAGAACGGCTTCCGTTCCGTCCTGATCGGCCTGTCGGGCGGAATCGACTCGGCGCTCGTCGCCGCCATCGCCTGCGACGCGGTCGGGGCCGCGAACGTCCACGGCGTCTCCATGCCGTCGAAGTACTCCTCGGACCATTCCCGGAGCGACGCGGCCGAGCTGGCACGCCGCACCGGGCTCGACTTCCGCACGGTGCCGATCGAGCCGATGTTCGACGCGTACATGGGATCGCTCGGCCTCACCGGCCTCGCGGAGGAGAACCTCCAGTCCCGGCTGCGCGGCACGATGCTGATGGCCCTCTCCAACCAGGAGGGTCACATCGTCCTCGCGCCGGGCAACAAGTCGGAGCTGGCGGTGGGCTATTCGACGCTGTACGGCGACTCGGTGGGCGCGTACGGCCCCATCAAGGACGTCTACAAGTCGACCGTGTTCCGGCTGGCGCGCTGGCGCAACCGGGCGGCCGAGGAGCGCGGTCTGACGCCGCCGATCCCGGAGAGTTCGATCTCCAAGCCGCCGAGCGCCGAGCTGCGGCCGGGGCAGGTCGACACGGACTCGCTGCCGGACTACGACGTCCTGGACCGGCTCCTCGAACTGTACGTCGACCGTGACCAGGGCAAGGACGCGATCGTCGCCGCGGGCTTCGACGAGGAGCTGGTGGCGCGGACGCTGCGGATGGTGGACGCCGCGGAGTACAAGCGGCGCCAGTACCCGCCGGGCACGAAGATCTCGGCGAAGGGCTTCGGCAAGGACCGCCGCCTGCCGATCACGAACCGCTGGCGGGAGTCGACGGCCCGCTGACCCGCTCGGGCGCGGCCACCGAGGGGCTTCCCGCGACGACGCGGGAGGCCCTTTCGGCCGTACGGCCCGTCCGGTCCACGGCGCCCGCCACCGCGGCGATCGCGAGGCCCAGCACGGCCAGGCCCGCGCCCACGAGGGTCGGCGAGGTCCAGCCCCAGCCCGCGGCGACGGCCGCGCCGCCGGCCCAGGCGCCGCCCGCGTTGGCGAGGTTGAACGCGGAGTGGTTGGAGGCGGAGGCCAGGGTGGGCGCGTCCTTCGCCTTGTTCATGACCAGCATCTGGAGCGGGGTGGTGGTCATGAATCCGACGGCGCCGAGGACGACGACGGTCACGAGCGCCAGCCACGGCACGTGGATCGTGAAGCGGAAGGCGACCAGGACGACGGCGAGGGCGCCGAGGGAGCCGTACAGGGTCGGCCGCAGCGCCCGGTCCGTCAGCGGGCCCGCGGCGAGCGCCCCGGCGGTCATGCCGATGCCGAAGAGGGCGAGGACGAGCGTGACGGAGGACTCGCCGAAGCCCATCACCTCGGTGGTCATCGAGGCGAGGTAGGAGTAGACGGCGAAGACGCCCGCGAAGCCGAAGACGGCGGTCAGCAGTCCGAGCAGCACCTGCGGGCGGCGGAGCGCGCGCATCTCACGGCCGAGGCTCTGGTGGGACTCGACGGGGACGTACGGAACGAGCCGGGCGAGCGCCGCCATGGCCAGCAGGCCGATGACGGTCACGACGAGGAAGGTGGCACGCCAGCCGAGGTGCTGGCCGAGCAGGGTCGCCGCCGGCACGCCGAGGATGTTGGCGACCGTCAGGCCGAGGAACATCGTGGCGACCGCGCGCGCCTGCCGGTCCTCGGGGACCAGGCGGGCGGCCACGACCGCGCCGACGCCGAAGAACGCGCCGTGCGGCAGGCCGGCGAGGACCCGGCCCGCGATCAGCCAGCCGAAGCCGGGCGCGAGCGCCGAGGCCAGGTTGCCGACGACGAACAGGGCCATCAGCAGGACCAGCATCCGCTTGCGCGGGACGCGGGAGCCGAGGGCGGTGAGCAGCGGGGCGCCGATGACGACCCCGATGGCGTACGCGGAGACGAGGTGGCCGGCCGTGGGGACGGAGGTGCCGAGATCGCCGGCGACGTTGGGCAGCAGGCCCATCATCACGAACTCGGTGGTGCCGATGCCGAAGGCGGAGACGGCGAGCGCGAGCAGCGCCAGGGGCATGAGGAGAGCCTTTCCGGACGTTAGTTCTTCGTCGGAACAAATACTCTCAGGTGGAATGTTCCCGTCGGCTTCGACCGGGCGAGGTTTCGGGCGGGCGGCCGCCCGTGCCGCCCGGCCACGCGGCCGGCGGCGGAGATGCCGGGGGCCGCCCGGTGTCAGTCAGAGCCGGACGCGGGCGGCGATCGGGAGGTGGTCGCTCTTCGTCTGCGGGAGCGACCAGGAGGACACCGGTTCGAGGCCCTTCACCATGATCTGGTCGATCCGCGCCATCGGGAAGGACGCCGGCCAGCTGAAGCCGAAGCCGTCGCCGGAGGCGCCCTGGGTGGAGCGCATCTGGGACGTCACGGCGTTGAGCGAGCGGTCGTTCATGGTGCCGTTGAGGTCGCCGAGCAGCACGATGCGCTCGTTCGGGTCCCCGGCGATGGCCTCGCCCAGCGCGTCGGCGCTGTCGTCCCGCTGGTTGGCGGTGAACCCGGCGTTCAGCTTGACCCGTACCGACGGGAGGTGGGCGACGTACACCGCGACCTCGCCCTTGGGGGTGTCGACGGTGGAGCGCATGGCGCGGGTCCAGCCCATCTTGATGTCGACCTCGCGCGTGTCCGTCAGCGGATACGTGCTCCACAGCCCGACGGTGCCCTGCACGGAGTGGTACGGATACGCGTCGGCCAGGCCCCGTTCGTACACCGGGACCATCTCGCCCTTGAGCTCCTCGAGGGCCACCACGTCGGCGCCGGACGCGGCGATCTGGCGGGCCGTGCCCTCGGGGTCGGGGTTGTCGGCGTTCACGTTGTGGGTGGCGACGGTGAGGTCGCCGCCGGCGGCGGACTTGTCGGTGACCAGCCCGCCGAAGAGATTGAGCCAGACCACGGCCGGGAGCAGCAGGGCGATCAGCGCGGTCGCCGAGCGCCGCAGCAGGGCCAGGACGAGCAGGACGGGCACGAGGAGGCCGAGCCAGGGGAGGAAGGTCTCGGTGAGGCTGCCGAGGTTGCCGATCCGGTTGGGAATCTCGGCGTGGAAGATCATCAGGAACGTGAGCACGGCCGCGCAGACGGCGAGGAGGATGCCGCGGCGCCAGATGCCCCGGTCGCCCCGCCAGCGGTCGAACGCCGATCGGACCCGGGAGGCGGAGCGCTCGTCCCGTGCGCCGCCGTTCTCGGTCTCCGCCATGTCCACCCGCGCCATGTCCGCTGTCCTCACTGCCTTGCTGCCGTGCTGCCTTGCCGTCGTGCGTGGTGCGTCGTGCCACCTTCTCGGACCCGACGTCGACCCTAGGTGATGACGGGCCGGTCGCACTGCCCCGAGGGACGACGGAAGGCGCGCGGCGGGTTCCTGCGCGGGGCGCGTGCGCCGGGGCTGTGACAGAACGCGCACATTCGTACGGGCCGGTCAGGCCGGGGGGCGGACGCCCGCGAGGACGGCGTCGACGACCTGTTCCGGCAGGCCGGGGTCGAGCGTGGCACCCGGCCGGATGATCGTGCGCAGCAGCAGCGGTCCGACGAAGAGGTCGTTGACCAGTTCGATGTCGAGGTCGGCGCGGATCTCCCCGGTCTCCACCCCGCGTCGCAGCACGTCCAGGCCCATGCGGCGGCGCGGCTCGATGACCGTGTGGTGGTAGGCGTCCCAGAGCCGGGGATAGGACCGCATCTGCGAGAAGACGTTGTGCAGGAGGGCGGAGGTCCGCTTGGCCAGGCCGCGCCGCCGCAGCGACTCGAGCAGGGTGACGAGGTCGTCGCGGACGGAGGCGCCGGGCAGCACGGGGTCCGGGGGTTCGACGGAGCGCAGGAGGTCGACGAAGAGTTCCTCCTTGCCGGGCCAGCGGCGGTAGATGGTCGCCTTGCCGACGCCGGCGCCACGGGCGATCTTCTCGATGGAGAGATCGGCCAGCGGGATGCCGTCCTCGAGGAGGGTGATCGCCGCCGCGAAGACGGCCTGCTCGACCCCCTCGGTCCGCGGCCGCCCCCGGCGCGGCACGGCCCCGGCGTCGGACGCCGCGGCGGGGCCGGGCGGCGCGGGCGGGTCCGGGCGCGGGGCGGGTCCGGCGCCCGAGGCGGGGCCGGGGGCAGCGGGCCCGTCCTCGGGCGGGGTGCGCGCGGGGGCCGTAGGCACGTCCTCGCGCGGGGCGGGCTCGTGGCCGTCGCGTGGGTCTGCGGGGACGCCGCCGTCATCCAGGGACACGTTCCGCTCCATCTCTCGCCGTCACCGCAGGTCACCTCGGTCTATCGCCGAGCCGATTCTCCCGTCCCGGCGGAGGGTCCCGGCACGGAGGGCCGCGCGGTGTCGCCGTCCCCGCCGGCCGGACCGCCCGCCCCGGAGGCGGAGCCCCTCACCGCCGCGTCGCCCGGCCCGCCGGCACCGCCCGCCGCCTCCGCCCCCTCGTCGCCGCCGGCACCGTCCGCCGGCGCGCGCCCCGGGAGGAACGCCGCCACCACGACCGCGCCGATCAGGGCGACCGCCGCCGAGCCGGTCGCCGTCACGTGCATCGCGTCGAGGAAGGCGTCGTAGGCGGGCGCCACCAGAGCCTTCCCGGGCGGGCCCAGCTTCTCGGCGACGCCGAGGGTGGCCTCGATCGACTCGCCCGCCGCCGCCCGCAGCGCCGGCGGCAGGCCGGTCAGATGGCCCTCGATCCCGCCCCGGTACGTCGTGGAGAGCACCGACCCGAGGACGGCGACGCCCAGCGCCCCGCCCACCTGCCGGAAGGTGTTGTTGATCGCCGAGCCGGACCCGGCCCTCTCCCTCGGCAGGGTCTGCATCACCGAGACCGTCACCGGCGGCATGATGTGGGCCATTCCGGCGCCCTGGAGGAAGAAGACGATCTCCAGGACCCAGACGGGCGTCGACGCGTCGAAGAAGGCGAAGGCGGCCAGTCCCGCGGCGACGGCCACCATGCCCGCCGTGCACACCGCCTTCGCGCCGAAGCGTTCGACCACCAGCCGGGCGCGCGGCGCGAAGATCATCTGGGCGACGGCCAGCGGCAGGATGAGCAGACCGGACTGGAGCGCGCTGTAGCCGCGCACGCTCTGGAGGTAGAAGGCCGAGAAGAAGGTCACGCCCATGAGGGCGAAGAAGACCAGGGCGATCGCGGCGACGGCGGCGGAGAACGCGGGCTTGCGGAAGTACCCCATGTCGATCGCCGGGTGGTCGCTGCGCCGCTCGTACAGGACGAAGCCGACGAGGACCGCCAGGCCCGCGAGGAGCGGGGCGAGGACGGTGCCATCCGTGAAGTTCGCCAGCTCGCCGCCGCGGATGATCCCGTACACGAGCAGGACGAGGCCGACCACCGAGAGCAGCACGCCCGGGACGTCGATCCGGCCCGGCTTCGGGTCCTTGGAGTCCGGAACCAGCCACATCATCAGCGCCAGGGCGAGGACCACGACCGGGACGTTGACGAGGAAGATCGAGCCCCACCAGAAGTGTTCGAGCAGGACGCCGCCGGTGATCGGGCCGATCGCGATCGCCAGGCCGACGCTGCCGGCCCAGATGCCGATCGCCTTGGGCTGCTCGTCGCGCTCGAAGACGTTCATCAGGATCGCGAGCGTCGCGGGCATGACGAAGGCGGCGCCGAAGCCCATGACCGCCCGGTAACCGATGAGCTCGGCGGGCGATCCGGAGACCGCGGCGAGCGCGGAGCCGATGCCGAAGACGGTGATCCCGAAGAGCAGGACCTTCTTGCGGCCGAGCCGGTCACCGAGGAGGCCGGAGGTGAAGAGGAGACCGGCGAAGACCAGCGTGTAGGAGTTGATCGCCCACTCCAGCTCGCTCTGGGTGGCGCCGATGCCGGTGGGCGCGGGGGCCGCGATCGTCTTCACCGCGACGTTCAGGATCGAGTTGTCGAGGACGACGATCAGCAGGCTGAGCATCAGCACGCCGAGGACGGCCCACCGGCGGCGGTGGACCGCGTCGGGCACGCGGGGCGGCGACGGGCGGGACGGCGGTGCGGTGGAGTGGGGCGGCTGGGGCATGCGACCAGCGTAACGAGATTTCGATACGAGACCGTCTCGTATAGGAATCCTTTGCTCTGCTTTGCGCCATCGTTGCGGTCGTGTGAACAGCGCCACTCCGGCCCACTTCCACCCACTCCCGCGCGAAGTGCCACCATGGACGTGGTCCGGGGACGCCGTCAGGGCGCCTCGAGATGACGAAGGAGCCGTTCACCATGACGCTTCAGGCTGCCTCCAAGAACTCCCCCGACAGCAGCAAGGCGCTGTACGGCGGGACGGGCACGCGCCGCATCACCGTCCACGACATCGCCGCCGCCAAGACCCGCGGCGAGAAGTGGCCCATGCTCACCGCCTACGACGCGATGACCGCGTCCGTCTTCGACGAGGCCGGCATCCCGGTCGTCCTGGTCGGCGACTCCATGGGCAACTGCCATCTCGGCTACGACACCACCGTGCCCGTCACGATGGACGAGATGACGCTGCTCTCCGCCGCCGTCGTGCGGGGCACCAAGCGTGCCCTCGTCGTCGGCGACCTGCCCTTCGGCTCGTACCAGGAAGGGCCCGTCCAGGCCCTGCGCAACGCCACGCGGCTCGTCAAGGACGCCGGCGTCGGGGCGGTCAAGCTGGAGGGCGGCGAGCGTTCGCTGCCGCAGACCGAGCTGCTCGTCCAGGCCGGCATCCCGGTCATGTCCCACCTCGGCCTGACCCCGCAGTCGGTGAACACCATGGGCTACCGCGTGCAGGGCCGCTCCGACGAGGCCGCGCACAAGCTCCTCCGCGACGCCAAGGCGGCCCAGGACGCGGGCGCGTTCGCGGTCGTCCTCGAGCTCGTACCGGCCGAGCTGGCCGCCGAGGTCACCCGCTCCCTGCACATCCCGACCATCGGCATCGGCGCCGGACCCGAGACCGACGCCCAGGTCCTCGTCTGGACCGACATGGCGGGGCTGACCGGCGGCAAGGTGCCGCGGTTCACCAAGCAGTACGCCGACCTGCGCCGCACGCTGGGCGACGCCGCGCGCGCCTTCGCGGACGACGTGGCCGGCGGGGCGTTCCCCGCCGAGGAGCACACCTTCCACTAGCCACCGCGGCACCAACGACAGCCCGCCGACTTCCCCCATCGGCGGGCTGTCGGTCGTCTGTCGGCGGTTTGTCAGTGGTGCCTGGTCTAGTGGGGGCCATGACGCGATCCGCACGCAACGCCGTCGAGGTACGAGGCCTCGTGAAGCACTACGGCGAGACGAAGGCCCTCGACGGGGTCGACCTCGATGTCCGGGAGGGCACGGTCCTCGGGGTCCTCGGCCCCAACGGCGCCGGCAAGACCACGCTCGTCCGCTGTCTCTCCACCCTGATCGTCCCGGACTCCGGGACCGCCGTCGTGGCCGGCTACGACGTGGTGAGGCAGCCCCGCCAGCTCCGCCGGACCATCGGCCTCACCGGTCAGTACGCCTCGGTCGACGAGAAGCTCTCCGGCTGGGAGAACCTCTACATGATCGGGCGGCTGCTCGATCTCTCACGGGGTGACGCCCGGCGCCGCGCCGACGACCTCCTCGAGCGCTTCTCGCTCACCGAGGCCGCCAAGCGGCCCGTGATGAACTACTCCGGCGGCATGCGCCGCCGGCTCGACCTGGCCGCCTCGATGATCGGGCAGCCGGCCGTCCTCTATCTGGACGAGCCCACCACGGGCCTCGACCCGCGCACCCGCAACGAGGTGTGGGACGAGGTGCAGCGGATGGTCTCCGAGGGTGTGACCGTCCTGCTCACCACCCAGTACATGGAAGAGGCCGAGCAGCTCGCGAGCGAGCTGACCGTCATCGACCGCGGTCGCGTCATCGCCAACGGCAAGGTCGACGAGCTCAAGGCGCGGGTCGGCGGCCGCACCCTCAAGCTCCGCCCGGTCGACCCGTCCGACCTGCCCGCCATGGCCGACGCCCTGCGCGAGACCGGCCTCGACGGCATCGCCGGCTCGACCGTCGTCCCCGACGAGGGCGCGCTGTACGTGCCGATCCTCAGCGACGAGCAGCTGACAGCGGTCGTGGGCCTGCTCGGCGCGCGCGGCTTCGCCATCGCCCACATCGGAACCCATCTGCCCAGTCTGGACGAGGTGTTCCTGGCCATCACCGGCCAGAAGACGTCCCTGTCCGACGCGATTCCCGAGGAGGTCGCCGCGTGAGCGCCACCACGACCACACAGCCCGCCACGTCCCCCGTCGACACGTCGGGCCCCGCCCCGGCGCGCGACGGGCGGGGCGGCGAGGGCCGGATCGGCCTGCGGGCCAACCTCCGCCACATCGGTGCCCTGGTCCGGCGCAACGCCCTGCAGATCAAGCAGGACCCCGAGTCGATGTTCGACGTCGTCCTGATGCCGATCATCTTCGTCCTGCTCTTCGTGTACGTCTTCGGTGGCGCGATCTCCGGCAAGGGCAACAACCAGGAGTACGTGAACTACGTGGTTCCCGGTCTGATGGCGATGATGGGCATGAACATCGCCATGGCCGTCGGCACGGGGATCAACGACGACTTCAAGAAGGGGGTCATGGACCGCTTCCGGACGATGCCGATCGCCCGGTCCTCGGTCCTCATCGCGAAGATCGTCGTCGAGATCGGCCGGATGCTGGTCGCCGTCGCCATCCTGCTCGCCATGGGCTTCCTGCTCGGCCTGGAGATCAGGACCTCGATCCTGGACCTCTTCGCCGCCATCGGCCTGTCCATGGTGTTCGGCGCCTCGCTGATGTGGATCTTCATCCTGCTCGGGCTCACCATGAAGACGGCGCAGGCCGTCCAGGGGATGGCCATGATCGTGCTGATGCCGCTCCAGTTCGGTTCCTCGATCTTCGCCCCGCCGACCTCGATGCCCGGCTGGCTGGAGACCTTCACCGACTACAACCCGCTCTCCAACCTCGCCGACGCGGCGCGGAACCTGATCAACGGCGGCCCGGTCGCCGAGTCGGTGTGGATGACCCTCGGCTGGGCGCTGCTCATCACGGTCGTCACGGCACCGCTCGCGGTCGCCAAGTTCCGCAAGAAGACCTGAGCCGTACGGGGGTTCAGGACTCGGCGCGCCTGGTGATCGCGTCGGCGGCGCGGTCGAGCAGGGCGGTGGCCTCCCCGAGGGAGAGGCCGCCGCCCGCGGCGTACGCCGTGTCGTAGGCGGCGTCGCCGAGGGCGGACCGGGCCAGCCGGGTGGCCGCCTCCAGGCTCTCCCGCTCGGGGGGCGAGAGCAGATGGCCCTGCGGGAGGAGCCCGGCGCGGGCTCCGAGCAGCCGGGCCCCGATCTCGGCGCAGGCGCCGCCGAGGCCGGCCAGCGACCAGGCGGCGGTGACCAGGTGGACCGCCGGCATCTGGGGCGCGACCACCATCGACAGCGGGCCGACGGAGCGTTCCATGGCCTGCCGGGCGAGCGGGAACGCGGACTCGTAGCGCCCGTCCAGGTTGTCCAGCCAGGCCAGGCTGCCGAGGGTGAAGCCGCCGAAGATCGACAGGGTCTCCGAGCTGAACTCCTCCAGGACCGCCTGGAGATGCTCGCGGGCCTCGGCGGTCCGACCGGTGCGGCCGAGGTACAGCGCCAGGAAGAGCCGGGCGGCGATCATCGGCTCGTGGCCGCGGGCGGTGCCGGCCTCCAGGACCTCGCGCAGGATCGCCTCGCCCTCCTCGGTCCGTCCGGTGACGTTGAGCATGTCCGCGTAGCGGGCCCGCAGCAGGGCCTTCTGGGACTGGGCACCGATCCGTTCCGCGTAGCCGATGGCGGCCGCGTAGTCCTCGGCGGCGTCCTCGTACTCGCAGCGCTTCTCCCGTGCCTCGCCCCGCGAGGAGAGCGCCTCGGCCGCTCCCCAGGCGTCGTCGAGGCGGACGAAGATCTTCAGACTCTCGTCGGCGTCGGCGCTCGCCTCGCCGGCCCATTCGCTGCGGTTGGCGGAGACGTTGGCGCGCAGCTGGAGGGCGTTGGCCAGTTCCCAGTCGTAGCCGTAGGCGCGGCATGCCTCGACGGTGGTGTCGAGCATCTCCCGCAGCCGGCCCACCTCGCCGGTCAGCAGGACGGCGAAGACGGCGAAGGAGCCGGGCAGTCGGCAGGTCTGCGGCAGCCCGGGGCGGTACCTGGCGGTGATCCGGCGCAGCCGCTCCCCGCCCTCGGGGGTGATCCAGGTGCCGTTCTGGTGGTCCATGTTGAGCAGCTCGACCAGCCGCACCCCGCGTCGGGCCTCCCACAACCGGTCCTCGTCGAGCGGGGGCGGAGCGGCGGTGACGGGTTCGTGGAGCGGTACGACGGGCGGCGCCGAGGGCTCGAAGGGGTCGGGGCCGAGGGCGGCGACGGCCTCGGCCCAGTGCAGGGCGTCGGCGCGCAGGTCGCGCATCTGCCAGTACCAGAGCAGGGAGTGGACGAGGCTGAGGGCCTCGTGCTCGTCGCGGGCGGAGACGGCGCGGCGCAGGGCGGTGCGCAGGTTCTCGTACTCGCGGGTCAGGCGGGCGATGGCCGCGACCTGCCCGCCGCCGCGCAGCTCGGGGTCGGTGGTGCGGGCGACCTCGCGGTAGTGGACGAGGTGCCGTCGCTCGACCGCCGCCCGCTCCCCCGCCTCGTCGAGCCGCTCGGCCGCGTACTCGGCGACGGTCTCCAGGAGGCGGTAGCGCATGTCACCGCCGTCGACGGGCGCGGCGATGACGAGCGACTTGTCGACAAGGGAGCCGAGCGCGTCGAGGACCTGCCCGGCGGCGGGTCCGGCGTGAGCGCCGGCCGTACGGGACGCCCCGGCCGGCCCGGCGGCGGCGGGGGCTCCGGTCCCGGGGGCTCCGGTCCCGGGGGCTCCGGTCCCGGGGGCGGAGCCGGCCGGGGCCTGGGGCCCGGCCTGGTCCGGGGTGGCGCACACCGCCTCGGCCGCCTCCAGGTCGCTGCCGCCGCTGAAGACCGACAGACGGCGCAGGACCGCCCGTTCGGATTCGTCCAGCAGCTCCCAGGACCAGTCGACGACGGCGCGGAGGGTCTGCTGGCGGGGCAGCACCGTACGGGCGCCCGAGGTGAGCAGGCGGAAGCGGTCGTCCAGGCGGTCCGCGATCTGGCGCGGGGTGAGCATCCGCAGCCGTGCGGCGGCCAGTTCGATGGCCAGGGGAAGGCCGTCCAGGCGCCGGCAGATCTCCTCGGCGGCCCGCGGATCGTCCTCGATCCGGAAGCCGGTCCCCGCGGCCGCCCCCCGGTCGGCGAAGAGCCGGAGCGCGGTGTCCTGGGGCAGCGGGCCGACCGGGCGGACCGACTCCCCCGGCACCCCGAGCGGTTCGCGGCTGGTCGCGAGCACGGTCACGCCCGGGCAGCGCGCCAGCAGGGTCTCCGCGAGCTCCGCCGCCGCGCCGACGACGTGTTCGCAGTTGTCGAGCAGCAGGAGCATCCGCCGGGCGGCGCAGTGCTCGACGAGCCGCCCCACCGGGTCGTCGGTTCCGCGCAGCTCCTCCGCGCCCGCGCCGCGCAGCACGGTCTCGCGCGCGCCGACGGCGCCGAGCGTCGCCTCCGGCACCGCCTCCGGATCGGTGACGGGCGCGAGTTCGACCAGCCAGACCCCGTCCGGCCACTCTCCGGCGCCGGCCGCGCGTTCGGCGGCCTCCTGCGAGAGCCGAGTCTTGCCGGCCCCGCCGGGGCCGAGGAGGGTGACCAGGCGGGCGCGCGTCAGGTCGTCCCGTACGGCGGCGATGTCGTCCTCGCGGCCGACGAAACTGGTCAGCCGGGCCCGGAGGTTGCCGACGACGGCCAGGGGCGGCGGCGGGGCACCGGTCGTCCGGACGGCGGACCGGCCGGAGCCGGATACGGAATCGGCATCGGATGTGGCTGTGAAGGAGGAACCTCCGGCGGTGCTCCGCCGGGACGCGGCTCCGGAACCGGCGGTACCGGAACCGACGGCACCGACGGTCCCACCCGAGCCGGCCACCGGCGCGTCGGCGGCGGGGCCCGCCCGCCCGCCTTCGGACGCCCTGGCCCGTGGGGTCCCGGCGGACGGGCCGGGGCCGCCCGGCCGTTTCACGCCCCGGGGCTCCGGAGGCGCCGTCGGGGTCTCCTGGCAGAGCAGGTCCGCGTGGAGGGCGCGCAGCGCCGGGGAGGGGTCGGTGCCCAGGCGGTTGGCGAGCGCTCGGCGGAGCGTCTCGTAGGCGAGCAGCGCCTCCGCCGTCCGCCCCGTGTCGCGCAGGGCCCGGATCCGCAGGGCCTGGAGCGGCTCGTCGAGGGGGTGGGCCTCGCAGAGTGCGATCAGCTCGGGAAGGGCCGAGGCCGCGTCGCCGAGGGTCAGGGCCGCCCCGAAGCGGGCGCGCCGGGCGTCCAGTCGGCGGGCTTCCCAGCGCGTGGCCTCCGCGGCCCGGTCGGGCAGGTCGGCGAGGGCAGGTCCCCGCCACAGGCCGAGCGCCTCGTCGAGGAGGGCCGCGGCCCGGGCGGGGTCGCCCGCCGCCAGTTCCCGCGCCCCTTCCGCCGCCAGCCGCTCGAAGCGGTGCGCGTCGACGTCCTCGGGGCCCGCGGCCAGGGCGTAGCCGCCGTCCGCCGAGATCACGGCCTCGCGCCCGAGTGCCCGCCGTACCCGGCCCACCAGGGCCTGGAGCGCGGCGGCGGCGTCGGCGGGCGGTTCCCCGCCCCACACCTCCTCGACGAGGAGGGCGACCGGCACGGTCCGTCCCGCTCGCAGCGCCAGGACGGTCAGCAGGGCGCGCAGCCGCGGCCCGCCGACCGCGACGGGGATCCCGTGAGCGGTGTGGACCTGGGTGGGGCCGAGGACGGAATAGCGCACAGGCCCTATTCTCCGTGAGCCGGGGATCACCGCAGGAACTCACCCCCGCCCCGGCACGTTCCTCGCACACACCCGCCGCTTCCCAGGGAGTCCCACCGATGTCCACGGCCACCACCCGCAGCCACGAGCGCAGGATCAGCCCGGTCTTCCTGGCGATCCTCGCCGTCATGGGCGTCACCGGCTGGGCCGTGTGGACCGGCTTCGCGGCCTCCCCGGGGCTCGCGGTCTTCCTCTTCGTGACCTCGGCGTGGGTCGTCTCGCTCTGTCTCCACGAGTACGCGCACGCCCGCACCGCCCTGCACGGCGGGGACATCACGGTCGGCGCGAAGGGCTACCTCACGCTGAATCCGCTCGCCTACACCCATGCCGTCCTGAGCATCATCCTGCCGGTGCTCTTCGTGATCATGGGCGGTATCGGTCTGCCGGGCGGCGCGGTCTTCATCGAGCAGGGCCGGGTCAAGGGCCGCTGGAAGCACAGCCTGATCTCGGCCGCGGGCCCGCTCACCAACGTCCTGTTCGCGATCGTGTGCACGGCGCCGTTCTGGCTGGACGCGCTGGACGGCGTCCCGCTCGCCTTCCGGTACGCGCTGGCGTTCCTGGCGTTCCTCCAGGTGACGGCCGCGCTGTTGAACTTCCTGCCGGTGCCGGGCCTCGACGGTTACGGGGTGGTCGAGCCCTGGCTCTCGTACAAGGTGAAGCGCCAGATCGAGCCGTACGCCCCGTACGGCTTCTTCGTCGTGATCGCGCTGCTCTTCGTCCCGGCGGTCAACGGCGCGTTCTTCGACGCGATCGACGCGCTGATGCGGGCGCTCGGTGTGCCGGAGATCTCCCGCTACTGCGGATCGAACCTCTACCGCTTCTGGCAGGAGACGCCCGAGCTCTGCCGGATCTGAGGGGGGTCAGGACCCCTGGATCCGGGCGCGTCGGAGGTAATACCAGGCCATGTTGGAGGAGAGGCCGGCGAGAAGCACCCAGATCACGCCGAGCCAGCTGCCCGAGACGAAGGAGACGACCGCCGCCACGACGGCGAGGACGCAGACGGCGAGGGCGTAGAGAGCGAGGCGGGGCATGGGGGTCGGCTCCTGTCCGGGTACGGCTGATGGTGCCCGTCCAGTGTCCCCCATGCCCGGAGGCGCTCAGACGTCGGTGACGCGCAGGCCCGCGTGCGCCTTGTACCGGCGGTTGACGGAGATCAGGTTGGCGACGAGCGACTCGACCTGGTGGGCGTTGCGCAGCCGGCCCGCGAAGACGCCGCGCATGCCGGGGATCCGGCCGGCGAGCGCCTGGACGATCTCGACGTCGGCACGCTCCTCCCCGAGGACCATCACGTCCGTGTCGATCTCGGCGATGGAGGCGTCCTGGAGCAGGACGGCGGAGAGGTGGTGGAAGGCGGCGGCCACGCGGGAGTCCGGCAGCAGCGCGGCGGCCTGCTCGGCGGCCGAGCCCTCCTCGGGCTTGAGGGCGTAGGCGCCCTTCTTGTCGAAACCGAGGGGGTTGACGCAGTCGACGACGAGCTTGCCGGCGAGCTGCTCCCGCAGGGACTTCAGGGTGTCGGCGTGCCCGTCCCACGGGACGGCGACGATCACGATGTCGCTGCGCCGGGCGCACTCGGCGTTGTCCGCGCCCTCGACGCCGAGGCCGAGCTCGTCGGCCGCGGCGCGGGCGCGGTCGGCGGCGCGGGATCCGATGATCACCTTCTGGCCGGCCTGGGCGAGCCGGTAGGCGAGGCCGCGCCCCTGGTCGCCGGTGCCGCCGAGGACGCCGACGACCAGTCCGGACACGTCGGGCAGGTCCCAGGGGTCCTTGGGCGCGGGGGTGGGGTTCGTGGAAGTCATGGCCCCGACATTACTGGCCGGTCGCTCCGGCCCCCATCCCCTTCGGGCCGGGAACCGTCGGGCGTCCCGTACGACCGGAAGGGCCCGGAGTCCCGTACGGGTGGAACCCCGGGCAACCGGCCGCGCGCGGGGGCCGGCTGAGGCAGGATGCGGCCCCATGGATGCCGTACGCGTCGCGTTGCTGCGGGACGTGCTCGCCGGGACCGAGTGGCCGCGCGCCGCCCGGCGGTTCGCGGGCACCCTCCGGTCGTCCGTGGTGCCGCACCGGGGCGGTCTGCTGCTGGTGGGGACGGCGGAGTACGAGCCGTGGCATCTGGCGGCGCATCTGGTGGACGAGGCGGCCTGGTCGGGTCTGCCGGAGCTGGCGCCCACGCTGGTACGGCACCGGGCGCGGCCGGGCGACCCGGCCCATCTGGCGGTGGGGCTCGGCCGTCTGGAGTCGGCGGGGCGCGGGGCGACGCTGCTGATGGTGGCGCCGGAGCGGCCGGACGCCGGGCTCCTGGAACGCGTCCACGACGCCCGGCGGGCGGGGGCGACGGTCATGGCCCTGGACCGCGGGGATCCGGAGGTGCGCGGACTGGCCCACGAGGCGCTGACCGTGGACCCGGCGGCCGATGTCGACCTGGACCTGGTCCAGCACCTGGTCAGCGCCGCGGCCGGCGAGAACAGCCTGCCGTCGCCGCGCGGCCGGCGCCGCTTCCGTGACCGCCTCTCCCGGCTGGCGGACCATCTGACGGCTCCCCCGCCTCCGCGCTGGTAGCGGGAGCGCTTCGGCCGGAGAGCGGACGGCGGGGGCGCGGGCCGGAGAAGGGACGGTGCGGCGCGAGCGGAGGCGGGCCGTGGCGGGACGGCCCTCGGCCCCGCGGCCGGTAAATCGGTTGCCCTCGGTGACGGGCCGACGGAGCATGTCCGCTCGTGATGGCGAAGCTCTCCTCCCTGCTCCCCGATCCCGCTCCGTGGCGGGCCTCGGCCGACTTCCGGCTGTTGTGGATCCAGGGCCTGGTCACGTATTTCAGCAGCTTCATGGCGATGATCGCCCTGCCGTTGCAGATCAAGGACCTGACCGGCTCGCCGCTGGCCGTGGGCGCGATGGGTCTCGTCGAGCTGGTGCCGCTCGTCGTGTTCGGGCTCTACGGCGGCGCGCTCGCAGACGCCGTCGACCGGCGGAAGGTGATCGTCGCGACCGAGGCGGGGCTCGGGCTGCTCGCCCTGATCCTGCTGGTCAACGCCGTACTCCCGTCCCCCGTGCTGTGGCCGCTGTACGTCGTCGCCGCCGGGGTCTCGGCGCTGGCCGGGCTCCAGCGGCCCGCCCTCGACTCCCTCATGGCGAGGATCGTGCCGCACGAGCACCAGACGGCCGCGGCGGCGCTGAACTCCCTGCGCTGGCAGATGGGCGCGATCGCGGGACCGGCGCTCGCGGGCCTGGTGGTGGCGTACGCGGGGCACGCCACGGCCTACGGCGTGACGGTCCTCGGCTTCGCCCTCTCCGTCCTGCTCTGCCGCCGGCTGTCCCCCGCACCGCCCGCGCACGACGCCGAGAAGCCGTCCCTGCGCGGTATCGCGGAGGGCGCGCGGTACGCGTGGTCGCGGCCGGTGCTCCTCGGCACGTACGCGATCGACCTCGCGGCGATGTTCTTCGCGTTCCCGAACACGATCTTCCCGTTCCTCGCGGACGACCTGGACGCCGAATGGTCGCTCGGTCTGATGTACGCGGCGGGATCGGTCGGCTCGCTCGTGCTCGGCCTGACCAGCGGCTGGACCTCGCGTATCCGCCGGCACGGGCTGCTCGTGGTGTGCGGGGCGGCGGGGTGGGGCCTGGCGATCGCAGCCGCGGGCTGGTTCTCGAACGTGTGGCTCGTGTTGCTCTGTCTGGGTTTCGCGGGCGCCGGCGACATGCTGAGCGGCCTGGGCCGCTCCACGATCTGGAACCAGACGATCCCCGAGGAGCTGCGCGGCCGCCTGGCCGGCATCGAGGTCCTGTCGTACAGCGTGGGCCCCCAGCTGGGCCAGGTCCGGGCGGGCGCGATGGCCGGCTGGACCGGCACGCGGGCGGCGGTGTGGACCGGCGGTGTCGCCTGCGTCGCCTCCGTGGGCCTGCTCTGCCTCGCCCTGCCCAGGCTGCTCACCTACGACGCGACGACGGACGCGGACGCGGCGCGTCACAAGGCGCGGCAGGAGCGGGAGCGCGAGCGGGATACGGAGGAGGCCGGGACCGAGGCCCCGGCCTGACCGATGGCGGAAACCGACCGAGCAGCCGCCTGACCGACCGCCCGGCCGATCGCGGACCGGGCCGTCCGACCGAGCAGCCGCCTGACCGACCGCCCGGCCGATCGCGCACCAAGCTGTCCGACCGACCGCGGACCCGGCCGCCCGCGCGGCCGGCGGTCCGCCGGGCCCGGCCGTCCCCGGGGGCGCTATTCCCCGCGGCCGTCCGGCTTCGGGGCGTCGTGCCACTTCGGGTCGTTCTCCCACTCCAGATTGCGTTCCCGCGCGGTCTCCATCGCGTGGGACGCCTCCTCACGGCTGGTGTACGGACCGAAGCGGTTCTTGGAGGGGCACTCCGGGCCCTCCTCGACCTTCTTGTGCTCCAGGCAGTAGTACCACTCGCCCGGTTTGCCCGCCGTGCGCTTCTTGAACAGGGCCATCGTCGGCTCCTTCCTCTGTCGCCATGCTGCCCCAGACGCGGTCGTTAGACTCGCTGGTATGTCTGGCCAGTCGCTTCTCGTACCGGGGGAGCTCTCCCCCCACCGCTCCGTTCCCGGAGCCATCCGCCGTCCCGAGTACGTCGGCAAACCCGCTCCTACCCCGTATACGGGACCCGAGGTGCAGGATTCCGAGACCATCGAGCGGATGCGGATCGCAGGCCGCATCGCCGCGCAGGCGATGGAGGAGGCCGCCAAGCACATCTCCCCGGGCGTGACCACGGACGAACTGGACCGGGTCGCGCACGAGTTCATGTGCGACCACGGGGCCTACCCGTCCACGCTCGGCTACCGCGGCTTCCCGAAGTCGCTGTGTTCCTCGGTCAACGAGGTCATCTGCCACGGCATCCCGGACTCGACCGTGCTGCGCGACGGCGACATCGTGAACCTCGACGTCACGGCGTACATCCACGGCGTCCACGGCGACAACAACGCCACCTACCTCTGCGGCGACGTGGACGAGGAGTCGCGGCTGCTGGTGGAGCGGACCCGGGAGTCGCTGAACCGCGCGATCAAGGCCGTGAAGCCGGGCCGGCAGATCAACATCATCGGACGGGTCATCGAGTCGTACGCCAAGCGCTTCGGCTACGGCGTCGTGCGCGACTTCACCGGGCACGGCATCAACTCGTCCTTCCACTCCGGCCTGATCATCCCGCACTACGACTCCCCGCACGCGACGACCGTCATCCAGCCCGGCATGACGTTCACGATCGAGCCGATGCTGACGCTGGGCACGCACGAGTACGACATGTGGGACGACGGCTGGACCGTGGTCACGAAGGACCGGAAGCGGACGGCGCAGTTCGAGCACACGCTGGTCGTGACGGAGACCGGAACCGAGATTCTGACGTTGCCCTGACGTCCCGGCGGGGTAGCGTTTTTACCGACAGGCAGTCGGGAACCAATTGACTTAGGTAAGCCTAAGCAGCAGGATCTTCTCAGGTTCCCGTCCCATCGGTCCCGGAGGCTCGCCTTGGATACGCCCTTCTCGACGCTCATCCGCACCGCCTCGCACCAGCAGCACACCGAGGCCGAGACGTCGACCTTCATGAGCGACCTCCTCGGCGGGCGGCTGGCCGTGGACGCGTACGCGCGCTACACGGAGCAGCTCTGGTTCGTCTACCGCGCCCTGGAGGACGGGGCCGAGACGCTGAAGGACGACCCGGTCGCCGGGCCCTTCATACAGCCGGAGCTGTTCCGCACGGCCGCCCTGGAGCAGGACCTCGCCCACCTCCGGGGCCCGGACTGGCGCACCGCGCTCTCCCCGCTGCCCGCGACCGCCGCCTACGCCGAACGGGTGGCGCAGTGCGCGCGGGAGTGGCCGGCCGGATACGTGGCGCACCACTACACCCGCTATCTCGGCGACCTCTCCGGAGGCCAGATCATCCGGGACAAGGCGGAGCGGACCTGGGGCTTCGCGCGCAAGGGCGACGGCGTGCGGTTCTACGTCTTCGAGGAGATCGCCAACCCGGCGGCCTTCAAGCGCGGCTACCGCGAGCTGCTCGACGCCGTGAACGCCGACGACCTGGAGAAGCAGCGGATCGTCGACGAGTGCAAGCGCGCCTTCGACTTCAACGGCGCGGTCTTCCGGGAGCTGGGCAGCGAGTTCCCGCTCAGCGCATGAGCGGGAACGTCGTCGCGTGAGGGCGGGCTTCAGCGCGCGAGGGTGAGGGTCCGCTCCAGGCGGACCCGTCCGCCCAGCTCGATCAGGCCGTCGGGGCCGGGGGCCGTCAGGATCTGCGACCCCCGGCCCTGCGTGATGTTCAGGGCCCGGCCCAGTTCGGCCGTGAGCAGCAGGGCAGCGGCGCCCGTCGCCTCGTCCTCGTCGATGCCATCCCCGCGACCCGGGAAGGCGCGCGCCCGGATCCGGCCGGCCGCCTCGTCCTCCCAGGCCCAGGCATAGATCCACTCCCCCGGCTCGGGCACCTCCAGTGCGTCGACCTCAGCGGCCGATCCGTGCCGCCGCAGAGTGCGCGGCGGAGCCCACTCGGCCCGCGCCTCGATCCAGGTGAACTCCCCGTCCCCCCGCGTCCAGACCTCGCCGGCCGGCGGCTGGACGACCTCCAGATCGAGCAGCCAGGCCGCGCCGACGAGCGGATGACCGGCGAACGGCAGCCGCACACCGGGCGTGTAGATGTCGACGTCCCCGCGCTCCGGGTCGTCGACGAACACGGTCTCGCTGAAGCCGAGTTCCTTGGCGAGCGCCTGCCGGGACGCCTCGTCGGGATACGTACGCCCCTCGCGTACGACCCCCAGGGCGTTGCCGTACCGGCCGTCGCCCGCACAGAAGACGCGCAGCACGTCGATGTCGGTGGCGCTACTCGTCACGGTCGTGTTCATGGCGGAATTCAAGCATCCACGCGTCCCACTCGGCGGCAGCACCCGGAATCGGCCAGGCGAACGTGCGGGCTTCCTCGTACGGAAGGTCCGCGACCGTCCAGCCGTACCGCTCCGCCACGTCGGCCCGCTGCCGCTCGGGGTCGGGCCCGCGGAAGCCGCGTTCCAGCATCCCCTGGACGTACGTGCCGACCGAGGCGGTCGACTCGGTCAGCCACTGCTCGTCGTGTCCGGCGGCCAGCACGATCGCGCGCGGGTCCCGCCCCTCGGCGAGCGCGGCCACCGCGCGGTCGTGGCCGTCCAGCAGCAGCCAGCCGTCGAACGCCGCCCTCCCGGGCCCTCAGCACCCAACGCCCTGCGTGCAGCGGGCCCTCCTCCGCCGCCTCCAGCCGACCCGCGTACCGGTGCGACCAGTCGGGCCCCCGCCGGGCCTCGTCCGCGCGCATCGGCGGCAGCGGCGAGCGGTAGCCCTCGCGGCGGTGGACCCGCACCCCGCCCCGGTCCTCGTCCACCCGCGCGAGCAGCACCGGGCGGTCGCCCTGGCGCAGGAGCATCCGACGGCCGTCCGTCATCTCCATGCGCAGGGGCGGGGGTTCGAGCGGGCCACCTTCGACGTGCAGGACGAGGGCCCCGGGAAGGTTCTCTCGGCGCAGGCGCTGGGACATGTCCCGCACGCTAGCCGGGAAGGCGGCGGGGCCGCACCGCCGTTTCCGGTGCGCGTCGGTCACGGGGTCGATCGCGGTGGCCGGCTGGTGGAACGCTCCGCGCCAGAACGGACAAATCCGGCCCCTTGACCCGTACTTGACCTCCCTATGGGGCACCGATGAGAGCACTGTGACCTTGCCGTGCCCGGAAGGCGAACGTGAGAGCCGTATCACTGGACGCCCCGGTTTGCGTGAGGTAAGCCTCGGTTAAGTTAGGCCCGCCTCACCGTGTCCCCGCCCTTCCTGGAGCCCCTATGCGACCCGTCCGTCTCTCCGTCGTCACCGCCGCCGCCACCGTGGCCGCTCTGACCGCCGTCACCGGCTGCACGGAGAAGAGCGACGCCAAGGGCGGCGACGGCTCCGTCCGCGTCGTCGCCACGGACGACTCCTGCGAGGTCTCCGCGAAGGAGTTCCCCGCGGGCCATGTGAAGCTCGCGGTGGAGAACCGGGGCACGAAGGTCACCGAGGTGTACGTCCTCTACCCGGACGACCGGATCGTGACCGAGCGGGAGAACATCGGCCCCGGCACCAAGGCCACCATCACCGCCGAGGTCAAGGCCGGCGCGTACGAGATCGCCTGCAAGCCCGGCATGACGGGCGACGGCATCCGCCAGAAGGTCACCGTCACCGGCGGCGCCGCGGCCGCGAAGCGGTCCCCCGAGATGGACGCCGCCGTCGCCGCGTACCGCCAGTACGTGCAGGCGCAGGCCGACGGCACCCTGCCGAAGGTGAAGGTCTTCACCGACGCCGTCCGGGCCGGTGACATCGAGGGCGCGAAGAAGGCGTACGCCGACTCGCGCATCGGCTGGGAGCGCACCGAGCCGGTCGCGGAGTCCTTCGGCGACATCGACCCGAAGGTCGACGTCCGCGAGGACGGCCTCGAGGAGGGTCAGGACCCGGCGAAGGACTGGACCGGCTGGCACCGCCTGGAGAAGGCGCTCTGGCAGGACAAGAAGATCGGCGACGCGGAGAAGAAGCTCGCCGACACCCTCGACAAGGACCTCGCGGACTGGGTGAAGCGCGTCGGCAAGGCCGACATCACCCCCACCTCGATGGCCAACGGCGCCAAGGAGCTCCTGGACGAGGTCGCCACCGGCAAGGTCACCGGTGAGGAGGAGCGCTACTCCCACACCGACCTTGTCGACTTCAAGGCGAACGTCGAGGGCGCGCAGAAGTCCTTCGAGCTGCTCAAGCCGGTCGCCTCGAAGAACGACCCGAAGCTGGTCGCCGAACTGGACAAGCAGTTCGCCGCGCTGAACACGCTGCTCGACAAGTACCGCGCGGACAAGGCGAGCTACGTCTTCACCTCGTACGACAAGGTCGGCAAGGCCGAGCGCAAGGAGCTGTCGGACGGCGTCAACGCGCTGGCGGAGCCGCTCTCCAAGCTCGCCGCCGCGGTCGTGAAGTAGAAGCGGAAGCGGAAGCAGGGGACGGGGACATGTCCGAAGAGAACACAGACTGGGCCCGGGCGGGCGACGCCCTCCCGGCCGAGGAGACGGGCGGCGGGACGGCCACCCGCCGGACGGTTCTCGGCTGGGGCGGTGCCGGGCTCGCGCTCGGCGCCGTCGCGGCCGGCGGCGCCGTCGCCGTGACCCGCGCCGGTGACCCCACCGTGCCGGCCGCCGACAGCGGCGCGGCCGTCCCCTTCCACGGCCCCCACCAGGCGGGGATCGCGACCGCCGTCCAGGACCGGCTGCACTTCGCCGCCTTCGACGTGAGGACGACCGACCGCGCCGAGCTGGTCAGGCTCCTGCAGGACTGGACGCGGGCGGCCGAGCGCATGACGGAGGGCCGCGAGGTCGGCGAGGGCGCGTACGGCGGTCTGCCGGAAGCGCCGCCGGACGACACAGGCGAGGCCCTCGGCCTCAAGCCGTCCCGGCTCACCCTCACCATCGGCTTCGGGCCGTCCCTCTTCGACGGCCGGTTCGGGCTGAAGGACCGGCGGCCGGGCGCCCTGGTCGACCTGCCCCGGTTCCCCGGGGACAATCTGGACCCGGCCCGGGGCGGCGGCGACCTGTGCGTCCAGGCGTGCGCGGACGACCCGCAGGTCGCGGTGCACGCGATCCGCAACCTGGCGAGGATCGGCTTCGGCAAGGTCGCGGTGCGCTGGTCGCAGCTGGGCTTCGGGAAGACGTCGTCGACGACCCCGGACGCCCAGACCCCGCGCAACCTCTTCGGCTTCAAGGACGGCACCCGCAACGTCGCGGGGACCGACACGGCCGCTCTGGACCGGCACGTGTGGGTCGCCGCCAAGGACGTCCCGGGCCGGGCCGCGTGGATGACCGGGGGCTCGTACCTCGTCGCCCGCCGGATCCGGATGAACGTCGAGACGTGGGACCGGACTCCGCTCCAGGAGCAGGAGGACATCTTCGGCCGCGACAAGCGCGAGGGCGCTCCGGTCGGCAAGGCCCGGGAGCACGACGAGCCGTTCCTGAAGGCGATGAAGCCCGAGGCGCACGTCCGGCTCGCGCACCCCGACTCCAACAACGGGGCGACGCTCCTGCGCCGGGGCTACTCCTTCACGGACGGCACGGACGGTCTGGGCCGGCTGGAGGCGGGGCTGTTCTTCCTCGCGTACCAGCGGGACGTGCGGACCGGCTTCATCCCCGTGCAGACGTCGCTGGCGCGCGCGGACGTCCTCAACGAGTACATCCAGCACGTGGGTTCCGCCCTGTTCGCGATCCCGCCCGGCGTCCGCGACAAGGACGACTGGTGGGGACGGGAACTGTTCGCGTGAGCGCCGTCATCCGCCGTTACCGAAGGGAGCCGGCGTGTTCGGCAACTACCTGATCGGCCTGCGCGAGGGGCTCGAGGCCTCCCTGGTCGTCTGCATCCTCGTCGCGTACCTCGTGCGGACGAAGCGCCGTGACGCCCTGGGGGCGATCTGGACCGGAATCGGGGTCGCCGTCGCGCTGGCCCTCGGCTGCGGCTTCGCGCTCGAGTTCGGCTCCCAGGAGCTGACGTTCGAGGCGCAGGAGCTGCTCGGCGGCTCGCTCTCCATCGTCGCGGTGTGCCTGGTGACGTGGATGGTCTTCTGGATGCGGCGGACGGCCCGGCATCTGTGGCGGGAGCTGCACGGCAGGCTGGACGAGGCGTTGCGGATGGGCACGGGCGCGCTCGTGGTCACCGCGTTCCTGGCCGTGGGCCGGGAGGGGCTGGAGACGGCGCTGTTCGTGTGGGCGTCGGTGCGCGCCTCGCAGGACGGCACGTCCGCCCCGCTGGCCGGGGTGCTGCTCGGCATCGGGACGGCGGTCCTGCTCGGCTGGCTGTTCTACCGCGGCGCCCTCAAGATCGACCTGGCGCGGTTCTTCACCTGGACCGGCGGCATGCTGGTCGTGGTGGCGGCCGGGGTGCTGGCGTACGGGGTGCACGACCTCCAGGAGGCGCGCTTCCTCGGAGGTCTGGCGGACAAGGCGTTCGACATCTCGGCCACGATCCCGCCGGACAGCTGGTACGGCACGCTCCTGAAGGGTGTCTTCAACTTCCAGCCCGACCCGACGGTTCTTCAGGTCACGGTGTGGGCGCTCTACCTGATCCCGACGCTCGCGCTCTTCCTGGCCCCGGTAGGGTCGGGTCCGTCCGAGAGGGACGAGCGGGTCGAGGGGCAGAAGGCAACCGATGAGAAGGCTGGGGCGACCGCTGACGGCGGTCGTGACGACGACGGTGCTGGCGCTGACGGCGAGCGGCTGCGTGACGGTGCACGGCGAGCTGGAACTGCTGCCGGCGGCGACGAAGGCTGAGGCCGAACAGGCCCTCCAGGACTTCACGAACGCGTACAACAAGTCCGACAAGGCGAACGACCCGGCCTTCTCCGCCGGCCGGGTCACCGGGCCGCTCGGCGAGATCAACCAGGCGGGCCTGAAGTCCCGTTCGGTCACCAGCCCGGGGAACAACGCGAACCACCGGCCGCTGGAACTGGCGGACGCGACGTTCGTGGTGCCGAAGAAGGCGGGCTGGCCGCGCTGGTTCGTGGCGGACACCGACTCCAACCGGGACACCGACCAGGGCGCCGGGGACACCCGCTGGCTGCTGGTCTTCGTCCGCAACGGCGCCGACCAGCTGTGGGAGGTCGCCTACCTGGCGGTCCTGACCCCGGACGAGGTGCCGGTGTTCGCGACGGAGGGCGGGTACGCCGTGCCGGTCGCCGCCGACTCGGGACGGCTCGCCGTCGCGCCGAAGGACCTGGGCGGGAAGTTCACCGCCTTCCTCCAGGGCGGGGAGCAGGCGCCGTTCGCCGCGGGTCCGCACACGACGGCCTGGCGCGAGCAGCGGCAGCGGTCGGCGAAGCGGGCGGGGCTCGCGACGCAGTACCTGGACCGGGCCGAGAACTCCGGGGACTTCGCGCCGCTGGCCCTGGCCACGGAGGACGGCGGGGCGCTGGTGTTCTTCGCGACCCGGTACTTCGAGCGCCAGACGGCCGCGCAGGGCTACCGGCCGAAGGTGGGCCCGGAGGTGAAGGCCCTGATGACCGGCGAGGTGAAGAACACGGTCACCAAGGAGTGGGTGACGAGCCAGGCGGTGCTGGCGAAGCCGGCGGGCACGGATCGCGACGGGGTCGTGGTCGTGAGCCGGCTCCAGGGCGTGACGGGGGCGGTCGGCTCCTAGGGAGCGCCGTCCCCGCCCGCCCTCAGCGGCCCAGGGGCCAGGCCGCCTCGCGGTCGGAGCGGCGCTCCTCCTCGGTCTGGACGGCGGCGTGCCGCGCGCAGGCCTCGGTGAGGGTCTCCAGCAGGTTCAGCGGGTCGGGCAGGGCGTGCTCCGGGCCGCGGACCCAGGCGACGGACGGCTGCGCGTCCTCGTCACCCAGCAGCCGCGCGGGCGGTACGAGCACATAGCTGCCGCGGCAGTGCCAGCGCAGCCCCGGGTGCTCGTCCATGGTCTCGGGGTGGCAGTCCAGCTCGCAGGGCCACCACTCGTCCTCGTCCTCGGGGGTGCCCCGGGTCGCGGTGAAGAAGAGCATCCGCCCACCGTCGCCGGCGCTCTCCCCCGCCTCGGCGACCGGCCCGACCTCGACGCCCTCGGCGAGCAGCCGCTCCAGGGCGTCGCGGCCGGCCCGCAGGGGGACGTCGAGGACGTCGTGGACCATGCCGGTGGCGGTGATGAAGTTCGCCTCGGGCTGGGCGAGGGCCCAGCGCTGGATCTGCGCGCGGTCGGTGGTCGACTGGGTCTGCCAGGCGAAGGAGACGGGATGCCGGGCCGGGGTGGGACAGCCGACGCGTTCACAGGAACAGCGGTATCCGACGGGGTACGCGGCGGGGGCGATGGGCATTCCGGCGGCGGCGGTGGCCAGGAGCAGGGTCTCGCGGTGGTTCTCGTCGTCGGCGGAGCCCGTGCGTTTGGGGCGCCTGCGGAGCCACTGTGCGAGTTTGCTCTCCGTGCCGCGGTAGCGGCCGATACCGTCGCCCATCTATCCCCTCACACCTCATGCTCGCCCGTTCGGCTCTCCCATGGTCCCACCATCCTGCGCTCCGGGTGACCGGACCGCTCAACCGGGGTGGGTCAACCTCGTGGCGCGAGCCCCCGCAGCGCGTACCGGACGAGGGTGTCGGCGTAGGCGTGGGTGAGCGGCAGCGTGCGGTGGAGCCAGCGGTGGTTCAGGGGGCCGACCAGGAGTTCGAGGGCGATGCGCGGGTCGACGTCCGGGTCGATGTCCCCGACGGCCTGGGCCCGCTCGATGCGGCGTACGTAGTACTGGAGCTGGGGTTCGAGGAGCGCCTCCACGAACCGGGCGCCGAGCTCGGGGTTGACGATGCCCTCCGCGGCCAGGGCCCGGGAGGGGGCGTCGTAGACGGGGTTGTTCAGCTCGTCGACGGTGGCCCGCAGCACGTACGAGAGGTCGGCGGCGAGGTCGCCGGTGTCGGGGATCTCACTGTCGGCGTCGCCTCCCAGCGCCTCGTTGGCCTGGGCGGCGAGGTCGAGGAAGGCGTCGAGGAGGACGGCGGCCTTGGAAGGCCACCAGCGGTAGATGGTCTGCTTGCCGACACCGGCGCGGGCGGCGATGCCCTCGATGGTGGTCTTGGCGTAGCCGGCCTCGGAGACGAGGGCGAGCGCGGCGTCGAAGATGGCGCGGCGGGAGCGCTCGCTGCGGCGGGAGGCGTCGGGCGCCTTGCCGTCGGGAAGCTTGGTGTCGGACATGCGGCCAATCTAACAGCGTACGAGACGCCACGTCTCGCGAGGGGGCGATACGGCGCTCGGGGGTCGTCCGCACAGGGCGCCGATATTCGGCCGAATCACCCGAACGGTTCACTGCGCGGACGCCGGAGAGGGCGGACCATGGGGTCCATCCCACCCACGTCCGTGAGGAGCCCTCATTGCGCCACACTCCGCGCGAGGCTTCGCCCCGCCGTTATCTGATGTGCCCACCCACGCACTTCCAGGTGACGTACTCCATCAACCCCTGGATGGACCCCACGAAGCCGGTCGACCTGCCGCTCGCCCACGCCCAGTGGGAGGACCTGGTGGACCGCTACCGCTCGCTCGGCCACACCGTCGAGCTGCTCGAGCCGCATCCCGACCTGCCGGACATGGTCTACGCCGCGAACGGCGCGACCGTGGTGGACGGCCGGGTGCTCGGCGCCCGGTTCGCCTACCCGGAGCGCGCGGGCGAGGCGGCGGCCCACCTCGACTGGTTCCGCGCCCACGGCTACACCGACGTGCGGGTGCCGGAGCACGTCAACGAAGGCGAAGGCGACTTCGCGGTCACCTCGTCGTGGATCCTGGCCGGCCGGGGCTTCCGCGCCAGTCCGCTGTCGCACGGCGAGGCGCAGGAGTTCTTCGGCCGTCCGGTGCTCGGCCTCGACCTGCTGGACCCGCGCTACTACCACCTGGACACGGCCCTGTGCGTCCTGGACGACACGCGCGACGAGATCATGTACTACCCCGGCGCCTTCTCCCCCGGCAGCCGGGCCGTCCTGGCCCGTCTCTTCCCCGACGCGCTGATCGCGACGGAGGAGGACGCCGCCGCCCTGGGTCTGAACGCGGTGAGTGACGGACTGAACGTCCTGCTCCCGCAGGCGGCGGTCGGCCTGTTCGCCCCGCTCCGGGAGCGCGGCTACACCCCGGTGGGCATGGACCTGATGGAGCTCCTCAAGGGCGGCGGCAGCGTCAAGTGCTGTACGCAGGAGCTGCGCGCCTGACCCGCCACCGTCCCGGGCGGCGCCCTGGCCTCACTCCGGGGGCCAGGGGTCGCCCCACTCCACGTCCCTCGCCGCCTTGTACAGCGTCCCGTGCCGCTTGGTGACCGTCTCCCGGGCGAGACCGTCCGGTCCGCAGAGGTCCAGCAGGACCTGGCCCTTGCGGATCTGGGGCCTGCGGGTGACCCGGGCGGCGGCCGGGGCCACCGGGAACCTCGTCGCGGCGACGTAGCTGAACTTCTCGTCCTCGTAGGGCAGCGAACCGCCCTTCACCTGCCGGTGGAGCGACGACCGGCTCACCCGCGCCGCGAAGTGGCACCAGTCCGTGCCGGGCTCGATCGGGCAGGCACCGCTGTGCGGGCAGGGCGCGGCCACGGTCATACCGGCCTCGACGAGGAGCGTGCGGGCCGCGATGATCCGTTCGTAGCCGTCGGGCGTGCCCGGCTCGACGATCACGACCGCCCGCGCCACCCGCGCCGCCTCGGCGACGACCGCCCGGCGGTCCGCCTCGGTCAGCTCCTTCAGGACGTACGAGACCGTGACCAGGTCCGTGTCGTCGAGCGTGAGGGAGCCGCTGATCCTGGCCCGTCGCCACTCCGCGTCGAACACGCCGTCCGCCAGCTCCCGGCCCAGGGCGAGCGCCGGCTCCGCCCAGTCGAGCACCGTCGTCCGCGCCCCGCCGTCCCAGGCCTCCGCGACCGCCCAGCTCGCCGCGCCCGTGCCCCCGCCGATGTCGGTGTGCGTGGCGGGCTGCCAGTCGGGCGCCGCGTCCCGGAAGGCGTCGAGCGCCGCCCGTACCGCCTCGAACGTGGCCGGCATCCGGTAGGCGGCGTACGCGGCGACGTCGGAGCGGTCGCGCAGGACGGGCGCGTCGGTCGGAGTGGTCCCGCGGTAGTTGGCGATCAGCCGCTCGACGGCCTGGGCGGCCTGCCGCGGCGGCAGGCCGCCGAGGAGTCCGGCGAGGGCGGCGCGCAGCGCGTCGGCGGTGGGAGGGGGCGGGGGTGCGGCGTTCACCCCCGTATTTTAGGCGGCCCGCGAGGCCCGCCAGGGACGGCACATCCCCAGGAAGCAGGCGAGGGCCGCGACCGCGCACACCAGCTGCGTCACCGCCATCGGCACGGCTGTCGCCTCGCCCGCGATGCCCACGAGCGGTGAGGCCACCGCCCCGATCAGGAAGGAGGAGGTGCCGAGCAGCGCGGCGGCGGAGCCCGCCGCGTTCGTGGTGCGCATCAGGGCCTGCGCGTTGGTGTTGGGCAGGGCGAGACCCATCGCCGACATCAGCACGAACAGGCCCGCGGCGATCGGCACGAGGCCCGGGTCGCCGAACACGCCGCTGGTCATCACGACCAGGGCCACCGCGGCCAGCAGGATCACGCCCAGGCCGAGGCCGAGCGTCTTGTCGAGGCTGACCCGTCCGACGAGCAGCTTGCCGTTGACCTGGCCGACGGCGACGAGCCCGATGGAGTTCAGCCCGAAGAGCAGGCTGAAGGTCTGCGGCGAGGCGCCGTAGATCTCCTGGACGACGAACGGCGAGGCCGAGATGTAGGCGAAGAGCGCGGCGAAGGCGAGCCCGCCGGCCAGCATGTACCCGGTGAACACGCGGTCGGCGAGCAGTCCGCGCATGGTCCGCAGCGCCTCGCCGACGCCGCCCGCGTGCCGCCGCTCGGGCGGCAGCGTCTCGTCGAGGAACCTCCACACCACGACGGTGAGCAGGACGCCGATGACGGCGAGGACGTGGAAGACGCCCCGCCAGTCCGTCACGCGCAGGATCTGTCCGCCGATGAGGGGCGCGACGATCGGGGCGGCGCCGGAGATCAGCATCAGGGTGGAGAAGAACCGGGCCATCTCGACGCCGTCGTACAGGTCGCGGACGACGGCGCGCGCGATCACGATGCCCGCCGCGCCCGCCAGGCCCTGGAGGAGACGGAAGGCGATGAGCAGTTCCGCCGTGGGCGCGAGGGCGCAGACGGCGGTGGCGGCGACGTACACGACCATGCCGACGAGCAGGGGGCGGCGGCGCCCCCACTTGTCGCTCATGGGGCCGACGACGAGCTGGCCGAGGGCCATGCCGGCGAGGCAGGCGGTGAGGGTGAGCTGGACGGTCGCGGCGGGTGAGCGCAGCGACTGTGTGACCTCCGGCAGCGCCGGCAGGTACATGTCCATGGAGAGCGGCGGAAGGGCGGTCAGACCGCCGAGGACGAGAGTGACGAGCAGCCCCGTGCGCCGGGCTGCGACGACGGGGGTGGTGGCTATGGGGCCTTGCGCGGTGGTCCGGCCGCTCTCCGGCATCGACTGCTCTCCACTTCGTTGAAACTTTCCCTATGCTCTCAGCTCGTCCGGAGTGGTCGAGACCTTTTTGGGGTGGGGCACGGGCGCCCCGCGGGCACCGCCGGCCTCCGCCGCTTCGTACGCGGCAGGTCGGTAGTGAACCGCGCCGCGATACCCCCCGTCGCCGGCACGCCCCACCGTACGGTGGCCGGTCACGCCTGCTTGAGGCCCGGGTCACCGGCCTCGGTGACGTAGGACGCGGCCGTGACGACCGGGGCGCCCGGGGTCGTCACGGCCGCGACCGTACGGAAGTCCGCGCGGGCGCTCTCCTCGCCGAGGGTGACCGTCACATAGCCGCGCCGCCCGTTGTAGAACCGCAGGTGCGGGTTGGCCGTGGTGAGGTCGTCGTAGTTGGCGGGCCGGTCGGCGCCGTCCTTGCCGCTGCTGATGGAGGTGGCGACGATCTCGGTGCCGACGGTCCGGGAGGCCGGGTCGCGGAAGTCGGCCTTGATGTCGAGGCCGTAGCCGACGTGGACGTCGCCGGTGAGGAACATCAGGTTCTCCACACCGGCCGCGGCCGCTCCGTCGAGGACGCGTCGGCGGGACGCCGGATAGCCGTCCCAGGAGTCCATGGACACCGTGTACCCGGCGGTCGGATTGCTGCGGCGCTCGGAGAGGACGACCTGCTGGGGGACGACGTTCCACCGCGCGTCGGAGGCGCGCCAGCCGTCGAGCAGCCACCGCTCCTGGGTCGCGCCGGTCATGGTGCGGGCGGGGTCCTCGGACTCCGGGCCCGGGACCCGCCAGCCGTCGCCGTACGCCTGGTCGGAGCGGTACTGGCGGGTGTCGAGGATGTCGAACTGGGCGAGCCGGCCGAAGCGCAGGCGGCGGTAGAGCCGCATGTCGGGGCCGTCGGGCCGCTGGGGCGCCCGCAGGGGCTGGTTCTCCCAGTAGGCGCGGTAGGCGGCGGCGCGGCGGAGCAGGAACTCCTCCGGCGGGACGTCGTTCTCGGGGGTCCCGTCCGCGTAGTTGTTCTCGGTCTCGTGGTCGTCCCAGGTGACGACGAAGGGGTGCGCGGCGTGAGCGGCCCGCAGGTCGGGGTCCGACTTGTAGAGGGCGTAGCGGAGCCGGTAGTCCTCCAGGGTGAGGGTCTCCCGGTTGAAGACGGCGGGCAGGCGCCGGTCGGTGTAGGCGCGGGCGCCGCCGGTGGCGTTCACGGCGTACTCGTAGAGGTAGTCGCCGAGGTGGAAGACGACGTCGACGTCCTCCTGGGCGAGGTGGTGGTAGGCGGTGAAGTAGCCGTCGTGGTACGCCTGGCAGGAGACGGCGGCGAGGGTGAGCGCGGAGACGCGGGCACCGGCGGCGGGCGCGGTGCGGGTGCGGCCGACGGGGCTGATCCAGTCACCGGCGCGGAAACGGTAGAAGTACACGCGGCCCGGGGCGAGGTGGTCGATCTCGACGTGGACGGTGTGGTCGAACTCCGGGTGGGCGGTGGCCTTGCCGCGTCTGACGACACGGGTGAAGCGTTCGTCGTGGGCGAGCTCCCAGCGCACGGCGACCCGCTCGCGGGGCAGTCCGGCGCCGCTCTCGAAGGGGCGGGGCGCGAGCCGGGTCCACAGCAGGACCGAACCGGGCAGCGGGTCGCCGGACGCCACCCCCAGGGTGAACGGGTCCTCGGTGATCCGGCGGCCGTCCGACTCGGCGGCGCTCGCCGCGCCGGCGGCCGGCAGGTTGACGGCGAAGGCGAGGGCCGCGGCGGCCCCGGTGACGGTGAGGAAACGCCGGCGGCCGAAGTGGCGTGCGGCGGCGCGGAGTTCGGCGGTGTGGGTGTGCGTGGTCGGCATGTGCCCCTCCCCAGACGGATGATGTCCGTCCGGTATTGGAGTGGCCCGGGACGACCCTGGGTTGTCGGGTACAGAACATCCGCGTGTCGGACGGATGAGTTCCCTGTGCACCGATCTCCCGTACGCTGCGCGCCCATGAGCATCGCAGTGGTGACGGGAGCGGGTTCGGGCATCGGCCGGAGCGTGGCACGGGCCCTGGCCGAGGCGGGCTGGTCGGTGGCGCTCGCGGGCCGTCGACGGGAGCCCCTGGAGGAGACGGCGGCGGCCGTGCCGGACGGGGCGGCACTGTGCGTCCCCACGGACGTGACGTCACCGACCGAGGTGGCGGCGCTCTTCGAGGCGGTACGCGACCGGTTCGGCCGGGTCGACCTGCTCTTCAACAACGCGGGCACGTTCGCCGGCGGCGGGGTCCCCGTCGAGGACCTGGAGTACGAGACCTGGCGCTCGGTCGTGGACGTGAACCTGACGGGGTCGTTCCTCTGCGCCCAGGCGGCGTTCCGCGCGATGAAGGCCCAGGACCCGCGGGGCGGCCGGATCATCAACAACGGCTCGATCTCGGCCCATGTCCCGCGTCCGCACTCGATCGCCTACACGGCGACGAAGCACGCCATGACGGGCCTGACGAAGTCGCTGTCGCTGGACGGGCGGCCGTACCGGATCGCCTGCGGGCAGATCGACATCGGCAACGCGGCGACGGAGATGACGGCCCGGATGCAGACCGGCATCCTGCAGGCCGACGGCGAGCTGGCGACGGAACCGGTGATGGACGCGGCGGACGTGGCGGCGACGGTGGTGCACATGGCGGGGCTGCCGCTGGAGGCGAACGTGCAATTCGCGACGGTGATGGCGACGACGATGCCGTACATCGGGCGGGGCTAGCCGAATCGACCCCCGGGCCGGGCGGGGCCGGGCCGGGCAGGGCTCCTCCGCCGGGGCCGGACCGGACACGACCCCTCCGCCGGGCCCCCGGCCGGGCACGGCTCCCGCGGCCGGGGATCCGCCCGGCGCCGGGCGGCGGGGCGCGTCAGGAGCGTCGCGCCCGCGCCCGCCGGGCGGACGCCGGCACGGCCCTCAGGCCTGGCCGGTCTCGAAGCGGATGATCTTCCCGTTCTCGACGACGAAGCGCCAGCGGGTGCGCATCTCGCCCCAGGAGTCGTTGCGGAACCGGGCGACGAGGGCGTGTCCGTCCTCCTTGACGGACTCGATCTCCATGTGTCCGCGCGAGGCGAAGATCTCCTTCTCCGTCCACTCGGCGAGGTCGCGGTCGGACCCGTCGTCGGACATGGTGGCGCCGGGCGCCAGAGCGGCCTGGAAGGCGGCCTGGTCGTTGGCGTTGAGCGCGCTCACGAAGGCGCGTACGGCGGGGTCACTGAGCTTGTCCACGGGGATGGTCATGGGCCTACCCGTACACCGCCCGGCCCCGGTAGCGGCGGATCCGGGCCGCGGACGCGGCGCGCGCGGTGGACGGACTGGGCCACCTGGGCCAGCGGAGGCACGGGAGCCTGATGCGTCGGAGGCTCTTGGGGCGGGCCCCCCGAAGGGGCAGACGAGTCGGGCTGTACGCCGGGTTCTGTACCCCGGGACCTCGCGGTCGTCGGGGTGACGGCCATCCATCTAGGACCGGCGTTGCCACCGGTCTCGTGCGGTCTACCCGCGAACTCGGGCGAGCAGCCCTCGATCGTCCGCGCAGGGCCGTCCGAGGACGACCCCTCTTGACCTTGCTCCGGGTGGGGTTTACCTAGCCGCCTGAGTCACCTCAGGCGCTGGTGGTCTCTTACACCACCGTTTCACCCTTACCGAGGACCGAGGTCCCCGGCGGTCTGTTTTCTGTGGCACTGTCCCGCGGGTCACCCCGGGTGGCCGTTAGCCACCACCCTGCCCTGTGGAGCCCGGACGTTCCTCGGGAGGATCCGAGGATCCCCACGCGGCCGCCCGCCCGGCTCGTCTGCCGTGCCGCCCATGCTACCCGCCGTGCCGGCCCGGCTTGACCTTGTCGCGGCGTCAGGGCTTGTACGGGGCTCGTGCGCATCGGCGAGATCGTCGCGCTCGTCGGGGTCACCCCACGGGCCGTGCGGCACCACCACCGGCTGGGGCTGCTGCCCGAGCCGGAGGGCTGCACCTCGCCGTCGGCTCGCGGACCTCCCGCACCCTCGAGCTGACCGCACCGGTGCACGCCCCGCCTCCTCGACGCGCCCCGGCCGGTGCGGGTCGTGCGCTGTCACGCGGACGATGCCCGCGCCTTTCTCCCCGCCGTCACGCGGGCGCGAACAGCACCTTCGCCCGCCCGGGATCCGCCTGGGTCAGCCTCACCCGGAGCCATTCGCCGAGCGGCAGCCGCGCCTCGCCGCCCTCGATCCTGGCGACGACCGCGGGGTCGTCCAGGTGGACGGTGCCGACGCCCGGTTCGCGCTCCTTCACGTCGATCACGTACGCGTCGAAGACCTCGCCGACGCGCCCGCTCATCAGCGCGGCCTCGACGATGTCGACGGTCTCGCGCTCGACGCCGTTGGCCCGCCGCGAGCCCTCCGCCATCTCCCCCGGCAGGGCGTCGAGCGCCGCCCGAACCCACTCCGGCGGCTCCTCGCCCGCCACCGCGGCGAGGCACAGCTCCCCCGCGTAGCGGTCGACGAGCCGCCGCAGGGGCGCGGTGCAGTGGGTGTACTCGTCGGCGACGGCGGCGTGGACGGCCGGGGACGGAAGGGCTCCGTCGGTGAAGACGGTGTAGCCGGCGCCGCGCAGCAGGGTGGTGCACTCCTGCAGGAAGGCGGCGTGCCGCGGGTTCGCGGGGTCGACGGAGCGGACGACGTCCGCGTACGAGACGTGGTGCGGCCAGTCGACCCCGAGGGCGTGCGCGGAGCGGCGCAGCCGGGCCACGGCACCGTCGGGGGCGGTCGGCAGCGTTCGCAGGATCCCGGTTCCGGCGGCCGTCATGAGGTCGGCGGCGGCCATGCCGGTGAGGAGGGAGATCTGGGCGTTCCACCCGTCGGCGGGGAGCGGGGCGCGGTACTCCAGGGAGTAGGTGTGGTCCCGCTCGACGACCTCCTGCTCGGGGACGTTGAGGGAGATCCCGCCGCGCTCGGTCTCCAGCGCCTCGCGGAGCCGGCCGATCTCGCGCAGCAGGGCGACGGGTTCCTCGGCCGTGCCGGCGTCGATCCGCGCCTGGACGCCCGCGTAGTCCAGCTTGGCGCGGCTGCGGACCAGGGCCCGGCGCACGTCGGTGGCGACGCGGCGGCCCTCGGCGTCGAGGTCGATGCGCCACAGCAGCGCCGGACGGGTCTCCCCGGGCAGGAGGCTGGCGGCGTCCTCGGAGAGGACGGTCGGATGGAGGGGCACCCTGCCGTCGGGGAGGTAGAGGGTGAGGACCCGGCGGTGCGCCTCTGTGTCGAGGGCCGATCCGGGGGTGACGAAGGCGGCGACGTCGGCGATGGCGTAGTGGACGCGGTAGCCGCCGTCGGCGCGGCGGGCCAGGTGCATGGCCTGGTCGAGATCGGTGGAGGTCCGCGGGTCGAGGGTGAAGAAGGGGAGGTCGGTGGCGTCGTGCCCGGGAAGTCTCGGGGCCTTCGCCGCGGCCTCGGCCTCGGCGAGGACGGCGGGCGGGAAGGCCTGCGGGATCGCCGGTTCGGTACGGAGTGCGCGCAGGGCGGCCCGCAAGGGAGCCTCGGCTGCGCCGGTCACGTGAATGGGGCGGCGGGGCATGGACCGAGCCTAGAGGCGGGGACCGGGCCCGGCATGTCGGATGGCCGGGCCTCGCCGCCCCGGGGGCGGGCGGCCACGCGCGGTCGGGGTCGGGGCGCGCACGGTCGGGGGCGGGGCGCCGGCTTTGTAGGCTGAACAGTCGGGGCCGCACCCCCACCCCCGTACGTACGAAGGAGAACCGCCGTGCTCGTGCTGTTGCCGCCCTCCGAAGGAAAGGCCTCCTCGGGCCGCGGTGCGCCGCTCAAGCCGGAGTCGCTCTCGCTGCCCGGCCTGGCCGGGGCGCGCGCGGCGGTCATGGACGAGCTGGTCGACCTGTGCGTCGCGGACGAGGAGAAGGCGCGCGAGGTGCTCGGTCTGAGCGAGGGGCTGCGCGGCGAGGTCGCCAAGAACGCCGGGCTGCGGACGGCGGGGGCCCGGCCGGCCGGGGAGATCTATACGGGCGTGCTGTACGACGCGCTCGGTCTGGCCTCGCTCGACGCGGCGGCCCGCAGGCGGGCGCGGGGGTCGCTGCTCGTCTTCTCCGGGTTGTGGGGCGCGGTCCGGGTGGACGACCGAATTCCGTCGTACCGCTGCTCGATGGGCGTGAAGCTGCCGGGCCTGGGCGCGCTGGGGGCCCACTGGCGCGGGGCGATGGCATCCGTCCTGCCGGAGGTGGCGGGGGACGGGCCGGTGCTTGACCTGCGCTCGTCGGCGTACGTGTCGGCGTGGAAGCCCAAGGGCGAGGTGGCGGCGCGGACGGCGACGGTACGGGTGCTGCATGCGCCGACCCGGAAGGTGGTCAGCCACTTCAACAAGGCGACCAAGGGCCGGATCGTGCGGAGCCTGCTGGAGGCGGGGGCGGAGCCGAAGGGGCGGGAGGAGCTGGTGGAGGCGCTGCGGGACCTCGGCCACGTCGTGGAGGAGGGCAGGGCCGGCGTCCTGGACGTGCTGGTGGACGAGGTCCACTGACCGCCGGTCTCCTCACACGAACCCGCCCATTGCACTGTGCGCAACGGTCGTTGCGTGGATCGCTCACCGTCGGCAGGATGGGCACCATGCCGAGCGTGCTTGACCTTGCCCCCGTCGTCCCCGTCGTCGTGATCGAGGACGCGGCCGACGCCGTGCCCCTCGCCCGCGCCCTGGTCGCGGGCGGGCTGCCCGCGATCGAGGTGACCCTGCGGACCCCCGCCGCACCGGCCGCCATCCGCGCGATCGCCACGGAGGTCCCGGAGGCGGTGGTCGGCGCGGGCACCGTCATCTCGGCGTCCGGTGTCGCGGACGCGGTGGCGGCCGGGGCGCGCTTCCTGGTGAGCCCGGGGTGGACGGACGGCCTCCTGGACGCGATGCGGGCGTCGGGAGTGCCGTTCCTGCCGGGCGTCTCGACCACCTCGGAGGTCGTCGCCCTGCTGGAGCGGGGGGTGACCGACATGAAGTTCTTCCCGGCCGAGGCGGCGGGCGGCGTCCCGTACCTGAAGTCGCTCGCCGGGCCGCTCCCCCGGGCCCGCTTCTGCCCCACCGGCGGGATCTCGCTCGCCTCGGCCCCGTCCTACCTCGCCCTGCCGAACGTCGGCTGTGTCGGCGGTTCGTGGATGCTGCCGGGCGACGCCCTCGCGGCCCGCGACTGGGCCCGGGTCGAGTCCCTGGCGCGGGAGGCGGCCGGTCTCGCGCCCACGGCGGGCGGAGCGGGCGTCACGACGGCCTGACCGCTCGCCCGTGGGCGGCGGCGTGGAACGCCTCGGCGTCCTCGGTGAGGTGCCGGGCCGTGGCGTCGACGGTGCCGGGGGTCGTCCGGGGGTGTCCGGCGCTCAGGCCGGACCAGGCCGCCGCGCCCTCGGCAGGATCGGCAAGACACCGCCTACGAGCGGCGCGAGGGGCGGGGCCACGGCTTGTCCGGGCCCCGCCCCTCACCGCTCGCGGTGGTTCACCTCAGGTGCGAGGTGTCGTTCAGGAGCCGTACGGAGGCGTTGCCGTCGGCGTAGTACGCGATCGCCGACAGCGAGGCGGCCGAGAGCTCCATGCGGAACAGCGACTCCTGCGGGGCGCCGAGCGCCAGCCGGATCAGGGTCTTGATCGGCGTGACGTGCGTGACCAGCAGCACCGTACGGCCCGCGTGGGCCGCGGTCAGCCGGTCGCGGGCGGCCGAGACGCGCCGGGCGACGGTCGCGAAGCTCTCGCCGCCGCCGGTGGGCTCGGCCTTCGGGGAGGCGAGCCAGGCGTCGAGGTCATCGGCGTACCGCTCCCGCACCTCGGCGAAGGTCAGCCCCTCCCAGGCGCCGAAGTCGGTCTCGCGCAGCCCGTCCTCGACACGGACGTCGAGCCCCAGGCGGGCGGCGACGGTCTCGGCGGTCTGCCGGCAGCGCTTGAGCGGCGAGCTGACGATCTCCTGGACGGTCCCGCGCGCGCCGAGCGCGGCGGCCACCGCCTCGGCCTGGCGCATCCCGGCGGCCGACAGCTCGGGGTCGGTCCCGCCGCTTCCGGAGAACCGTTTCTCGGGCGTCAGCGCGGTCTCGCCGTGCCGCAGCAGCACGAAGGTCGCGGGCGTCCCCATGTCGGGCGCCCCCCAGCCGGGCGCGGACGGCGCGGTCGTGGCGGCCCGTCCGGCGTCGCCCCGGCCGGTGTGCGCCAGGACGCCCGCCTCGGCCTCGAAGTCACCGCTCGCCACGGCGGAGGCGCCGCCGCTCGCGTCACGCTCGGCCGTGCCGGCCGCGGCCAGCGAGGCACGGGCCTGGACCGCGATGGCCTCGTCGGCGGCGAACAGCCCGTCGTCGGACGGTGCGGCCGCATCGCCGCCCGCGCCCCGGCCCGTGGCGGGACCGCTCGCCGTCCCGCCGCCCGCGCCGGAACCCGTGGCGCCCGACAGGGCCGCCCGGGCACGGGCCGCGCCCGCCGTGGCGTCTCCGGGCGGACCCGCCGGGGGCGAGGTCGCCGCGTTGCGCGCCGCGCGCGCGTCCAGGGCCGCCGCGGACGCCGAGGGCTGCCACTGCTGCCCCCGCTTGCCCGCGTCCATGGCCTCGTTCGCGAGGCGGTCGGCGTGCTTGTTCTCCGCGCGCGGGATCCATTCGTAGCGGACCCGGCCCGCCGGAAGGATCCGCGCCGCCTCGGCGGCGAGGGGCTTCATGTCGGGGTGCTTGATCTTCCAGCGGCCGGACATCTGCTCGACGACCAGCTTGGAATCCATCCGCACGTGCACCAGCGCGTCGGGGAACAGCTCGCGCGCCGCTTTCAGGCCGGCGATCAGGCCCTTGTACTCGGCGACGTTGTTGGTGGCCACGCCGATGTACTCGGCCGCCTCGGCGAGCGTCTCGCCCGTGACCGGGTCGAGGACCACCGCACCGTAACCGGCGGGCCCCGGGTTGCCCCGGGAGCCTCCGTCCGCCTCGACGATCAGTTCCCTCACCGTCATTACAAGCCGGACTCTGCCGTGCGGACGAGGATGCGGCGGCAGTTCTCGCAGCGCACCACCGTGTCGGCCGCGGCCGCGCGGACCTCGTTCAGCTCGGTGATGTTCAGCTCGATGTGGCAGCCCTCGCACTTGCGCTGGTACAGCCGCGCCGCACCGACGCCGCCCTGCTGCTGGCGCAGCTTCTCGTACAGCTTCAGCAGGTCGGCGGGGACCGAGCCGGCCACCAGCTCGCGCTCCTTGCCGACGGTCGCGGCCTCCGCGTCGAGCTCGCCCTGCGCGGCGTCGCGCCGGGCGGTGGCGTCGTCGGTCTTGGCCTGGACGGCGGAGGCGCGCTCGGTCAGCTCGGCGACCCGCTCCTGCGCGGACTCACGGCGCTCCATGACCTCCAGGACGATGTCCTCCAGGTCGCCCTGGCGCTTGGCGAGGGAGGCGATCTCCCGCTGGAGGCTCTCCAGGTCCTTCGGGGAGGAGACGGCTCCGGAGTCGAGGCGCTGCTGGTCGCGCACGGCGCGCTGGCGCACCTGGTCGACGTCCTGCTCCGCCTTGGTCTGCTCGCGTGCGCAGTCGCTCTCCTCCGTCTGCGCGGCGACGAGCAGGTCGCGCAGCTGGGTGAGGTCCTTGGTCAGCGACTCGATCTCGGCGTGCTCGGGCAGGGACCTGCGCTTGTGGGCGAGCTGCTGCAGGCGGACGTCCAGGGCCTGGACGTCGAGAAGTCGGATCTGGTCGGCGGGCGCGGCGTTCAGTTGGGGGCTCCAGGGGAGGTGTGGTGGGAAGACCAGGGGTCGGTGACCGTCGTCGAGACGTGGACCCTGAGGTCCCAGCCGTGACGGTCGGAGATGGCGTCGAGCTGGGCGGCGGCCTGCTCGCACCAAGGCCACTCGGTGGCCCAGTGGGCGGCGTCGACCAGCCCCAGCGGGGAGTGCTGGGTCGCCTCGGACACGGGGTGGTGGCGGAGGTCGGCGGTGAGGAAGGCGTCCACGCCGGCGGCCCGCACCGCGTCGAAGAGGCTGTCGCCGGACCCGCCGCTGACGGCGACCCTGCGCACGGTCATGGCGGGGTCACCGGCGACGCGGATGCCCTGCGCGGTGGCGGGCAGCCGCTTCGCGGCGCGGGCCGCGAACTCCCCGAGCGTCTCGGGGTGGTCCAGCTCACAGATCCGGCCGAGGTTGTTCTCGGGGACCAGGGGGCCGGTGACCCGCAGGTCGAGGGCTCCGGCGAGGGCGTCGGAGACGCCCGGGTCCGCGGTGTCGGCGTTGGTGTGCGCCACGTGCAGGGCGATGTCGTGCTTGATCAGGCGGTGCACGACCCGGCCCTTGAAGTGGGAGGCGGCGACCGTCGTCGTACCCCGCAGATAGAGCGGGTGGTGGGTGACGATCAGGTCGGCGCCAAGCTCGATCGCCTCGTCGGCGATCTCCTGGACGGGGTCGACGGCGAACAGGACGCGGCGGACGTCGGCGTCCGGGTCGCCGCAGACCGTGCCGACGGCGTCCCACTGCTCGGCCCGCTCGGGCGGCCAGAGGGCGTCGAGTGCGGCGATGACTTCAGACAGACGGGGCACGGGGGAAAGGCTACCTGCCTTGCGCGCCCTGCCGTCCTGCCTGTGGGCAGCGATGATTCCGCTTGCTCGCGGGCCGCTTCCCGAAGGGCGGGAGGCGGCCGGTCGCACCGGCCGCCTCCCGGCCCTCCGCAGCACAACGCCCTCGGCCCGCTCAGCCGAACCGGCACTTGGCCACCCTTATGTGTGAAGCGGGCGGGGTCGTGTTGTTCGGCTGGAAGTGCGAAAACTAGCGTCGGTGGCCGGAGGTGACGAGTCGATGACAGCCTGTGCCATCGAGACCGCGGCGGAGGACGACGGCGCGATGTGGCCGACGAGGTTCACGATCACGGCGAACGGCGCGTACGCGGCGCGGCTCGCGGGTGTGGGGGACGCCCTGTACGCGGAGCGGTGGACGCTCGACGGGCCGGAGCCGTACGCCGTACCGCTCCCCCTCGACCAGCCCGAGGAGCCGAGCGCGCGGCTGCTGCCGCTGGCGGACGGCCGGGTGCTGATCGAACGCCGGGTGGACGGCCACCGGCACACGTTCTCCCTGCTGTACCCGACCGGCCCGGGGACGGGTGAGCTGTCGCTTGGCGCGGTCGAGGCCGAGGAACTGACGCTGCTTCCGCCGTCGCCGGACGGCATCTGCGCGTACGCGATGTGCGTCGGCCGGGACACCACCACGCTGTGGCTGGTGGCGGGCGGGGCGTTCGGCCCCGAGCGGGTCGCGGAGGTCAGGGGCCGCTGCTCGGGCGGGGTCTGGCTGGACCGCACGGGGCGGATACTCGCCCTCGACCGGCGGCTCGACGGCGGCCCCGTGAAGGCGGTGACGGTCGACCTGGAGCGGGGCGGCGAGGTGACGCCGCTGCTCCAGATCACCGAGGAGAGCACCGACCGGCTGCTGATGGCGGATGCCGACAGCGGCCTGCTGCTGATCCGCTCCGACGCGCCGTCCCCGGGCCACGAGCGGCTGGGGTGGGGGGTGCTCGGGAGTCTGCTGCCGGTCCGCTTCCCCGACTGCCTGCGCCTGGACGACGCGGCGGTGACGCCGTTCGCGGTGCAGCCGGGGCAGGTGCTGATGCCGGAGAGCTGCGCGGTGGCGCTGCGGATCGACGCGGCGGCGGGGAGCTGGGTGGGCGTGTGGCGCCCGTCGAGCCGCCGGATGCACCACCTCGCGGCGCCGGCGGGGTGGCCGGCCGGATCCGGGTTCTGGACGCCGCAGGGCGTTCTCCGGCTGCCGTTCGCGACGGACGAGGTGCGGTGCGGGCTGGTCGATCTGGAGGTGCCGGCCGACCCGGAACCGGCGCCCCCGGAGCCGGTCGTGTGCCGCCCGGTCCCCTTGCAGCAGGCACCCCTCACCGACCGCAAAGCGGCTGGTTAGACTCACGGCCGCATGGCAACAGCGATCAGTACGGGGTGAGTTCCACCATGTCGGAAGCACGCGGGGACGGGATGGAGCCGCACGGCTCCGGTAGGCACCGTGGCGAGGCGGCGCCGTCGGAGGACTCGACGTCCTCCGCACACGGCCGCCACCGCCGCGACCCGGAAGAGCGGTGACGGCGAACGGGCCCCGGGGGCTCCCCCCGGGGCCCGTTCGCTTCCGCGGCCCGGTCCCTGACGCGGCCCGTGTCCTGCGTGACCCCGTTCGCTTCCGCGGCCCGCTTCCTGACGGGGCCCGCGTCCTGCCGGGGCCCGTTCGCTTCCGCGGCCCGGTCCCTTCCGGGCCTCCTGCCCTACGCGGGCCTTCCGGGCCCCCTGTCCCGCGCGGGCCGGCTCAGCCCTTCTTCAGGCCCAGGACCTCGGCCGCCGCGAACGTCTCACCCGCCGGGCGCCCCGCGTAGTACGGGGACAGCAGCCCGTCCAGCTCCTCGTAGGTGAAGGCGTCCTTCGACGTGTCGAACTTCGCCGCGACCCTCGGCCGGTCCACGACCGCGACCATGCCGCCGTGGACGACCAGGAGTTGCCCGTTCACCCCCGCCGCCGCCGGCGAGGCGAGGTACCCCACCAGCGGGGCCACGTGCTCGGGCGCCAGCGGGTCCGGCTCGCCCGCCGCCGGCTCCGCGAAGCCCGCGAAGACGTCCTCCGTCATCCTGGTCCGGGCCCGCGGGCAGATCACGTTCGCGGTGACGCCGTACTTCGCGAGCGCCAGGGCCGTGGACGTCGTCAGACCCACGATCCCGCCCTTCGCCGCCGCGTAGTTCGGCTGACCCGCCGAGCCGGCCAGGAACGCCTCCGAGGAGGTGTTGACGATCCGCCCGTACACCCCGGGCTCCCCCGCCTTCGCCCGCCCCCTCCAGTGCACCGCCGCGAAGTGCGTGGTGTTGAAGTGGCCCTTCAGATGGACCCGTATCACCGCGTCCCACTCGTCCTCGCTCATCGAGAAGACCATCCGGTCCCGCAGGATGCCCGCGTTGTTGACCAGGACGTCCAGCTTCCCGAACTCGCTCACCGCCAGGTCGACCAGACCCCGCGCCGTCTCGAAGTCGGCGACGTCGCCCAGGTGCGCGACGGCGCGGCCGCCCGCCGCGCGGATCTCGTCGGCGACCGCCTCGGCCGGCCCGGCCGAGGCGGCGCCGGAGCCGTCGCGACCCGGCCGGCCGTAGTCGTTGACGACGACGGCCGCGCCCAGCCGGGCGAGTTCCCGTGCCTCGGCCCGGCCGAGGCCGCGTCCGGCGCCGGTGACGATCGCGGACAGGCCCGCAAGGGGGAGTGACATCTCGTGGAAGTCCTCTCAGATCTCGATGCAGGTGCGCAGGGCCACACCCGTGCGCATCTGTTCCAGCGCCTCGTTGATCCCGGACAGCGGCACCCGGTGGGTGATCAGCGACTCGAGGTCGATCCGGCCGGCCCGCCAGAGCGCGATGGCCCGTTCGTACGAGCGCAGCACGTCCCCGCCCCCGTACATCGACGGCAGGATCCGCTTCTCGTCGAAGAACAGCTCGAACATGTTGAGCTGGAGGAAGTCGTCCAGCGCGCCCGCCCCGACCACGCACAGGGTGCCGCCGCGCCGGGTCGTCTCGTACGCCGTGCGCGCGGTGGCGGACTTGCCGACGACCTCGAAGACGTAGTCGAAGCCCTCGCCCGCCGTGATCCGCTGCTTCGCGTCGGCGAGCGCGTCGGGAGCGACCGCCTCCGTCGCTCCGAACCGCAGGGCCGCCTCGCGGCGGGACGCGACCGGGTCCACGGCGACGATCTGGGCGGCCCCCCGCAGGCGGGCGCCCTGGATCGCGGAGATGCCGACGCCGCCGCAGCCGATGACGGCGACCGAGGAACCGGTCTCCACCCTGGCCGTGTTGACCGCCGCTCCGAGGCCCGTGGTCACTCCGCAGCCGATGAGGGCGGCGATGTCGAAGGGCACGTCGTCGGGGATCGGTACGGCGCAGCCCGCGTCGACGACGACCTCCTCGGCGAAGGTGCCGGTGCCCGCGAAGCCGAAGACGTCCCCGCCGGGGCGCCTGAAGTTGGGGGTGCCGGCGTTCATGAAGCCCGCCAGGCACAGCTGGGTCTGGCCGCGCTTGCAGGCCGCGCAGCCGCCGCAGGCGGGGAGCCAGCAGATCAGCACGCGGTCGCCGGGGGCGAGGCCGGTGACGCCGTCGCCGACGTCGAGGATCTCTCCCGCGCCCTCGTGGCCGGGGACGAAGGGGGCGGGCTGGGGAAGGATGCCGCTCATGGCGGAGACGTCGGAGTGGCACAGACCGGTGGCCCTGACCCGGATGCGCACCTTCCCGGGCCCGAAGCCCACCGCCTCGACGTCGTCGACGACCTCGAGTTTGTCCTGGCCGATCTCGTGCAGCACGGCTGCGCGCATGGTGCGGCTCCCTTCGGGGTGGGTCTACGAGTGTTCGACGAGCGTGTCGGCGAGCACGGGAGCGTCGTCCCGCTCCACGGCCGTCACCGACACCTGGACGCGGCCGTCCCCGGTCCACATCCGGATGCGCAGCGTCTCGCCGGGGAAGACGACTCCCGCGAAGCGCGTGCGGTACGAGCGGACACGGGCGACGTCCCCGCCGAGGACCGTGTCGACCACCGCCTTGAGGGTCATGCCGTACGAGCAGAGCCCGTGCAGGATCGGCCGGTCGAAGCCGGCCAGCTTGGCGAACTCGGGGTCGGCGTGGAGGGGGTTCCAGTCGCCCGAGAGGCGGTAGAGCAGCGCCTGGTCCTCCCGTACGGCGCGCTCGACGGTCCTGTCCGGTGCGCGGTCGGGGAGTTCGACGCGCTCCGAGGGACCCCGGTCGCCGCCCCAGCCGCCTTCTCCCCGGACGAAGATCCGGGCGTCGCTGGTCCACAGCGGTCCGTCGTCGTCGGCCGTCTCGGAGCGCAGGACGAGGACGGCGGCCTTGCCCTTGTCGTAGACGGCGGCCACGCGCGAGGTGGTGACGGCCCGGCCCTGGACGGGGAGGGGTCGGTGGAGCGTGATCGTCTGGCCGCCGTGCAGGACGGCGGCGAGGTTCACGTCGATGCCGGGGGCGGACAGGCCTCCGACGACGCCCATGCCGCCGCCGGCGACGGTGGCGAAACTGGGCAGGACGTGGAGCTTCGACTCCAGGGTGTAGCGGAGCTCGTCGGGGTCGGTGGCGGGGTGCGGCTTGCCCTGGAAGGAGCCCGCGCCGAGGCCGAGGTGGTAGAGCTGGACGTCCTTGTGGTCCCAGGCGATCTCGGCGCTGCGGGGTTCGGCGGCGACGGCCTGTGCGGCGTCAATGGGCATCGGGATGCTGCTCCTTGGTGATCCGGTGGCGATCCGTGCGGACCGGTGGGACCGGCGGGCCGTGCGTGTCCGGCGAGGACCGTGCGTGTCCGGGGATCGGAGGGTGGGATCGGTGAGGGGAAAAGACCTCGGCGCGACCGTCCGCACCGTCGGCCGCACCGAGGCCGTGCGGGGACCGTCCCGTACGCGCCCGCCGTTCTAGAACGCGTTCTAGGTCGGTGATCCTCATGTATAGCCGAGCCCGTGGGAGTTGTGAACCCTCCTGACGGCGCGTCAGATGAACTGGTGAGGACGCGGCCCTCGGGCGGTCGCGCGGGGCGGGAACGCGCGGGCCGGGGTCCCGGCGGCGGGCGGGGCGGGCCCCTACGCTGGCACGGTGAACGAGATGCCCCGGGACATCCGCCCGGCCACGTCCATCCGCGTCCTGCTCGCCGAGGACCGGGGCACGACGCACGGCGGGCTCGGACTGCTGCTCGGCATGCGGCCCGACATGGAGGTGGTCGCCCAGGTCGGCCGCGGCGACGAGGTGGTGGCCACGGCCCTGGTCCGCCGCCCGGACGTGGCACTGCTCGACCTCGACCTCCCGGCCCGGACGGGCCTCGAAGCGGCCGCCGACCTGCGCGACGAGGTCCCGGACTGCCGGGTCCTGATCCTGACGACCTCGGCCCGTCCCGGCCTGCTGCGCCGCGCGAGGGAGACGGGCGCGGCCGGGTTGCTGCTCAGGGACGGCCCCGTCGAGGACCTCGCGGAGGCGGTCCGCCGGGCGCTCCGCGGCGAGACGGTGATCGACCCGGCCCTGGCGGCGGCCGACCCCGCGCCGGACACGGCCCCGTAGGGCCGGGGCGCCTCACCGACCCCGTGGCGTCCGACGCATTCGTCTCTCGGCGCGAGGCCCGGCCCCGCGGCCCCCGGAGGCGAGCTGAGGCAGAGAGGCCGCGCTCCGGGCCCTCCCTACGGCGTCCCGACCGCTCCCTGGAGCGCGTCCTCGCCCTTCCGGCGCTCCGGCCTCGGGAGCCACAGCAGCATGAGGACCGCGGCCGCCACCAGGACGCCGGCCGCCGTGCGGAACGCGGAGGCGTACCCCTCCGTCAGGGCCTCCGGGGTGGTGCCGCCCGCCGTCCGCGCCGCCGCGACGGTGGACAGGACGGCCAGGCCCAGCGCGCCGCCCATGGTGCGGGAGGTGTTGACGAGGCCGGAGACGAGGCCCGCGTCGCCGGGCTCGGCGCCGGAGGTGGCGAGGGTGGCAAGCGGCGGCATCAGCAGGCCCATGCCGGCCATCATCAGGATGCCGGGACCGAGGATGATCGACAGGAAGGTCCCGTCGGTGGTCATGGTCGACTGCCAGCCGAAGCCGGTCGCGGCGACGAGGGCGCCGATGACGGCGAGGTTGCGGGCGCCGGCCACGGGCATCAGACGGGGCGCCAGCTTGGAGCCCACGATCACGCTGATCGAGCTGGGGACCAGGGCGAGACCGGCCTGGAGCGGGGTGAAGCCGAGGACGTTCTGGGCGTAGACGGTCATGAAGAACCACATGCCGAACGAGGTCGAGGCGCACAGCAGCAGCGTGACGTTGGCGGAGGTGACCGCCCGCGAGCGGAAGACCTTCAGCGGCATCAGCGGGGCCACCGTGCGGGCCTCGACGGCGACGAAGAGGCCGAGGAGCGCGAGGCCGCCGAGCAGGGGGGCCAGGGTGACCGGGTCGCCCCAGCCCGCCTCCTCCGTCTGCACGATGCCGTACGCCACGGACGCCAGGCCGCCGGTGACGAGGACCGCGCCCGGCAGGTCGAGCCGGCGGCCGCCCGTGGCCCGGCTCTCGCTCAGCCACACCAGGGCGCCCGCGAGGACCAGGACGCCGACGGGGACGTTGATGAGGAGCACCCAGCGCCAGGAGAGCAGGTCCACCAGGACACCGCCGACGAACCCGCCCGCCGCGCCGCCGGCCGCGCCGACCGCCGTCCAGGTGCCGATGGCCCGGGTCCGCGCGGGTCCCTCGGGGACGGCCGCGGTGACGAGCGTGAGCGTCGCGGGCGCCAGGACGGCGGCGCCGAGGCCCTGGACGGCGCGGGCGGCGACCAGCTGCCACCCCTCCTGCGCGAGGCCGCCGGCTATGGAGGCGGCGGTGAAGAGACCGAGCCCCAGGAGGAACATCCGCTTCCGGCCGAAGAGGTCGGCCGCTCGCCCGCCGAGCAGCATGAAGCCGGCGAAGGCGATCGAGTACGCGTTGAGGACCCACTGCAGACCGATGGAGGAGAGCCCGAGGTCGGCCCGCATCGACGGCAGGGCCACGTTCACCACCGACACGTCGAGGACGACGAGGAACTGGCCCGCGCACGCGGCCAGCACGACGAGCCAGGCGCGGCGGTCGGATCGTAGGGACGCGGACTGTTCGGCGGCCGACTCGGTGTGAACCATGCGTGTCATGGTCGCAGAGCCGGAGTGGGCCGTACATGCTGCGAGGGATGTACGGGCTCCCGGACCCGGGTCCTACGACCTGCCGCCCGACCGCCGCCCGACCTGCCGCCCGACCACCCTCCCACCGCCGTCCGACGGCCAGCCGACCGCACACCGTCCGACCGCCACCCCACCGCCTTCCGACGGCCGTTCGGGGCCGGGGCGACGGCGCGGTCCCGCACCCGGCCCGCGCCCGGCCTCCGCGCTCGCGGTCGTGGTGCTCATGGCCTCCGCAGCATCGTCACGACGGCCGCGCCGCCCAGACCGATGTTGTGCGCGAGGCCGACCCGCGCGCCCGCCACCTGCCGGGGCCCGGCCTCGCCCCGCAACTGCCAGACCAGTTCGGCGGCCTGGGCGAGGCCGGTGGCGCCCAGCGGGTGCCCCTTCGAGATCAGACCGCCCGAGGGGTTCACGACCCACCGGCCGCCGTAGGTCGTCGCCCCCGACTCGACGAGCTTCCCGCTCGCGCCCTCCTCGCACATGCCGAGGGCCTCGTACGTCAGCAGTTCGTTGACGGAGAAGCAGTCGTGCAGCTCGACGACGTCCACGTCCTCGATGCCGAGACCGGAGCGCTCGTACGCCTGCCGGGCCGCCGCCCGGGACATGGGCAGGCCCACCGCGTCGATGCAGGAGCCGGAGGCGAAGGAGTCCTCCGTGTCGGTCGTCATCGCCTGCCCGGCGATCTCCACGGCCTTGCCGTGCAGCCCGTGTTCGACCAGAAACCGCTCCGAGACGACCACGGCGGCCGCCGAGCCGTCGGAGGTGGGCGAACACTGGAGCCGGGTCAGCGGCCGGTGGACGGTCTTGGCGGCGAGGATCTCCTCGACCGAGTACACGTCCCGGAACTGGGCGTGCGGGTTGTCGGCCGAGTGCCGGTGGTTCTTGGCGGCGACGGCCGCGAGCTGCGCCTCCGTCGTGCCGTGGCGCTCCATGTGCTCGCGGGCCGCGTTGCCGAAGATCTGCGCGGTGGGCGGGGACATCTCGAAGCCGTGGGCGGCTGCCATGACGCCGTAGTGCCGGGCCACCGGGGAGGTGCTGAAGTCGGCCGCCCCGGAGCCGCCGCCCAGCGCGCCGCGCGCCATCTTCTCGAAGCCGAGCGCGAGGACGCAGTCGGACACCCCGCCCTCCACGAACTGGCGGGCCATCATCAGGGCCGTCGAGGCCGTGGCGCAGTTGTTGTTGACGTTGTAGACGGGCACGCCCGTCAGGCCGAGTTCGTAGGCGGCGCGCTGTCCGGCCGTCGACGGCTGGAAGCAGTAGCCGACGGACACCTGCTCCACCCGCCCGTAGGGGATCCCGGCGTCGGCGAGGGCGGCCGTCCCCGCCTCCCTCGCCATGTCCCAGTACTGCCAGTCACGCGTCTCCGGCTTCTCGAACCTCGTCATCCCGACGCCGACGATGTACGCCTTCCCCATGGTCACGTTCCCCTCGGTTCAGTCCCGCGGCAGGCCGAGCAGGCGCTCGGCGACGACATTGAGCTGGACCTGTGTGGTGCCTCCGGCGATGGTCAGGCAGCGGGACATCAGCAGCCCGTGCACGGCCCGCTCCCCCGCCCCCTCCCGTACCGCGCCCGCCGGACCGAGCAGTTCGAGGGTCAGCTCCGCGACCTTCTGCTGGTGGACGGTCTGCACGAGCTTGCGGACGCTGGCTCCCGCGCCCGGTTCGAGCCCCGAGACCTGGAGCATCGTGGTCCGCAGGCCGATGCAGGCCAGTGCGTGGGCCTCGGCGGCGAGCGCCCCGATCCGGACCCGTACGTCACTGTCGGCGTCGGCCGCCCGCGCGATCAGCGCTTCGAGGCCGCTGTCAAAGGCGACCTGGTCGGCCATGTGCACCCGTTCGTTGCCGAGGGTGTTGCGGGCGACCCGCCAGCCGTCGTTCACTTCGCCGACGACGGCGTCGGCGGGCAGCGGCACGCCGTCGAGGTAGACCTCGTTGAAGAGCGAGTCGCCGGTGATCTCCCGCAGTGGCCGGATGTCGATCCCCGGGGTGTTCTTCATGTCGACGACGAAGTACGTCAGCCCCTGGTGCTTGGGGGCGTCGGGGTCCGTGCGGGCGAGGAGGATGCCGAAGTCGGCCCACTGGGCGGCGCTCGTCCACACCTTCTGTCCGTCGATCCGCCAGCCGCCGTCGCCGGTGCGCTCGGCCCGGGTCCGCAGGGAGGCGAGGTCGGAGCCGGCGTCCGGCTCGGAGAACAGCTGGCACCACAGCAGGTCCCCGCGCAGGGTGGGGCCGAGGAACCGGGCCTGCTGCTCGGGGGTTCCGTACGCGAGCAGGGACGGGACGACCCAGGTGGCGATGCCGAGTCCGGAGAGCCGCACGCCCGCGTCGGCGGTCTCCCGCTGGACGGCGAGCTGGTGGAGCGGCCCGGCACCGAGTCCGTAGGGCGGCGGGAGGTGCGGGGCGGCGTAGCCGGTGGGGGCCAGCAGGCGGCGGGCGGCGGCGGGGTCGAGCCCGGCGGCGGGGGCGACGGCCTCGCGGGCCCGGGCTCGGTGGGCGTCCGCCTCCGGGGGCAGTTTGAGGCGGATTTCGCGCCGGGTGCCGCCGACGGCGAGCCGGACGGCGCGGGCCCGGTGGTGGTCGCCGGGGCCGAGGAGCTGGCGGGCGACGAGGGCGCGGCGCAGCCACAGGTGGGCGTCGTGCTCCCAGGTGAAGCCGATGCCGCCGAGGATCTGGACGCAGTCCTTGGCGCAGCCGTAGGCCGCGTCGAGGGCGGTGGCGGCGGCGAGCGCGGCGGCCAGGGACCGCACGTCGCCGGGTTCGCCGGCCGTCACGCGGGCGGCGTCCCAGGTGAGGGCGCCGGCCTGCTCGACGCGTACGAGCATGTCGGCGCAGAGGTGCTTGACCCCCTGGAACCGTCCGATGGGCCGCCCGAACTGTTCGCGGGTCCTGCCGTGTTCGGCGGCGGCCTCCAGGGCGCGGGCGGCGGTGCCGCAGGCGTCGGCGGCGAAGAGCACGGCGGCGAGGTCGTGGACGAGCGCGGATTCGACGCCGAGGACCCGGTCGGTGGGGACCCGGGCCCCGGCGGCGGTGACCTCGGCGGTCGGGCGGGTGGGGTCGGCGCTCTCGTGGAGCCGGACGGACAGGGCCTCGGCGTCGACGGCCGCCCAGACGGTGCCGCGGGCGGTGGTGGCCGCCAGGATCAGCAGATCCGCCTGGGCGCCGCCGAGCACGGGCGGGGCGCTGCCGTCGAGGACGAGCCCGTCGGGGGTCTCGACGCCGGTGAGCCCGCCGGGCGCGAGGGCGACGGCCGCGACACGGCGTCCCGCGGCGAGCTCGCCGGCGAGCGGGAGCCGCCCCGCGCGGACCAGCAGTTCCGCGGCGAGGACGGTCGGCAGGTACGGCCCCGGCAGCGACGCCCGCGCGGCCTCCTCCAGCACGACGGCGAGATCGACGAGGTCACCGCCTCCGCCGCCGCACTCCTCGGGCAGATGCACGCCGAGGAGGCCCTGTCCGGCGGCGGCGTCCCAGTAGCCCGGGCGCGCGGCGGCGGTACCGGGGACGTCGAGGTGCTTGCGGACCTCCTGGGGCGGGACGGCACGTGCGAGCCAGCCACGGACGGATCGGGCGAGCTCCCGCTGTTCTTGCGTGATGGCGATGCCCATGGCAGGGCAGACTAGAACACGTTACAATCTGACGGAAGGTCAGATGAGGGTCGAATGCGATCGGGGGCGGGGTCGGGCGGAGAACGCGGCCGGAACGGTCAGTCCGTGTCGCGCGGGTCGAACGACCGCGTGTCGACCGTGAGCGGCTCAGGGAACGCGGTGGCCACCGCCTCCCACGGCGTCAGCTTGAAGCCGGTGCCCTCGCGCTCCCCGTCCGCAGGGGTCGCCTCGCCGTCGTGGGTGATCAGCAGGCCCTGCGGGAAGGCCCGCCCCAGGGGGACGTTGACCACGGTGGAACCGTCGGAGTGCTGCACGCCGTCGACGGCGGGGCCGTCGACGATGGCGAAGGAGCCGATGTAGTCGTTGTCGCCCTTGCGCCCGTACACCGCGAAGGCGTCGTCCCCCTGGCTGGAGGCGAGCACATAGCCGGCGCCGTCCGCCGCGTGGTAGACCGTGACGCCCTCGGCGTCGGCGCTCAGGTGCTCACCGCCGAAGCCGGGATCGGCGGCGGTGTCGAGGACGCACTCCTCCTCGACGGGGTCGTACGTCCACGGCGTGCCGTACTCGCGGACGCGGTCGATCGACTCGGGCCGCCCGAACTCCTCGTCGTCGAGGTCGACGCGCCACAGCCCCACGGCCTCCTGGGCCGCGTAGAGGACGTGCTCCTCCTGGTCCACGGCCATGCCCTCGACCTGCGGGCGCTCCCCGGGATCGGCGCACGGCGACCAGGTCGTCCCGTCGGGCAGCGCGAAGCTCCCGGGCAGGTCGAGGGTGTCCTTGGTCCGGTACCCCACCCTCCCGCCCCGGTCCTCGAGTTCGAGCAGCCTCAGACGGGTCTCCTCCCGCTGGGACACCACGACGTACGCCTCGTCGTCGTCGCTGAACGCGGCGAGCCCGTACGCCGTGCGCTGGTCGTCCACCTCGCCCTCGTCGGCGGCGAAGACCGGCCTGACGTCGGGCGCCGTCACGTCCGTGAGGGGCGGCCTTCCGGCCGCGACGGCGGCGGGGTCGATCGCGAAGGCGCGGACCCGGTCGCGGCCCCGGTCGCTGACGAGCGCCAGGTCCGTCTTCCTGCCCCTCAGTTCGAAGCCGTAGACGACGTCGACGTTGTTGAAGCGGCCCGGGGCGGCCTCCTCACCGGGCGCCGCCGGCGCGGCTATGTGCTGGAGGCGCCGGCCGTCGAGGCCGTAGACGTCGAGGCCGGCCTCCTTCAGCGTGCCGATCACGATGCTGCGCCCCGGGCGCGTGGGGTCGACCCACACGGCCGGGTCGTCGGCGTCGGCGTTGCCGCCCGCCTCGTCGTCGTACACGGCGGGTGTCTCGACGGACGCGGTGACGGTCACCGGCCCGGGCTGGGCGGGGGCGCCGGACACCAGCAGGAACGCGGCGGCCAGGGCCGACACGGCGGATGCGCTCACGGTTCTCCTCGGTCAGGGAAGCGGACCCGCGCGACGTTAGGCCCCGGGGGTGAGCGGGGACGGACACCGCCGTGAACATCGGATGACCCGTCAGCTGAACAGGTTCAGCGACCGGTGCGGTCCGGCGGACCGTGCGGCCGGGCGGACGGTGTGGTTCCGGCGGGGTGCGTAGGGCACGATGGCGCTCGCACGAACGTACCCGCCAGTAGGAGGACCCGCCCATGGCCGCCGCGCCCGCCCCCGAGATCCTTGCCGCCTTCGAGGCCGCCAAGGGCTTCATGCCCGTCGAGGAAGGGCTCGCGCTGTACGAGGCCGCCGCCGGGGCCGCCGGGCTCGGGCTGCCCCTCCTGGAGGTCGGCACGTACTGCGGGCGCTCCACGATCCTGCTGGCGGACGCGGCCCGGGCGGCCGGGACCGTCGCCGTGACCGTGGACCATCACCGGGGCAGCGAGGAGCAGCAGCCGGGGTGGGAGTACCACGACCCGTCGGTCGTCGACCCGGAGGTCGGCCGGATGGACACGCTGCCGACGTTCCGCCGGACCCTGCACGCCGCCGGTCTGGAGGAGCACGTCGTCGCGGTGGTCGGGCGCTCCCCCCAGGTCGCGAAGGTGTGGGCGGGTCCGCTCGGCCTCGTCTTCATCGACGGCGGTCACACCGACGAGCACGCGACGGCGGACTTCGAGGGCTGGGCCCCGAAGGTCGCCGCCGGCGGCGTCCTCGTGATCCACGACGTCTTCCCGAACCCGGAGGACGGCGGCCAGGCTCCGTACCGCATCTACCTCCGGGCCCTGGAGTCCGGCGACTTCGAGGAGATCTCCGTCACCGACTCCCTGCGGGTCCTGCGGCGCCGCTAGCGCGCGTCCGGCCGCCCCCGCCCGGGCCGCGGATGCGGGCCCGCGGCGCGGCTGGCGGGACGTCGAAACGCCCTAGAGGCCGAAGCCCGAAGTGACGTAGAGGCAGTTCGTGTAGCTGTAGCCGGGTTCGATCTTCGCCGTGCTCGACTTGTTCACGGCGGAGGAGGAGCCCGTCCCGTCCCGCTTGTGCAGGAAGTGGTAGTTGCCGGCGGGGAGCGTGATCGTCGTCTTGGGGTACTTCGACGACGGTCCGGAGCACGCCTTGATCTTCGGCGCGTTGCGGGCGAGGCTGCCCGGGTAGGCCTTGCACGTGCCGCACGCCTTGATCGTGACGCGTCCGGTCACCGGCCCTGTGTAGAGGAGTTCGACCTCTCCCGGGCCGTCGTTCGAGACCACCATCACCATGCGCGAGCCGCCCGGCGCCGTGGCCGGGGGAAGTCGCTTCCCCGCCGCCGGCTCCTCCTCGGCGATCTCGGCGGCGATCGCTATGGACCGCGCGTGGGCCAGCTGCGGGCTGTTCGGGTACTGCGTGGCGTACTCCGTCATCGTCCGGATGGCGTCGGTGTACTCCTTGTCCTCGAAGTGCCTGACACCGCAGGCGAAGTCGCCCTTGCGCACCGCGTCGCCGTTCGCCCGCGAGAGGGCGGCGAAGGCGGGCTTGGGCAGCAGGTCGACGGTGGTGCCGACGCGGCGCAGCTCGGTCACCTTGCCGCACGGGTCGGCTCCGGCGCCGGTCAGCGCGGCCTCGCGGCCGCGGATGGTCTCCTCGACCGCGGCCTCGATCTTCTGGGCGTGCGGCGACTGGGGGAACGTCGACAGCAGGGCGTTGAGGTGCTCCCCCGCGGTCGCCTCGGCGCCGGCGACACCGATACGGCTCGTGCCGCACTCGTACCAGGAGTGGGCCAGCGGCTCGTCGGCCTTGCCGGCCAGGTCGCCGAGGAGCGAGCGGTCCACGGTCCCCGGCAGACCGCGCAGATGCTGGAGGCGGGGAACGGCTTCGCAGTAGTTCTTGGCGTCGTAGGGCGCGGAGACGGCCGCGTAGTAGGCGCCGAGGCGGTCGGGGACGAGGCGCCCGGCCCGGGAGCCGGCCCGGCGGGAACCGAGGTCCTGGTAGGTGAGGAGCGCCTCGCGGTAGTCGGCCTCGGCGCTGCTGAAGCTCTGCCCCTCGGCCGACTTCACCAAGGCGTCGGCGGCGGCGAGGCGGTCGAGGAGCGACTGCTCCACGGCCTCGTCGCGGGCCGAGCCGTAGGCGAGCGTGCCGCCCACGGGCACGACCAGCAAGGCCAGGGCGAGTGCCACGGGGAGCGCCGCCGGGAGCGCGAGGGCGCGCCGGGGGGCACGCCATCCGCGCCGGGCACCGTCCGCGGCGGCGGCCAGCAGGAACACGCCGTAGCCGACGAGGAAGCCGGTGGGTACGCCGTCGACGTCGGCCGGGAGGGCGACGAAGAGCAGGGCGGCCGTGGCGCCCCAGCAGACGGCGGCCAGGGCCCACTGCCTGAGCAGGACGTACCCGAGGCCCAGGCAGGAGAGGTTCAGCAGTCCGACCAGCGCGGCCTGCGCCGGGTGTGCCCCGGCGGGCGGCGGGGGAACCTGCGGCGGCCCCACGGGCGGCGGCGGCACCGGCCCCCCGCCCCACGCGCCGTACGCCGGGGTGGGGGCGCTGTACGGCGCCTCGGGGGCGCCGTGCGACGGGGCCGGGCCGGCCGCCGGGCCGAAGGCACCGTCCGCACCGGAGTTCGCGGAAGCACCGGACGCCGCGGAAGCAGCCGGTCCGCCGGAAGCCCCGGGGCCCTCGGGGAACCCACCGGCCTCGGAAGCACCAGGGCCCGCGGAAGCAGGTCCTCCGGCGGCACCCGGCCCCCCGGAACCAGGTCCTCCCGGCGCAGCCGAACCCCCCGGCGGCTTCCCCGGCCCGCCGTACGCCCAGGGCGTCTCGGACACCCGGGGGTCCGCGGGCGGGCCGAAGCCCGGGGGTGATCCGGCGCCCCGGCCCGCCGCCTCCGCGCCCGGACGGCCGTCCGGTCCCGCTGCCCGCGCCCCGCCCCGGGGGTCCGCGTGCGCAGCTCTGTCCCCCGGGTCCTGGGGATCGTCGTGCCCCGCCCGGTCCGACGCGTCGTTCGGTTCCTGCCCCGCCACAGTGCCCCCCCGTGGTCCATGCGCGGTGTCTGGTCACCGACGCACTCTCTCCCTACCCGCCACACTCCCCACACAGACTCCTCGCGTCAACGGACTATTCGACCTGAGTCCGCCCCGCCTCGCACTAGAGTCGCGACGTGCCGTACGACCACCGCAAGATCCTCGCCCCCGCCCTCGCCCTGCTCGGATGCGTCACGCTCGCGGGGTGCGGCGCCACCGCCGGGAGCGCGACGCCGCCGACGCGGCACGGGCAGGCCGCCCCGCCCGGATCGGCGCGGCCGGGCGACGGGGCCGGCGCCACCCCCACCCCGTCGGCCGGCGGCGGGACGCTGCCCCTCTCCGGACGGACCGTGGTCATCGACCCCGGGCACAACCCGGGCAACTTCCGTCACACCCGGGAGATCAACCAGAAGGTCGACATCGGGACGAACCGCAAGGAATGCGACACCACCGGGACGTCCACGGACGCCGGATACACCGAGGCCGCGTTCACCCTCGATGTTTCACACCGTCTCCGCGATCTCCTCGCGGCCCAGGGGGCCCGCGTCGTCCTCACCCACGACGCCGACCGCCCCTTCGGCCCCTGCATCGACGAGCGCGCGAGGACCGGCAACGCCGCCCGCGCAGACGCCGTCGTCTCCGTGCACGCCGACGGCTCTGCGACCGGCAACCGCGGGTTCCACGTGATCCTGCCCGCCCGGGTGAGCTCCGGCGGAGCCGACACCACGAAGATCGTCGGGCCCTCCCGTACCCTCGGCGAGGGCATCGCCCGGCACTTCGCCCGCTCGACCGGGACCGCGCCCGCCAACTACCTCGGCGCGGGCACGGGGTTGGACGTCCGCGACGATCTCGGCGGACTCAATCTCTCAACCGTCCCCAAGGTCTTCGTCGAATGCGGCAATATGCGTGACCCGAAGGACGCCGCACTGCTCACCGATGCGGCATGGCGACAGAAAGCGGCGCGCGGAATCGCGGACGGCATCAGGACCTACCTCAAGGGGTAGAACCCGCGGGCGATAGATTCGCTCCGTACGATGGGGCCGCCCCCGTGCTTCGCGCCACCCCTACGAGACGACCCGACGAAGGACTCTTACGTGAATATCCGCTCCCTCACTCGAGGCGATGGCGTGGTGATCGGTGCAGCGGTGGTGCTGTTCATCGCCTCGTTCCTCGGCATCGCCGGCTGTGAAGGCGACTTCTGCGACAACATCGAATCCACGAACTCGTGGGAGCTCTCGCCCCTGGGCTGGGGCGCGTTCCTCCTCGGCATCGCGGGTGGCGCCCTGGTCGTCCTCTCCCACCTGCTTCCGCAGCCGCGGAAGGTCGCCGGCCTCGAGCTGGGGCAGGTCGGCGCCGCGTTCGCCATCGCCTCCGCCTGGAACCTGCTGATGTGGATGTTCGAGTCCAACAACGCCGGTGCGGGCCTCATCCTCGGCCTGATCGCCGCGCTGGTCCTGGCCGGTGCCGCCGTCGCCGCTCCGCTGGTGCCGGCGCTCAAGGCCCCGCTGCTCAGCGCGCCGAAGCCGCAGACCGCGCAGCCGTACGGCATGCAGCCCGGCCAGCACGGCCAGCCGGGCGTCCCCGGTGGCTACGGCTACCCGGGCGCCCAGCAGGGATACGGCGCGCAGCCCCACCAGCCGTTCGGCGGACAGCAGCAGCCCGACCCCCAGGCCGCCGGGCACGCCCCGCAGCCCGGGCCGGCGCAGGGCCAGGCCCAGGCGCAGGCCCCGGCACAGGGCCAGGCTCCCGCCCAGGGGCAGGCCCAGGGCCAGCAGCCCGCGTCCGACTTCGCGCCGTTCTGGTTCGCGGTCCCGGTCGCCCGCCCCCTGTACGCCGAGGACGGCTCCCCGACGCCGATCGCCGAACTGGCTCCCGGCACCTGGTACCTGGCGGTCGAGCAGCGGGGCCCCGGCCTCGTCGCCCAGACGCAGGACGGCCGTCGCGGCGTCCTCCAGGACACGACCGGCATCCAGCGCGGCTGACCGCTCGGCCGGCACACCGGCACCGTTCCAGCGGCCCCTCCCCCGGGATCCCTTCCGGGCGAGGGGCCGTCGGCGTACAGTCCCCCCATCCGTAACTGACGTATCGTCAGAAAGGTTGGTGGGGGCCATGCGCCTCGGACTCGCCCTCGGCTACTGGGGGCGCGGCCCCTCACCCGCCCATCTCGACCTCGCCCGGGAGGCCGAGCGGCTCGGCTACGACTCCGTGTGGACCGCCGAGGCGTGGGGCTCCGACGCGTTCACGGCGCTGACCTGGATCGCCGCGCACACCACCCGGATCAGGCTGGGCACCGCCGTCGCGCAGATGGCCGCGCGGACCCCGACCGCCACCGCCATGCACGCGCTCACGCTCGACCACCTCTCCGGCGGCCGGATGATGCTCGGCCTCGGTCTCTCCGGGCCGCAGGTCGTGGAGGGCTGGTACGGCCGCCCCTTCCCGCGCAGCCCGCTGACCGCGACCCGCGAGTACGTGGACGTGATCCGTCAGGTGCTGCGCCGTGAGGGGCCCGTCGCGCTCGACGGGCGGTTCCACTCCCATCCGTACGCGGGGGCCGACGGCACCGGACTCGGGAAGGCCCTCAAGCCGATCACCCACCCCCTGCGCCCCGACCTGCCGGTGCTCCTCGGCGCCGAGGGGCCCAAGAACATCGCCCAGACGCTGCGGATCGCCGACGGCTGGCTGCCCCTCTACTGGTCGCCGACGCGCCACGCCGAGGTGTACGCGCTGCCGGAGCGGCTCCCCGGGGACTTCCTCGTCGCCCCGATGGTGCACGCCCGGCTCTGCGACGATCCCGCCGAGGGGCTGCTGCCCGTCAAGGCGATGCTCGGCTTCTACATCGGCGGCATGGGGCACGCGGCCCGCAACTTCCACGCCGACCTCATGGGGCGCATGGGGTACGCGGACGAGGCCCGGCACATCCAGGAGCTGTTCGCGGCCGGCCGCCGGCAGGAGGCCGTGCTCGCCGTGCCGGACTCCTTCGCGGACGACATCTCGCTGATCGGGCCGAAGGCGCGGATCGCCGAACGGCTGGAGCTGTGGCACGCAGGTCCGGTCACCGACCTCCTGGTCACGGCGCCGGACCCGGCCACCCTGCGCGTCCTCGCGGAGCTCGTCACCTGAGGGACCCAGGGGGCGCCTCGGGCGCGACGGCAACCTTTCCCCGCTCGGCGGCGACCGGGGTGCGTAAGCACCCCCCCACACGAACGGATGCGCCCATGAGCATGAACCGCAGCCGCAGCACGGCACGGCACCGCAGGCGGAGGACGGCGTGGGCCGTCGGGGTCCCGCTGGCCCTGACCGCCGCGGGAGTCATGGCGTACGGCACCGCCTTCGGCCTGCTGGGCGAGACCGCTCGCCCCCAGGCGTCCGCCGCCGGCGCCCCCGCGCCCGCCCCCGCGCCGGCCTGGGCCACCACCGTCGCCGACGGCTTCGCGTCCGTCGACGCCCTGGGCCAGAACGGCACCTACGGCGGCCGGGACGGCCGGACCGTCACCGTGCGGACCCTCGCCGACCTGGAGAAGTACGCCACCGCCCCGGAGCCGTACGTCATCGTGGTCGCCGGAACCATCGCCGTGAACCCCGTCGGCAGGGAGATCAAGGTCGCCTCGGACAAGACGATCATCGGCTCGGGGACCGCCGGACACATCGTCGGGGGCGGCTTCTTCCTCGGCCAGGGCGTCCACAACGTGATCATTCGGAACCTGACCATCCGTGACACGTACCAAGGCGTCTGGAACGACAAGGAACACGACTTCGACGCCGTGCAGATGGACGGCGCCCACCACGTGTGGATCGACCACAACGATCTGCGCCACATGGCCGACGGGCTCATCGACGTCCGCAAGGACAGCACCTACGTGACGGTGTCCTGGAACCGGCTGAGCAACGGCAACAAGGCGTTCGGCATCGGCTGGACCCCCCAGGTCGTCACCGACATCACGATCCACCACAACTGGATACGCGAGACCGAGCAGCGCAACCCGTCCACCGACAACGCGGCGCGCGCGCACCTCTACAACAACTACCTCCAGGACGACCCGGGGACCGCCGTCACGTCCGCGTACGGCAACTACTCCCGGGGCGCGACGAGGATGCTCCTGGAGAACAGCTACTTCCAGGGCGTGAACAACCCCGTCGTCAAGGACGCCACCGCGTCCCTCGTCCAGCGCGGCAACGTCTTCTCCGGCACCCGCGGCCGCAACGAGAGCGGCGGCACGGCCTTCGACCCCCGCTCGTCCTACCCGTACACCCCCGACAGGGCCGCCGACGTCCCCGCGCTGCTCAGGTCGGGCGCGGGGCCGCGGGCTTCGCTCGGCACGACGGCGACGGCGACGGCGCCGCGGACCGGGGCGGGGGCGGCGCCGACGACCCTGACGGTGGCCAAGGACGGCTCCGGCGCGTACCGCACCGTCCAGGCGGCCGTGGACGCCGTCCCGGCGGACAACCCCGCCCGGGTCGTCATCTCCGTACGGCCCGGCACGTACCGCGAGACGGTCGTCATCCCGGCGAACAAGCCGCACGTCACGCTCCAGGGCGCGGGCGCGAGCCGCAAGGACACGGTCATCGTGTACGGCAACGCGGCAGGGATGACCAAACCCGACGGCTCGGGCCCCTACGGCACCCCGGGCAGCGCCACCCTCTCCGTCCGGTCCGACGACTCGCAGGTCCGCAACCTCACCGTCACCAACGACTTCGACGAGGCGCGCCACCAGGACATCGCCCAGCAGGCGGTGGCCCTGCTGACCACGGCCGACCGGATCGTCCTGGACGGAGTGATCGTCAACGGCGACCAGGACACCCTGGAGCTGGAGACCGCCGCCAAGGACAGGCCCGGCCGCGTCTACGTCACGAACGCGTACGTCACGGGGAACGTCGACTTCGTCTTCGGCCGGGCGACGGTCGTCATCGACAGGTCGGTCATCACGGTCAAGAAGCGCTGGAACGGCACCTCCGCCGGCTACGTCACGGCGCCGAGCACCCCCGCCGGCCGCAAGGGCATCCTGATCCACCGCTCGGCCGTCACCGGTGACGTGGCGGCGGGCAGCTTCTTCCTCGGCCGGAACTGGCACCCCGGAGGCGACCCGGCCGTCGACCCGCAGACCACGGTCCGCGACACCAGCCTGAGCGCCGCGGTCAGGAGCACGCCCTGGACCGACATGGGCGGCTTCTCCTGGAAGGACGACCGGTTCGCCGAGTACCGGAACACCGGCCCCGGCGCGGGCGGCGCGAGCGGCGACCGCCCGCACCTGACGGACGCGCAGGCGGCGGACCAGGAGGTGCGGGACTGGCTCGGCGACTGGGTGCCCGCCCTCTCCTGACGAGGGGAGGCCGGGCGCCGTCCGTGGATACGGAGCCCGGGCCCGTCGCGCGGTCCGGAGCCCGGGCGCCGTCGCGCGGTGCCGGGCCGGCTCAGCCGCCGAGCTGGGAGGTGCTCGGCACCTGGTCGGTCACCTCGGCGCCCGCGCTCCGGCCCGCGTCCTTCACGCTGGTGATGACGTTCTCGAAGGTGCCGACGTCGGCCTCGCTCGCTTCGCCCTTCCGCAGCTTCGTGCCGAGTTCCCTCAGCGATTCGATCCCGGCCGTCAGCGGGGCCACCGCCTTCGAGAGCAGCGGGTCGCCCTTGGCGTTGTTCACCGCCGCCTTGAGCCTGTTGTACGCGAACGTGCCCGCGAGGCCCGCCTTCACCAGGGCGAAGGTCCGCCCGTCCGTGCCCTTCGTGAACTTGCCCTCGCGGTACGGCTTGACGATCCACTGGTACGTGGCACCGGCCGCGAGGCCCGCGTTGGCGACGAACCGGGTCTTGGCGAGCCGCTGTTGTTCGAAGGTGCCGCTGCTCGTCGGGCTCGCGCTGCCGCTCGCGCCCGGGGTGTCGTCACCGCCGCAGGCGGCCGTGGTCGCCAGGAGCGCGCAGGACAGGAGCAGGGCCACGACGGCGCGGCGCAGGCGCACCGGAGCGGATGGGGACACGGCCGGACCTCCCTGGGGACTCGGGCGAGCCCTCGGGCGCCAGCCTCGCCCCCGGTCCGACGCCCCGCCAGCCGACCGACTCCGAACGGGTTTCGAACGGCCACGCGCGGTAACGCGGACCCTATGACTTCCGGACGGAGTAACACCACGCAGGCGGCGAGGGTGATCAGCGTCGTCGCCGATGTCATGGCCGCGATCATCGGCCTCTGGATCCTGATGTACCTGCTCGGCGCCAACCGGGGCAACGGCCTGGTGGAGTTCGTCCAGGACGCTGCCCGCTGGCTGGCGGGCTGGTCGCACGACCTGTTCACCTTCGACGAGGCATGGGCCCGGGTAGTGGCCGGTTACGGTCTCGCCGCCGTGGTCTATCTCGTCGTCGGGCACACGGTGGCGGGGCGGCTGCTGCGCCGCCACTGACGTCGTGCGGGCGCGGCCGGTCCCCTCCCCTGTCGTGCGGGCGCGGCGGGTCCGTTCTCCTGTCGTTCAGGCGCGGCGGGTCCGTTCTCCTGTCGTGCGGGCGCGGCGGGTCCGTTCTCCTGTCGTTCAGGCGCGGCGGACCCGCTCCCTCCTCGTCAGGCGCAGCAGTCGGGCTCCAGGCCCCGGGGCAGCCGCTCGCCGCCGAAGACCGCCACGGTCGCCTCGTCGCCGCCCAGGGCCGCGACGGCGAGCAGCAGCGAGCCGGCCGTCCAGGAGGTGAGCTCCTCCGGCCATACGGCCCGGTCGCCCTCGAAGACGTACCCCGTCCAGTACATGCCGTCCTCGGCGCGCAGGTGCTGGATGGACTGGAGGATCTCCAGGGCGCGGTCCGACTCGCCGATCGCCCAGAGCGCGAGGGCGAGTTCGCAGCTCTCGCCGCCGGTCACCCACGGGTTGGGCAGCACGCAGCGCACGCCGAGGCCGGGCACGACGAAGTCGTCCCAGCGCGCCTGGATCCGGGTCCTGGCGGCTTCACCCGTCACGGCGCCGCCGAGGACGGGGTAGTACCAGTCCATGGAGTAGCGCGACTTGTCGAGGAAGCGCTCGGGGTGGCTGCGGATGGCGTGGCCGAGCGCGCCGGCCGCCAGCTCCCAGTCGGGCTGCGGCTCCTCGCGCACCTCGGCGATGGCGAGCGCGCAGCGCAGCGCCTGGTGGATGGAGGAGCTGCCGGTGAGCAGCGCGTCCTCGACGGCGGTGCCGTCGGGCTCGCGCTTCCAGCCGATCTGCCCACCCGGTTGCTGGAGGGCGAGGACGAACTCGACGGCGGCGAAGACGACGGGCCACATCCGGTCGAGGAAGGCGTCGTCGCCGGTCGAGAGGTAATGGTGCCAGACCCCGACGGCGATGTACGCGACGAAGTTGGACTCCCGGCCGCGGTCGGTGACGTCCTGCGGGTCGCCGTCGCGGTAGGCGGCGTACCAGGAGCCGTCGCCGCTCTGGTGGCGGGCCAGCCACTCGTAGGCGCGGGCCGCGGCGGCGTGTTCGCCGGCCGTGTCGAGGGCCATGGCGGCCTCGGTGTGGTCCCACGGGTCGAGGTGGTGGCCGCGGAACCAGGGGATCGCCCCGTCCTCGCGCTGGACGGCGAGAATTCCGGCGACGGTCCGGGCGGCCTGTTCCGCGGTGAGGACACCGGGCAGCAGGAGGTGCTCGGCGATGCTCTCGGGAGAGGTCACTTGGCGACGTCCGCGGAGGTCTCGGCGTCGGCCTTGGGCAGATGGGGCTTGGTCGAGTACACGACGAAGCTCTTGCCGACGACCGGGTTGAGGAGCTGCTCGGCGACCCGGGTGAGCGCGGGCTTCTTCATGATGTCCCAGACCAGGAGCTTGTGGTAGGCGCGGACCGGCAGCGCCTTGTCGTTGTCCACGCCGAAGGCGCACTTCAGCCACCAGTACGGGGAGTGCAGGGCGTGCGCGTGGTGGGTGCCGTACGGCTTGAGGCCGGCCTGCCGGATCTTGCCGAGCAGCTCGTCGGCCTTGTAGATGCGGATGTGGCCGCCCTCGACCTCGTGGTAGGCGTCGGACAGGGTCCAGCACACCTTCTCGGGGCCGTAGCGCGGGACGGTGATCGCGATGCGGCCGCCGGGCTTGAGGACGCGCACCATCTCGGCGAGCACGCCCTTGTCGTCAGGGATGTGCTCCATGACCTCGGAGATGATGACGACGTCGAAGGACTCGTCGGGGAAGGGCAGGTTGAGCGCGTCGCCCTCCATCGCGGTGGCGGTCGCGCCGGCGGGGGCCTCGCCGGCCTCCTTCATCGCGGCGAACCAGGTGGCGACCTCGCGGATCTCCTCGCCGTTCTGGTCGAGGGCCACGACCTGGGCGCCGCGCCGGTAGCACTCGAAGGCGTGCCGGCCCGCACCGCAGCCCAGGTCGAGCACGCGGTCGCCGGGGGCGAGCGGGAAGCGGGTGAAGTCGACGGTCAGCACGAGTGCCTGCCTTCGCGGTCGGGGTGGTCCACGGATGGGGCCGCTGGGCGGCCGTGAGTCGTGCCCGCGCGGCGGGCACGGGGGTGTGCCGCACGGCGGGCGGGGGGCTGCGCCGCACGGCGGGCGGGGGGCTGCGCCGCTCCTCGGGCGCGCGGGTGCGCCCGGGGGCGGCGCGGGAGTCCGGTCACCTGCGGGCCGTCCGGCCCTGCCGGGCGATCGCCTCGCGGTACAGCTCCGCGGTGCCCTGGGCGGCCCGCGCCCAGGTGAAGTTCTCCAGGACGCGACGGCGTCCGGCGGCCCCCAGGCGGGCCCTCAGCTCCGCGTCACCGAGCACCCGGCGCAGGGCCTCGGCCAGCGCGTCCGGGTCGGCCGGGGGCACGGCGAGACAGGTTTCGCCGTCGCGGCCGGCGACCTCGGGGATCGCCCCGCCGGTGGTGGCGACGAGCGGGGTCCCGGTGGCCATCGCCTCGGCGGCCGGCAGCGAGAACCCCTCGTACAGCGACGGCACGCAGGAGACCTGGGCGGAGCGGACCAGGTCGACGAGTTCGGCGTCGGTGATGCCCTTGACGAACTCGACGGCGTCCTGGAGCCCGTGCCGCTCGATGGCCTGGGCGACCGGCCCGTCCTCGGCGCGCTTGCCGACGACGACGAGGTGCGCGGCGGGGTTGTCGGTGCGGAGCTTGGCGAGCGCCTCGACGAGGTGGACGAGGCCCTTGAGCGGCACGTCCGCGCTGGAGGTGGTGACGATCCGGCCGGGAACCTCGGCGACGGACGGGTCCGGGGACCACAGGGCGGTGTCGGCGCCGATGTGGACGACCCGGATGCGGTCGTCGCGTACGCCGAGGTGCTCGACGATCTCCCGGCGGGAGGTGCCGGAGACGGTCAGCACGGACGGCAGGCGGCGGGCGACCCGCTTCTGCATGCGCGTGAAGCCGTACCAGCGGCGTACGGAGGCGCGCCGTTTCCAGTCGTCGGCGGCGTCGAGGTCGAGCTGCCGGTCGACGGTGATGGGGTGGTGGATCGTGGTGACGAGCGGGGCGCCGATCGCGTCGGGGCCGCCGAGGAGTCCGTATCCGAGGGTCTGGTTGTCGTGGACGACGTCGAAGTCGCCGCGGCGGGCGGCGAGCGTGCGCCGGGCCCGGAGCGAGAACGTGAGGGGCTCGGGGAAGCCGCCGGTCCACATGGTGGCGACCTCGAGGGCGTCGATCCAGTCCCGGTACTCGTCGCGCCGGGGCGTGCGGAAGGGGTCCGGCGACCGGTACAGGTCCAGGCTCGCCAGCTCGGTGAGGGTGAGCCCGGGCAGCCCCTCGTCGAGGACCGGGTACGGCTGGGAGCCGATGACCTCCACGGTGTGCCCGAGCCGGGCGAGTTCGCGGGAGAGATGCCGGACGTAGACGCCCTGGCCCCCGCAGAACGGGTTGCCCTTGTACGTGAGGAGAGCGATCCGCAACGGACGGTCACCGTCGCCGGTGAGGCCCTGGCGGGGGCCTGACTCTATGGCCTCAGCGGTCACTCGCTGCCCCCTTCGAGCGTGCGTTTCGCGGGAGCGTAACCGCTCGCGCTAATCTAGAACAAGTTACAGACTTGATCGCTCTTGATCGTTCAAGGTGCACTGAATCTACCGGCAGGTAGCCCCGCTGTAAGAACCGGATCAGGTGATTCGCGCCACGGCGGAGGCCCCGCCATACTGTCGCTCCCCACCGCACGGAACGGGACTCCATGACCGCGGAAGACAGACCCGACTCGCCGCCCCTGACGGAACGCCAGGAGGCGCGCCGCCGGCGCATCCTGCACGCCAGCGCGCAGCTGGCCGGGCGGGGCGGTTTCGACGCCGTACAGATGCGTGAGGTCGCCGAGGCCGCCGGGGTGGCCCTGGGCACGCTGTACCGCTATTTCCCCTCCAAGATCCATCTGCTGGTCGCGACGATGCAGGACCAGCTCCAGCACATGCACACGACCCTGCGGAAGCGGCCGCCGGCCGGGGACAGCTCCGCGGAGCGGGTCGCGGAGACGCTGATGCGCGCCTTCCGGGCGCTTCAGCGGGAACCACAGCTCGCGGACGCGATGGTACGGGCCCTGACGTTCGCGGACCGGAGCGTGAGCCCCGAGGTGGACACGGTGTCGCGGCTGACGACGGCGATCATCCTGGACGCGATGGAGCTGGAGCACCCGACGCCCGAGCAGCTCTCGGCGGTCCGGGTGATCGAGCACACCTGGCACTCGGCGCTGATCACGTGGCTGTCGGGGCGCGCCTCGATCGCGCAGGTGAAGATCGACATCGAGACGGTCTGCCGGCTGATCGACCTGACCGTGCCGAGCGGCGCCGCCCCGGCGGGCGGTCCGGCCGCGCCCGTGGCCACGAAGGCGCGCGGGCGGGCCGGGACGGCGCGCTGAGGGCTCTCCCCCGACGGCACGCCGCAGGGCTGTCACGGAGGGGCGCCTACTCCTCCGGAGGGAAGACCGGCTCTCCGCCGTCGAGCAGGGTGATCAGGATCGCCTCCACGGGGCAGCCCTCGGCCGCCGCGAGCACGCTCTCGTTCGCGTCCGCCTCCGGTCGCGTGGGATGCGACTGGCGGGCCGAGTCGAGCCGGAAGCCGTCCGGGGAGTGGTTCACGCACATGGCCGAGCCGATGCACACCCCCCGGTCGACCTCGACGTGCCAGCGGTCGCCCATCAGGCCCCACCCGGCCCCTCGTACCCGGCCGGCAGATGGATCATCTTGTGCTCCAGGTACTCGCCGAAGCCCTCGGGGCCGAACTCCCGCCCCAGGCCGGAGTTCTTGTAGCCGCCGAACGGGCCGAGCATGTCCAGGCTGAAGGTGTTCACGTTGAAGGTGCCGGTGCGCACCCGCCGGGCGAAGTCGATGCCGTGCTCGACGTCCCCGGTCCAGACGCTACCGCTGAGCCCGTAGTCGGAGTCGTCGGCGATCCGGAGCGCCTCGCTCTCGTCCCCGTACGGGAGGAGACAGATGACGGGCCCGAAGATCTCCTCGCGCGCGATCCGCATGGAGTTGTCGACGTCGCCGAAGAGCGTCGGCTCGACGTACCAGCCGCGCTCCCGGCCCGCGGGACGGCCGCCGCCCGCGAGGACCTTGGCCCCTTCCTCCTGGCCGATGCCGATGTAGTCGAGGGAGCGATGCTGCTGACGGCGGGCGACGAGCGGGCCGACCTGGGTCGCCGGGTCCAGCGGGTCGCCGACGACCAGGGCGCCGGCGGCCGCGGCGAGCGCCTGGGCGATCTCGTCGTATCGGCTGCGCGGGGCGAGGATGCGGGTCTGGGCGACGCACGCCTGTCCGTTGTTCATCCAGGCGGCCGGGACGATCCCGGCGACGGCGGTCGCCACGTCCGCGTCGGGCAGGACGACGGCCGCGGACTTGCCGCCGAGTTCGAGGGTGACGCGGGTGAGGTTGCGGGAGGCGACCTCCATCACGCGCTTCCCGGCCGCGACCGACCCCGTGAAGGAGACCTTGTCGACGCCCGGGTGCCCGACCAGGTACTCGCTGACCTCCCGGTCGGCCGGCAGGATGCTCAGGACCCCCTCGGGCAGCCCGGCCTCCGCCGCGATCTCGCCCAGGATGTAGGAGTCGAGCGGGGACTCCGGCGACGGCTTCAGCACCACCGTGCAGCCGGCCAGCAGCGCCGGGCCCAGCTTCGCCGCCGCCGTGAACTGCGGGACGTTCCACGGCACGACGGCCGCGACCACCCCCACCGGTTCGCGCCGCACCATGATCGGCCCGAGGACTCCGTCGCGCCGGGACTCGTACGTGAAGTCGCGGGCGACGGTGATCGCGGCGTCCCAGACCATCATCGCGCCGAGCGCCTGGGCCAGCACGCTCCAGGAATACGGGGAGCCGTTCTGCGCGCTGATCGAACGGGCGATCTCCTCGTGCCGGACGGCGATGGCGTCCTTGATCCGGGTGACGACCCCGATCCGCTCCTCGAGCGTCGCCCGGGGCCAGGGACCGTGGTCGAAGGCCTCGCGGGCGGCGGCGACGGCCCGGTCGACATCGGCCCGGGAGGCGTGCGGCACGCGGCCGACGACCTCCTCGGTGTGGGGCGAGATCACCTCGATGACCTCGACTCCGAGGGGATCGGTCAACTGGCCGCCGATGTACAGCTTTCCGTGCTCCACAAGCTCGGTCATGACCGACTGCCTCCCGGAACCCGCGACGTTACCTGACTGTGTTTCAGAACTGATACCAGTTCTACTTATCATGGGCAATGCTCGAACGGATGCCGTGCCGTCGCGGAGAGACGAGGACCCATGACCCAGGTGACCGAGCACGGCGGAGGCGTCTGGTCCCTCCGCGTCCCCATCCCGGACAACCCGCTCGGCCACACCCTGGTCCATGTCGTCGACACGGACCGCGGCCCCGTCCTGATCGACACCGGCTGGGACGACCCGGCCTCCTGGGACGAACTCACCGACGGGCTCACCGCGCTCGGCACGTCCGTCCGCGACGTCCACGGCGTCGTCATCACCCACCACCACCCCGACCACCACGGCCTGTCGGGCCGGGTCCGCGAGGCCTCCGGCGCGTGGATCGCGATGCACGCCGCCGACACCGCCGTCGTCCGCCGCACCCGCGAGTCCGAGCCCGAGGTGTGGCTCGACTACCTCGCCCGCAAACTCGCCGCCGTCGGCGCCCCCGAGGGGCACACCGCCCCGCTCCTCGCCGCCCGGGGAAACGGCCGGATGCGGACCCTGCCCGGGCTGCGCTCGGCCCTGCCCGACCGCGAGATCGTCCCCGGGGAGCTCCTGGACCTCGCGGGGCGGCGCCTGCGCGCCGTCTGGACCCCGGGTCACACCCCCGGCCACGTCTGCCTACATCTGGAGGAGGCCCACCCGGCCGGGCTGCCGGGGCACGGCCGGCTGTTCTCCGGTGACCACCTGCTGCCCGGGATCTCACCGCACATCGGTCTCTACGAGGACCCGGACGACGACACCGTCACCGACCCGCTGGGCGACTACCTGGACTCGCTGGAGCGGATCGGCCGCCTCGGCGTCGCGGAGGTGCTCCCCGCCCACCAGTACGCCTTCGCCGACGCGGCCGGGCGGGTCCGCGAGCTCCTCGACCACCACGAGGAGCGGCTGACGGGCCTCCTCGCCCTGCTGGCCACCCCCCTGACCCCGTGGCAGCTCGCCGAACGGATGGAGTGGAACCGCCCCTGGGAGCAGATCCCGTACGGCTCCCGGACCATCGCGGTCAGCGAGGCCGAGGCGCATCTGCGGCGACTGGTGAAACTGGGCCGCGCGGAACCGGCGGCCGGCACGGACCCGGTGGCGTACGTGGCGGTCTGACCGGGGAGCCTGGTGTGTCGGTCCGACCCGGCGGCCCGGTGTGGCGGTCCGCGGGTTCTACGGCACCCCTGGCGCCGGCGGCGGTCCGGCCGGGGTCCCGGGAGGCGGTCGCCCGTGGGGCCCGATCGGGCACGCCGTCACCAGGCGCTTGCGCCGTCGGCCGCGCCCGGGGGCCGGCTGCGGGCACGCCGGCGCCTCGTCGTTCCGCCGTCGGCCGCGCCCCGGGGGCCGCCGGGTGTGAGGCACCTCGCACTCCCCGGCCGCCCGGGCTACGGGCCGGTAGAGTGTGCCCGTCGTCATCATGCCCGTACGGGGGGAAGCCGGTGGAAATCCGGCACTGACCCGCAACCGTGAGCCACCCCGTGTGGTGAGTCGGAATGCCCCGTCCGGGACGTGAACGCCGGCACCGTCGAGGAATACGGAGCCGAGCCTGGTGCCCTTGTGCGTGCCGGTGCCCGGCCGCAGGAGAGGCCAGCACGCATGACCACCGTCCGCCGCGGCGCCGCCGCGTTCGCAGCCGCCGCGCTGCTCTGCACCGGAACGGCTTCCGTCGCGGCCGCCGCGCCCTCCCCGTCCCCCACCCCCGCGCCGGTGATCCCCTCCGGTCTCTACGGCACCAAGGACCCGACGTACGACGGCGTCTGGCGCCAGTCGCTCGCCTTCATCGCGCAGCGCACGAACGGCATCCAGCCCGCCGAGCAGGCCGTCACCTGGCTCCAGCGGCAGCAGTGCGACAGCGGCGCCTTCTCCTCGTACCGCCCGGACCCCGCCAAGCCGTGCGCCCCGGCCACCATGCTGGACACCAACGCCACCGCCGTCGCCGTCCAGGCCCTCTCCGGCGTCAAGCGCGACAGCGCCGACCCCGAGGCGCTCGCCAAGGCCGCCAAGGCGGGCGCCGCCTGGCTGAAGGGCGTCCAGAACAAGGACGGCGGCTGGGGCTACAACCCCGGCAGCCCCAGCGACGCCAACTCCACCTCGATCGTGATCGGCGCCCTCGCCGCGCTCGGCGAGAAGCCGGGCGAGGTGACGTCCGCCGACGGCAAGACCCCGTACGACGCGCTGCTCGGCTTCGCCGTCCCCTGCGCCACCAAGGACGGGGCGGGCGCGTTCGCCTACCAGCCGGACAAGACCGGCAAGCTCCTCGCGAACGCCGACGCCACCGCGGCCGCCACGCTCGCCGGGCTCGGCAAGGGCATCACCGCGCGCGGCGTGAAGCCCGCGCAGACGCCCACCTGCACCGACCTGCCCAAGCGGACGGTCGAGCGGGCCGCCCTCAACGGCGCCTCCTACCTGGCGGGCGCGCTGGCGAAGACCGGCCACCTGAACACGCCGCCGATGCCCGGCGCCGCCGAGTCGGCCCCGCTGCCGGACTACGGCAACACCGCCGACGCCGTCGTCGCCCTCGCGGCGACCGGCGCCACCAAGGAAGCGGCCGGGGCGCTGACCTGGCTGGAGAAGAACTCCGCCGCCTGGGCGCGGGAGAACGGCCCGGCCGCCTACGCCCAGCTGGTCTTCGCCGCCAACGCCATGGGTGTCGACCCGACCGCCTTCGGCTCCGCCGACCTCCTCGGCCGGCTCGCCGCCACCGGCCCGGCGCCGCAGTCCTCGCCGTCCGCCACGGCCTCGGCGAGCGACGAGAAGGCCGAGGACGGCGACGACTCCGGCTCGTTCGGCATCTGGTGGATCATCGGCATCGGCACGGTCGTCGGCGTCGGCATCGGCATCCTGCTGAGCGGTCGCAAGAAGTGAGGTCCGGGCGCCTCTCCGCGGCCGCGGCGGCCACCGCCGCGGTGGCCGCCGTCCTGACCGCGGCCGCCGCCGGCCCCGCCCAGGCCGCGGGATACCGGTACTGGTCCTTCTGGGAGAGCGACGGCGCGGACCGGTGGACGTACGCGAGCCTCGGTCCGGCGACCGCCAGGCCCGGCGACGGGGAGGCGATCGGCTTCCGCTTCGCGGTCAGCCAGGACTCGAAGGACGCCACACGGCCCTCCGCGGCCCCCGACTTCGCGGCGGTCTGCTCCGGTACGCCGGAGAAGACGGGCACCAAGCGGGTCGCGGTCGTCGTCGACTTCGGCGGCCCGGCGGACGCCCCGCGCGGCGAGACGCCCCCGGAACCGGCCCTCACGGTCGGCTGCGCGCAGGTGCGCGAGGACGCGACGGGCGCGGAGGCGCTGGCGGCGGTGGCGAAGCCGCTGCGGTACGACAGCGCGGCGATGCTCTGCGGCATCGCGGGCTACCCGGCGAAGGGCTGCGGCGAGCAGGTGGCGGAGACCGAGCCGTCCGGGACCGCCGGGACCGCGAAGCCGGACGGGCCCGGCCCGACGGCCCCCGCCGCCGGTGACGGTGGGGAGAGCGGCGACGGCGGTCCCGCCCTCGGGATCGCCGCGGGCGGGGCGGCCGTCCTCGTCCTCGGCGGCGCGGCGGTCTGGAAGGCTCGCCGCCGCGCATGATCCGTGCCCCCGAGGCGAACCGTTCCAACGCCCTGCACGCGGGCGCCTGGTGGCTCTGGGCGCTCGGCCTCGCCGTGGCCGCCTCCCGCACCACCAACCCCCTGCTCCTCGGGCTGATCGTCGCCGTCGCGGGCTATGTCGTCGCGGCGCGCCGCACCGACGCGCCCTGGGCCCGCTCGTACGGCGCGTTCGTGAAACTCGGCCTGTTCGTGGTGTTCGTCCGGGTGGTGTTCTCGGTCGTCCTCGGCTCGCCGATCCCCGGCACCCACGAGCTGTTCACCCTGCCCGAACTGCCCCTGCCGCAATGGGCTCAGGGCGTACGGATCGGCGGGCGGGTCACCGCCGAACAGCTGGTCTTCGCGGTGTACGACGGGGCGAAGCTGGCGGCCCTGCTCATCTGCGTCGGCGCCGCGAACGCCCTCGCCAACCCGGCCCGGCTCCTCAAGTCGCTGCCCGGCGCGCTGTACGAGGCCGGGGTCGCCGTCGTCGTGGCGATGACGTTCGCGCCGAACTTGGTCGCCGACGTGGTCCGGCTGCGGACCGCCCGACGGCTGCGCGGCCGCCCGACGGGCGGCGTGCGGGCGGTGCTCCAGATCGGGCTGCCCGTCCTCGAAGGGGCGCTGGAGCGGTCGGTCGCCGTGGCGGCGTCGATGGACGCGCGTGGGTACGGGCGTACGGCGCGGGTCCCGGCGGCGGTGCGGCGGACGACGAACGTGCTGACGCTGGGCGGCCTGCTCGGGGTGTGCGCCGGTTCGTACGGCCTGCTGGCGGCGGGGGGCGCGGGGTACGGGCTGCCGCTGGTCGGCGTCGGTCTCGCCGCGGCCGTGGCAGGTCTGTGGCTGGGCGGACAACGGACCGTACGGACCCGCTACCGGCCCGACCGCTGGGGGGTGCGGGCCTGGCTGGTCGCCGGTTCGGGAGCGGCGGTGGCGGCGCTGATGATCGCCGCCGACACCTACGCGCCCGAGGCGCTGCGCCCCGGGGTCGTCCCGCTGGTGGCGCCGTACCTGCCGGTGTGGCCGGCGCTGGCGGTGCTGGTGGGCCTGGTTCCGGCGTTCGTCGCCCCGGTGCCCGCCTCCGCGTCCGCACTATCCGCCTCCACGTCCGCACCCGCTTCCGCGTCCCTCCCTGTCCCTGTGTCCGTTTCCGTGTCCGAGGAGTCCCGAGTCCCGTGATCCGCTTCGAGAACGTCTCGGTGACGTACGGGGACGCCGACGCGCCCACCCTCCGGAACCTGGACGTGACGATCCCCGAAGGCGAGCTGGTGCTGCTCGTCGGCCCGTCCGGGGTCGGCAAGTCGACGCTGCTCGGCGCGGTGTCGGGCCTCGTCCCGCACTTCACGGGCGGGACGCTCGGCGGCCGGGTCACGGTCGCGGGCCGCGACACCCGCACGCACAAGCCGCGTGAGCTGGCCGACGTGGTGGGCACGGTGGGCCAGGACCCGCTCGCGCACTTCGTCACGGACACGGTCGAGGACGAGCTGGCGTACGGGATGGAGTCCCTGGGCCTGGCTCCGGCGGTGATGCGGCGCCGGGTGGAGGAGACGCTGGACCTGCTGGGGCTCGCGGAGCTGCGCGACCGCCCGATCGCCACGCTCTCGGGCGGGCAGCGCCAGCGGGTGGCGATCGGCTCGGTGCTCACCCCGCATCCGAAGGTGCTGGTCCTGGACGAGCCGACCTCGGCACTGGACCCGGCGGCCGCCGAGGACGTTCTGGCGGTGCTCCAGCGTCTGGTCCACGACCTGGGGACGACGGTCCTCATGGCCGAGCACCGCCTGGAGCGGGTGGTGCAGTACGCGGACCGGGTCCTGCTGCTGCCGGAAGGAATCATGGGCCCGCCCGCCGAGATCATGGCCGTCTCCCCGGTCCACCCGCCGGTGGTGGCCCTGGGCCGCCTGGCGGGGTGGTCCCCCCTGCCGCTGACGGTCCGCGACGCGCGCCGCCGCGCGGCCGACCTGCGCACCCGTCTGGAGGGCCGCGCCCCGGAGACGCCCCGCACACCGGCTGCCGCGCTCGCCCCGGCGGGACCGGCGGTGGACGGGGCTCCCGCGCGCGAGACCGGGCAGGCGCCGGGTGGGCCGGCGGCCGGGGAGGCGACTGGTGAGCCGGCGACCGGGGAGGCGACTGCGGCGCGCGCGGCAGACGGGGCGGCTGATGCGCGGGAACCCGGGCAGGCGACTGGTGAGCCCGCGACCGGCGGGGCGGCCGGTGCGCGGGAACCCGGCGGGGCGGCTGGTGCGCGAGCGACCGGCGAGACAGCCGTCGCGCCGGCGGCCGGGGAGGCGGCCGGTGCGCGAACGACCCGCGAGATCCCGCCCCCGCGAGCAGCCGGCACGGCCGCCGCTCCCGACCCGTCCCCCGCCGCGCGCGGGTGGTGGGCTGGGCGGCTCTCCCTCTCCCGGCGGCGCCGCCCGCGCACGGCCCGCCCGGTAGACCCTCACGGCAAGCGCCCCGGGGAGCTTCTCGTCGAGGCCGACGGGCTCGGCGTCCGCCGTGGCCGGGTCGAGGCCCTGCGCCGCGTCGACCTCCGCGTCACCGCAGGGGAGACCGTCGCGCTCATGGGACGTAACGGCGCCGGCAAGTCCACCCTCCTCGGGAGCCTCGTCGGGATGGTCCCGCCGACGTCCGGGAGCGTGCGCGTCGGCGGTCTGGTCCCGCACAGGACGGAGCCCGGCGAGCTGATCCGCCGGGTCGGACTCGTTCCGCAGGAACCGCGTGACCTGCTGTACGCCGACACAGTCGCCGCCGAGTGCGCCGCCGCCGACGCGGACGCGGGCGCCCGGCCGGGGGCCTGCCGCGAGCTGGTCTCCCAGCTGCTGCCGGGCGTGGCGGACGACACGCATCCCCGCGACCTGTCCGAGGGGCAGCGCCTGGCACTCGCCCTGGCCGTGGTCCTCACCGGACGCCCCCCGCTCCTCCTGCTCGACGAGCCGACCCGCGGTCTCGACTACGCGGCCAAGGCCCGCCTGGTCGCCCACCTGCGGATGCTGGCCGCCGAGGGGCACGCCCTCGTCCTCGCCACGCACGACGTGGAGCTCGCCGCCGAGCTGGCGCACCGAGTGGTGATCCTCGCGGGCGGTGAGGTCGTCGCCGACGGCCCGACGGCCGAGGTCGTGGTCTCGTCCCCCGCCTTCTCCCCGCAGGTCGCGAAGATCCTCGCCCCCCAGCCGTGGCTCACGGTCGAGCAGGTCGCCCCGCACCTGAGGGAGGCCCGGTGAGCGCCCGGAGGGCGGCCCCCGCCCGACCCCTGCGTCTCGGACCGCGCGCGATCGCCGCGCTCGTCCTGATCTCCGTCGTGGGCGTGCTGGCGTTCGGCTGGCCGCTGCTCGCCGACTCCTCGGCGGCCGTGACCTCTCACTCCGCCGACGCCCCCTGGCTCTTCGCCGCCCTGCTGCCGCTCCTCGTCGCGGTCGTCGTCGCGACCATCGCCGACAACGGGATGGACGCGAAGGCGGTCGCGATGCTGGGCGTCCTGGCCGCGGTCGGGGCGGCCCTGCGGCCGCTGGGCGCCGGTACGGCCGGTCTCGAGCCGATGTTCTTCCTGATGGTGCTGAGCGGGCGGGTCCTCGGGCCCGGCTTCGGCTTCGTCCTCGGCTCGGTGACGATGTTCGCGTCCGCCCTGCTCACGGGCGGGGTCGGCCCCTGGATGCCGTTCCAGATGCTGTCGATGGGCTGGTTCGCGATGGGCGCGGGCCTGCTGCCGGGCCCGGACCGCCTCCGGGGGCGCGGCGAGCTGCTGATGCTCTGCGCGTACGGGTTCGTGGCGGCGTTCGCGTACGGCACCGTCATGAACCTGTACGGCTGGCCGATCGTGGCGGGACCCTCGGGAGCCTCCTTCGTCGCCGGGGCTCCGGTGCACGAGAACCTGGCGAGGTTCGTCGTCTACGTCCTGGCCACCTCGCTCGGCTGGGACCTCGGCCGCGCCGCGCTGACCGTGGTCCTCACCCTCACGGTCGGCGGGACCCTCCTCAAGGCGCTCCGGCGGGCGACGAGGCGGGCGAACTTCGAGGCCCAGGTCACCTTCGAGCCCCCTTCGGGGTCCCGCGAGGGTGAGGCGCCCCACAGGACCCAGGTCACGTACGGCCCGGAATAGGAGACGGGCACGATCGCCCACCTCACCCCATACGCCCCTTTCGACCTGCGAAAACGTGCGGGCCGGTCGGCCCGGGACGTTCGCCCGGAGTGCGATCGGGGGTAGTACAGGGGGTCGTTGCCAGGCCGCGCCGGCCCTGCTTGTCTGGTGGACGTCGCCAGGCAGCCGGCGCTCAGCGCAGCTCCTCGGACGAGCCGATTCCCCCCGGTTCCCGGTTTCCCGGGCTCTGGTTCCGGCTTGCCTGAAACGCCCGGCGCGGACCCAGTCCCCGACGTGAGGTGTCTTCCGTTGTTCCGCTCCCTCTCCACTCGTGTCTCCGCCCGTAACAAGACCGTCGCCGTCTCCGCAGCCGTGCTGCTGAGCGCCTCGGGAGCGGTGCTGGGCACGACGGCCACGGCCTCGGCCGCGTCTCCGCAGGAGATCGCCAAGAAGATCGTCCCCGCCTCGCAGTACCAGGCGTTCAGCAAGATCGTGTCGCACGAGTCCGGCTGGAACTACACCGCGACGAACTCCTCCAGCGGCGCCTACGGCCTGGTCCAGGCTCTGCCCGCCTCCAAGATGTCGTCCGCCGGCTCCGACTGGAAGACGAACCCGGCCACCCAGATCAAGTGGGGCCTCGACTACATGAACGACCGCTACGGCAGCCCGAACGCCGCCTGGGCGTTCTGGCAGGCCAACGGCTGGTACTGAGCCACCGCCGCCGCCACGACGGCTTCCCGCACGGCCCCGCCCTCCACGAAGGAGGGCGGGGCCTGCCGCGTTTCCCCGTCTCCGCTACAACCGCTGGATGATGGTGCCGGTCGCCAAGGCTCCGCCCGCACACATCGTGACCAGCGCGAACTCCCTGTCCGTCCGCTCCAGCTCGTGCAGGGCGGTCGTGATGAGCCGCGCGCCGGTGGCTCCGACGGGGTGACCGAGCGCGATCGCTCCCCCGTTCACGTTCACCTTCTCCAGGTCCTGGTCGAACACCTGCGCCCAGCTCAGCACCACCGAGGCGAAGGCCTCGTTGATCTCGACCAGGTCGATGTCCCTGAGCGACATCCCCGCCTTGCCCAGCACCGCGCGGGTGGCGTCGATCGGCCCGTCGAGGTGGAAGTGCGGATCGGAGCCGACGAGGGCCTGGGCGACGATCCTGGCCCGGGGCCGGAGCTTGAGGGCGCGGGCCATCCGCTTGGAGGCCCACATCAGCGCGCAGGCGCCGTCGGAGATCTGGGAGGAGTTCCCCGCGGTGTGGACGGCGGTCGGCATGACCGGCTTGAGCCGGGCGAGGGCCTCCGTGCTGGTGTCGCGCAGCCCCTCGTCACGGTCGACGAGCCGCCACATGCCCTGCCCGGCGGCCTGCTCCTCCTCCGTGGTGGGGACCTGGACGGCGAAGGTCTCCCGCTTGAAGCGCTCCTCGGACCAGGCGATCGCCGCCCGCTCCTGGGACAGCAGGCCGAGCGCGTCGACCCGTTCACGGGTGAGTCCGCGCCTGCGGGCGATACGCTCGGCGGCCTCGAACTGGTTGGGCAGGTCGACGTGCCACTCGTCGGGCCAGGGCTTTCCCGGCCCGTGCTTGGATCCGGAGCCGAGGGGGACGCGGGACATGGCCTCCACGCCGCAGCTGATGCCGATGTCGACGACCCCGGAGGAGATCATGTTGGCGACCATGTGGCTCGCCTGCTGCGAGGAGCCGCACTGACAGTCGACGGTGGTGGCGGCGGTCTCGTAGGGCAGGCCCATGGCGAGCCAGGCGTTGCGCGCCGGGTTCATGGACTGCTCGCCGGCGTGGGTGACCGTACCGCCGACGATCTGCTCGACGCAGTCGGCGTGGATGCCGGTACGGCCGAGGAGTTCGCGGTAGGTCTCACCGAGGAGATAGGCGGGGTGCAGATTGGCGAGCGCGCCTCCGCGCTTGCCGATGGGGGTGCGTACGGCTTCGACGATGACGGGTTCCGCGGCCATGAGCTCGTCCTCTCCTCGCCCCGGCGGGGTGTCCCGGCACTCCGCCCCAGGGAACTAGTACGCGTTCTAGTTCTGAGTGCAGTCTTATGACTGCTACCGCCGGTACGCAAGGGCCGTGCACGTACCGGCTGCACCCTTTCTCCGCAACACTTGCCGCCGCGGCCCTTGCCACTTGTAGAACTCGTTACTACCTTTCCGACAACTTCTGATGGACCGTCAGACGAACGCGTCTCAGACATGGAGTGTGTTGCCGATGCCCTGCCCTCATCTCCCCGAAGGGTTCGACGCCACCGATCCCGACCTGCTCCAGGCCCGCATCCCCTTCCCGGAGTTCGCCCGGCTGCGGCAGACCGCTCCGGTGTGGTGGTGCCCTCAGCCGCGGGGCGTCACGGGTTTCGACGACGAGGGCTACTGGGCCGTCACCCGCCACGCCGACGTCAAGTACGTCTCCACCCGGCCCGAGCTGTTCTCCTCCACCGAGAACACGGCCGTCATCCGCTTCAACGAGCACATCACCCGGGACCAGATCGAGGTCCAGAAACTGATCATGCTCAACATGGACCCGCCGGAGCACACCCGGGTCCGCCAGATCGTCCAGCGCGGCTTCACCCCGCGCGCGATCCGGACGCTGGAGGTGGCGCTGCGTACCCGCGCGCGGACGATCGTCGAGGAGGCGAAGCGCGACGCCGGCGCGGACGGCACCTTCGACTTCGTCACCCGGGTCGCCGTCGAGCTGCCGCTCCAGGCGATCGCCGAACTCATCGGCGTCCCCCAGGAGGACCGCTCCCGGATCTTCGACTGGTCGAACAAGATGGTCGCCTACGACGACCCCGAGTACGCCATCACCGAGGAGATCGGCGCCGAGGCCGCAATGGAGCTCATCGGGTACGCGATGAACCTCGCCGCGGCCCGGAAGGAGTGCCCGGCCAAGGACATCGTGACGCAGCTCGTCGCCGCCGAGGGCCAGGGCAACCTCTCCTCGGACGAGTTCGGCTTCTTCGTCCTGCTGCTGGCCGTGGCCGGCAACGAGACCACCCGGAACGCCATCAGCCACGGCATGCACGCCTTCCTCACCCACCCCGACCAGTGGGAACTCTTCCGGCGCGAACGGCCGGCGACCGCCGCCGAGGAGATCGTGCGCTGGGCGACGCCGGTGGTCTCCTTCCAGCGGACGGCGACGCAGGACACCGAGCTGGGCGGGCAGAAGATCCGCAAGGGCGACCGGCTGGGGCTCTTCTACTCCTCCGCCAACAACGACCCGGACGTCTTCGACGACCCCGAGACCTTCGACATCACCCGCGACCCCAACCCCCACCTCGGCTTCGGCGGCGGGGGCCCGCACTTCTGCCTCGGCAAGTCCCTCGCCATCAAGGAGATCGAGCTGATCTTCAACGCCCTCGCGGACGAGCTGCCCGACCTGACCCTGGCGGGCGAGCCGCGCCGGCTGCGGGCGGCCTGGCTGAACGGCATCAAGGAGCTGCGCGTCCGCGTGGCCGGCTGAGCCACGAAGCCGCAGGCTCGCGCGGCCGGCTGACGTGAGAGGCGGGGGTCCATCCCCCTACGCCCGGCCCCCGCCTCTCTCGACCCGGAGTCCGACCGGTCGCCGTCGCCCCCCCCGCCCCGGCGTCGGAACCGCGGGGACCGGCCGCGCGTCTGACCCCGCATGCGGGGGAGACACAGGATTCTGGCCATGATCGTCGCGCTGCTCGCGCTCCAGCTCGGTTCGCTGGTCGCTCCGGCGTACGCGTGCGGCTGCGGAGCCATGTTGGCCGATCGGGACCGACGGATCGGCGTGGACCAGGAGACCTCGGCCGTGCGCTGGGACGGCCGTACGGAAGAGATCGTCATGCGCTTCACCGTGCGCGGGAACGCCGAGCGCGCCGCCTGGATCATGCCCGTACCGAGCCGGGCCGACGTCGAACTCGGCGACGGGGGGCTCTTCGGCGAACTCGACCGGCTCACCCGCCCCGCCCACGTCGACCGGCACTACTTCTGGCCACGCGGGGACGACTGGCCCTTCGCCGACAGCGACACCGACGGAGCGGGCGCCGCCCCGCCCGGCCGCGACGGAACGGAGGTGGGCGTCGTCGGGCGCGAGCGGCTCGGCCCCTTCGACGTCGCACGGCTGACCGCGAGCGACCCCGAGGCGCTGAGCGGCTGGCTGGAGGAGAACGGCTTCGAGCTGTCCGACCGGCTGACCGCCGAACTGGGGCCGTACGTCCGGCAGAAGTGGGAGTACGTCGCCGTGCGCCTCGCGCCCGACGACGAGGGTGCGGTGCTGCGCGGCGATCTCGACCCGCTGAGGATCCGCTTCACCAGCGACCGGCTCGTCTACCCCATGCGCCTGTCGCGGCTGGCGAAGACCCCCCAGTCCCTGCGCCTGTTCGTCCTCGCCGACCATCGCATGGAGCCGCGCGGCGCCATCGGAGGGGCGCGGCCCGAGGTGCGGTTCGCGGGCCCGATCCGGCCGGAGGGCGCGGTCGCCGGGCTCGCCGGCGCGCGGGAGGTCTATCTCACCGCGCTGGAACAGGAGTTCCCCGAGCCCTCGCGCATCGACGCGGACCACGAGCTCAGGGCGGTCGCCGACACCCCCTACCGGCAGATCGTCCACACCGACCGGCTGCTCACCGTCGGCGGCGGCATCCCGGTGTGGCTCCTGACGGTCTCCGGCGTCCTGGCGGCGGGCGTCGCGACGGCCGTGGCGGTACGCGTACGGCGCCGGGGCACCGGGGTACGTTCGACCGTATGACCCATGATCAATGGACCGCTGTCGACCACTACGTCACCGACCTGCTCGTCCCGGCCGACGAGGCGCTCGACGCCGCGCTCGCCGCCTCCACGGCCGCAGGACTGCCCGAGATCGCCGTCGCCCCCAACCAGGGCAAGCTGCTCAACCTGCTCGCCACGGCGACGGGCGCGCGGTCGGTCCTGGAGATCGGCACGCTCGGCGGCTACAGCACGATCTGGCTGGCCCGCGCCCTGCCCGCCGACGGCCGGCTGATCACCCTGGAGTACGACCCCGCCCACGCCGAGGTGGCCCGCGCCAACGTCGCCCGCGCCGGACTCGACAAGATCGTCGAGGTCCGCACCGGCGCGGCCCTGGACACCCTCCCCCGCCTGGAGGCGGAGGGCGCCGGCCCGTTCGACCTTGTCTTCGTCGACGCCGACAAGGTGAACAACCCGCATTACGTCTCCTGGGCGCTGAAGCTCTCCCGCCCCGGCACGCTGATCATCGTCGACAACGTGGTGCGGGGCGGCAAGGTGGCGCACGAGCACCCGGACGACCCGGCGGTCACCGGCACCCGCGCGATGTTCGACCTGGTCGCGCGCGAGCCCCGCCTGGACGCCACGGCGCTCCAGACCGTGGGAACGAAGGGGTACGACGGCCTGCTGGTGGCACGGGTGGTGAGCTGACACTCCGGGGAAGTGCCGGGCGCTTCCATCCGCGCGCCGGAAACCGGGTCGCTGGAAGAGCCGGACACTCCGGCCCGCGCGGACCGGGGGCCTGAACGCTAGGCGCTCCCCCCGGCACGGGCCGGGGACCGGGGCGCGCTCGACTGCCGGCCGACGAAGAGCGGCACCTCTCCCGAGGCGTCGAGGACGACCACGCCGAAGGGCCGGTCGAAGGCGATCTCCTCGATCACCTTCGGCCGGGGCGGGGCGCCGCTGCGGGTCATCGCGACGGCGGTGACGGCGGCGGCCTCCACGCCCTGTTCGGCGACCTCCACGAGCGCTTCCTGGACGACCTTGGAGATGTAGAGCTCCTCGGGCGAGAGGCCGGAGAAATCCGCGCCGGGCCGGACGGCCTGGGAGACGCCGAGGGCGGGCAGCTGCCCGTACACATCGGTCCTCGTACGCAACGAGAAGCGGGGCAGGGCCAGTTCGACACCGTCGGCCCGCAGCACCTCGCACCGCCCGGCCTCGGCCCAGGCGGCGGCCGGCGTCTTTGCGGGGTCCTCCCCCTCCGCCCCGAGGACGAACCGCACCCGCACGGCACTCCCCTCGGCCCCCGCCCCTCCCTCGCCTTCCCCGCCCGATCCGACCGATCCGGCCGACCCGGCTCCCTGGCAGGGCAGTTCGACGACGGTCGCCCCTCCCACCCGCCACGCCCAGGCGGCGGGAATCCGCCGGTGCATGGTCGGTACGAGGACGGTGTCGCCGCTCCCGTCCGTGAACGGCTTGTCCCGCGTCCCCGCGGCGGGGAAGGCGCTGACCCAGGAGGCTTTCAACGCCAGGGCGTTGACCAGCACCAGGTCCTCGGAGCCGTCGAGGGCGAGCGGCAGCCGGTCGATCCGTCCGCCCGTCGACTCCGCCACCCAGGAGTCGATCTCCCGCTGCGCGCCGCCGGCACCGGCCAGCGGCCCGAACCCCACATCGGGCAGCCCCCGCCGGAAGCCGTCGAGCACCGGCACGCCGCTCCACACCCCGGTCGCGACGGCCACCCCCTCGGTCCGCCGCAGCCCCCGCCCGCCGGCCGTCACGGCGCCGGCCGCCGCCTCCCCGCCGACCCCGAGCACGTTCCGCAGCTCCTCGGCGGTCCCGCCACGCGCCCCGGAGGCCACCGCCCCGAGGGCCAGCCACAACCCGGCGGGGGAACAGACGAAGTCCCCGTCGCCGAAACAGGGCAGCCAGCGCGCGGCGAGCGCCCGCACGGCTCCCGTGTGCGCCGCCAGTTCCGTACCGGTCATACCCTGCCCTTCATGAGCACCGTGAAGATCAAATGAGTCTGTCAACCTACGCACGTAGGAGCTCGCGTCGCACGACGAAACCCCGGCCACCCTCCGGGGGGAGAAGAGCAACCGGGGCAGTCTGTCGGCTATCAGCCGGTAGTAGGAAGGGGCCGATCCGGGGTGTCCAGCCAGACCCACTCGCGGGTACCCGGGGCCGTGGTCACTCCGAACCGCTCGGGTCCGGGTCGGCCGGCGTGCGTCCACCAGGCGTGCGCGGCCTCCACCTCGTTCCAGAGCCGTCGGGTCCGTGGTGCCACACCGTGAACCGATCATCCGACTTCACCTCCGAACGAGAAGTGCTTGCCGGGTAGTTGACGATGCTGTAGATTTACGGACGCGTGTATTGGCTGGAAATCTGCGCACGCGTCTGCCCCTTCCCGAATCCGAAAAGGACGAACTGAGCGTATTCGGCCTCGCCGTGACGGCGTGAGCCCAGGAGCTGCCTTGTCGGCTCCTAGCTGGAGAGCGCACCGACAGGTGAGGTGTGTCTTCATGCGATACGCGTCAGTGACACTCGGGAGGAAACAGCGTGACGTCCAGCGGCACCACCACTATCTGCGCGCACCCGGTTCGCGACATCATCATCGTGATGCTCGTCGGTGTGGTGGCGGGCCTTCTGTCTTTTATCGTCGTCACCGAGCTTGGTGGCACTGCTCTTGATGGCCTCACCAAGGCCGGAACCGCGTGCCTCGCTGTTACTGGTGCGGGTCTCATCGTGCTCCAGTACCTCAAGCGCAACTAACGTCTTGGCGAGGGGCGACCCGGTCGCGTTGCCCCTCCGTCAACCTACTCACCGCTCCATTGTGTAGCCGTTCTCGACGAACAGGTTGCGGTTCCTTGTCGGTACAGGTTTCCGTTCCTGGGAGACTGCTCGCACATGGTCCAGGTCAGGGACCCGGCCGGGACCCCGTTTGGTGAGAGGTGTCATGTGCCCAGTGTCGTAAAAATCAACGTCCTGACCGTGCCGGCCGAGCAGCGCGAGGTGCTGGAGCAGCGCTTCGCCGCGCGGGCCGGCGCCGTGGAGGGGTCGGACGGATTCGAGTGGTTCGAGCTGCTGCGCCCCCTGGAGGGTACGGACCAGTACCTCGTCTACACCCGTTGGCGCAGTGAGGAGGACTTCCAGAACTGGATGAACGGTTCCATGAAGGCCGCCCACCAGGGCACCTCGGGGGGCGAGGGCGGCGCGGAGCGGCCGAAGCCGGCGGCGACCGGGTCCACCCTGTGGTCGTTCGAGGTCGTCCAGCAGGCCTCCCCCAAGTAGCCCCGGGAACGGCCCGGCGGGCCGCGAACGGTCAGGCGGGTGCCACGGGGTGCTCCCCCGAGTGGTCGTCGCGCCCGGCGGCGAGCCGATATGGAGAGGCGCCCGTGGCCGTGCGCGCCCCACAATGACGCGCATGACCTGGAGCTTCTCCCCCGAGCGCGTCGACACCCCGACCGCCACCGCCCTGCGCCGCGACTACTACGCCGAGGTCGCGAGCCGCTACTGGAAGCGGCCCGCGACCGAGGCGGAGATCGACGAGGGCCTCACCGGCGACGGCGTGGAGTCGCTGACCCCGCCGACCGGCCGGTTCCTCGTCGGCGCGTTCCGCGGCGAGCCGGCGGCCTGCGGCGGCGTCCTGATGCTCGACGACGAGCGGGCCGAGCTGACCCGCGTGTACATCCGGCCCGCCTTCCGGGGCAACGGCGGCGCGGGCCTCCTCATCGACGGCCTCGAGGACGCCGCTCGCGCGCTCGGCGCCCGCCGGATGGTCCTCAACACCCGCCTCGACCTGATCGAGGCCCGTTCCCTCTACGTCCGCCACGGGTACGCGGAGATACCGGCGTACTGCGAGGGCCCGTACATGGACATCTGGTACGGCAAGGCCCTGGCGCCCACGGCGTGACGGCGGCGACAGGCCCGGAGCCGTGACCGCAGGCGTACGGCGACATCGAGCACACGGCGGCGACGTCAGGCCGCGGCACCGAGCGCGCCTCGCTTCACGCACCCCGTGACGGCGACGTCAGGCGTGGTGGTCGCGAGGCGGCTCCGGCGCCCGCGGACGTTCCGCGTCCGAGCCGCTCAGCTCGGCCGTCAGCTCCTCCACCAGTTTCACCAGATCCGTGGGCCGCTCCGGCCCCCACCAGTCCCCGAGCAGCTCCGCCAGCGACTCCTCGCGCGCCGCGGCCAGCCTGGCGGTGGTCGCGACCCCCTCGTCGGTGAGGATCAGCTGCACCCCCTCCCGGCGGGCGAGCCGCCGCTCCTCGACCTGCCGGGCCGCCTCGGTGATGGCCCGCAGCGGTACGGGCGTGGTCTCGGCGAGCCGCGCCGGTTCGACGGTGCCGTGACGGCGGATGCGCAGCAGCAGCCAGCTCGCGGCGGGCAGCAGATCGAGCCCGGCCTTCGCGGTGATCTTCACGTAGATCGCCTTGCGCCCCTCCCGGGAGCCGAGCACCGACAGGGCGCGGGCGCACTCGTCGTACGAGGAGCGCTGCACCGGGTTGGAGGCGAGCGTCTGGCTGGTGTCGGGGGCGGTGACCGAGCCGCGCAGCTTGTCCTCCTTGAGGAACCAGGCGACCACGAAGGCGATCAGGACGACGGGGGCGGCGTAGACGAACACGTCGGTGATGGAGGTGGCGTACGCGTGCAGGACCTCCGGGCGCAGCCCGGGCGGGAGGGCGGCGATGGTGCGCGGGTCGGCGGCCAGCTGCCCGGGGTCGACGCCGGGCGGCACGTCCTGGCCGGCGAGGGCGTCCCCGAGCTTGTGGGTGAGCCGGTTGGTGAAGAGGGTGCCGAAGATGGCGACGCCGAAGGAGGCGCCGATGGAGCGGAAGAAGGTGGCGCCGGAGGTGGCGACGCCCAGGTCCTCGTAGGAGACGGCGTTCTGCACGACGAGGACCAGGACCTGCATGACCAGGCCGAGTCCGGCGCCGAAGACGAAGAAGGTGAGGCTCATCTCCCAGGTGGAGCTGGTCTCGGTCAGCCGGTGCAGGAGGAGCAGCCCGACGGCGGTGACGGCGGTGCCGGCGAGGGGGAAGACCTTCCAGCGGCCGGTGCGGGAGACGATCTGGCCGGACGCGGTCGACGTCAGGAGCATGCCGAGGACCATCGGCAGCATGTGGACCCCGGACATCGTCGGGGTGACGCCCTGGACGACCTGGAGGAAAGTCGGCAGATAGGTCATCGCGCCGAACATCGCGAAGCCGATGATGAAGCTGATCACCGAGACGAGGGTGAAGGTCCTGATCCGGAACAGCTTCAGGGGCAGGACGGGCTCGACGGCACGCTTCTCGACCCGCACGAAGCAGACGAGGAGTACGGCTCCGAGGACCGCGAGGCCGATGATCTGCGGGGATCCCCATCCCCAGGTGGTGCCGCCGAGGGAGGCGACCAGGACCAGGCAGGTGGCCACGGAGGCGATGAGGAAGGTGCCGAGGTAGTCGATGGTGTGCCGGGTGCCCCGGGCCGGGATGTGCAGCACGGCGGCGATCACGAAGAGGGCGACGATGCCGATCGGCACGTTGATGTAGAAGACCCAGCGCCAGGAGAGGTGCTCGGTGAACAGCCCGCCGAGCAGCGGGCCGAGGACGCTCGTGGCGCCGAACACGGCACCGAACAGGCCCTGGTACTTCCCGCGTTCCCGTGGTGAGACGAGGTCGCCGACGATGGCCATGGACAGGACCATGAGACCGCCGCCGCCGAGCCCCTGGACGGCGCGGAAGGCGATGAGCTGCGGCATGTTCTGGGCGATGCCGCAGAGGACGGAGCCCAGCAGGAAGATGACGATCGCGGCCTGGAAGAGTTTCTTGCGGCCGTACTGGTCGCCGAGCTTGCCCCACAGGGGGGTGGCCGCCGTCGACGCCAGCATGTAGGCGGTGACGACCCACGACAGGTGCTCCATGCCGCCGAGTTCGCTGACGATCGTCGGCAGGGCGGTGGAGACGATGGTCTGGTCGAGCGCGGCGAGCAGCATGCCGAGCAGCAGCGCGCCGATCGCGACGATGACGGTCCGGTGGCTCTGCCCCTCCCCCGGCTCGGGGCCCCCGCCGACGTCCGGCGTGCGTACTTCCTGGGCCATGGGCACTCTCCTCGGGTCTCCTCCGCGGATTGCGTACCCCCCATCCTGATCGTTATGTCCCGTTATGGCCCGCCGAAGGGAACGGCTGTTCCTGTACCGCGAGGGGTGGCCTGCATAATCGCTCGCATCGGAATCGGGGAGGGGACCCACTGTGAGCGGACACGTCTGTCCAGACTGCGGCGTACAGAGACCGGGCTGCGCCTGCGTCCGGGCGGAGATGGCGGCGGCGGAGGACTTCGACCCGCTGCGGATTCGGCCGTACGTGACGCTGGAACCGCCGACGGAGGTGTACGGAGGGGCTCCCGTACCGCCACTGGAGGTACGGGGGCCGGAGGGACCGGGCGGCGCGGGACCGGGTGCGCCGGGGGGAGACGAGCGACCGGGGCCGAGGCCGCCGCAGGCGCAGGTGCAGCCGGAATCACCGTCACCGGCGCCGCACCCGCCGGAGCCCCCCGCGTCGGCGCCCTCACCGTCCGAGTCGTCGGCGTCGTCGTCGGCGCCCGAGCCGTCGGCGCCGTCACCGGTGGAGGAGACGGCGCCTCTGCCCGTGACGGGTCCGGCGCCCGCTCCTGCGCCCTTCGCGCCCGCGCCCTTCGCGACCGGGGCGCCTCGGGCCGGCGACCCCTCCGAGACGATGCCGCTGCTCCTGCGCGGAGTGGTCGGCGACCCGGACTTCACCGGGACCCGCTTCCACGGGGCCCGGCAGGAGCGGCCCGCCACCCGCCGACGCGGCGCGCTCGTGGCGCTGGCGGCGGCCGTCGCCGTGGCCGTGATCGGCACGGCGGCCCTCGCGGCGGGGCTGCTCGACGGCGGGCAGGAGACCGACGACCGGGCCGCGGTGCCCACGGTCACCACGAGCCCGTCCGAGAACGTCGCCGTCTCGGAGTCCCCGACCCCGTCGCCCTCGACGTCGACCTCCGCCACCCCCTCCCTCACGGCCACCCCCTCCGCCTCCGCCTCGCCGTCCACCCGTACGGCGAGCCCCTCCGCCTCGCCCTCGGGCGGCCCGGCGGCCTCCTCCCCGCCGGCCGGCCCGCCGTCGCCGTCCATGAGCCGGAGCCCGTCCGCCCCGGCCGTGGCCCCGACGCAGACCACCGACGAACCGACCCTGCGCCCCGGGGACTACGGCGCCGAGGTCAAGGAGCTGCAGCGACGGCTGCGCCAGGTGTGGGCGTACGACGGCCGGGCGGACGGCAGGTACGACGACGACGTCGAGGAGGCGGTCGCGCGCTACCAGTCGTACAAGTACATCCGCGAGGATCCGCCGGGCGTCTACGGTCCGCACACGCGCCGCGCGCTGGAGGCGGAGACCGACGGGTGAGGTCCGCCATCCGGGACGGGCTGGCGTGACGGCCCCCCGTTTTGTATCGTGGAGGAACAAAGTGGCCCCGCTCGCACTCCCTGACCGGTGAGCGGGTCCACTTCGTTCTCCTCCCACCCCTTTTGGAGACCGTTCATGGCCGCCGTCACCCCGGCAACGCTCACCGCCCGCGCCCTCCTCCTCGACATGGACGGCACGCTCGTCAACTCCGACGCCGTCGTGGAGCGCTGCTGGCGCCGCTGGGCCGTGCGCCACGGACTCGACCCCGAGCAGGCGCTCAAGGTCGTCCACGGCCGCCAGGGGTACGCGACCATGGCCGTCCTCCTTCCCGACCGGCCCATGGAGGAGAACCACGCGGACAACCGGGTGATGCTGGCCGAGGAGACCGCCGACCTGGACGGTGTCGTGCCGGTCCCGGGCGCCCCCGCCTTCATGGACGCGATCGCCACGCTGCCGCACGCCCTGGTGACCTCGGCCGACGCGGCCCTCGCCCGGGCACGGATGGGCGCGGCGGCGCTGCGGATGCCCGACGTCCGCGTCACCGCGGAGTGCGTCGGCGCCAGCAAGCCGGACCCGGAGGGCTTCCTCAAGGGCGCGGCCGAGCTGGGCTTCGACCCGGCGGACTGCGTCGTCCTCGAGGACTCCGAGGCCGGCATCCAGGCGGGCCGCGCGGCGGGCATGCGGGTCGTGGGCGTGGGATCGCGCGCGGCGGCCTTCGCCCCGGACGTGCACGTCGAGGACCTGACGTCCCTGCGGGTCACTCCGGCGGCGGACGGCACGATCGAGCTGACGGTCCTGGCGTAGCACCCGGCCGCGGCCGGGGTCCGGACGTCCGGCCCGCCGCGGCCGGGGTCCGGACGCCCGACCCGGCCCGCGCGGGCCTCACCGCACCCCCACCTCACGGCAACCCCGCGCCACCGTGCCATCGCGGCGCCCGCACCGCCGCGCCATCACGCGCCCGCGCCGGCCTCCCCGGCACCGCCACGCGCCTCGGGCCCCCCTTACCTCCCTGTCATCGCGGCTCCCGCGCCAGCCTCCCCCGCGCCACGAGCTCCAGCACCACCGCGACCGCCACCGCCTGGACCACCATCAGGGCGACCAGGACGAACAGCTGCACCGCTCCCGCCTCCCACGGTGACGCGCCGCCGAGGAGCATGCCGACGAACGCTCCCGGCAGCGTCACCAGGCCCACGGTCCGGGTCTGGTCGAGCCCCGGCAGCAGCGCGTCCGAGGCCGCCTTCCTCGCCACCTCCAGGCGGGCCTCGCGCAGGAGGAGGCCCAGAGCGAGGCCGGCCTCCACCTCACCCCGCCGCGTCTCCAGTTCGTCCAGCGCGCGTCGCCCTCCGAGCACCGTGGCCGTCAGCGCCCCGCCGATGAGGATCCCGGTCACCGGGATGAGCGCGATGCCCCGCACCGGCACGAGTCCGGTCACCACCAGCGCGCCCACGACGGGCACGACACCCGCCGCGATCGGAGCGCCGGTCCACCACCAGCCGCGCCCCGGCGCGGGAACGATCCGCCGGCCGGACGTCCACACCGCGACCGCGAACATCAGCAGCAGGAAACCCAGCAGCAGCGGCAGATGGCGCATCACCCAGCCGATCACCAGCGACACGGCCACCAGCTGGACGGCCGCCCGCGTTCCCGCGATCAGGCTGTCGCGCGCCCGCCCCAGCCGCGCCACGGCGACCACCCCCGCGGCCACGGCGAGCAGAAGGGCGAGAACCACCCCGAAGGTGACATTGACGTCCAGAAGCACGCGGCAACCCTAGGCGGAGAAAAGGAATCTGTCGCTCCGTCACACCCTTCACACCCCTTGATGTGACGTGCTCATGTCGTCACCCTGTTACCTGGCGCACCCCCTACCGAAACCTGGCGCCCCCACGATGACCGGGCCGCCCGGCACCCGCCGGATGGACGGCACGGCCAAGGCCCCCCACCTCAAGGGAGTTCACATGCTCGCCGCCTCTGTCTACGCGCGTCGAACAGTCCGTCGCGCGGGCGTCCTCACCGCCACCGCCGCCCTCACCGCCACCGGCCTCCTCGCGGCCGCCCCCGCCGCCCAGGCCGCGCCGCCCACCCCGGTCAGCGCCGCCACCGCCCGTACGTACCTCGCCTCGCTCACCGTGAAGGCGGAAGGTTCCTCCACCGGCTACAGCAGGGATCTCTTCCCCCACTGGAGCACCCAGTCGGGCGCCTGCAACACCCGCGAGGTCGTCCTCAAGCGCGACGGCGTCAACGTCGTCCAGGACTCGAGCTGCGCCGCCGTCAGCGGCACCTGGTACTCCGAGTACGACGGCGCCACCTGGACCGCCGCGTCCGACCTCGACATCGACCACGTCGTGGCCCTCTCCGAGGCCTGGCGCTCGGGCGCCAACTCCTGGACCACCACCCAGCGCCAGGCGTTCGCCAACGACCTCACCCGTCCACAGCTCATCGCCGTCACGGACAACGTCAACCAGGCCAAGGGCGACCTCGACCCGGCGGAGTGGATGCCGTCGCGCACCGCGTACCGCTGTACGTACGCCCGCATGTGGGTCCACGTGAAGTACCACTGGAAGCTGAGCGTCGACTCCGCGGAGAAGAGCACCCTCCAGTCCGTCCTCAACGGCTGCTGACCACCCCCGGCGGCCGCTGACAACGCGCGGGGAAAGCTTCCTGCTCCCTCCGTCGTTCCGTACCGTACGGCGGAACGACGGAGGGGAATCAACGATGGACGTCGGACTCGGGCCCGGACTCGGACTCGGACTCGGACTCAACGAGGCAGCAGGCCCCGGCGCGGGGCTCAGGCTCGGACCCGTGCTGCGGTACGTCGACGGCGTGACGGGCGACAGCGCGACGGTGTGGGTCGAGGCGGACCGCCCCACCACGGCGGAGATCCGGTGCGCGGACGGGGCCGGCGGCCGGGCCCGTACGTTCCAGATCGCCGGTCATCACTACGCCCTGATACCGGTGACCGGCCTGACGCCGGGCAAGGCGACACCGTACGAGGTGCTGCTCGGCGACCGACGCGTCTGGCCGCTGCCCGACTCGCCCTTCCCTCGGAGCACCATCCGCACCCCCGCACCGGGCCGGGAGGAGGAGCTCCGGGTCGCGTTCGGCTCCTGCCGCTGGGCGGCGAAGCCCGCGAGCGGCCACGACCCCGTCGGTCCGGACGCCCTCGACACCCTGGCGACGGCCCTCGCCGCCGGCACGATGGATACGACCGGCACGACGGACACCGCCGGAGCGGCCGAGGGCTCCGGTGCGGCCGTCGAGCGCCCCGACGTGCTGGTGCTCCTGGGCGACCAGGTGTACGCCGACGAGACCTCCGACGCCACCCGCCGCCGCCTCGCCGCGCGCCGCGATCCGCGCGACGCGCCGGGCTCCGAGGCCGGGGACTACGAGGAGTACACCTGGCTCTACGACGAGTCGTGGCGCGAGCCCGAGGTCCGCTGGCTGCTCTCCACCGTGCCCAGCTGCATGATCTTCGACGATCACGACGTCATCGACGACTGGAACACCAGCGCGGCCTGGCTGGCGGGGATGCGGGCCACGCCCTGGTGGCGCGAGCGGATCCTGAGCGGGCTGATGTCGTACTGGGTGTACCAGCACCTCGGCAACCTCTCCCCCGCCGAGCTGGCGGCGGATCCGCTGTACGCCGAGGTGTGCGCCGCGCCCGACGGCACGGAGCGGCTACGGCGGTTCGCGGCCGAGGCGGACGCCGATCCGGCGTGCGTGCGCTGGAGCTACCGACGGGACTTCGGCCGGACCCGGCTGCTGATGGTCGACACCCGGGCCGCCCGCGTCCTGAAGGAGGACGCCCGGGCGATGCTCGACCCGGCCGAGGCGGGCTGGGTGCGCGAGCAGGCGCTCGCCGACCGGGGCTCGTACGACCACCTCCTCATCGGCACCTCCCTTCCATGGCTGCTGCCTCCGCTCGTCCACGACGCCGAGGCCTGGAACGCGGCGCTGTGCCGGGGCGAACGGGGCGGGCCCCGGGGCCGCTGGGCGCGGCTCGGGGAGCGGGTGCGGCGGGGAGCCGACCTGGAGCACTGGGCGGCGTTCCCCGCGTCCTTCGAGGCGCTGACGAGGCTGATCGCGGAGGCGGCCACCGGCCCCCGGGCCCCCGCGACCGTGTGCGTGCTGTCCGGGGACGTGCACCACGCGTACGTGGCCGAACCCGAGTGGGCGGACGGGAGACTCACGGGTGAGGCTCCGGTGGCGCACGTGGCGCAACTGACCTGCTCGCCGCTGCACAACGCGGTCCCCGCCTCCATCCGGGTCGGCTTCCGCTTCGGCTGGAGCCGGCTGGGCCGGGCCCTGGGGCGGGCGCTCGCCCGGCACGGCCGGGTGGGCCGGCCGGTGGTGTCCTGGCGCAGGACGGGGGGCCCGTGGTTCGGGAACCAGCTGATGACGCTGACGCTCCGCGGCCGCCGCGCGCACCTGAGCCTGCGTCAGGCGCATGAGGAGGAACGGCTGGTGACGGTCGACGAGCGGATCCTCCACGGGGGCGGCGGCGCGGACCGGCGGGACGGGGGCATCGGCGCGACGACGCCGGGTGAGGCTCGCCACAGATTCGGATCGGCCGAATGTTGAACTTGCAAGTACTACTGAGGGATGCCTAACCTGACGGCCTCATCGGTTCCGCCCCCACGTTCCGTTCCCCGCGAACGGACCAGACCGAAGGAGTCCGTCCCCATGCCCCGTCCCGTGAACCGCCTGCACCAGGCCCAGCCGTACGCGCTCGGACTGTTCCGCATCGTCGTCGGCCTGCTCTTCGCCAGCCACGGCGCCGCCTCGCTCTTCGGCGTCCTCGGCGGCGCGATGGGCGGCGGCACCGTCGCGGCCGGCGCCTGGCCGGGCTGGTACGCGGCCGCGATCCAGCTCGTCGCCGGCATCCTGGTCCTGGCCGGAGTGGGCACGCGCAGCGCCGCGTTCGTCGCCTCCGGCTCGATGGCGTACGCGTACTTCACGGTCCACCAGCCCGAGGCGCTCTTCCCGCTGCAGAACAGCGGCGAGGGCGCGGCGCTCTTCTGCTGGGCCTTCCTGCTGCTGGTCTTCACCGGCCCCGGCGCCCTGGCCCTCGACCGGCTGTTCGGCGCGCGCGGCGCCGAGCCGGCCCGCCCCGAGGAGAAGCGCGCACCGGCGGCGGCGTGATCCCGTCCGCTCGCCCACGGGGGCCGGAAGCCGCGACGGCGGTTTCCGGCCCTTGTGGCGTACGGAGGTCCGTCACCCCTCCTCCACCGCGCCCGCACCCCGTCCCCCACCGCTCCGGCGGCCCCGCGTACGCTCTGACCCTGTGAACGTGCTCGACAGCATGGGGTCACTGCGGTCGCTGACCGCGGGCCCGTGGATCTACGCGGCGGTGGTGACGTCGGTACTTCTCGACGTCTTCCTGCCCGTGCTGCCGAGCGGGATCCTGGTGATCACGGCCGCCACGGCGGCCGCGACGGCCACGGCCGCGTCCCCTGACGTCCCTTCCGTCCTGCCGCTGCTGCTCTGCGCGGCCACGGCCTCCGTCCTCGGCGACTTCGTGGCGTACCGCCTGGCCTGGCGGGGCGGGGCCCGGCTCGACCGGGCCATCGCCCGTTCGCGGCGGCTGACCGTGGCGCAGGAACGTCTCGGCGCGACGCTGGCGCGGGGCGGCGGGCTGCTCGTCGTGATCGCACGGTTCGCCCCGGCGGGCCGGTCGGTGGTCTCCCTCGGCGCGGGCGCGGCGAAGCGCCGGATCGAGGAGTTCCTGCCCTGGTCGGCGCTGGCGGGGGTGGCCTGGGCGGGCTACAGCGTGGGCCTGGGCTGGCTGGGCGGGCAGTGGCTGGGCGCGACCTGGTTCAGCGCGGGGGTCTCGGTCCTCGCGCTGTTCCTCGCGGGAACGCTGGCGGCCTACGTCATACGGCGTCCGGCTGCGGCTCCCGCTCCTGCTCCGGCTTCCTGACGCGGGCCTTCGCACCCTGGCTCCCGCGCTCACGCTGCCCGTCGCGCCGGGCGGACCGATGATGCCCGTCGTGCTCGGCGTGTCCGTCGTGCTCGGCGTGTCCGTGTCCGTCGTGCTGGGCGTGTCCGGCATGCGTCCGGTGCTGCTCGCCCTGCCCGTCGGTCCCGGCATGCGCCTCACGGGCCGGTCTGTGGCCGCCCCGGACCTCCAGGCCGTCGAGGAGTCGTGCGGTGGCGTGGGCGATCTCCTCCACGGCCCGGTCGAACACCTCCCGGTTGTGCGCGGCGGGCGCGCGGAAGCCCGAGACCTTGCGGACGTACTGCAAGGCGGCGGCGTGGATGTCGTCCTCGGTGGCCTCTTCGGGCAGGACGGGCGGGCGGAGGGTCTTGATGCTGCGGCACATGCCTCCAGTGTGACGCGCCCCACCGACATCGGTCGGCGACGGCCCGGACACCGCCCCGACGCGCTCGGCGACGACCGAAGGCCCGCTCGCCGGCCGCTCGGCCACCCTTCCGTGCGCGCTCAGCCTCCGAGGGCGCGCCTGCTCCTGGCGTTGATCTCCGCGGCCCGGGCCCGTAGCTCCCTCAGGGGTGTCGCGGGCTGCACGTCCGCGGGCTCCGCCTCCCAGGCGCGGCCGCCGTCGACGGGCCGGATCAGGCACCGCCCCGCGACGCTGTCCAGGTAGAACCCGACCCGCCCGGTGGCGGCGTCGCGTACGAGGTCACCGGCCTCGGGCAGTGGCAGTGGCTGCACGAATCGCCTCCGTCCCGGAATCCTGTCCGTCCCAGCTCTCTAGAGATACACCCCAGAGAAGCCGTGCGCCCCCTCCCTGTCAACGTATCTCTAGAGATGTCCCCCGATGGATGGATCGGCCGCTCACGTCGGCCCACAGGCGTGCACCACCGCTCGGAAGTGCGCCGTAGGGTGTCCCGCAGACGAAGGGAGAGGCCCACCCATGACTGACCGGAACAGCGGTCGTCGGCCCAAGTACCAACGGATCGCCGACGAGTTGAGGACCGCCATCCAGTCAGGCGCCTTCGCCCCCGGCGACCGGCTCCCCGGCGAGAACGACCTCATGACGACCTACGAGGTCGCCCGTATGACCGCCCGGCAGGCCCTCTCCGTCCTGCGCAACGAGGGACTCGCCGAAGCCCGCAAGGGCGCCGGCGTCTTCGTCCGGACCTTCCGCCCGCTGCGCCGCCGTGGCATCCCCCGGCTCGCACGCGAGCACTGGAGCACGGGCCGCTCGGTCTGGTCGGCGGACATCGAGGACCGGGCGCTGGAGGTGGACCAGATCGAGGTGGACGAGGCGACGGCGGGCCCCAGGGTGGCGGCGGCGCTGGAGCTCCCGCCGGACGCGCCCGTGTGCGTGCGCAGCCGCCGCTTCGTCCTGGACGACAAACCGGTGCTGCTCTCGGTGTCGTACCTCCCGGCCGCCCTCACGCAGGGGACCCCGATCACCACACCGGACACCGGCCCCGGCGGCACCTACGCCCGGCTCGCCGAGCTGGGCCACCAGCCGGTCCGCTTCCGCGAGGAGATCCGCTGCCGGATGCCGACGGCCGACGAGTCGGCACGGCTGGCACTCGGCTTCGGCACGCCGGTCATCCTCATCAGCCGTACGGCGTTCACGGACAAGGGTGTCGCGGTCGAACTCAACGAGATGACGCTGGACTCGGCGTCGTACGTCCTGGAGTACGACTTCGACGCGTGACGGCGAAGACGCTGCCGGGCGCGGCGTACTCCACGCCCCCGGAGAAGCGCTCGGCCGCCCACCGCACCGCCTGTTCCGGCGCCGTCCCCGGCCCCACGTGGGTCACCACCAGCCGTCCCGCCCCGGCCTCGGCCGCGGACCCGCCGGCCTGCGCGGCAGAGTGGTGACCGCTCCCCTCGCCGTCGGCCTCGCAGACGAACAGCCCGCAGTCACGGGCGAGGTCGGTGAGCGCGGGGCACGGCTCGCAGTCGCCGGAGTACGCGAGGCTCCGCCCCTCCCCGTCCTCGACGCGCAGCGCGAACGCGGGCATCCCGTGCTCGACGGCCCCGCTCCGCAGCACCAGACCGCCGACGCGCGCCTCGTGCCCGTCGTACAGCTCCTCCACCGCGAAGGCCGACTCGACAGGACTGCGCACCGCCCCGTTGGTGAGGAACCCGGCCAGCCGGTCGGCCGTCCCCGGCGGCCCGTAGAGGGGCAGGGGCGCCTCCCGCCGGATGTCGGCGTAGAGGAGCCCGTAGTACGCGGTGAGCAGGTCGGCGCAGTGGTCGGCGTGCAGATGCGAGATCCAGACGGCGTCGACCTCCCCGAGCCCGACGTACCGCTGCAGTTCCCCGAGCGCCCCGCTCCCGGCGTCCACCCACACCCGTACGCCGCCGCCTTCGACGAGGTAGCCGGAACAGGGGTTTCCGGCACGCGGGTACGGCGTGGCGGATCCGAGCACGGTGATCCGCAGGGTGTCGGTGGCCATCCGCCGAGTCTACGGCGGGGCTTGGGCGGGCACTCCGTCGCCGGCCGACGCCTCCCGCGCCGCGTGAGTGACCCCGTGCGCCGTCCCCCACGGGGCTGCGGCCCCCAAGCGGCGGGTAGATCCCGGCGAGGAGGAGGTGGGGGGACATGGTCACGGTTCGCCCTGAGGACTACGGCGCCGCCCCCGGCAAGGACGCCACGGACGCCTTCCGGAAGCTGTTCGCCGACGTCGACAAGCGGCTCGTCCGCGATGCCGGCGGCGGGGTGCCGGTCGCGACGACCGACATCCTCCTGGCGGGCGTGTACACGGTGTCGGGCAGCATCATGCGCCCCGTCGCGGGCCGCGCCCAGGGCCTGACGGTGCGGGGCATCGGCAAACGGGCGTCGGAGATCGTCATGACCGGGCCGGAGCCGCTGCTGGTCAACAAGGACCGGTGGATGGGCGTGCGCTGGTACGACGTCAGCTTCCGTTCGACGAACCCGAAGGCGTCGTACCTGTACTCGTCGTCGACGGGTGCCTGCCAGGACTGGGGATGGACGAACTGCGAGTGGCGCGGCACCTGGCAACGGGGCATAGGCCTGGACGGGCCCCAGGCCAGCAACACGAACTCCGAGATGTTCTGGACGAACTGCCACGTCAACGGCGCGTACGCCGACGCCTTCCTCCGCATAGGCATGACCCCGAGCCGGCCGCAGCAGGACCAGTTCCTCAACTACTGGTTCACCGGCTGCAAGATCGAGTACGACCACGGCGACTTCGTCCGCGCCGACAAGGGCGGTTTCATCAGCGTCGAGAGCGGTTCCTTCGTCATCAAGGGCCGGCGCCCCGACGGCGGCACCTCCCGCTTCTTCCACTTCCCGACCGCCGGCCACCACGACTCGGTGCAGCACCTCAACGTCCGCGCCGTCCGCTTCGAGCTGCGGCACGCGTCCTCCAAGGTCATCGAGTCGAGGTGGGCCGGCCAGACGGTCTTCGACGGCTGCTCCGACACGGCGCTGGGCTTCCAGCCGCACTCGTCCTCGCTCGTCGCCCACGAGTACACGAACCCGGGCGTCGTCACCTACCGGAACTGCGACCTGGTCGGGAAGCACGCCTACCACCTCACGGCCGCCAACCCCCGGCAGCGCGTCATCTACGAAGCGTGCACCCGCCGGAACAACCGCACCCGCGCCACCTTCCTCACCCTCGACGGCCCCCACGCCCCGAAGGCCCCGCCCGTCGTCCACGTCAACGACGCGGACGGCATAAGGTAGCCGGGGCGCGGGCGGCATCAGACAGCCGGGGCGCGGACGGCGGGCGGGTCAGACGCGGGACGGCAGATCGTGCACCGCGTCCAGCGCCACCCGCCACGGGTACGCCGCCGGGTCGCCCTGACCGGGGTGATGGGGCAGGAACCCGTCCTCCCCGTACAGCACCGTCACGCCGGCGCCGCGCAGCGTCGCCACCGACCGCTCGAACTGCGGATGCTGGACGTACGCCGCGTTGACGCACGGCATCGCCACCATGGGGATCCGCTTCCCGATTCCCTCCGCCATCACCCCCACGACGTACGTGTCGGTGATTCCCAGAGCCCACCGATTGAACGTGCCGAACGTCAGCGGCGCGGCCAGCACGGCATCCGGCTGCGGCCAGACCTCGGGCTCGCCGGGCAACCCGTAGTCCCAGCGCACCGGATGCCCGGTGAGCGCCGCGAGCCCGTCGAGGGACGGCCCGAGCCACCGGGCGGCGGTCGGTGTCAGCCCGAGACACACATCCCAGCCGTCGGCCTGTGCGTCCTCGACCACATGGGCGATGTCGAACACGGGTGGCGCGGCGCTGCTGAACAGGTACAGGGTCCGAGTGCTCATACGCCTATCCGATCACACTCCGCTCCGCCGACGCCGGACGATGTGCGGGCAGGCCCCGGAAGGCGCGGGCATCTCGGGATGGTCCTGACGAGTGAGGAGGAAAGCTTTCACCGGAGTCCCGTCGACTGCCCCCGCGAGAAGGGCGGTAAAGGTCGGGGAGACCTTTCCTCCCCGCCCCAGGAACGAGCCCCACCATGCCTCTTCGCCACACCCTCGCGTCCGCTTGCGGCGCCCTCGCCCTGACCGCCGCACTCGCCACGCCCGCCCACGCGACCACCGGCGACTTCGGCTACACGTACCTCGGCCTGAGCGGCGATGCCCAGACGATCACGCTCCACGACCCGCAGAGCGACGTCTGCATCACCCTCCCCGAGGCCGCGGACCACGACGCCTCCGCCCCCGCCTTCGCCCCGCACAACGACACCGACGCCTTCGCCCTGGTCTTCACCGAGCCCGACTGCACCGGCGACTCCTGGACCCTCCGCCCCCACGGCAACCCGGCCACAGACCGCCTGACGCTGCGCTCGGTCGTCTTCCTGGACAGCTGACCGCCCCTCGCCGCGTGCCCCTCGTACGGGCACCCGCGTCCGTCCCTCCAGGCGCCGTTCGGCTCACCCCGCGCGGCCCTTCAGGTGATTGTCGCGCGCCGCGTGAGCCGCACGGTCGACGCGGGAGGTACGAAGTCACGGCAGAACGAGGACCCTTCCCCCTGCACGAGGAGCTCGGTGATGTACGCAGCAGTCCGGCGGTACGAAGGGGTGACGGATCCGGCCGAGGCGGGACGCCGCGTGAACGAGGGGTTCGTGCCGCTCATGCGGCAGGTTCCCGGTTTCGTGGCGTACTACTGGATCGACGCCGGCGACGGAGTCATGGTCTCGACCAGCGTCTTCGAGGACCGGGCCGGCGCCGAGGAATCGATCGCGAGGGCGACGGACTTCGTACGGGACAACCTCGCGTCCCTGCTCCCCAACCCTCCCCAGGTCACGGCCGGGAAGGTCCTGGCCTCCTCGTGAACGGGAGCCGGCCTCGGTGACCGGCGCCCCGGTCGTGTCACCCGTCGAGGGATCTTCCGTCGCTCAGCGCATCCTCCCGGTCACGTAAAGCTAGGATCGCGGGCGCTGCCGCAGCCAGGCGGCGGACCGAGAGAGGGGCATCCACATGGCCATCATCGTCACCTTCGACTTCCCTGACGCCGGGCAGGAGCTCTACGACACCGTCATCGCACGCGTGACCGACGGGCAGGGCTTCACCCGGTTCGCCGACCTCCCGAACCCCGGCCTCATCTCCCACGCGGCGGGCCCGGTCGACGGAGGTTTCCGCGTCACCGAGGTCTGGGAAAGCGCGGAGGCCCTCGAAACCCACGCGAAGGCCTTCGGCCCGATCCTCGCGGACCTCGGCCACGCCGACGTCCAGCCGACGATCATCCCGGCGCACAACGTCGTCGTCCGGTAGGGCCTCACCTGCTCGACAAATGCGTCGCTTCCCAAGCAACCAGGGGGACGGGGCCCTGTATCGAGACTGTGCGAGAGCGCATCCAACGCGTAGTCAGAATGCAGCGAAACGGCGAAGGCCCAGGTTCCCGGTTCAGTACCGGTGACCTGGGCCTTTGTCTATCTATCTACTGGTGGGCGCGGACGGTTTCGAACCGCCGACATCTGCTTTGTAAGTTCGATCGGGCCGACCGTACGCAGCCGACGGCTGAGGGTTCCCCTGCCAGTGCCGATCGCCTGCGACCTCCCGCGTCTACCGCTGTTGATGTCAGCCGTTGATGTCAGCCATCGGTCACCACCAAGACCGCTTCTTCTTCCGAAGCTCCTGCTTCTTCGCTTCGGCTTCCTTCTTCTTCCGATCCGCCTGTGCGCGGGCTGTCCACGCTCCCTGATGCTGGTAGCACTGACCGCTGCCCACGACAGCCGGCCTCGTGCACCGGCCCCCGCCCTTCTTCGGAGCCCCACACTTCGGCTGGGTCACGTCCTCTCCCTCCCAAGAGTCCACACGGACACTGGCAGCGTCTCTCCAACCGCGAGGGCCGGGAAGGCGCACAGGGGGCACGGTGGGGCACATGGCCAAGGGCCCATCGATCGATAGTTGCGGACCGACAGGCCCCGACCAAACTGGGTGGGCTAACGACCTCTTTACAAGAGCGGGAAAGCGGGACCACGCCTGACCTGGGTGGTTCCTGACCTGGCTGAGCCGCCGCATGAGCGCTGCAGATGCCCCTCATTCCCCGTGAGTCCCTGCGCGATCTGGCACGGATGTGGCATGGGGGCCTCTCCGCCCCGAAGTCGCTTGCGTGCGCTCCCCGCCTTGCGATGTCGTGTCTCTCAACTGCACTCATGATCAGCAGTCGTTCACGCTCACCCATGGCTATGTGCCAGCGTTGGAACGCAGTTGAAACGCAGCCCCATGCCACCACACGTCAGTACCATGACTGAATGGTCATCTCCGCTTCGGCCTCACCTGAGGTTCTAGGTACACCTGTTGTCGTCCTAGCCCTCGCAGTCTCATTGCTTAGCCTTGCCGTAGCCCTGGGGGCTCTCGGCTGGCAGGTCACAAAGCACCAACTCGATGGAGGGCGACCCAAGGTATACCTGAACTCGACCATCTGGGAACCTGATTCGAAGATCATGGTCAACCGTACGGGAAGGTGGCAAATAGGCGCCAGTGATCTAGGTGAGCCAGGCAGCGAAAACCTAGAACTAGCCCAGCTCGTTGTAGAAAACCCCGGCAGGGCGGCGATCACTATCTACAATCCAGGACTAAAGGTTGATGGGACGGGAAAGAGGAACTACACGATCTCGCCCCGCTCATTTGAAGTGAGAGGATTCGGCGCAGACAGCTCCACCTCCGATACCTCAATTCGAATCGACCCGCACGATCGAGTCACCTTCCTGTTCGACTATTGGTCCGTCATCCCCATGCTGCTCGGAGAGGCAAATGGGAGATCTGTCCGAATTCGAGGATGCATATCCGTAGCCGGCAGGTCCAATCTCCGCCTATCCAGCAAGCGTCTCGCCTGGCGCGTCCCGCCTGGCGCATGGACAGCCCGTAAGGACGTCCAGCAAATTTCCCCGTACACAGTCATATGGCGCGAACTATTTAGGGCGAACACAAAGAAGCACTCGACCGAATCGGAATCGGACGGATTCCCAGATTACATACTGGGCGCAGTAATTCGCACCGCGATGCAAAAATTCAACGAGCGACCCACCAAAGAAGAATTCACTAAGGCCCTGGAGGAAGCAGGGAGATCTTATGGGCCGGAGCGCTACGTGTACAACCTCTTGCCCTACACGATGGACAGGTCTCTCGATCGCCACGAAGGCCACTTGTCTGCATGGTCATTCAATCCACAAGGCGGATCTTCTTAATTCCCCCGGCGGCGCACTGGGCTTCTACCGGCGGGCAGTCGAGGGTGCCTAGCCCTGGCTCTATGTTTTGCACGCCTCCGCATCCCACGACAGGGACGGGCCGTCATCTACGAAGCCTCCTCGGGGTTAACCCTCTCACCCATGCGTCGCCCGCTCGCGAGTAAACCCACGAGCACCCCGGTTCAAATTCGGATTTTACTACCCGCCAGAGACTTACCCTGTCAGAACCTGGCTAGCCATTTTGGTGAAATCGGTTCGCCCGATGAACACGTCATTCATCTTTTCTCCAGCCAAATCAATTTCCCGCTGGGATGGGTTTTCGCGCTTGAGCTTTCTTACTATTCTCTCGGTGTCGTCGACGTAACTCCAGAGCGCCCACCTCATCTTTTCTGCTTGCTCGGCGACATGGCGTGGACCGAGCATGATGATTCGGTTGAGTGGATACTGCACGGCGTCCGCTAGAGTGCGCGCCTCTTCGATCTCAATTCTCGCAGCCACCTCTGACCTGTCTCCACTGAATCCAGCCGAGGATACTAGACGTAGCGCTTCATCGAATTTCAGGGAGCATTTGTAAATTGCGTCATTCGCAACCTCACACGCGCTTAGATATTCGACGTAGGCCTGCTCTCTCTGCGTGCGAAGCCACTGAGAGTGCGCGATCTCACCCTGATCTCTTACTTGTCGGCGTCCCGCCCTGTATGCGATTACCGCGCCTGCAAGCGTGACGCTCGCGGCGATTCCGGCGGCAAGGATTGTGGCCCACTGTCCATCCATGGATGGATGCTCCCGCATCGGGCGACGTCGCGGCACCCCCATCTGGTCTGCCGTCGCCCCACGCACCATGGAGCTAGCGCCAGCTCTGGGGTCCAGACGACACGCTCATCAGCCGCGGCGATACCGGTACCGACGCGGAGCGACTACGCCGGCCTCCGCCACATCGCGGCAGCAGCTGCTCCCCGCCCGCCCATTCCTGATGGTGCGGTCGCCTCACGCTCCCGTCATCCGTGACGGCGGGGGTACGGCGCCCCGCCCTACTCAGACCTAGCAGTCGGCCGGCCATGCGCAAGAGGCCACCCCTCCCTCGCCGCTGGCCGTCTTTGGGTCGCCCGTCTTGGCCGCAGTCGGCAGCGCTCGTGGCTACGCGTGCCATGTGACGGTCGCCGTGCTTGAAGGCCTGCTTTGGCTGCCCATCAACCCAAGCTGTCAGGCGTGCGGACGGCGCCCGGGCTGGAGCGGGGCGGAGACAGGAGCGCAGGCCCGGGCGACGGGCCGCGCGCGCCGCGCCGTGCGCGGCGGGTGCCTTGATGAAGTAGAGAAACTTTCACCGCGCTGCCCTCAGAGAGCGACCGGCTTGTAAGCCATGGCTCTCTCGACGACCCTCTCGGGAGTCAGCTCGCGTTCGAGGCACCAGAAGACGTAGTCGCTGATGTGCGGGCATGCGAGGCCCCGTTCGAGGCTGGCCAGGATCTCGGAGAACTCCTCTTCGGGCGTCGCCGGGTCCATGAGGCGCTGGACGAGAGGTATCGCTTCTTCTCGGGACATCCGCCCTGACGGTTGCGGGGTCACGGCTGCGGCGCAAGTTGGCGGCCGTCGTGGCTCCGAACGTGAGGACCTGCCCCATCTAGGGCATCCAGCAACCGGATCGCGAAGACCTCGGCCATGCGCTCTTCGACCTCCGCCGGCGTGAGCCACTCGACCGCTGTCGACTCGTTCGACGTCCGCTCGGCACCGCCCGCGGGCTTACATCGGAAGACCAGAGCGACGATGCCCCTCGTCGTGTTCTTGTAGACCCCGGTCAGCTCGTCCACCTGGACCTGGATGCCGGTCTCTTCCCAGACCTCGCGAACGACACCCGCCTCCGGGGCTTCCGTAAGTTCGAGGACGCCGCCCGGAAGCTCCCACGTCCCGTTGTCGGCCCGTCGGATCGCGAGGAGGCGCCCGTCCTCTCGGACAACCGCTCCCGCCACAGACACGGAGTGCAGTGGCGTTGACTGGGCTTCCTGGACGCTGTTACTCATGTACAGGAGCATAGGAGAGTGAATAGGACAGTGGGAACTCCTGTAGGAGGTGGCCGGTCCGTACCTCGGTACGTCCAGATCGCCGATGAGATCGTTCAACAGATCCGCGCGGGCGTCCTCAAGCCCGGCGAGATGGTGCCGAGCGAGTCCGAGCTCGTTGACCGCTACGGCGTCGCGGGCGGGACCATCCGCAAGGCCATGGTGGAGGTCAGGGCAAGCGGCCTGGTCGAGACCCGGCACGGCAAGGGCTCGATCGTGAAGGACCGGCCGCCGGTACGGCTCCGCTCCTCGGACCGGTTCCGTGCCTCGCACCGCCGGGGCGGCAAGGCCGCGTACCTCGCCGAGTCCGAACAGTCCGGCGCCACCGCGAAGGTGAGCGTTCTGTACATCGGCCCCATGGAGGCGCCGGCCGAGATTGCCGAGCGCCTGGACCTCGAAGCCGGGACGAAAGTCCTCGCCCGCCGCCGCCTGTACTTCCGGAACGGCACCCCCGTCGAGACGGCATCGTCCTACCTCCCGTGGGACGTAGTGAAGGACATCCCCGAGCTGTTCGAGGAGAACCCGGGCCCTGGAGGCATCTACGCCCGGCTCGAAGGCCAGGGCCACGTCTTCGCCGAGTTCGTCGAGACGCTCCAGGCACGGCCGGCCACGAAGGCAGAGGCATCAGAACTCGCGCTGAGCCCTGGTGCCCCGGTGATCCACCTCCTTCGGAACGCGGTCACCGAGGAGGGACTCGTGGTCGAGGTCTGCGACACTCTCATGGCTGCTGACCAGTTCGTTTTCCAGTACCGCATCCCCGCCGCGGACTGACGCCAGCTCAACTCCACGCAACCCGCTGCGATTTCCTCTTCGCGGCGGGTTGACTCATGTACAGGAGTGCTGCACTCTTCTTCATGTCACTCCTATACAGGAGTGCACGAGCCAAGCCTCTATAGAGGAGTGATCCGCTGTGCGTCAGATCCCCGTCGACACCTCCACGGCCATGGTGATGGTGGCCCAGCCCCCGGCCCCGAAGATCGCTAACCGGCAGACCGGCGAGGTCGCCACCGACCGCGAGACCGGCGCCACGATGATGACGGTCGACGTCATGTTCGTCATGGACGGGAACGCCGAGATCCTGAGCCTGACCGTCCCCGAAACCGGCATCTCCGGCGAGCTGGCCATGGGCACCCCGGTTGCCCTGACCGGCGTCGTCGCCCGGCCGTGGGAGAACGAGTTCAACGGCCAGAAGCGCCACGGCATCAGCTTCCGCGCCGTCGCCGTCACCTCCCTCGCCGCCGCGAAGGCGGCCTGACCATGACCGCGTTAACGGTCGCCCTCGCCCTGGTCGCCACGGTCGCACTGGTGCTGAGGTGGAAGCGTCCGGCCTGGTACTGGATGAGCTTCGGTATCGGCCTCGCGATCGTGCGGGTTCTGGTCCGGTACTCGTCCGTGATGGACGCGTGTGGGCTGACCGTCCCGCCCTCGCGCTGGCGCCTCACCCTGGCCCGCCTGACCGGCCGGCCGATTCCGGAGTCTCGGTCCCCTCGGATTCTGCGGCTGCGGCCGACGCGGACGGGCCTGGTACTTCGGGTGAAACTCCGCCCCGGTCAGGACTCGTTCGACTTCTCCGCAGCCTCAGACCGGCTGCGACACTCGTTCGTCATGCGGAACATCACCACCCGAGAGGTCCGCTCGGGGGTGGTCGAACTGCGGATGACCGGCTACGACGTCCTCAAGCGCGTGCAAATGCCCGCCCTGCCTGGTGGCGGGGTGATGCGGGTGCCGGTCGCCATGCGGGAGGACGGAGAGGTCTACTACCGCGACTACCGCCAGATCCCACACGCGCTGAACGTCGGAGCCACGCAGTCGGGCAAGTCCGTGTATCAGCGCAACCTCGTCGCCTCCCTCGCCACGTTGGACGTTGCCCTCGTTGGGATCGACTGCAAGCAGGGTGTCGAACTCGCGCCGCTCGCACGCCGGTTCACGGCCCTGGCGGACAACCCCGACACCGCCGCCGACCTCCTCGACGCACTCGTCGGGCACATGGAGGACGTCTATCAGCTCATCCGGCACGAGCAGAGGCTGAGCGCGGACATCCCGGACGCGGAGATCACCGCCGACATCTGGGATCTCCCCACTCGCCTACGCCCGACTCCGGTCGTCCTGCTGGTCGATGAGGTCGCCGAACTCGCCCTCTTCGCCACGAAAGACGAGGAGAAGCGCCGGGACCGGATCGTGACCTGTCTCGTCCGGCTCTCCCAGCTCGGCCGCGCCGCCGGCATCTACCTGGAGATCTGCGGACAGCGCTTCGGCTCCGAACTCGGTAAGGGCATCACCATGCTCCGCGCCCAGCTCACCGGCCGCACCGCCCACCGCGTCAACGACGAAACGTCCGCCAACATGGCCTTCGGCGACATCTCCCCGGACGCCGTGCTCGCCACCATCCAGATCCCCACCGACCGGCCCGGTACCGCCGTCGTCGGCGACTCCTCCGGCGGTTGGGTCCGCATCCGCACTCCGCACCTCACCCTGCGGCGGGCCGTGAACCTCTGCAACACCCACGCCCACCGCACCCCGGAGATCCCCGCACTGGACGCCTTCCGGCCCGTCCTGCCGCCGCTGGCCAAGGCCCCGGCACCCGCCGCCGCCACGGCTCCCGCGATCGCCTGACCTACCCCGCCTCACGGCCGGTGTGACCCTCTCACGCCAGATCCCTACCCCCCCATGCCTGGAACCGGAAAGAAGGCGCCCCGATGGCCGCTCGCAAGACCACCGCCCGGAAGACCGCGCCGAAGAAGTGCCCTGACTGCACCGGCGCCGGTGAGACCGCCGAGACCGTCCGCGTCGGCTCCCGCAAGCTCCGCGACACCGACCACCAGCAGGCCGCCCTTTGCCTGACCTGCTTCGGCACTGGCGAAGCCACCACCTGACCCCGTCGATCAAGGAAGGAGGTACTGCGATGCGCCCTACCCTGCGGCCGGACGCCGTCCTCGTACAGGCTGTGATCGCCGGTGCCCTGTCCTTCGCCCACCTGCACGACCTGGCTGCGGCGGCTGGCCAGACCGGATGGAAGGCGTGGGCCTACCCCGTCTCCGTCGATCTCCTCCTCGTCGCCGCCTGGCACCGGCTCCGGGGCCTGAGGGCGGCCGGTGACTCGGCCCGCTCGGCATGGACCTGGTTCGTCGTGGCCCTGGCTGCGTCCCTCGGCGCGAACATCGCCACCGCCGGACTCCTCGACCTCACCGACGTACCGGACTGGCTCCGCATCCTCGTCGCCGGATGGCCCGCCCTCGCCTTTCTCGGCGGCACCCTCCTCGTCCACTCCCCCGGGCACCCGGAGGTCGCCAAACCGGCCGAACCCACCACGGCCACCGAGGAGCCCGCGGCTGTGGAAGCGGTCATCGAGCGGGACGACATGACCGAGTTGGGGCCGGAGATCGCCGCTGCACCGGCCCTGCCCTCCCCGGAACCGGAGCCGGAGCTAGACCCGGAAGCCGCACCGGCCTCGAAGCCCGAACCCGCTCCTGTGCCCGTACCGCCGGCGCTCGTCGCTCACGCCCGGAAGGTCGCCGACGAGCACCGCGCCCGCACCGGCTACCCGATTGACGCCGACACCCTGCGCGCCCGCCTCGGCGTCCCGTCCCTTATGGCCCACGCCATCGCCGCCCAACTCGCCTGAATGGAGACCGCGATGCCCGCCCGCGACCGCTTCCACTCCGTGATGCGCATCGGCCCCGTGCAGATCGGCACCCACCGCGACCGCAACGGCCGCACCAAGTACGCCGCCGTCTGCACCGCCGACCGCTGCGGCTGGTCCGCCGACTACTCCAGCTCCTCCGCCGCCCAGCTCGCCGCCCGCACCCACCGCTGCACCGCCCGCTGACCCGAAGGAGACCACCGTCATGGACGTCCCGCTCTGGCTCGCCCTGATCGTCGTCGGCGGCCTCGGCATCAAGCTCATTCGCCCGCCCTGGTGGCTCGTCGCCGTGATCCTCCTCGGCGGCTACCTCCTCGCGGACAGCATCCTCGCCCCGCTCATCGACAACACGATCACCAAGTAGGGAGACCCGCCATGTTCCGACCGCGCATCCCGATCAACCCGCTCCCGACCGGCCTCGTTACCCCGCTGATCCAGCCGACCACACCGACCGACATCGAACCCCACCACGGCCTTCAGCCGACGGCCTGCAACCACAACCACGCCCCGGTGCCCGTCCCGGCCGCGCCCCTCGTTCAGGTACCGGGCGTTCGCCTCACCCCGACTGGCCTCATCGCCGTCGTCGCGAGTGGCGCCGGAGTGGTTCTGATCGTCGGCACGGTCCTGGTCTCCATGCTCCTCGCCGTCGCCATCAGCGCCGCCTCGGTCGCCGTCTGCGCCGTCGTCCTGCGCTCGCTCCTCAACGGCCACCACAGGCACTGACCGGCCCCCGGGCGGCCTCAACCGCCAAGTCTCCGCCGCCCGGGAGCCGCGCCCCTTGCCAGTCCACAGAACCGGAAGGAACACGCACATCATGGCCCACCCCAACCACGCCCCGGCCCGGATCTGCTCGAACTGCGACGGACACGCCTCCGTCGCCATCACCCTCGGCGGCCGCGACCACAGCGGCCACCTCCGCACCATCGCCGCCCACTGCCCGGCCTGCCACGGCACCGGCACCCGCCCCGCGCCCCGAGCCTCCACCGTCCCGGCGGTGTCGGCGTGACGAACTCCGCGACCTTCGCGGGCCTGCACCCGGCCACCCTGAGCGACATGCTCACGGTGGCCGGGTCCACCGGCTTCGACCGCTGGAAGGAACAGATCCACCGCACCGGCGGCTGCTCCAACCCCATCCACCTCCAGGGCTGGACGCTGACGCAGGACAAAACCACCGGCGAGACCCTGCACCGCTACTCCACCGATACCGAACCTGGCGGACGGCTCCGGGTCGCCTGCGGCAACCGGCGGGCCTCCCGCTGCCCCGCCTGCGCCTGGACCTACGCGGGAGACACCTACCGCCTCATCCGCGCCGGTCTCGCCGGAGACGACCGCCGCGACATCCCCGCAGCCGTCCGCGAGCACCCCCGCGTATTCCTGACGCTCACGGCACCGTCGTTCGGGCCCGTCCACAACCGGCCCGGCACCCGGCCCTGCCGATGCGGCACCCGCCACCCCGAAGACGCCGCCGAACTGGGCACCCCGCTCGACCCCGACTCGTACGACTACGCCACCGCCGTCCTCTACAACAACCACGCCGGACAACTCTGGGACCGCTTCGCCAAGCGGCTACGCCGAGAGATCGCCGCCGCTGCCGGCCTCTCGCAGCGAGCCTTGAAGGAGGTCGCCCGAATCTCCTACGGAAAGGTGGCCGAATTCCAGAAACGGGGCGCCGTCCACTTCCACGCCGTCGTCCGCCTTGACGGTCCCGACGGACCGGACGCCCCTCCCCCGTCCTGGGCCACCACCGAACTCCTCATCGCATCGATTCAGGCCGCTGCCGCGCACTCCTACACGACCATCACCGTTCCGGCTGCTGGCGATCAGCCGTTACGCCGCCTGCGCTGGGGCACCCAGCTCGACATCCGCCCCGTGAAGGCCTTTGGTGACGGCTCCGACATCACGGAACAGGCCGTCGCCTCCTACATCGCCAAGTACTCCACAAAAGCCGCTGAGACGACCGGCAGCCTCGACCGTCGCATCGGCAACCGGGAGGCCCTCGTCCTTCTCGGCGTCCCCGACCACACCCGCCGCCTCGTCGAAGCCTGCTTCGATCTGGACCCGCTCTACCCGGACCGCAGGCTCCTCGCCTGGGCTCACATGCTCGGCTTCAGGGGCCACTTCTCCACCAAGTCCCGGCAGTACTCCACCACCCTGAGCGACCTCCGCCAGACCCGCGCCGACTACCGCGCCGCGCAGGAACGCACGGCCCGCGGCCTCGACGACATCGAGCCGGACACCGTCCTCGTCCTCACCTCCTGGGCCTACGCCGGCCAAGGCCACACCCCGGGAGAGGCCGCCCTCGCCGCCTCCATCGCCCGGGACATCCAGCTCAACCGCGAAACCGCCCGCGAAGCCCTGCGCGACCAACTCGCTCTGGAAGGAGCCGCAACATGACCACCGCCCCCGCTGAACTGCTGACCGTGCCCGAGGTCATGGCGCGGCTCAAGCTCGGCCGCTCCACCGTCTACGACCTCATCCGCTCCCGCCGCCTGGTCTCCATCACGATCGGTCGGTCGCGCCGCGTGCCCGCCGACGCCGTCCGGGACTTCATCGACAACCAGATCGAGGAAACCGCCGCCTGATGGCCACGCAACGCAAGCGCAACCCCAACGGCGCTGGCACCCTCACCCAGCGCAAGGACGGCCGTTTCCAGGCCGCCGTCTACGTCCTTCAGCCCGATGGCACCCGGGCCCGGAAGTTCGCCTATGGCAAGACCTGGGCAGAGTGCGACGCCAAGCGCCGCGCGCTCCTCGACAAGGTCGACAACGGCATCGCCGTACCGACCCGTTCGATGAAGCTCTCCGAGTGGCTGCCGTACTGGCTCGACAACATCGTCAAGCCGCGCCGGAAGAGGACCACCGCGGCCAAGTACGAGGTGCACGTCCGGCTCTACCTAGTCCCAATGATCGGATCCAAGCGGCTGGAATCCCTCAGCGTCGCTGACGTCCGTCGCTTCCTCGTCCAGCTGGAGAAGAAGACCAGCGCCGCCACGGCTAAGGAGTCGCACCGCGTTCTGCGCACCGCCCTAACTGCGGCCTGCCGTGAGGAGCTGGTGACCCGGAACGTCGCCACGCTCGTTGAGCCGCCGGCCGTCACCGCCCGGGAGCTTTCCCCCTGGTCCCTGGACGAGACGCTCGACTTCCTCTCCGCCGCCCGGAAGGACCCGCTGTACGCCGCGTTCGTGCTCGCCATCGCGCTCGGCTTCCGCCGCGGGGAGGTCGTCGGCCTCCGCTGGGAAAATGTCGACCTCGACAAGCGGGAGATCCGGGTCAGGACGCAGCGGCAGCGGGTGGCCGGTGAGGTGTACGAGGACGACCCCAAGGGGCGCCGGCGCAAGCAGACTCTTCCCCTCCCCGCGATCTGCGTCGCTCCCCTGCGGTGGCAGCGTCTCAAGCAGGCCGCCGCCCGGGAGCGTGCCGGGGAGAAGTGGACGGAGACCGGGTACGTCTTCACCACCCGCACCGGCCAGCCCATCGAGCCGCGCAACCTCTACCGCTCGTTCACCCGCGTCGCGAAGAACGCCGGTCTCCGCGTCGTCCGGCTGCACGACGCCCGGCACGGTACGGCGACCCTCCTGACCGCCGCCGGCGTCCCGCCCCGCGTCGTGATGGAGATCCTCGGGCACAGCCAGATCGCCGTGACGATGAACGTGTACACGCACGTCGTCCAGGACACGCAGCGCGAGGCCGTGAGTCACATGGACCGGCTGCTCAGGAGCCGTCCCCGGGCGTGACCAACCGACCCCGTTGATGTCAGAAGTAGATGTCAAAGGCCCCCAGCCATGATCGGCTGGGGGCCTTTGTGCTGGTGGGCGCGGACGGTTTCGAACCGCCGACATCTGCTTTGTAAGAGCAGCGCTCTACCCCTGAGCTACGCACCCGTGGAATGAGGCAACAGCGTACATGGCCCACGGGTGGGTCCCGCAAACCCATAGTGGCCCGGGGGGTAGCCCCACCCCCGGGTCGGTGGGTCGCCGGATCGTGGGGTGGGGTGGGGGTTCGTACGGTGGGGGGACAGTCAGCGCGTTACCTGGGGGTTGGATCGTCATGGTCGCTCGTCGTCGTATCCGTACGCTCCTCGCCGCCGGCGGGGCCCTCGTCATCGCTCTCGGGGTCACCGGTTGTGGCGACGCGGATGTCGAGGGGGCGCCCATCGAGGCGAAGCGGTTCGCGTTCTCCGGGGGGACGCTCACGATCGACGCCGACGACACCGAGCTGGAGATCGTGCCCGCCGACATCGAGGACGTGCGCGTCAGCCGGCAGGTCGACGGGTGGGTGTTCATGGGGTCCGGGCCCGAGCCGGTGTGGCGGATGGAGGGTGGGCGGCTGACGTTGCGGGTCGAGTGCGACGCGCTCGCCAGTGACTGCGACTCCGTGCACCGCGTCCAGGTGCCCCGTGGAGTGGCCCTCGTGGTGGAGGACGACAACGGGAAGGTGACGGCCGACGGGTTCGACACTCCCGTGACGGTACGGGCCGACAACGGCGCCGTCCTGGTGCGCGACGCCTCCGGCGCGCTCGATCTGGCCAGTGGCAACGGCGAGGTCGTCGTCGAGGGCGACACCACCTCGCAGCGGATCGTCGCCCGTTCCGACAACGGGGCCGTACGGCTCGCGCTCCGCGCCGTGCCGAGCAGCGTGGAGGCCACCAGCGACAACGGGGAGATCGACATCGCCCTGCCGCCGGGGACGTACGACGTCGACGGGCGCAGCGACAACGGGGAGGTGCGTGTCGACGTCCCGACCGCGAAGGGATCCGGGCACGTCGTGACCGCGCGCAGCGACAACGGAGAAGTCGTGGTGCGGAGCGCGAACTAAAGGCCTCGTGTGTTCGTCACTACCTGGTGGGAGAATGAACCGGACCGGGCAGCGCGGCGATCACAGCACGGGAGAGGTACGTGGCGGCGACTCACGCGAGGGGCGGGGCGGCCGGTTCGGCGTCTCCGCGGACCCCCGGCGGCCTGGGGCTCGCGTTCGCGCTTCCGCTTCTCGGGCTCGCCCTTCTTCCCGCCGCCTTCGCCGGTGGCGGCACCCGGCGCTGGTTCGGCGGGCGGGGCGAGAGCCAGCGCGCCGAGGCGCAGGCCGCCAAGGACGCCGCCGCGGCCGCGTTCTACGAGCTGGACACCGCCCAGCGTGACCTGCGGATCTCCATCGAGACGATCACCGCCGTCGACGACTCCCCCGGGGCCCGCCGCGCCGTCGACGGCTTCGCCGATCTCGGGCGGCGGATCGACGAGGTCAGTCACGCGTACATCACCGCCGTCGACGCCCACGATCTCGACCGGGACGAGCTGGACGCGGCGACCGCCGTGCGGGCCAGGACCGAGCTGACCCGGGCCACGGACGAGCTCGTCCGGGTCAAGGGGGAGCTGGACCGGTTCGAGCAGGGGCTCGGGCCGCTGCTCGACAAGGCCGAGACCCAGCTCGCCCGGCTCGCTCCCGCCGTCGAGCGGGCCCGGCAGGCGCTGCGCGCCGCGAGCGACGCTCTCGACGCGGTGCGGGAGGCGGGTCTGCGCGCCGACGACCTCGCGGCGCGGCTCGCCGCGCTGGGCCCCGATCTCACCAAGCTGAACGAAGGCGCCGGCCGCCACGGCGTCCCCGCGACCCTCCAGCGCGCCGACAGCGTCCTGCGGGACGCGGAAGCCGTGCGCTCCGAGGCCGAGCGGCTCCCCGAGCGCGCCGCCGAGACCGACAAGCGCCTGGTCTCCCTGCGGACGCGCGCGCAGGCGCTCACCACCCGGGCCGGGGCCGTCGAACCCGTCCTCTCCGAGCTCCGCCGCCGTTTCTCCGCCGCCTGCTGGCAGGACCTGCAGTACGTCCCCGACCAGGCCGCCGAGAGCGTCCGCCAGGCCGAGGAGCGGTTGAAGGAGGCCGCCGTGGCCCGTGCCGAGCAGCGCTGGCCCGACGCGACGAGCCTGCTGGCCACCGCCCGCGCCCTGCTCAACCACACCGACGAGGCCGTCTCCGCCGCCGGCGACCGGCTGCGCCGTCTCGACGCCGTCGCCAAGGACCCGCAGCACGAGATCGACCGCGCCCGCTTCGCCGTGCGGGACGCCCAGCGCCTCGCCATGGACGGCCGCACCACTCCCGACCCCCGGCACGCCCGGCCTCTCGACGACGGCGTCGCCCGCCTCGACCGGGCGGTCGCCGCCCTCGACAGCGGCCGCCACCCCGACTACTGGCACTTCCTCACCGAGCTGGAGGCCGTCCGCGCCACCGCCGCGCGGGTCGTCGAGCTCATCCGGGAGGAACGGGGCGGGGGCGGCAGCGGCGGCCGTTAGCCTGTCCGTATGCCTCGTTACGAATACCGCTGCCGGACCTGCGGCGACACCTTCGAACTCAGCCGCCCCATGGCCGAGTCCTCCGCCCCCGCCGCCTGCCCCGAGGGGCACGACGACACCGTCAAGCTGCTCTCCGCCGTCGCCGTGGGTGGTACGGCGACCGGTGGTGGCCCCGCGCCGGCCTCCGGTGGCGGGTGCTGCGGTGGCGGCTGCTGCGGCTGACCCGTCCGCCGGGGCTTCGACCCCGCTTCGTCGCCGACGGTCCTCCGCCTCCGGCGGGGCCCGCGGCAGGAGGCGGGGCCGGCGGCTCAGCTGCCGAGGTAGCGCAGCACCGCCAGGACCCGGCGGCTGTAGCCCTCTCCCCGGCCCGTCAGCTCCAGCTTGTCGAAGATCGCGTTGATGTGTTTCTCCACCGCGCTCTGCGAGACGTGCAGCCGGGCGGCGATCGCCGCGTTCGTGTGCCCCTGCGCCATCGCCGCCAGGACCTCCCCCTCCCGGGGCGTAAGCCGGGACAGCGGATCCGTGTGGGAGGAGCGGACCAGAAGGCGGCGGACGACCTCGGGGTCGAACGCGGTACGGCCCTCCCCGACGCGTTCCAGTGCCTCCAGGAACTCGTCGACCTGCGCCACCCGGTCCTTGAGCAGATAGCCGACGGCTCCCGGCCCCTCCGGCTCGCCGGTCAGCAACTCGGTCGCGTACCGCCGCTCCACGTACTGCGAGAGGACGAGCACGCCGACCCGCGGCCACGTCCGGCGGATCTCCAGGGCCGCGCGCAGCCCCTCGTCGGTGTGCGTGGGCGGCATCCGGACGTCGGCGACGACCACGTCCGGCGGGTCGCCCGCCACCGCGGCGAGCAGTTCGACGGCGTTGCCGACGGCGGCCGTCACCTCGTGGCCCTCCTCGGCCAGGAGCCGTACGAGCCCCTCCCTCAGCAGGGTCGAGTCCTCGGCGAGCATCACCCGCACGGCAGCTCCGCCCGCACGACCGTCGGCCCGCCCACCGGGCTGTCCACCGCGAGGCGTCCGTCCAGTGCGGCCGCCCGGCTCGCCAGGCCGGTCAGACCGCTGCCGGCGGCGTCCGCGCCGCCCGTCCCGTCGTCGCGCACGCGCACGTCCAGCACTCCGTTCTCCAGGGTGACTCGTACGTCCATGCGGCTCGCTCCCGCATGCTTGACCACGTTGGTGGCCGCTTCCGAGACGACGAAGTACGCGACCGTCTCCACCGCCCTCGGCAGGGGGCCGGGCGCGTCGTAGACGAGCCCGACCGGCAGCGGGCCGCGCTCGGCGAGCGCCTCCAGGGCGGCCCGCAGGCCCGCCTCGTCCAGGACCGTGGGATAGACCCGCCAGGCCACCTCGCGGAGCTCGGCCAATGCCCGCCGGCTCTCCTCGTGGGCCTGGAGCAGCAGTTCGGCGGCCTGTCCGGGGTCCTTGCTGCGGCGGGCCCGGCCGAGGAGCATGCCGAGGGCGACGAGCCGCTGCTGTACGCCGTCGTGGAGATCGCGCTCGATACGGCGGCGCTCGTCGTGGACGACGTCCATGACCTCGGCGCGGCTGGCGGCGAGCTGGGCGATCCTGGCCTCCAGCGCGTCGGCGTGGCGGGGCCCGAGGAAGTGACGGGCCAGCCGGCCTTCCAGCGAGGCCACCCCCGTGGCGCCCTGGTCGGAGAGGAAGAGCAGGAACAGCCCGCCGAGGCTGGCGAGGGCGACGAGGCCCGGGTAGTCGATGTCGGTGATCAGCCACCCGTAGAGGCCGAAGGTGCCGAGGCCGAGGCCGTACGCGGCGCAGGCCAGTACGACGCCGCCGAGGAGGCCCAGCGGCCAGCGGGCGGCCAGGTGCCGCACGGCCGCGCCGTCCGGCCGGGAGCCGGGCAGGCGTGCGCCGAGGAGCCGGTCGAGCCGCCACCGCTCCAGCCGGGCCAGGGGCCGGGCGGCGGCGGTCAGCCACCGCTGGACGGCGGCGCGCCCTCGCGGCCAGGCCAGGACCGGCAGCAGGACGAGTCCGCCGACGACGACGCCGAGCAGCCCGGCGATCGCGGTGCCGGCCCCGAGGGCGAGGCCGACGGCGGTCAGGAGCCGGTGTGTGAGATGTCCCCCCAGATTCCCCATGACCGGCCACGCTAGCCGGAGCCGGCGGCCTCCCGCACTGCGGAAAACCGCACCGTCGGCGGCGCGGAAACCAGAGAACCTCACGCCCGGTCGGCGACGCTTCACGCCGCGCCGGGGAACCAACACGTCCGGCCGAGCGATCCCGCGCTCGGCGCCGGGGCCCCGACGCCCGGTCGGCGACGCTTCACACCGCGCCGGGAAACCCGCGCCCGGTCGGCGATGCCTCACTCCGTGCCGGGGAGCCTCACGCCGGGTCGGGCAGGGCGGTCGGCCCTCCTGCGGCGGGCGCTCCGCCGAGGGGGAGGGTCGTCGCATCGAGGGTGGAGGGCGTCGCGCGGTGGGTGCGGATCGTGGACAGGAAGCGGCGCAGGATCTCCTCGCCCGCCGCGACGCCCCGTTCGGCGAGGACGTCGAGGTGCGGCGCGGTCCAGCCGCTGTCGGCGAGTTCGCCGTGGCCGGGGCGCCAGGCGTGGTCGGCGGCGAGCAGCAGGTCGGCGTCGAGGAGGGAGTCCCCGGCTGCCAGGGTGAGGCCGGCGCCGGTGCGGCGGGCGACCTCGCGCATCGCCGCGCTCTTGGTGAGCGGCTTCGGTACGGCGTACACCTTGCGGCCCTGGAGGGAGACGGTCCAGCCCCGGTCGTCGGCCCAGTCGCCGAACCGCTTCAGCCACTCCTCCGGCAGCCGCTCGCGCTCCACGACGAGGTACGCGAAGAGGTCCTCGGCGACCCGGTGCTTGCGCACCCAGGAAAGGTCGGTGGTGGCGGTGAAGTAGGCGCGGATCTCGGCGAGCGGAGCGCACTCGTCGGCGAGCCGCCGCAGGACGGCGTCGTGCCAGTCGCGGTCGGTGACGCCGTCCACGAGGAGGTGCCCGCCGTTGGCGCAGATGGCGTACTTCGGTGCCGGGCCCGGCAGTTGGATGCGCTGGTACTGCTTGCGGGTCCGGGTCGTGGTGGGGACGAAGACGGATTCCGCGGACACCTCCGCCAGCAGCACGGCCGCGTCCTCGGTGAGGTACGACAGCGGCTTGGACTCGTGGACCTCGATGCTGAGCAGCCGGGGCGCCTGTGCGTCGGGCATGCCGAGGGCGAGGGCGGCGGCGGAGTAGATCAGCGTACGGTCGAGGTCGCTGGCGACCATCACGGTGTCGGTATTCACTGGGAGACCACCGCCTTCCCGTCGGCGCCCGTGGCGCCGCGCGTGTACTGGGGGTGGATGAGGCCGACGCAGGTGTACGGGAGGTCGTCGACCTCCTCGACGGGCACTCCGCGCTGTTCGGCGAGGAGCCGTACGTGGGCGAGGTCGGCGCCCGCGCCGCGCTGGGCGAGGATCTTCCAGGGAACGCGGCGCAGCAGGACCCGGGTGGTCTCGCCGACGCCCGGCTTGACCAGGTTGACGTCGTGGATGCCGTACTCCTCACTGATCCGCTCGACGGCCGCCCAGCCCTCCCAGGTGGGGGTCCGGTCGGCGGCGAGCAGTTCCTTGACGTCGGTGTCGACGGCGTCGACGACCTCGTCGAAGCGGGCGGCGACGGCGTCGAGGAAGTCGCGGGACACGTCGGCGCCGGCCAGCTCGCGGTAGAACTTCCCGCCGTGGAAGTCGTCGGGGCCGACCAGGTCGGCGCGCAGGACCGTACGCGATATCAGGCCGGAGACGGTGGAGTTGAGGCAGGCGGAGGGGATGAGGAAGTCCTCGCGGGTGCCGTAGGTGCGGACGCAGGAGCCGGGGTCGGCGAGGACGGCGATCTCCGGGTCGAAGCCGGGGAAGTCCTCCAGGGCTTCGGCGAGTTCGCGGGTGATGGCGCCCTTGCCGGTCCAGCCGTCGACGAAGACGACGTCGGCGGGGTCGTGGTGGGCGGCGAGCCAGCGCAGGGCGTTGGCGTCGATGCCGCGGCCGCGCACGATGGAGACGGCGTAGTGCGGCAGGTCGAGGCCGTGCCGGGCCTGCGCCCAGCGGCGCATCAGGACGCCGACGGGGGTCCCGGCGCGGGCGAGGGAGACGAGCACGGGCGTGCCGCTGCCCCGGCCGGACCGCTCGGCGAGGACGGTCTCGGTGACGGTGCCGACGGCGCGGGCGATGCGGGCCGCGGAGGTCTCCAGGGCGGCGTGGAACAGCTCCTGGTACTGCGCGCTGGGCTGGTACTCGACCGGCAGCGACTCGGCGTAGTGGGCGCCGCCGCTCTGGATGGCCTCCTCGCGCTCCTCGGTCGGGGCCTCCAGTTCGACGTCCGAGAGGTCCTGGAGCAGCCAGCCGACCTCCTCCGGCGCGTACGAGGAGAAGGCGGGGCCGCGGAGGGGCTCGGGCAGCATGGACGCCCTTTCGGGGGAAGCGGTGGGCTGGTAGGTCGGTACGACGGCGAGCACCACGTGCGGGATGTGCGCGGCGAGCTGCGCCAGAAGGCCGTCCGGGGCGTGCAGCTCGGGAGTGTCGGCGGCGGAGTCGACCACGGCGACGACGGCGTCGAAGCCGGCGCCCGCGACGTTGTAGGCGTAGCGCGGGCCGGGTCCGTCGGCGGGCGCGTCGTGGGCCGGGAAGACGAGGCGGGTGCGTATGGCGTAGCCGGGGTCGTCGACGGCCAGGACGGGCGAGCGGGTGGTGGTGGAGTACGCGACGTCGTGTCCGGCGCGCTCCAGCTCGACGGCCAGGCGCAGCGGCGCGTACATCAGCTCCTCGAAGCCGAGCACGAGGACACGACGGCCGGCGGCGGGTCGGGGCGCCGGGGCGGCGGCCGGGTCGGCAGCGGCGCCGGAAGGGCCGCCGCCGGGCGCGGGGGCGAGGGCGGTGGCCAGGCGGTCCGCCATGGCCGGCAGGGCGTCCGTCAGCGCCAGGGCGTGCGAGACGGTGAAGCCGTGGCGGCCTCCGTCCGGGACGCCGTCGGGCCAGCCGAGCTCGACCCGTACGGGGCGGCGGCCGGCGGGCGGCAGGGTGGCGGGGGCCGGCGCGGTCTCGTACTCCGCCACCAGGGCCTGGCCCTTCTCCAGGACGCCGTCGGGGAGCCGTACCGTGCCCGCCGCGCCGGCCACGAGGTCGACGCGGGCGCCGATCTCCCGCGCGAAGGCTTCCAGGCGGCCGTGGTCGGCGGGCGAGCGCATGTCGACGAGGGCGACGACCACATACCGGTCGCGGGGGTAGCGCTCGTGCAGGTCCCGGATGGTGTTGAGGACGGTGTTGCCGGTGGAGAACTCGTCGTCGACGAGGACGAGGGGGCCTTCGCCGGCCAGCAGCTTCGGGTCCTCCGGGAGCAGCAGGTGCGAGGTGGCGTGCGAGTGGGACTCCTCGAAGCCGCCGGCCCGTGCCACGCCCTCCACCGGGCGCCGGGTGGAGTGCAGGTAGGGCGCGGACCCGAGGCCGTCGGCGACCGCGTGGCCGAGGGCGGTCGCCGTCTCCGCGTAGCCGACGACGACGGCCCGCCCGGCCTCCTCGCCGCCCAGCAGGTCGCGTACGCGCTCGCCGAGGGCGAAGCCGGAGCCGTACACGACCGTGGGGCGCTGGGGTATGTGCTTGCCCAGCACGTGGGAGACGAGCAGATGCGCCCTCTTGGGGTTGCGGCGCAGTGCGAGGCCCAACAGGCCCGGGAGCTTCTCGTCGCCGACCAGTTCGACACCGAGTCGCTCGGCGACCCATGTTCCCGACCACACCACGTCGTCAATCACCCTTCGTCAGCCGGCCAGTCCGGCGGTCAGCAGATCCACGAAGCCGACGTCCTCCCGTGCGACGCCGAAGACCTCGGCGCGCAGGAGAGTCCGCTCGGCCCACGCGCGATGCGGCTTCACTTCGTTCATCTTGTTCGTGTACGCGGAGCGCATCACTCCGCCTCCGCCCCGCTCGGGGCGCAGGATGTCCTGTGCGTCGCTGAACTCCTCGTGACTGACGACGGAGAGCGCGTGGACGGGCACCACGTGGGTGGGGTGGATGCAGGTCTTGCCGAGCAGGCCGTTGGCCCGGTCGAGTTCGATCTCGCGCAGCAGCCCGTCGAGGTCGTGCTCGATGAGGGCCGTACGCAGGTCCTCCGCGCTGCCCTCCAGGAAGGGGCTGCGGCGCAGCTGCGGCTTGAACATGCGTTCGCCGAGCCGGAAGTACTCCCAGACGGGTCCGGTGATGGTGAAGCCGCTGCCGTCGGAGCGGCCGAGGACGTTGACGACGTCGGCGATGACATGGGCGACGAGCTGGACGTCGTACGCCGTCATGTCGGGCGAGCGGCGCAGTCCGTACGCGGAGCAGAAGTCGGTGACGCCGAGCCGGAGGGCGAGGACCCGGTCGCGGTGCTTGTCGACGATCGAGGCGATGCCGGCGAGGGTCGCGGCGCGGGTCTCGAGGTGGAGCAGCTCGGGGGACTCCAGGACCGGCATGGCGAAAAGTCGCCGTCCGCAGGCCGTCTCGGCGGCGGTGAGGGCCTCCAGGAAGGCGCGGCCGCGGCACTCGTCGAACTTGGGCAGCACGAAGCCGGAGAGCAGGCGGACGTTCTCGCCGAGGCGCGCGACCAGGTCGGTGATCTGGCGGGGCTCGCGGACCCGGATGAAGAGCAGGGGCACTTCCGTGGCCGCGATCGCGGTGTCCTCGCCCGCGCCGGGGGCGCCGGTGCCCGCGCCGGCTCTCCCGAGCGCGTCAGCGCCGGTGCCCGCGCCGGTCCTCGCGAGCGCGTCCGCGCTGGTGGCCGCGGGTGCGCCGCCCGAGGCGAGGTCGGCGAACTGGCGGACCAGGTTCGTCTCGGCGGCCTCCACGTCGGCGTCGGCGATGGAGTCCTCCAGGCACAGCACCATGGAGACGACCCCGCGGGCGGCCTGTTTGCGCACGTCGTCGGCGAGCCGCGGCCGGGTGGCCGGGCTGTAGAGCGTGGCACCCAAGGCCACCGCGAGCACGCTCGCGGGCGAGTCGGCCGTGAACTCGGCCGGCTCCTGGTGGAACAGCCCGGCCCGCGAAGCGGACGGGATGTGCCCGAAATGACGCATGTAACTCCCCCGACTGCCTTTGCGGGCCCTGATGACATGTGGCCGGTAATAGTACGTAGGTGCGGGTGTCCGTAGTTCCCTTCCCGTATGAAATCCAGGTAACTCGTCCGCATCCGATCGGTCTCGCCCGGCTCGCCGTGCCCCCCGCGTTGTCCGGGAGTCGGCCCAGCAGGCAGGATGGCCGTCATGACGCACGCGATGCTGAAGGGCTCGAACGTCCCTCTCGACACCGCGGCCGTACGGGCCGTGCTCCGCTGGACCCCGGGCCCCGGGGTCCCCGACGTGGACGCCTCGGCCCTGCTGCTCGGCGCCGACGGGCGCGTGCGCTCCGACGAGGACTTCGTCTTCTACAACCAGCCGCGCCACCCCTCGGGGCTGGTGCGACGGCTGCCGAAGAAGCGGGTGGCCGAGGGCCTGACCGACACGGTCGAGGCCGATCTCGGCCGGCTCGACCCGTCCGTCGACCAGGTGGTGATCGCGGCCTCCTCGGACGGCGACACCTTCCGAAGCGTCCGTGACCTGCGGATCCTGCTGTACGACGCGGGGGCGCCGGACCGGGAGCCGCTGGCCGTGTTCGACGTGACGGCGGAGACCGGCGAGGAGACGGCGATCATCTGCGGCGAGCTGTACCGGCGCGGGGACGCCTGGAAGTTCCGTGCCGTGGGACAGGGCTACCCGACCGGGCTCGTCGGTCTCGCCACCGACTTCGGGATCTCGGTGGACGAGGCCGCGGACGAGGCGGGCCAGGGCGCCGCAGAGGGCGGGGCCCCGGACGCCCAGGGCGCCCGGAACACCCCCGCCGCCCCGGACCTGGACCTCGGACCGGACCCCGACCTGGACCTCGACCTGGACGCGACGGTGGTCCACCCGCCCGTGACGGCTCCGGCACCGCCGGCCGGGCCCCCCGTCGTACCGCCGCAGCCGGCCACTCCCCCGGCCTACGGCTATCCGCAGCCCGCGTACGGCTACCCGCAGCCCTACCCCTCGTCCCAGCCGTCCTCGGCGCAGCCGGGCTACGGCTATCCCCAGCCCGCCGCGGCGGCCGCGCCCGCTCCGGACCCGAACTTCCGGCTGCCTCCGATGGGCCCGCAGTTCGTCCGCCCCTGAGGACGTACGGGGGCGCGTTCGTGAGCGCGTCCACGGGCGGGCGCGTAAGCGTGTCGGGGTCACATCACGTCTTCGTCTTGTAGCCGCGCCCCCACTGCAGGCCCCACCCGTACAGCCGGTCGAGCTCCGCCTGGAAGCCGTAGACGAACTTCACCTCGCGGCGGACGATCAGCTCGTCCTTCACCTTCTCGACGGTGAAGACGGCGCAGGAGCGGGCCTGGGGGGCGCGCTCCTCCAGCTCGATCTCGATCCGCGGGCCGTTGCTCGGGTAGAGCGTCACCTTGGCGTGGGTGCGGTCGAACGCCGGCGTCTGGTCGTAGATGTACACGAAGAACAGCAGGCGCTTGATCGTGTCCTTGTGGTCGAGATTGACGAAGATCGTCTCGCCGGACGATCCGCCGAACCGGTCGTCACCGCTCAGGTTCACGTACGGCGGGGCGTTCAGGGCGCCGAAGAAGCCGCCGAGCGGCTGCACCACGCCCTTGCTGCCGTCCGTCAGCTCGTACATGCATCCCAGGTCCAGGTCGACGTTGACGACTCCCTGGGTGTGCGCCTGGACGACCTCCGGTTTGAAGAGCTTGGAGGGGTGGCGCAGCAGCCGGCCGCTCTGCCGGGAGCGGCCCTCTATGTCCGAGGTGCGCATCCGCCAGGAGAGGTTGACGCGCAGATTGCCGGTTGCCGCTCCCTGTTTGGTGAGCGAGACCGACGGTCGCCGTTTGGTCAGGTCGATCGAGTTGCTCGAGGCGCTGCCCGAGTCGAACTGCGCCGTCCTGCCTGGAAACAGGCCGTCCCAGAAGGCCATGCCTCCCCACCCCCCACGCGTTGCCGAGATGTCCGCCCGCGCGTGCCCGCGCGGGCGTGTCCGTCCGTACGGGGTCGCCCGCACGCCGAGGGGCGGCCGGGTGCACCGGCCGCCCCTCGGTGAAGCGTTCCTCGATGACGGGGGTGTCACACCCCGGACGACACCTCGGTCTTGCCCGAGGAGTCAGCTTTTCCCTCGGCTGCCGCGAGTGCCTTGTTGCGGCGGACGGAGGACCAGAAGGACCAGCCGATGAGGGCGACACCGATGAGACCGGTGACCACCTCGGGAATCTGGTAGCGGATGGAGATCATGAGGATCACGGCGAGCGCGCCGATGGCGTAGTGCGCGCCGTGCTCCAGGTAGACGTAGTCGTCGAGGGTGCCCTGGCGGACGAGGTAGACCGTCAGCGAACGGACGTACATGGCGCCGACGCCGAGGCCGAGCGCCATCAGGACGATGTCGTTGGTGATGGCGAAGGCGCCGATGACACCGTCGAAGGAGAACGACGCGTCGAGGACCTCGAGGTAGAGGAACATGAAGAAGGCCGCCTTGCCGGCGAGCTGCACGACGCCGACCTTCTTGCCGCTGCGCTTGGCCTCCTCCTCGGCCTCGTGCTCGCGCTCTTCCTCCTCCTCCAGCTTGTTCTCGAAGTAGCCCGAGAGACCGCCGACGACGAGGTACGTGATGAGGCCGAAGACGCCGGACAGCAGGACGGTCGCCGCCTTGTCGACGTGCGTGCCGCCGTGCTGGTGGGCCTGGGTCGCGAAGGTCATGGCGCTGATCGCCAGGACGATCAGGGCGATGCAGACCGACAGCATGTCGACCTTGCCGAGCTTGGCCAGCGGGCGCTCCAGCCAGCCGAGCCACTTGATGTCACGGTCCTCGAAGATGAAGTCGAGGAAGATCATCAGCAGGAACATGCCGCCGAAGGCCGCGATCGACGGGTGCGCGTCGGTCACGAGCTGCTCATAGCGCTCGGCGTCGTTGAGGGCGAGATCGACAGCCTCGATGGGGCCGATCTTGGCGCTGATCGCGACGATCACGACGGGGAAGACCAGCCGCATGCCGAAGACCGCGATGAGCACGCCGATGGTGAGGAAGATCTTCTGCCAGAAGGCATTCATCTTCTTCAGGATCCCGGCGTTGACCACCGCGTTGTCGAAGGAAAGCGAGATCTCGAGGATGCACAGGATCGCGACGATCCCGAACGCTTCCCACCCCCCGTAGAGCACCGCTGCGACCAGTCCGAGCGCCGTGATGGCGAACGACCAGCCGAAGGTTTTCAGTACCACTGTCTACCCCATCGTGTAAGTACGCGGCTTTACGAAACGTTGACCCCGAAGTCTAGAGCGATGCCCCGGAGTCCGGACGCGTACCCCTGCCCCACCGCCCGGAACTTCCATTCACCCCCGTACCGGTACAGCTCGCCGAAGATCATCGCGGTCTCGGTGGAGGCGTCCTCGGAGAGGTCGTAGCGGGCCAGTTCCTGGCCGTCCGCCTGGTTCACCACGCGGATGAAGGCGTTGCTGACCTGGCCGAAGGTCTGGCCGCGGTTGTCGGCCTCGTGGATGGAGACGGGGAAGATGATCTTGTCGCAGTGGGCCGGCACCTTGACCAGGTCGACGATGAGCGACTCGTCGTCGCCGTCACCCTCGCCGGTGAGGTTGTCCCCGGTGTGTTCGACGGAGCCCTCGGGGCTCGTGAGGTTGTTGTAGAAGACGAAGTACTCGTCGCCGAGCACCCGTCCCGACTGGCACAGCAGGGCGCTGGCGTCGAGGTCGAAGGCGGCTCCGGTGGTGGAGCGCGCGTCCCAGCCGAGGCCGACCAGCACCTGGGTGAGATTGGGTGCGGCCTTGGAGAGGGAGACGTTGCCTCCCTTGGCGAGCGTGACGCCCATGATGTGGTTCCTCCCCGGTGAGTACCGCTGCTGCTGCCGGTGCTGCCGGCCGCTGGTGGCGCCGCCGATCGCTCCGATGGTGCTTGTGATGCCTGTGGTGCCGATGAGGCTGGTGGTGCTGGTGGTGAGGCACGTCCGGCGCCGCACGAGAGGTGCGGCGCCGGACGGATCAGTGTCGCGTGGCTCAGACGTTGACGCCGAAGTCCTGCGCGATGCCGCGCAGACCCGAGGCATACCCCTGACCGACCGCGCGGAACTTCCACTCCGCGCCGTTGCGGTACAGCTCGCCGAAGACCATGGCGGTCTCGGTCGACGCGTCCTCGGACAGGTCGTACCGGGCGATCTCGGCGCCGCCGGCCTGGTTCACGACGCGGATGAACGCGTTGCGGACCTGGCCGAAGGACTGCTGGCGGTTCTCGGCGTCGTAGATCGACACCGGGAAGACGACCTTGGCGACCTCGGCGGGCACGGCGGCCAGGTTGACCTTGACCTGCTCGTCGTCACCCTCGCCCTCGCCGGTGAGGTTGTCACCGGTGTGCTCGACCGAGCCGTCGGGGCTCTTCAGGTTGTTGAAGAAGACGAAGTCGCCGTCATCGCGGACCTTGCCCTCCGCGCTGACCAGAATGGCGCTGGCGTCGAGGTCGAAGTCCGTTCCGGTGGTGGTGCGGACGTCCCAGCCCAGACCGACGATGACGGCGGTCAGGCCAGGGGCCTCCTTGGTCAGCGAGACGTTGCCGCCCTTGCTGAGGCTGACTCCCACGAGTCCCTCCATTGGTTTCCAGGGGCAGCGCCCCCGTCGTGCGTTGGCATCGGATCAACGACTGGATCCTAGTGACGGGTTCCCGGCCGAGACAGACGATTGACCCCGATGTTCACAGAGTGTCGAGCGCCTTGAGGTAGTCGTTGAGGTCGCGGGCGTCCGGGAGGGCGTTGACGACGCTCCAGCGGACGACCCCCTCCTTGTCGATGATGAAGGTGCCGCGCACGGCGCAGCCCTTCTCCTCGTCGAAGACGCCGTAGGCGCGCGAGGCCTCGCCGTGCTTCCAGAAGTCGGAGAGCAGGGGGTACTCGAGGCTCTCCTGGTCGGCGAAGATGCGCAGCGTGTGGATGGAGTCGTTGGAGACGGCGAGGAGCTGGGTGTCGTCGTTGACGAACTTCGGCAGGTTGTCGCGCAGCTCGCACAGTTCGCCGGTGCAGACCCCGGTGAAGGCGAACGGGTAGAAGAGCAGCACCACGTTCTTCTCCCCCTTGAAGTCGGAGAGCCTCACGGTGCGGCCGTGGTTGTCCTTGAGCTCGAACTCCGGGGCCTTGGTGCCGACCTCGATCGCCATGCGTACGCGTCCCTTCCGCTGGACCTTGTGGACCTCATTGGACCGAACAGGTGAGAACAGCTTAGGACGGCCCTTCGAGGGGCCACGCACAGAGCCCCCGCCGACGGGGGTCGGCGGGGGCTCCTGCTGCTCGTGGTCAGCGCTTGGGTGCCACCAGTCGGCTGCCCGACCAGTCCTTGGCGACGCTGATGCTCTTGGTCTGGGAGAAGCCGGCGGTCTGCGCGGCATCGCTGATGTCGCTCGGCTCGACGTAGCCGTCTCGGCCCGTCTTCGGGGTCAGGAGCCAAACGACCCCGCCGTCCTCCAGCAGGCCGATGGCATCGACCAGGGAGTCCGTCAGGTCTCCGTCCTCGTCGCGGAACCAGAGCACGACGGCGTCGGCGACGTCGTCGTAGTCCTCGTCAGCGAGGTCCGACCCGATGATGGACTCGATGCCTTCGCGGAGATCGAAGTCGACGTCGTCGTCGTAACCGATCTCCTGGACCACCTGTCCGGGCTCGAACCCCAGCCTCGCTGCCGGGTTGGTCCGCTCCTCCGCGTGGTCCGCGGTCGCGCTCACGGCTTGCCTCCTGATCATGTATCGGAAAATGCTTCGGCCACGCGCGTACGCGCGGCGCTGGCCGTAGTCCACACGGGCTGGGCGGATCGCGCAAGTACCAGGCCGTCGAGACCGCCGAAACGGTGACGTTTGGGGCCGTCTCGCCGAAACCTCCGAGCCGAAACCACTCCGCTCCGTAATAGGGGACACACGCTTCGTACCGGTTTATGGTCTTCCGCGGTTTCAGTCTGCCGAACGTGCGGACGAAACGCATGCGCGGGATGGGCGTAAGGTTGCGATTTGACCCAACCAGACGCCCCTCGGGGGTTACCCCGCGGTAGAGATGACGTTTGACACTGACGGGGTACACGATGGACACCCCGGCCTCCTGTGGGCTCCACCGAACAGCGAAGGAACAGCGTGGCTTCCGGATCCGATCGCAATCCGATCATCATTGGCGGCCTTCCCAGCCAGGTCCCGGACTTCGATCCGGAGGAGACCCAGGAATGGCTCGATTCCCTCGATGCCGCAGTCGACGAGCGGGGCCGTGAGCGCGCCCGCTACCTCATGCTCCGCCTGATCGAGCGAGCCCGCGAGAAGCGCGTGGCCGTGCCCGAGATGCGCAGCACGGACTACGTCAACACCATCGCCACCCGCGACGAACCGTTCTTCCCGGGCAACGAGGAGATCGAGCGCAAGGTCCTCAACGCGACCCGCTGGAACGCGGCCGTGATGGTCTCGCGCGCCCAGCGGCCGGGCATCGGGGTCGGCGGCCACATCGCGACGTTCGCCTCCTCCGCCTCGCTCTACGACGTCGGCTTCAACCACTTCTTCCGGGGCAAGGACGAGGGCGACGGCGGCGACCAGATCTTCTTCCAGGGGCACGCGTCCCCCGGCATCTACGCCCGCGCGTACCTGCTCGACCGGCTGAGCGAGACGCAGCTCGACGCGTTCCGCCAGGAGAAGTCGAAGTTCCCGAACGGGCTGTCGTCCTATCCGCACCCGCGGCTGATGCCGGACTTCTGGGAGTTCCCGACCGTCTCGATGGGCCTCGGCCCCCTCGGCGCGATCTACCAGGCCCGGATGAACCGCTACATGGAGGCGCGCGGCATCGCCGACACCTCCAAGTCGCACGTCTGGGCCTTCCTCGGCGACGGTGAGATGGACGAGCCGGAGTCGCTGGGCCAGCTGTCCATCGCCGCCCGCGAGGGCCTGGACAACCTGACCTTCGTCGTCAACTGCAACCTGCAGCGGCTCGACGGTCCGGTGCGCGGCAACGGCAAGATCATCCAGGAGCTGGAGTCGCAGTTCCGCGGCGCCGGCTGGAACGTCATCAAGCTGGTCTGGGACCGCTCCTGGGACCCGCTGCTCGCCCAGGACCGGGACGGCATCCTGGTCAACAAGCTGAACTCGACGCCGGACGGCCAGTTCCAGACGTACGCGACCGAGACCGGCGCCTACATCCGCGACCACTTCTTCGGCGACGACCAGCGACTCCGCTCGATGGTCGAGAACATGACCGACCACCAGATCCTGCACCTGGGCCGCGGCGGTCACGACCACAAGAAGATCTTCGCCGCCTTCGCGGCGGCCAAGGCACACAAGGGCCAGCCGACCGTGGTCCTGGCGCAGACCGTCAAGGGCTGGACGCTAGGCCCGAACTTCGAGGGCCGCAACGCGACCCACCAGATGAAGAAGCTGACGGTCGACGACCTCAAGCGCTTCCGCGACCGGCTGCACATCCCGATCACGGACCAGCAGCTGGAGGGCGGCGCGCCGCCGTACTACCACCCCGGGCGGAAGTCCGAGGAGATCCAGTACATGCACGACCGCCGCAAGGCGCTCGGCGGCTACGTGCCGACCCGTGTCGTGCGCGCGCAGCCGCTGAACCTTCCCGAGGACAAGACCTACGCGGCGGTGAAGAAGGGCTCCGGCCAGCAGTCGATCGCGACCACGATGGCCTTCGTCCGGCTGCTCAAGGACCTGATGCGGGACAAGGAGATCGGCAAGCGGTTCGTGCTGATCGCCCCGGACGAGTACCGCACCTTCGGCATGGACTCGTTCTTCCCGAGCGCCAAGATCTACAACCCGCTGGGGCAGCAGTACGAGGCCGTGGACCGCGAGCTGCTGCTCGCGTACAAGGAGTCGCCGACGGGCCAGATGCTGCACGACGGCATCTCCGAGGCCGGCTGCACGGCCTCGCTGATCGCGGCGGGTTCGGCCTACGCCACGCACGGCGAGCCGCTGATCCCGGTCTACGTCTTCTACTCGATGTTCGGCTTCCAGCGGACCGGTGACCAGTTCTGGCAGATGGCCGACCAGCTGGCCCGCGGCTTCGTGCTGGGCGCCACCGCCGGCCGGACGACGCTGACGGGTGAGGGCCTCCAGCACGCGGACGGCCACTCGCAGCTGCTCGCCTCGACCAACCCGGGCTGTGTCTCCTACGACCCGGCCTTCGGCTTCGAGATCGCGCACATCGTCCAGGACGGCCTGAAGAGGATGTACGGCCCCGACGCCGAGGACGTCTTCTACTACCTGACCGTCTACAACGAGCCGATCCAGCACCCCGCGGAGCCCGAGAACGTGGACGCCGAGGGCATCCTCAAGGGCATTCACCGCTTCAAGGCGGGCGAGGCCGGCGAACTGCCCGCGCAGATCATGGCCTCCGGTGTCGCGGTGCCGTGGGCGATCGAGGCGCAGCGGATCCTCGCCGAGGAGTGGAACGTCAAGGCGGACGTCTGGTCGGCGACGTCGTGGAACGAGCTGCGCCGGGAAGCCGTGGAGGTGGACCGGCACAACCTCCTGCACCCGGAGGAGGAGCAGCGCGTCCCGTACGTGACGCGGAAGCTGTCCGGCTCGCAGGGGCCGTTCGTGGCCGTCTCCGACTGGATGCGTTCGGTTCCGGACCAGATCGCCCGCTGGGTGCCCGGCACCTACACCTCGCTCGGCGCGGACGGCTTCGGCTTCGCCGACACGCGGGGTGCCGCCCGGCGCTTCTTCCACATCGACGCCCAGTCGATCGTGCTGGCCGTCCTCACCGAGCTGGCTCGTGAGGGCAAGGTCGACCGGTCGGTCCTGAAGCAGGCCGTCGACCGCTATCAGCTGCTCGACGTCGCCGCGGCCGACCCGGGCGCCGCCGGCGGCGACGCCTGACGCGCACCTCCTGGTGAAGGGCGGTGGGACCGAGGTCCCGCCGCCCTTCGGCGTTCCCTACGATGCCTGCCATGAAGGAACCCACCCCACAGCTGCGCTGGGAAGCGCGCACCCGGACTCCGCTGCTGGGGCTCGCCATCGCCTTCGGTGTCGCCTACGCCGTGCCGATCGTGACGCCCGACGCCGACCCGTGGGTGCACCGGCTGTGCGGGCACGTCGAGTGGACGGTCTGGGCCGCGTTCGCCGTGGACTACGTCGTACGGTTCGCCCTGGCACCGGCCAAGTGGCTGTTCGTGCGCCGCCACCCCCTCGATCTGCTGGCGGTCCTCCTGCCGCTGGTGCAGCCGCTGCGGCTGCTGCGGGTGGTCTCCACTCTCCTCCTCGTGGGCCGGCGGGCCCGGATGGCGCCGCAGATCACGCTCACCGTCTATGTGGCGGGCGCGGTGGTCGGGCTGATGATGTTCGGCTCCCTGGCCGTGCTGCACGTGGAGCGCACGGCCCCCGACGGGAACATCAAGACGCTGGGCGACGCGGTGTGGTGGTCGTTCACGACGATGACGACCGTCGGCTACGGCGACCACGCTCCGACCACCGGCCTGGGGCGCGTCCTGGCGGTGGGTCTGATGCTGTCGGGGATCGCCCTGCTCGGTGTGGTCACGGCCAACATCGCCGCCTGGTTCATCTCCCGTTTCGACCGGGACGACGCGGCGGAGCGGCGGCAGACGGAGCTGCTCGAAGCCCTGACCCACGAGGTGAAGGAGCTGCGGGCGGAGGTGGCCCGCCTCGCGGCGCCCCGCGCCGAGCCGGCGCCGCTGCCCGCGACCGTGCTCGTGCCCACGCCCGGGCACGAACCCGCCCCCGCACCCGGCCCCGCACCCGTGTCCGGGCTCGGCCCCGCCCCCGAGCCCGGCCCCGTGCCGACCCGGCCGCCCCGGCCCGGGGCGGCCGGGTCGGCTAGCGCTCCCAGATCTTGAAGGCTCTGACCTGGTACGGGACCTGCGGCACCCAGACCCCGCGGCCCGGATAGGTCTCGAACTCCCCGGTCTCCGCGCACTCGGCCGACTGGTAGACCGTCACGGGCCGCCCCGTGCGGTTGGCGACGGCCTGGGCCGTGGCGCCGGCGGGCAGCGGGACGCAGCTCTCGATGTCGGTGTCGGACAGCTCGTGCGCCAGCGCCTTGCCCTTGAAGTCGGCCTTGGGCCAGAGGCACAGCTGACCGGGGGCGCAGGCGCCGAGCCGGGGCCCCGGAGCGGCCGCGCCGCGGGCCGGGCCCGCACCCGGCCCCGCACCCACCGGTGCCGCCGCGACCGTGTCCGTAGTCGTGGTGGTCCCGGCGGTGGCGGCGGCCGGCACGGCGGCGAGCAGACAGGCCGCCAGGGTGGCGGTCGTCAGAACGGTCTTCGTACGCATGTCGGTGAACCCCCCGCTTTTCGTCACTCTCTGTAGTCAAAACTGTGGACCATCACGCCCTCCGTCCGGAAGGGGGTTCCCCTCGGTTCACCCGGATAGGTGACAGCCCCGCCGGACGGATCCGGCGGGGCTGGTCGGTCACCGCGCGGGACGCGGTGGTTCGCTCATCGGTCGGCCCGGCGGCCGAAGGGGTCAGATGTGGGCCGCGCCCGCACCCGCCTCGGCGTTCTCGCCGCGCTTGGTCAGGGTGGCGACCAGCGCCGCGACGACGGCCACGACGCCGGCGACGGTGAAGGCCAGGCCCATGCCCTCCATGAAGGTGTCGTGGATGACGCCACCGATCGTGTCGAACAGGTCCGGGGTCACCCCCGGTGCCTTGGCCAGCTCCGGCGGGACCATGCCGAACTCGGCGGCCTGCTCCAGCTTCGGGTCGGCCGGGACGGGAATGCCCGCTTCCTTCCAGTTCTCCTCGAACGCGCTGGAGACCTTGGAGGACATGACCGCGCCGAGCACGGCCGTACCGAGCGCGCCGCCGACCTGCATGGCGGCCTGCTGGAGACCGCCGGCCACGCCGGAGAGCTCCAGCGGGGCGTTGCCGACGATGACCTCGGTCGCGCCGACCATGACCGGGGCGAGGCCCAGGCCGAGGAGGGCGAACCAGAGGGACATGGCGAACGTGCCCGTCCCCTCCGTGAGGGTGATCATGCCGAACATCGCGGCGGCCGTGCAGACCATGCCGCCGACCAGCGGGATCCGCGGGCCGAACTTGGTGATCAGCGCGCCGGCCAGCGGCGAGGAGACGATCATCATCGCGGTCAGCGGCAGCAGGTGCAGACCGCTGTCGACGGGGCTGAGGCCCTTGACGCCCTGGAGGTAGAAGGTCACGAAGAAGAGGCCGCCCATGAAGGCGAAGGCCATCAGGACCATCAGCACCACACCGGCCGACAGCGGGACGGAGCGGAACATCGCCAGCGGGATGAGCGGCTCCTTGACCTTCGTCTCCCAGAGGGCGAAGAGCGCGAAGAGCAGCACGGCGCCGCCCAGGAAGCCCCAGGTGTTGCCGCTCGCCCAGCCCCAGGACTCGCCGGCCTTGATGATGCCCCAGATGAGGGAGCCCATCGCCGCGGAGAGCAGCAGGATGCCGACGATGTCGAAGGAGCGCGGGGCGTTCGCCGCACGGTGGTCGCGGAGGATCACGAGGCCGAAGACGAGCGCGAGGACGCCGACCGGCACGTTGATGAAGAAGACGGACTGCCAGCTGACGTGCTCGACGAGCAGGCCGCCGACGATCGGGCCGCCGGCGGTGGAGGCGCCGATGACCATGCCCCAGATGCCGATGGCCATGTTCAGCTTCTCGGCGGGGAAGGTGGCACGGAGCAGGCCGAGCGCGGCCGGCATCAGCAGGGCGCCGAAGAGGCCCTGCAGGACACGGAAGGCGATCACGAGCGCGATCGAGTCGGACATTCCGATCGCGCCGGAGGCGGCGGCGAAGCCCGCGATGCCGATGAGGAAGGTCTGGCGGTGGCCGAAACGGTCACCGAGCTTTCCGGCCGTGATCAGGGCGACGGCGAGTGCGAGCAGGTATCCGTTGGTGATCCACTGGACGTCGGCGAGCGACGCGCCGAGGTCCTTCTGGATGGCGGGGTTGGCGATGGCGACGATCGTGCCGTCGAGCGCCACCATCATCACGCCGATGGCGACGGCGAACAGGGTCAGCCAGGGGTGGCCTCGCAGTCCCTTCGCCGGGGCCGGCGAAGGCTCTCCGGCGCCTCCCTGACCCTGCGGGGCCTTTTCCACGGTGGTCTGACTAGTCATACGGAAGAGGCTAATGTCAGTCACTGACAATTGACAAAGCAATTCACGCGTCGGTAACTGTCACGTAGCTCACAGGTACCCTGAGCTGCACACAGCGTAGAAAAGTGGCGGAAAGAGGACCATGCGGTGACGGTTTCCGGGCTGCGGGAGCGGAAGAAGCAGCGCACGCGCGACGCGCTGCTTCGGGTGGCCCTCGAGCTGTTCACGACGCAGGGGTACGAGCAGACCACCGTCGACGAGATCGTGGACACCGTCGAGGTCTCCCAGCGCACCTTCTTCCGCTACTTCGCCTCCAAGGAGGAGGTGGCCTTCGCCGTCCAGCAGATGGTGGAGGAGCGTTTCGTCCTGGCGCTGGCCGAGCGGCCGGGCGACGAAGGTCCGCTCGACGCGATGCGCAACGCCGTGCTCGCCTCCTGGGACACCATCGGCGAGGCGATCATGGAGGTCGTGCCCGTCGAGCTGTACCTGCGGACCTTCCAGATGATCGAGTCGACGCCCGCGCTGCTCGCCGCCCATCTGCGCCGCTCCACCGAGATGGAGGACGCCATCGCCCGGCTGATCGCCGAGCGGGAGGGCCTGGACGTGGACGAGGACCCGCGGCCGCGCATCGCGGTGGCGGCGTTCAGCGGGGTCATGCGGGTGACGGGCCAGCTGTGGGGCCGGGGCACGGACCCGACGCTGGAGGCGATCCGCGCCCTGACCGAGCGGTATCTGGACCACCTGCGTCCGGCGCTCGAACCGCACTGGCGCGACCGGCGCGACTGACACGAGCCCGCGTCACGTGGCGGCGGTCGGCGCGATCGGTCTCGCTTCCGCGGTCGACGTGCGCACGGCGCATGGGGGCGGGTGCGCCGGAGACAGGTGGCGCGCCTCCGGCGTACGGGCGTGCGTCGGCCGTACGGACGCGCGCACGGCGTACCGCCGCACACACGGAGCGTTACCACATTCCCCGCCCTCGATGTGATCCCCGTCACCGACGGCACGGCGCCGTCCCCGTGTCTCCTAGGGTGGGCCGCGGTGACTTCCTTCGATTCCTCCCCCACTCTCTCCGCCTGGCGCATGCTGCTCGCACTGGCCGTCGTGTTCGTCCTCCTGGCGACCACCGGCTGGACGACCCTGCGTGATCAGCGCGGGCCGGAGCAGCCTCGGGACAGCGCGCTCACCGCGTGGGCGCGCGACCGGATCGGCCTGCGGGCCCTGCCCGACCCAGCCTCCCCCGCCCGTTCGATCGCCGCGTTCTTCGCCTCGATCGGCCCGGCCCAGAGCGCCCGGCTCGCCGACGCCCACCCCTATGTCGTCGGCAATCTCGACGGCACTCCCGTGACGCTCCGCTACCGCGCCAACCGGCTTGCCCTCGCCCGCGCGCACAGCGCCGAGCAGGGAAGGATCAAAGACGCCCGGCTCACCGCGGCGGGACGCCACGAGGCCCTGCGCCGCGTGCACCGGTTCGCCTCCCTCATGCGGCCCGGACGGCAGATCCTGTCCTTCGACCCGGCCGGCTCCGGCCGCACGGCCGAGGTGCTCGGCGATCTCGACCGGGCTCAGCGGGTCTCGGTGATCGTGCCCGGGGTCGACACCAATCTCCTCACCTTCCAGAAAACGCACGGCAAGTACTCGGCTCCCGCCGGGATGGCCGAGTCGTTGTACGCCGCCGAACGCCGGGCCGCACCCCACACCCGTACCGCCGTCATCGCCTGGGCCGACTACACCGCGCCCGTCGGAGTCGGCATCGACGCGGCCATCGGACGGCTCGCGGAGACAGGGGCCGTACGTCTGGTGGACATGGCCTCCGCCCTGCCCGGCACCTCGCGCGTCAGCCTCTTCTGCCACAGCTACGGCTCCGTGCTGTGCGGGGTCGCCGCGCCCCGGCTGCCCTCCCGGGTGACGGACGTCGCGGTGGCCGGCAGCCCCGGCATGCGGGTGCACAGTGCGGCCGAGCTGGCCACCCGGGCCCGGGTGTGGGCGATGCGGGACACCGACGACTGGATCCAGGACGTGCCGCACCTGGAGTTCGGCGGGGTCGGGCACGGGGCGGACCCGGTGGCGCCGGAGTTCGGGGCGCGGCTGCTCTCGGCGGCCGGAGCCGTCGGCCACGCGGGCTATTTCGAGCCGGGCACCGACAGCCTCGACAACTTCGCCGCGATAGGGGTCGGTTCGTACGACGAACTGACCTGCGCGAGCGCCGACAGCGCTTGCCTCAGCGGAATCTCCGGTGCCGAGGGGGCCTGACGCGCGTAGAGCGCGTGCGGGCCGGGCCTTCACCGAGGGGCGACGCGTGGGCGCCCGGCACATACGATGAGGCACATGGGTGATGTGCTGGCCGGAATTCATGCCACCTGGGAGTTCGAGAGCGACGCCGTCGTCATCCGCTTCGAACGGGGGATCCGCACACCGAAACTGTTCCAGGCGCTGCGCGAACGACGCATCCCGCACGAGGCGTTGGCGTCCGTGACGCTGTCCCCGGGCAAGCGGGGCACCGTCGTGCTGCACGCGGTGCCGCGACCGGGCGCCGATCCGCTGATGGAGGCGGCGGCGGGACAGCTGAAGGAGGGGCGCGACCCCTACCGGCTGGTCCTGCCGGCCGAGCGCGAGACCTTGGCGGAGTACTACGCGGACGAGCTGCGACCGTTGCTGGTACGGGACGCCGGGCCGACGGACGGGTTCCTGGTGGCGGCGCCGGAGGGACCGCAGTCCTTCAAGGCCTTCGACGGGAGGGCCGGCTTCGACGGCACCTCGGAAGTGACGTTTCGCTGGTTCGGGACGGGCGCGTCCTCCGAGAAGTGGAAGGCCGGGGACCAGACGTTCTCGGTATCGGATCTCAGCGGGGTCGAGTGGCGCTCGCCGGACGTCTTCGACGGCTACCTGCGGCTGCTGCCCCGAAGCGGCGAGCCGGTGCACGCGCAGGTGGACCGGGACCCCGCGGCGGTCGTCTTCGGCCTCGGGTACGGCCTGGTCCACGAGTCCCTTCCGTTCGCCGCGTCGGTCCTCGCGGCGATCCGGGGCGCGGGGCGGGTGGCGGCGCCGCTGGGCGCGGAACGGTTCGACCCGGCGGGGGTGGCGGAGCGGATCCGGCACCTCGGGGAGCTGCACCGGGCGGGGCTGGTGACGGACGAGGAGTTCACGGCGAAGAAGACGGAGCTGCTGGCGCAGCTGTGAGAGGGCGGGGCGGGGCGTTCCGGGCCGGGGGCCGGGGGCGGGCGGGCTGGGGACGGAGGGCCGGGGGCCTGGCGGGCCTGGGGGCGGGCGGGCGGGCCTCGGGCGTCGACCGAGCCGCGGGGCCGAGCCGGGTGGTCCGGCCAGGCGGTCCGAGTCGGGCTGGTCATACCTCGGTAGGGGGCCGTGTGCGGCTCCTCGGTATGACGCCCTGCGGCGATGAGCCCGCCTAACCTGAGCGGGCCATGAGTACCGAGATCCCCGCCCCAGAGACCCCCCGGGACCCCGAGCGCCCCCAGCCCCCGGAACCGGCCTCCGCCACTGCCGCCGGGCGCGCCGCCGGGTTCCCCGGCCGCGCCGCACGGCTCACCGCTCCCGCCCGGAGCGTGATGCAGGCCTTCGGAGTCGCCCTCGCGACGCCGACGCGGCCCGGCGCCCCCCTCCTCGCCCACGCCCAGAAACGCTGGCTGAGGCTCCTCCCCTACGGCGTGGCCCTGGCCTTCGTCGCCTCTCTGCTCCCCGTCACCATCACGGTCCTCGTCCAGGACTACCAGGTCAACGGCGCCCTCGCCGGCGCCCTCGCCACCGCCCAGACCGCCCCGCTGCTGCTCGCCGTGACCCGCCCCCTCCAGGCGTGGTGGATCATCGGCATCGCCGATGTCGCCGGCGCGCTGGTCCTGCTCGGTGCCGACGGGATCGACGGGCGGTCCTGGCCGTGGACACCGATGGCCGTCGTCGGCTACCTCGCCCTGATGATCGCGCTCGGGCTGCGCGAGTCGCGTCGCGCGCTGCTCGGCGTGTGGCTGGTGACCGGCGCCGTCGGCTTCGCGTTCGAGCTGCTCTCGCAGCGGCGCAGCGACGGCACCCACATCCTCCTCTTCGTCCTGAGCGGCGTCGTCCTGCTCGTCACGGCGACGCTGCGTGAGCGCGGTGACGCCGAGCGCCGCACCGCCGAGGAACGGGCGCGCACCACACTCCTGGAGGAACGGGCCCGGATCGCGCGGGAGTTGCACGACGTCGTCGCCCACCACATGTCGGTGATCACGGTCCAGGCGGACTCGGCGCCCTACCGCATCCCCGACCTGCCCGACGCGGCGCGGGAGGAGTTCACCTCGATCGCGGCGAGCGCTCGGGAGTCGCTCACCGAGATGCGGCGCCTCCTCGTGGTGCTGCGCAACGAGGGCACGGAAGGCGAACGGGCCCCGCAGCCGGGCCTGGACCGGGTGCAGCAGCTGATCGAGGCGACGGTACGGGCGGGGCTGCCGGCCGAGTTGTCGCTGGCGGCGGACCTCGGGGGCCTCGGCGTACCGCAGGCGGTGGACCTGTCGGCGTACCGGATCGTGCAGGAGGCGCTCGCGAACGTCGTACGGCACGCGCCGGGGGCCCGGACCCGGGTGTCGGTGAGCGCGAAGGACGGCTGGCTGAGCGTCCTGGTCGTCAACGGTCCCGGGACGCGGCGCACTTCGCCGCTGGAAGGCGGCCCGGGGACGGGCCACGGGCTGGTGGGCATGCGGGAACGCGTACGGTTGACCGGCGGCACGCTGGACACCGGGCCGCTGCCGGACGGCGGCTTCCGGGTCGCGGCCCGGCTCCCGCTGCGTACGAAGGACGGACTTCCGTGACCCCCATCCGCGTGATCATCGTCGACGACCAGGCCATGGTGCGCGCGGGGTTCGCCGCGCTGCTCGCGGCGCAGGCCGACATCGACGTGGTGGGTGAGGCTCCGGACGGGCGGGCGGGGGTGGAGGTCGCCCGGTCGACGCGTCCGGACGTGGTGCTGATGGACGTACGGATGCCGGAGATGGACGGACTGGCGGCGGCGCGGGAGATCCTGTCGCCGCCGGTGGGGGTGGTGCACCGTCCGAAGGTGCTGATGCTGACGACGTTCGACGTGGACGACTACGTGTACGAGGCGCTGCGCGCGGGGGCGTCGGGCTTCCTGCTGAAGGACGCGCCGCCGGCCGACCTGATCGCGGCGGTACGGGTGGTGGCGGGCGGCGAGGCGCTGCTGGCGCCGTCGGTGACGCGCCGTCTGATCGCCGACTTCGCCGCATCGCGGCCGGCGCCGCGGGGGGACCGGGCGGCCCTGCGGCTCAACGGTCTGACGCCGCGGGAGACGGAGGTGCTGGGTCTGATCGCCCGGGGCCTGTCGAACCAGGAGATCGCGGACCGGCTGGTGCTCGCGGAGCAGACGGTGAAGACGCACATCGGCCGGGTGCTGGCGAAGCTGGACCTGCGGGACCGGGCGCAGGCGGTGATCTTCGCGTACGAGTCGGGGCTGGTGGCGCCGGGGGACGGGGGGCGGTGAGCCGGCTTGTGGGGGTGTGAGGTGGGCGGGGCGCGTCGGCCCGTCGGGTGATGGCGGGGGCGTGTGCGGCTCCTTGGTGCGCTGCGACTCCGCGTCCCGGGTGCGGCTGCGGGTGCCCGCTATGGGGGGCGATTCCCCCACCCCGCCCCTTCCCGGAACTCTGACGAGACCGGGGCTCCGCCCCTGGACCCCTGGGGCGGTGAGGCTGTGCCACGCGGGGCAACGGGCCGGCCGCGCCCGCCGGTGGCGGGCGGCGAACCGCGGCGCCGAGCGGCCCGCGCCGCCCTCCGAGGGTCACTGCGGGTGCGGCCAAGCCCGCCGCCCCACGGGGTGAAGCGCCTTCGGTCCGGGCCCGGGCCCGCCGCCGGGGCGGGCGATGAAGGGGCATGGCCTGCGGCGCACGCCTCCTCGCCGGCAGGCGGGGTACGTCGGGCCCGCGGGCCCATGCCACCGGGCACGGCCGGCGCGGTGAAACCACCAGACCGCTCGCCGCCAGACGGAGCCGCCTCCACCCGCCCCAAGCCCGCCGCACGGCCGGAGGGGGTAACCACCAGGCCCCTCGCCGCCAGGCGAGTCACTTCCGGCCCCCGGCCCCGAACCACCACGCGAGGCACTTCCGGCCCGCGGCCCCGAATCACCAGGGCCCTCCGCCGCCAAGCGTGGGGGCGGGCCGCGCCGCGGCCGCCGTCACCGGGGGAAAGCCCCACCGCCGTACGGGGGTCGGCGCCTCGTACCCCCCCTACTCCGGTAGCAGGGCGGAGTTGGCGCTCCGGGGTGACGTGGCGTCACCCACTCTCTTCCTACCTTCCTCTCGCCACGCACGAGAGACCGGAAGAGGGAGGGCAGCCATATGCGCCGCTACAAGAGGACCCTGGTGGCCGTCGCGCTCGCCACCACGGTGGTGGCCGGGACGGCGGGGTGGGCGTCCGCCGGGGCGCAGCAGGCCGTGACCGGCGGGCCGGTCGGGGTGGAGGCGTGGCGGGCGGCCGGGCTGCCCGATCCGGAGGGGATGACGGCCGCGCGGGCCGCCGCGTTCTTCGCGGGGCTGAGTCCCGCCCGGCAGCGGGAGCTCGTCGTCTCGCACCCCTCCGTCGTGGGGAACCTCGACGGCGCCCCCCTCCCCCTGCGGTACGAGGCCAACGCCCGCACCGCGGGCCCCCGCTACGCCGGGCAGCAGGTCCTCGCCTACGACCCCCGGGGGCGGGGGCAGGTCGCCGTCGTGCGGGGCGACCTGCGCACCGCCGAGCATGTCGCCGTCGTCGTGCCGGGATCCGACGTCGACGCCGGGAACCTCGCTCCCCTCACCGACATGGCCGGCGCCCTGCACCGCGCCACCGGCGGCGACACCGCCGTGATCGCCTGGGCCGGTTACACCACCCCACTCGGCGTCGGTCTGGACGCCGCGACCGGCGACCTCGCCGAGGCCGGGGCCGAGCGGCTCACCCGGCTCGCCGACGGGCTCGACGCGGTCGGCGCCGCCGAGCCGGCCGTCTTCTGCCACAGCTACGGCTCCGTCGTCTGCGGCCTCGCGGCCCCCGACCTGAAGGCCAAGGACCTCGTCGTCCTCGGCTCCCCCGGCATGCGCGCCGACAACGTCTCCGAGCTGCGGACCGACGCCCGGGTCTGGGCCGCCAAGGACCCCTCCGACTGGATCGACAAGGTCCCCTACGTGCGTTTCGCGGGGCTCGGCCACGGCACGGACCCCGCCGACCCCGCCTTCGGCGCCCGCCGCGTCCCCGCCGAGGACGCGCACGGTCACGACGGCTACTTCGCCCCCGGGACCCGCTCCCTCCGTACCTTCGCCGCCATCGCCCAGGGAGACGTCCGATGAACAGGCTGGCCCAGCGCATCGAGCACCTGACCCCCGCCCACCGCGACCGCGCCGTCGACGGCCTGCGCGCCCTCGCGCTGCTCGCCGTGCCGACCGGGCACTGGCTCCTCGGCGGTTTCACCCTGTCCTCGGACGGGGCCCTGCACAACGCCAGCCCGCTGTCCGCGTTCGGCGCGTTCGCGCCCGTCAGCTGGATCCTCCAGATGCTGGGGATCTTCTTCCTGGTCGGCGGCTACGCCTCGGCCCTGTCGTACCGGAAGCGGAAGGGCTCCACCGGCGCCTGGCTGCGGCAGCGCCTCGCCCGGCTCGGGCGTCCCGTCCTCGGCGTCACCGCCGTCTGGGCCGTTCTGCTCCCGCTGCTCCACCACGGGTTCGGCGTGCCCGGCGACACCCTGCGGACGGCGTCCACGCTGGTCGTCCAGCCCCTGTGGTTCGTCGGGGTCTACACGGTCGTCACCGCCCTCACGCCGCTGTGCCTCCGCGCCGCCCGGCGCATGGGCGCCTGGGCCGCCGCCCCGCTGCTCGGCTCCGTCGCCGTCGTCGACTTCCTGCGCTACGGACCGTACGCCGAGGCCGTGCCCTCCTGGCTCGGGGTCCTCACCATCCTTCCCGGCTGGCTCTTCGCCTACCAGCTCGGCGTCTCCTGGGCCGAGGGCCGGCTCACCCGGCGCCACGCGTGGGGGCTGCTCCTCGGCGGCGCGGCGCTCTTCGCCACCTTGCTGCTCGCCTTCGGCTATCCCGCCTCCATGGTCGGCGTCCCCGGCGAGGCCCGCACCAACTCCCACCCGCCGTCCCTGCTCGTCCTCGCCCTCGCCGCCACCCAGAGCGGCGCGGCGATCCTGCTCCGGGACCGGATCGGGAAGCTGCTGACGCGCCCCGCTCTGTGGGCGCCGGTCGTCGTCGTCAACCTGTCGGCGATGACGATCCTGTGCTGGCACCAGACGGCGATGCTCGCCGCCGCGATCCCCGCCTCGTACGCGGGCGAGGTCGCCGGGCTCGTCGGGGCGCCGGACAGTGTCGGCTGGATCCTCGCCCGGCTGGCCTGGATGCCGCTCTTCGCCGCTCTGCTCGTCCTCGTCGGGCGGTACGCGCGTGGCTTCGAGTCCCCGTGGGAACGGTCCGGCACGGCCCGCCGCGCCGCGGCCGGGCTCCTCGCGGTCGGCTTCGCGGCCTTCGCCCTGGGCCTGGCGTGACCGGGCCCGGCGGCCGAGGCGCCCGGGGGCGGGCCCCGGCTCGGGCCTGAGCCCGGGCCCGGCCCGCGCACCCGCCCCCGCCACTGGCTCCGCACCCGCCGCTTCCCGCCCTTCACGCGTCCCGCGCCAGGACCGGCGGCGGCCCGGTGCGGGCCGCGCCGGGCCCGCTGTCGCCGTCCCTACTCCCGGGCCGCCGCCGTGGAGCTCATGTCCGGGTACCGGTCCCCCGCCACCCTCGCCGCGATCGGCTCCAGTTCCGCCAGCTCCGCCTCCGTCAGCGTGATGCGGGTGGCCGCCGCGTTCTCCTCCAGTCGGGCGCGCTTGCGGGTGCCCGGGATCGGGACGACCGTCAGGCCGTGCACCGAGGCCCGCTGCTGCACCCACGCCAGCGCGATCTGCGCCGCCGTCGCCCCGTGCGCCGCCGCGATCTTCAGGACCGGCTCCAGGAGGGCCGCGTTGCGCTCCGCGTTCTCGCCCGAGAACCGGGGCTGGTACTTGCGGTAGTCGCCCTCCGACAGGTCCTTCGACGCGTCCACGAACGCCCCGGTGAGGAAGCCCCTGCCCAGCGGGGAGTAGGGGACGAGCGCCACGCCCAGCTCCGCCGCCGCGCCGACCGCGCTGCGCTCCACGTCCCGGGAGAAGAGGGACCACTCCGACTGGAGGGCGGCGATCGGGTGCACGGCGTGCGCCTCGCGCAGCTCCGCGCCGGTGACCTCGCTCAGCCCGAGGTGCCGCACCTTGCCCTCGCGTACCAGCTGCGCCATCGCGCCGACCGACTCGGCGAGCGGGACGGCCGGGTCCCGCCGGTGCATGTAGTAGAGGTCGATGGTCTCGACGCCGAGACGGCGCAGGCTGGCCTCGGCCGACTTCCTGATGTACGCGGGGTCGTTGTTGATCCCCCGGTAGTGCGGGGCGTCGGCGCGGCGCTCGATGGCGAACTTGGTGGCGAGGACGATCTCGTCGCGGTGCGCGGCGACGAACGGCGCAAGGAATTCCTCGTTGGCGCCCTGCCCGTACACGTCCGCCGTGTCGATCAGGGTGACGCCGGCCTCCAGGGCCGCGTCGAGGGTGTCGCGTGCGGCGGCCTCGTCCGTGTCGCCGTAGAACTCGCTGATGCCCATGGCACCGAAGCCCTGGACACCGGTCTCGGGTCCGTCCGTGCCCAGCCGGACCGTGGAAATCCTGCTCATCGGGTCATGCCTCCCCGTAGTGACTGATCTTGATGTCCAGAACGGCGAGGGTGTCCTGGAGCTCCGCGATCCGGGACAGCACGTCCCGTCGGGTGGTCTCCAGGAGCTCGCGCCGTTCGGCGAAGGTGTGATCGCCCTCCCGGACCAGCTCCGCGTACCGCACCATCGAGGCGACCGGCATCCCGGTCAGCCGGAGCTTGCCGACGAAGGTGAGCCAGCTCAGGTCGCGGTTGGTGAAGCGGCGCTGACCGGTGTGCGAACGGTCGACGTGCGGCATCAGCCCGATCCGCTCGTACCAGCGGAGGGTGTGGGCCGACAGCCCGGTCCAGGCGGCCACCTCGCTGATGGTGTAGCGGTCCTGGCCCTCGGGCCGGGGAAACGCGGGGTCCTGCGAGGTCGTGCGGGCGATCACGCTCATGGCCCCCACGCTAGAACCTTGGAGTGCACTCCAAGCAAGTAGGCTCGGCTGCATGCAGAGCCTGGCGTTGATCGAGAACTGGCCCGTCCCCACCGCTGCCGCCGCCGTCGTCCGCGCGGACGGCACCCTGGCCGGGGCGCACGGTCCCACCGGCCGGCGGTTCCCGCTCGCCTCCGTGACCAAGCCGCTCGCGGCGTATGCCGTCCTCGTCGCGTACGAGGAGGGTGCGATCGACCTCGACGAGCCCGCGGGGCCCGAGGGCGCGACCGTGCGGCACCTGCTGGCCCACACCTCCGGTCTGGCCTTCGACGAGCCGCGCACCATGGCGGCGCCGGGCGCGCGCCGGATCTACTCCAACACGGGCTTCGAGGTGCTCGGCGACCATGTCGCCAAGGCCACCGACATCCCGTTCGCCGAGTATCTGCACCAGGCGGTCCTGGAGCCGCTCGGCATGGCCTCGACGACGCTGGACGGTTCGCCCGCCAAGGACGGCGTGTCGACGGTCGACGACCTGGTGCGGTTCGCGGCGGAGGTGCAGGCGCCCCGGCTCCTCGACGCCCGCACGGTGCTGGACGCGATGACGGTGACGCACCCCGGTCTGACGGGGATTCTGCCCGGGTACGGACATCAGCGGCCCAACGACTGGGGCCTCGGCTTCGAGATCCGCGACGGGAAGTCGCCGCACTGGACGGGGGCCTCGTCCTCGCCGCGTACGTTCGGGCACTTCGGTCAGTCGGGCACGTTCCTGTGGATCGACCCGGACGCGCGGGCCGCGTGCGTGGCGCTGACGGACCGGGCCTTCGGTCCGTGGGCGGTGGAGGCGTGGCCTCCGTTCACCGACGCGGTGCTGGCCGAGCTGCGCGCGGCCTGACGTCGTACGGCTCCGCGCGACCGGTACGCCCGGCACGGTCGCCAGGCCGATCACGACCGACCGACCCCACGACCGGCAGACCGACACGGCGGCCAAGCCCCGAACCGCCGGACCGACACGGGCGCCAGGCCCCGAACCACCGGACCGACCGACCTCCTCGGCTCAGTCTTCGCACGTCCGCGCGGGCAGGCTGCCGTCGGGGCCGGTGACCGTCACGTCGACCCGGCCGCCCACGTCGAGGGCGAACGCGGCCGTGCACACCAGTTGGTCGAGCGCCCCGGCCGGCAGGCCGGTGACGGCGAAGGAGGCCCGCAGCCGGTAGGGCGTGCGGCCTTCCCGCGCGGTGCCGGAGGCGTCCGGCTCGACATGCAGGGAGCCGTCGCCTCGGGGCAGGGCGGTGGTGAGCCCGGCACGGGTCTCCTCGGGACCGGGGCCGGCGAGGAGAGCGGCCAGGATCTTGTCGGCGACCATCCTGATGCCGCCCGGACCCTCCCGGGAGGCGTCGTAGTCCGGGCCGAAGTCGTGGAACGGGACCGCCGGGCCCCCCGATTCGCCGTGGGGGAGGTTGCCGTTCTCGTCGGGCCGCACGAGCGCGCGGGCCACCGGCATCAGCCGGCCGTCGGGGCCGCGGAAGTAGAGCACCGCCCGGCTCTCGGGCAAGGGCTGGACGGCGACCGTCGCCGCCCCGCCCGCCTCCACGACCTCGCTCCCCCGGACTCCGCAGGCGGCGAGCGGCACGGCGAGGAGGGCCGTCAGCGCGGCGGCGGTCCGGCGGTTCACAGCGGCATCCTGACGGTGAACACGGCCCCGCCCTCCGGACGGTTGGCGGCCTCCACGGTGCCCCCGTGCAGCCGGACGTTCTCCAGGGTGATCGCGAGGCCGAGCCCGCTGCCCGCCGAGCGGGTGCGCGCCGGGTCGGCCTTGTAGAAGCGGTCGAAAACGTGCGGCAGGACGTCCGGGTGGATGCCCGGCCCCCGGTCGGCGACCTCGGTCACGAACCGGTCCCCCTCCGCGTACACCCGGACCGTCACCGGCGCCCCGCCGTGCCGCAGCGCGTTGCCGACGAGGTTGGCGACGACGACGTCGAAGCGGCGCGGATCGAGCCGGACCCTGATCCCCCCGTCGAGGTACGGGACGACGGCCTCCGGGTCGGTCCAGTGCCGGTTCTGCAGCGTCTTGCGCACGCAGTCCGCCGCGTCGACCTCGTCCGTGTGGAGCTCGGCGGCGCGCGCGTCGAACCGGGAGATCTCCATCAGGTCCTCGACGAGGACGGCGAGCCGGCCGGTCTCGGCGCTGATCAGCCGTACGGCGCGGGCGGTGTCGCTGTCGAGGGTCCCCGCGTCGGCGTCCTCGTCGAGGACCTCGGTGACGGCGAGCATCCCGGCCAGCGGGGTGCGCAGCTCGTGGGAGACGTCGGAGGCGAAGCGGCGGGCGCGTGCCTCGGCGCGGCGGAGTTCGGCGACGGAGCGTTCGAGCTCCGCCGCGGACTCGTTGAAGGTGCGGGCCAGGTCGGCGAGTTCGTCGCTGCCCTTGGCGTGGATCCGGGTGTCGAGCCGGCCGCGCCCCATGCTGTGGGCGGCGCGGCGCAGTTCGCGGACGGGGCGCAGGACGCCGCGGGCGGCCAGGAAGGCGGGGATCAGGGCGACGGCGAGGGCGGGGAGGGCTCCGTCGCGTGCGGCGGTGACGAGGGCCTGGATGTTGGCCTCCTCCTCGTCGAGGTCCATGACGGCGTAGACGACGAGGCCGGTGGGCTGGGCCTCGCCCTTCGTGGCGTCGGTCCGGAAGACGGCGGGCACGGCGATCGTCAGGTACGGCCTGCCGTTCTTGACGACGCGCTGGAAGCTGCCGTGCGCGGTGGCGTCCCGGGAGTGGGCGCGGGCCCGCAGTTCGGGGGTGATGACGGAGGAGACGGGGCGGTCGGCGGAGGAGACGCGGACGCTGCCGTACTCGGCGTAGACGTGCCAGGCACGCGGTTTGCCCTGGCGGGCGATGTTCTGGAGCGAGTCCCGGAGGTCGGCGGCCTCGACGGGCAGGCTGACGTAGAGCGCGTCGACCTGCTCGCGGAAGGCGGAGACGGCGGTGTCCTGGGTCTGTTCGAGGATCGCGTCGCGAGCGGCGTGGTAGGTGAGCGCGGCGGTGGTGCCGCAGCCCGCGGCGGCGACGAGGAGGAAGGCGATGACGAGGCGGGTGCGGAGTCCGAAGGGGTGGGGGCGGCGGCTGCGGGCCTTGCGGGGCGGGCGGGGCCGGGGTGCGGCGGCGAGGGCCTCGTCCGCCGCCTCGTCGGGCAGCGGATCGCCGCTCACACACGCCTTCACAGCGGTCCGAAGCGGTAGCCGAAGCCGCGCAGGGTCTGGATGTAGCGGGGGGTGCCGGGGGTGTCCTCGATCTTGTTGCGCAGCCGGCGGACGCAGGCGTCGACCAGGCGGGCGTCACCGTGGTAGCTGTGCTCCCAGACGTGTTCGAGGAGCTGCTGACGGCTGAAGACCTGTTCGGGGGCGGCGGTCAGGTGGAGGAGCAGCTTCAGCTCGGACGGGGCGAGGGCGACGCGTTCGCCGTTCTTGGCGACGGTGAGTCCCGCGCGGTCGACGGCGAGTTCGCCGTGGAACTCGACGGCGGCCCGGCCGGCGCCGGGCTCCTCGATCCGCCGCAGGACGGCTCGTATGCGGGCCTCGATGACCTCGGTACGGGCGGGCTTGACGATGTAGTCGTCGGCGCCGGCCTCCAGCCCGATGACCACGTCGAAGTCGTCGCCGCGAGCGGTGAGCATGATGATCGGCAGCTGGCTGTTCTCCCGCACGCGGCGGCAGACCTGGACCCCGTTCATGCCGGGGAGCATGAGGTCGAGGAGGAGCAGATCGGGCCGGAACTCACCGAGTGCGGCGAGTCCCGCCTCCCCGGTGGCGGCGGTCCGCACCTCGTGGCCCCGGCGACGCAGGCCGAGTTCGACCCCTTCGCGGACGGAGGGGTCGTCTTCTATGAGGAGCACGCGAGGCATGACGTCGAGTATCCCAAGGGGTCGTGGGCGGAGCGGACGACGGGGGCGGGCGGACCGGGAGGCGCAGGCGCCGGGGCCGGCGGGGCGGATGGGGCGGAAGCGTCGATGAGGCGGACGACGCGATCACGGGCGCCGAGGCGGGTGGCACGGGCCGAGGCGGGTGGGGTGGGTGGGGCGGGGGCCGGGGGCCGGGACCGCCCCGGAGTGCCGGGGCGATCGAGGCCCGTAGGGCGGGGGGCGTCAGGCGGGCCGGAAGCGTCAGGCGGGTTGGGTGCGCCGGGGGTGCAGGGGCGATCGGGGTCCGAGGGGCGGGAGCGTCAGGCGGGGTGAAAGCGGCAGGTGGGGCGGCTCCGCCCTGAGGGCCGGGTGCGGCGGGGGCAGGCTCCGCCCGCGGTGCCCGGGTCCGCCCCCGGAGTGCCGGGTGCGGCGAGTACGCCCGGGAGTACCGGGTCCGGCCGGGTGCCCGGTGGGTCAGGTGCGGCGGGTGAGACCGCGCACGCGGCTCGCGGCGCCCGTCAGCAGGGCCTGGACCTCGGTGAGCCGCAGCGGGTGGGCCAGCAGGGCGAAGACGGCGAGGATCGCGAGGGCGCCGGCGCAGGCCGCCGCCGGCGCACCGGCGGGCGCGGTCGCGTCGGCGACGAACAGTCCGAGCCCGGCCGCCGGCACGGCGGCGAGCAGCAGCCGCCCGAGCGCTCCCCGCGCCCCGTCGGCGGGTCCCGGACGGGAGGGGCCCGCCGTGACGGCCTGCGCGGGCACCGCCCCCGGTCCCGGCCGGAGCCGGCGGTGGAGGACGTGGGCCGTGAGGGCCCAGCCCGCCCAGAGCGCCACGGAGTAGGCCGCCGCCATGCCCGCCACCGCCCAGGAGGCCGGGAGGGCCACGTACGCGGCCCAGGAGAGGCCCGCGTTGAGACCCGCGATCGCCAGGTTCAGCAGGAACGGGGTGCGGGTGTCGCGCAGGGCGTAGAAGGCGCGGGTGCAGACGTACTGGCCCGACAGCGCGACCAGTCCGGTGGCGAAGGCCATCAGGATCCAGGACATCCGCCGGACGTCCTCCGCGTCGGTCCTGCCGTACTCGAAGACCAGGCCCATCGCCGGCACCGCCAGCGCGAACAGCGCGCACGCCGCCGGTACGACCGCCGCCGAACTCGTCCGCAGGGCGTACGAGACGTCCCGGCGCACCCCCGCCAGGTCGCCGTCGGCCGCCGCGCCGCTCATCCGGGGCAGCAGGGCGGTCATCAGCGAGACCGTCACGATGCCGTGCGGCACGGCCCACAGCAGATACGCGTTGTTGTACGCGGCGAAGCCGACACCCCCGTCGACCCCCTGCTCCGCCGCCCGCAGCCCCGCGGCCGTGGCGAGACGGGTGGTCACCCAGTACGCCCCCTGGTTGGTGAGGACCAGCAGGACCAGCCAGCCGGCCGAACGCAGCGGTGTGGTGAGTCCGCTGCCGCGCCAGTCGAGGCGTGGGCGCCAGCGGAAGCCGGCCGACCGCAGGGAGGGGAGGAGGGCGAGGGCCTGGAAGGCGATCCCCGCCGTGGTGCCCCAGCCGAGCAGGGCCGTCTCGCCGGCGGTGAGGGTCCCTCCGCCGGTCGCCACCGTGGCCAGGTAGAGGCCGAACACGGCGATGACGACGACGTTGTTGAGGACCGGGGTCCACATCATCGCGCCGAACCGGCCGCGCGCGTTCAGGACCTGGCCGAGGAGGGTGAAGAGCCCGAGGAAGAAGATCTGCGGCAGGCAGTAGCGGGCGAAGGCGACCGTCGTCGACAGCCGCTCACCGGTGTAGTCGGTGTAGAGGCCGACGATCGCCGGCGCCGCGAGGACCGCGCCCGCCGTGAGGACCAGCAGCCCCAGGACGCAGAGCGTGAGCAGCCGGTCGGTGTAGGCGGCACCGCCGTCCTCGTGCTCCTTGGCCGCCTTGACCAGTTCCGGTACGAAGACGGCGTTGAGCGCCCCGCCGAGCAGCAGCATGTAGACGATGGTGGGGACGGAGTTGCCGACGGCGTACCCGTCGGCGACCGGGCCGATGCCGAGGGCCGCGGCGACGACGGCGGAGCGGACGAATCCGGTGGCGCGGGAGACGAGCGAACCGCCGGCCATGAGCGCGCCGCTGCGCAGCACGGAGGTCCGCTGCGCGGCGGGGGCGGCGGCGCGCTCGGGGGCGAGCGCGGTCGTCATCGGCGGGCCAGGTAGGCGTGGAACGCCCGGTACAGCGTGTGGTTGGTCGTGCCGCTCAACGGTGTCTCCCACTCCCCCAGCGTCTCGACGGCCTGCCCGCCCGTGCCGAGCTTCCAGCGCAGCAGCCCGTGGGCGCGGACGTCCGGATCAAGGGTGGAGGGTATCCCGCGCATGTCGTAGACGTCGGCGCCGAGTGCGTGGGCGTCCAGCAGCATGCGCCACTGCAGGGCGTTGGAGGGGCGGACCTCGCGGCGGTGGCCGGCGGAGGCGCCGGTCTGGTACCAGACCCGCCGCCCGACGGTGATCATGGTGTGGGCGGCGAGGATCTCGCCCTGGTGGCGGGCGAGGTAGAGCTTCATCCGGCCCGGTTCCTCGGCGTTGAGGACCGCGTACTGGCGCTCGTAGTAGGCGAGGGAGCGGCCGAGCCGGAAGCCGTCGCGCTCCTCGGTGATCCGCAGCAGCCGGTAGAAGTCGGGCAGGTCGGCGGCGGAGCCGACGACGACCTCGACGCCCGAGGCGCGGGCCTTGCGGATGTTGCGCCGCCACTCCTGGTTGAGGCCCTTCCACAGGTCGTCGGAGGTCCGGCCGGCAAGCGGCACCTGGTAGACGTGGCGGGGTTGGGCGTCGGCGCCGTCGGACGTGCCGGTGGAGTCTCCGCCGCAGCGGCGCCAGCCGCGGGAGCGGAGCCGTTCGGCGACGGCGGTGCCGAGCGGGTCGACCTCGTCGGCGAGCACGTCGGCGAGGCGCCGGCCGGGGCCGGTGTGCGCCTTGAGGGTGGCGGCGTTCCAGCGGCGGAAGCAGGGCGAGGGCCCGATGCGTACGGCGAAGGCCCCGAGGGCGCGCAGGTGGCGGAGCAGCGGGGTGAGCCAGCCGTCGATGTCGGGGTCGGACCAGTCGGCGACGGGTCCTTCGGGGAGGTAGGCGAAGGACTTGCGAGTGCCGGGGAAGGTGCGCAGGAGGACGAGGGCGACTCCGGTGAGGTTCCCGTTCTCGGTTCCCCAGCCGAGGAGTCGGTGGTTCCAGCCGTCCTTGACCCCGGCCCAGGAGGGGAGCTGGAGGAAGCCGGCGCCGGCGCCGGTCCGGATGAGGAAGGCGCGGTACTCCTCGGAGGTGAGGGTCTCCACGCGCGTGGTGGGGCGGAGTGCGGCCGTGGGGTGGGGTGCGGCCGTCACGAGCAGAGCTGACACAACGGGAGCCTCCTGGTTCCGCCCCTCGGTCGTGGGGCGCACAGGATGCTCACAGCCGTCCTTGACCGTGCCGCGCGTCGTGTGTGACCGGACGATGACCGTTCCTCACCAGCCCTTGTCACACGGCGTCCGAGGTGCTTTCGGCGGCCTAGAGTCCGGGCATCCCCCACCTTTTCCCGGAGGTTTCCGTGATGTCCGCACGCATCCGCATACTCGTGGCCGCAGCCCTCTGCGGCTCCCTCACCGCGTGTACGGCGGGGGCGGTCGGCGGCGCCCGTGACGGCGGGCCGGCCTCGGACGCCAAGCCGGCCGGGGACCCGGCGAAGGTGACCGTCGTGAGTCCCGCGGCCGGGCGGACCGTGACGGTGACCGCCACGGGCGGGACGCTGACGACGGTGAAGGTCGTCGACGCCGAGGGCGGGGTGCTGGCGGGCCGTACCGGCGCGGGCGGCGCGTCCTGGGTCTCCGACCGCAAGGCGGTCCCGGGGACGTCGTACCGCGTGGAGGTGACGGCCAGGGGCGCCGGGGGGAGGGAGACGACGACCCGTTCGGCCTTCTCCACGGCCGAGGCGGCGCTGGTCAACAAGCTGACGCTGGCCCCGGGGAAGAACTCCACGGTCGGCGTCGGCCAGCCGCTGTCGATCGTCTTCGACCGGCCGGTGACGCGGAAGGCCGAGGTGGAGAAGCAGCTCAGGGTCACCACCTCGAACGGCACCGTCGGGTCGTGGGGCTGGCTGAAGGACTGGTCGGGCAAGGACCGGGTGGACTGGCGGCCGAAGGAGTACTGGAAGGCGGGGACGAAGGTCACGCTCGACGCGACCCTCGACGGGACGGACTCGGGCGGGGGCTGGTTCGTACGGGACTACCGGACGGGGTTCACGGTCGGCGGCGCGGCGCAGGTGGTGCGGGTCGACCTGGACCGCAAGAAGCTCACCCTGGAGCGGGACGGCCGGACCGTGCGCACGATCCCGGTCTCCGGTGGCACGCCGGGCGGCGACAAGCGGTCCTGGCGGGGCACGGCGGTGCTGATGGCGAAGGAGGGCACGATCAACATGAACTCCGAGACGGTCGGCCTCGGTGACGCCTACGACAAGATGGTCGACCACTCGATGCGCCTGACCTGGTCGGGCATGTACGCGCACGCGGCGCCCTGGAACGCGGCCCATTTCGGCAGGGCCAACAGGAGTTCCGGCTGCGTCGGCATGAGCGACGCCGACGCCGCGTGGTTCTACGGGCAGGTCCGCGTGGGCGACCCCTTCGAGATCCGCGGGGCGGAGACGAAGGGCACGGTCGCCGAGGGGAACGGCTACGGCGCGTGGAACGTGGGCTGGGAGCAGTGGAAGGCGAAGAGCGCGGTCGGCTGAAGAAAGCGCGGTCGGCTGAAGAAGGGGCGTGTCAGCCTGCCCGCCGTCCGTCAGGGAGCGCGCAACTCCCAGAGCAGTACCTCGGCGTCGGAGGTGGCGAGCAGGGCGAGGTCCCGCGTGCCGGTGAGGCGGGCCGCGTCTCCGGGGGTGAGGTCCTCGCCGTCGAGGCGGACCGCGCCGCGGACCACGTGCGCGTAGACGAGGTCGGCGTCGGGGACGGCGGTGCGCCCGCCCGCCGCGAGGCGCCGGACGTGGAGCGACGCGGCGGCCTGCGGGAGGGCGTACGGGGTCGAGTCGGCGATGCCCCGGACGATCTCGTACGAGGGGGCGCCGCCCGGCTCCCGGGGCGCGAGCCACATCTGGACGAAGACCAGCGGCACGTCGGCGTCGTTGCGTTCCTCGTGGCGCACGCCCGCGGCGGAGCTGAGCCGCTGGACGTCTCCGGCGCGGACGACGGTGGTGTGCCCGGCCGAGTCGTGGTGGGTCAACTCGCCCTCCACGACCCAGGTGACGATCTCGGTGTGGCTGTGCGGGTGCTCGGCGAATCCGGCGCCGGGCGCGAGACGCTCCTCGTTGCAGGCGAGGATCGCGCCGAAGCGGATGTTGTCGGGGTCGTAGTGCGGCCCGAAGGAGAAGGCGTGGCGGGTCTCGATCCCGGCGTCCGGATCTCCCCCGGGGTACCGCGCCCCGGCGCGCTGAATCGTCATCACGGAACAGACGGTAGCCCGGCGGGCCGCGCGCGGGGCGGGCGATCCCGCCGGGGACGGCCGCCGGGGCGGCGCGGACCGCCGGTCCGCCGGGCGCACCGCTCACCGCCGCCCGGCGGGTGGGGCGGCCCGGGCGGAAACGCACCCGACCCCGCACCCGGCCGTCCCGATAAGGCACCCTTAGTCCGTGCCTGAACCCACGAACGCCGCTCATCCGCACCCCGCCACCCTCAAGCGCCTCGAACAGTCCTCCGGCCGGCTGGCCGCCAACGCCATCGCGCGCATGGACGAGACGCTGCCGTGGTACCGGGCGATGCCGCCCGAGAACCGGTCGTGGATCGGGCTGGTCGCCCAGGCCGGTATCGCCGCGTTCACCGAGTGGTTCCGCCACCCCGAGACCCCTCAGGCGATCTCCACCGACGTCTTCGGCACCGCCCCCCGCGAACTGACCCGCGCCATCACCCTGCGCCAGACCGTCGAGATGGTGCGCACCACGATCGAGGTGATGGAGACCGCGATCGAGGAGGTCGCCGCCCCCGGCGACGAGTCCGTCCTGCGGGAGGCGCTCCTCGTCTACGCCCGTGAGATCGCCTTCGCGACCGCGCAGGTCTACGCCCAGGCCGCCGAGGCACGCGGCGCCTGGGACGCGCGTCTCGAATCCCTCGTCGTCAACGCGGTCCTCTCCGGGGAGGCCGACGAGGGCGCCGTCTCCCGCGCCGCGGCGCTCGGCTGGAACTCCCCCGAGCACGTCTGCGTCGTCCTCGGCACGGCCCCCGACGGCGACAGCGAGCTGACCGTCGAGGCGATCCGCCGGGCCGCCCGGCACGCCAAGCTCCAGGTGCTCACCGGCGTCCTCGGCGACCGGCTCGTGGTCATCGCCGGGGGCAACGACAACCCCCTCCAGGTCGCCAAGGCCCTGATCGGGCCGTACGCGGCGGGGCCGGTCGTCGCCGGCCCCGTCGTCCCGGACCTGCTGGCCGCGACCCGGTCCGCCCAGGCGGCCGCCGCCGGTCTGAAGGCCTGTACGGCGTGGCAGGACGCGCCACGGCCGGTCTTGGCGGACGATCTCCTTCCGGAGCGCGCGATCGCCTCGGACCCCTCGGCTCGCGACCAGCTGGTGGAGGAGATCTACAGACCGCTGGAGGAAGCCGGGTCGGCGCTCCTGGAAACGCTGAGCGTCTATCTGGAGCAGGCGAGCAGCCTGGAAGGCGCGGCGCGGATGCTCTTCGTGCACCCCAACACCGTGCGCTACCGGCTTCGACGTGTGACCGACGTCACCGGCTGGTCACCCTCCGATGTCCGCTCCGCGTTCACGCTGAGGATCGCCCTCATCCTGGGGCGCTTGGCCGACGGAGATACGCAGTCCTAGACTTTTGTCGAACACCGACAATTACCCCGACGGTTCTTCGTCCCTGTCCCCACGGGCGCCCGGGACCGTCCCCAAGAGAGAGTGTGAGGGTGCTCGTACTCGTCGCTCCCGGCCAAGGCGCTCAGACGCCCGGCTTCCTGACCCCCTGGCTCGAACTGCCCGGCGCCGCCGACCGCGTCGAGGCCTGGTCCGAGGCCATCGGACTCGACCTCGCCCACTACGGCACGAAGGCGGACGCGGACGAGATCCGTGACACCGCCGTGGCCCAGCCGCTGCTGGTCGCGGCCGGTCTGCTGTCCGCCGCCGCGCTCGGCGAGGTCGCCCCCGGCGCGGTCGCCGGGCACAGCGTCGGCGAGTTCACCGCCGCCGCGTTCGCCGGCGTCCTCGACGACACCGCCGCCCTGCGTCTCGTACGGACGCGCGGGCTGGCGATGGCCGAGGCCGCGGCGATCACCCGCACCGGCATGTCGGCGCTGCTCGGCGGCGACCCCGAGGTGACCGTCCCCCACCTCGAGAAGCTCGGCCTCACGCCGGCCAACGTGAACGGCGCCGGCCAGATCGTCGCCGCCGGCACGCTGGAGCAGCTGGCCGCCCTCGCGGAGGACAAGCCCGAGGGTGTCCGCCGGGTCGTCCCGCTCCAGGTCGCCGGCGCGTTCCACACGCACCACATGGCTCCCGCGGTCGAGAAGCTGGAGGCGGCGGCCAGGGAGCTGACCGTCGCCGGCCCGTCCGTGCGCTACGTCTCGAACAAGGACGGCCAGGTCGTCACCGAGGGCGCGGAGGTCATCGCGCGTCTCGTCGGCCAGGTCGCCAACCCGGTCCGCTGGGACCTGTGCATGGAGACCTTCCAGGCTCTGGGCGCCACCGCGCTGATCGAGGTGTGCCCCGGCGGCACGCTGACCGGTCTCGCCAAGCGCGCTCTGCCGGGTGTCCGCACGGTGGCCCTGAAGACGCCCGACGACCTCGACGCGGCCCGCACGCTGATCGCCGAGACTGCAAGCGCAGCCTGAGAAGGAGCCGAGAAGCATGTCGAAGATCAAGCCCAGCAAGGGCGCCCCGTACGCGCGGATCCTGGGTGTCGGCGGTTACCGCCCCACCCGGGTCGTGCCCAACGAGGTGATCCTCGAGACGATCGACTCGTCCGACGAGTGGATCCGCTCGCGCTCCGGTATCTCCACCCGCCACTGGGCCTCCCCCGAGGAGACCGTCGCGGCGATGTCGGTGGAGGCGTCGGGCAAGGCCATCGCCGACGCCGGGATCACCCCGGAGCAGATCGGCGCGGTGATCGTCTCGACGGTCTCGCACTTCAAGCAGACCCCGGCCGTGGCCACCGAGATCGCCGACAGGATCGGCGCCGGCAAGCCCGCCGCGTTCGACATCTCCGCCGGCTGCGCGGGCTTCGGCTACGGCCTGACGCTCGCCAAGGGCATGATCGTCGAGGGCTCGGCGGAGTACGTACTCGTGATCGGCGTCGAGCGGCTCAGCGACCTGACGGACCTGGAGGACCGCGCGACGGCCTTCCTGTTCGGCGACGGCGCCGGAGCGGTCGTCGTCGGCCCCTCGGACGAGCCGCACATCGGGCCCTCGGTCTGGGGTTCGGAGGGCGACAAGTCCGAGACGATCAAGCAGACCGTTCCGTGGGACGAGTTCCACGGCGGCGACGTCTCGAAGCTGCCCCTGAACGGGCGGGGCGAGATCAAGTTCCCCGCCATCACGCAGGAGGGTCAGGCGGTCTTCCGCTGGGCCGTCTTCGAGATGGCGAAGGTCGCCCAGCAGGCGCTGGACGCCGCCGGCATCACGTCGGACGACCTGGACGTCTTCATCCCGCACCAGGCGAACATGCGGATCATCGACTCGATGGTGAAGACTCTGAAGCTGCCGGAGCACGTGACGGTCGCCCGTGACGTCGAGACCACCGGCAACACCTCGGCCGCCTCGATTCCGCTCGCGATGGAGCGGCTCCTGGCGACCGGGAAGGCGAAGAGCGGCGACACCGCGCTCGTCATCGGCTTCGGGGCGGGTCTCGTCTACGCCGCGACGGTCGTTACCCTCCCCTAGGCACACCGGATCTCCCGGAAGCCCCTTACCGCAGCACTCACAGAAGGAGCGCCAACATGGCCTTCACCCAGGAAGAGATCGTCGAAGGTCTCGCGGAGATCGTGAACGAGATCGCCGGCATCCCGGCCGAGGACGTCCAGCTGGACAAGTCCTTCACCGACGACCTGGACGTCGACTCGCTGTCCATGGTCGAGGTCGTCGTCGCCGCCGAAGAGCGCTTCGACGTCAAGATCCCCGACGAGGACGTCAAGAACCTCAAGACGGTCGGCGACGCGACCGACTACATCCTGAAGCACCAGGGCTGACTCGGCCCCTGCTGACTCGGTCTGCCACCCGGCGGTGGCGCCGTCATTCGACCATCACACACGTGGAGAAAGAATTCCTGTGAGCTCGACCAATCGCACCGTGGTCGTCACCGGTCTCGGCGCAACAACACCGCTGGGTGGCGACTCCGCATCGACCTGGGAAGGTCTGATCGCGGGACGCTCCGGCGTCAAGCCCCTCGAGGGTGACCGTTTCGCCGACCTGCCCGTCCAGATCGCCGCGCCCGCCGCGGTCGACCCGGGTGAGGTCCTTCCCCGCCCGCTGGCCCGCAAGCTGGACCGCTCGGCGCAGTTCGCGCTGATCGCGGCCCGCGAGGCGTGGGCCGACGCGGGCTACACCGCTCCGGCCGGTGAGGACGAGAAGATCGCGCCCGAGCGGCTCGGCTCCGTCATCGCCTCCGGCATCGGCGGTGTCACGACGCTGCTCGACCAGTACGACGTGCTGAAGGAGAAGGGCGTCCGCCGCGTCTCCCCGCACACCGTGCCCATGCTGATGCCGAACGGCCCCTCCGCCAACGTCGGCCTGGAGGTGAACGCCCAGGCGGGCGTGCACACCCCGGTCTCCGCGTGTGCGTCGGGCGCCGAGGCGATCGGCTACGCCGTCGAGATGATCCGTACCGGCCGGGCCGACGTGGTCGTGGCCGGCGGCACGGAGGCGGCGATCCACCCGCTTCCGATCGCGGCCTTCGCCAACATGATGGCGATGTCCAAGAACAACGACGAGCCCACCAAGGCCTCGCGTCCGTACGACACCGCCCGGGACGGCTTCGTCCTCGGCGAGGGTGCCGGTGTGGTGATCCTCGAGTCCGAGGAGCACGCGAAGGCGCGCGGCGCGCGGATCTACTGCGAGGTTCTGGGCCAGGGCCTGTCAGCCGACAGCCACCACATCGCGCAGCCCGAGCCGACCGGCCGCGGCATCGCCGCCGCGATGCGGAACCTGCTGGACACGACGGACCTCAAGCCGTCCGAGGTCGTCCACCTCAACGCCCACGCCACGTCGACGCCGCAGGGCGACGTCGCCGAGATCAAGGCGCTGCGGCAGGTCCTGGGCGACGACCTGGACCACGTCGCGATCTCCGCGACGAAGTCGATGACGGGTCACCTGCTGGGTGGCGCGGGCGGCATCGAGACCGTCGCGACGGTCCTGGCACTGCACCACCGGGTCGCCCCGCCGACGATCAACGTCGACGACCTGGACGAGAGCGTCGACGCGGACATCGTCCGCGACGAGCCGCGCGACCTGCCGCAGGGCACGATCGCCGCGATCAACAACTCGTTCGGCTTCGGCGGCCACAACGTGGTGCTGGCGTTCCGCACGGTCTGACCGGACGTCACGAACGAAGGCCCACCCCGTACGCCGGGGTGGGCCTTCGCCACGTCCGCCGGACGGAGTCCGGCACAGCGCCCCGAAGCCCGCGGAGCGGCGCGAGGGACGCACGGAGAAGAGGCCGACTCGTTCGGCTTCGGCGGCCACAACGTGGTGCTGGCGTTCCGCACGGTCTGACCGGACGTCACGAACGAAGGCCCACCCCGTACGCCGGGGTGGG